>JALHSP010000101.1 GCA_022865305.1 Bacteroidales bacterium | reverse complement strand
TTTTGGAAAAGGTCACTAAGATGGGTGCCAGAATTATAGAATGTATCGGGCAAATCATGATCAATGTTTTTCCCGGGAAAGAATACCAGTTTAAAAAAATGGAGGTAGAATATTAAAATCTACTTTATCAGCAAACCTTATATAGTTTTTAATACTATGTTGTCTTCTGAACTTTTTCCCTTCCACTTGTTTGTTTTTCAGTAGTTTTCATAGAGCTGTCTCTGCTGGTGTTGATTTGTTCCTCAATCTCTTTCTGACTGATTTAAGCTCAATCCTGTTTGATATATATTTAGAGCTTTTTGACATTCTTTGATTACCAAGATTATTAAACCAACTCGTCCCATCTAGCCGGGACAGGGGGTATCGATAAAGACTTTTCAACCACCCTGTCATGACCTATCGGTCCTGACACCCCTCTTTTTAAAAAGGAGGGGAAAGTATTGATTTACAATAATATAACTTTATGAAATAATTCTCTATGTTAACTCTTATTTTAATATCAGAAGTTGGGGCTGAGAAGATACCTGGAATAAAACTTTACAATATATTGCACCGCTTCATCTGAAGCATCGACAATAGTAAAAAGGTTAAGATCATCGGGCGATATGTTGTGTTCTTCAGCAAGCATTTCCTCTTTTATCCATTCCATCAACCCGCTCCAGTATTTTTTTCCAACCAGAATTATCGGGAATTTGCCGATTTTCCTTGTCTGGATAAGTGTTATGGCTTCAAAGAGCTCATCAAATGTTCCAAATCCTCCTGGCAGAACAATGAATCCCTGTGCATATTTCATGAACATCACTTTCCTGACAAAGAAATGGTCGAAAGTGATGAGTTTATCAGCATCAATATACAGATTGGGTCTCTGTTCAAATGGAAGGTCAATATTAATACCTACCGATTTCCCGTTACCACGTCTGGCTCCTTTATTTGCAGCCTCCATGATACCGGGGCCACCACCTGTAATTACTCCATATCCTTTCTGGGTCAGCTTAAAAGCAATGTCTTCAGCAAGCCGGTAGTATTTATCATTATGATGTGTCCTTGCCGAACCAAAAATTGAAACACAAGGGCCAATACGGGAAAGTTTTTCAAAACCTTCAACCAGTTCAGAGATTATTTTAAATACTCTCCATGAGTCAGTTGTATGGATCTCATGCCACGTTTTTTCTTCAAAAGCATCTTTAATAAGATCAGCTGGTTTATCCCCTTTGGCCATAATATAGTTTTTAGTGTTTCAAATATAGTCAAAATCTTATGCCTTCAATTCTGGTTTCAGGAATAATCCGGTATAGCTTTCAGTGCATTCAACAAGTCTTTCCGGTGATCCTGAAAAAATAATGTTTCCCCCCTCTTTTCCCCCTTCTTTTCCTAGGTCGATAATATAATCTGCCATTTTAATCACATCGAGGTTATGCTCGATGACAATGACTGTGTTGCCTCTGTCAACAAGTTTATTGAGTACATCCAGCAATACTCTGACATCTTCAAAATGGAGACCGGTTGTCGGTTCATCAAGGATATATAAAGTTTTTCCCGTATCACGCCGTGCAAGTTCTGTTGCTAGTTTTACCCGCTGTGCCTCACCACCTGAGAGGGTTGTAGACTGTTGCCCGAGCTTGATATAACCCAGCCCGACATCCTGGAGTGTTTTAATCTTATGAAATATCGAAGGTACATTAGCAAAAAATTCCACGGCCATGTTTACCGTCATTTCAAGTACATCACTTATCGACTGTCCCTTATATTTGACTTCAAGTGTTTCACGATTGTATCGTTTGCCATTACATTCAGTACAATGGACATATACATCCGGAAGGAAATTCATTTCGATAGTCTTCATTCCCGCACCTTCGCAACTTTCACAACGTCCTCCTTTGATGTTGAAAGAAAATCTCCCGGCGCTAAATCCCCTGATCTTTGCTTCAGTAGTCTGCTCAAACAGTTTTCTGATGTCGGTAAAAACACCAGTATATGTGGCAGGATTTGATCTTGGCGTTTTTCCTATTGGTGACTGGCTCACCTCAATCACTTTATCAAGTTGTTCCATGCCTATAATTTCCCTGTATGGCAAGGGCGATTTCCCTGAGTTATGGAATTTTCTTGCAAGTGCAGGATGAAGTGTCTGGTTGATAAGTGAAGATTTTCCGCTTCCGGAGACTCCGGTCACACAGATAAATGTACCAAGAGGCAGCACTACATCGATATTATTGAGGTTATGCCCCGAGGCACCGTTCATCATAAGGAATTTTCCGTTTCCTTTCCTCCGTTCATGCGGAATAATAAATCTTTTTTTGTTATTGAGATATGTCGAAGTAAGGGTATTGAAGTGTTTTATCTCTTCAGGACTTCCATAAGCTACAACCAGACCTCCATTTCGTCCGGCACCGGGCCCCATATCAACTATATAATCTGATGAAAGGATCATCTCCCTGTCGTGTTCAACAACAATTACTGAATTACCTGAATCCCTGAGATGTTTAAGAGCAGAAATCAGACGACGGTTATCCCTCTGATGAAGACCTATGCTCGGTTCGTCAAGAATATACAGAACATTGACAAGTCTTGAACCAATCTGGGTTGCAAGTCTGATCCTCTGGCTTTCGCCTCCCGAAAGGGTTCTTGCTCCCCTGTTTAATGAAAGATATCCAATCCCGACTTCGAGAATAAAACCAAGCCTGGCCCTTATCTCTTTCAGTATCTCTGCTGAAATCAGTTTCTGTTTCTTGGTCATTTTCTCCTCAATATTGGACAGAAAAATTGATAGCTCCCTGATATCCATTGCTGATAGTTCACCAATATTCTTATCTGCAATCCTGAAAAACAATGACTCTTTTTTAAGCCTGGATCCGTTGCATTCAGGGCATATATTATACTGAACATACTGGTCCCTCACTCTTGTTCCGTTTTTTTTCCCGTTAATTGCTTCCAGATTGCCGACAAAATTAACGACACCTTCAAAGGTCAGAAAATAGTTAGAAGTCATCCCAAGTGGTGTATTGGATAATTTGAAAACCTCATCAGATCCATAAAGTACCTTACTCAGCGCTTCTTCGGGTATATCTTTTATCGGAGTATCGAGAGTAAATCCGTTTTTTTCTGCAATCGCCTCAATCTGCCAGAATATCCATACGTTTCTGTATTTACCGAGAGGTTCTATGCCTCCTTTTCTTATGCTCAGATCCCTGTCGGGGATCAGTTTTTGCTCATCAATACTTGAGATTTCGCCCAGACCATTACAATGAGGACATGCTCCCTGAGGTGAATTAAATGAAAATGTATGCGGGGCAGGTTCATTATAGGATAAGCCAGTTACAGGACACATTAGATGCCGGCTAAAGTACCTTGGCTCATTACTATCTGTATCAAGTACCATCATAACTCCATCACCCTGGTCGAGTGATACCTGAACAGATTCCTTTAACCTTTTATCTGTAATCTCCCCTACCCTGAATTTATCAACAACCAGCTCAATATAATGGGTTTTATAGCGATCAAGCTTCATTCCAGGAAGGAGTTCTTTAATCTCATTATTGATCCGTACATTCAGAAATCCCTTTCTTCGGAGCTGTTCAAAAAGTTCTTTATAATGACCTTTACGCCCTTTTATAACCGGTGCAAGAAAATATACCTTTTTACCGGCAAATTTCTTTTTAACAAGCTCAAGTATTTGATCATCAGTATATTTAACCATCTTTTCACCTGAAACATACGAATATGCATCAGAAGCCCTTGCATACAGAAGCCTCAGAAAATCATAAATTTCCGTAATTGTCCCGACCGTTGATCGTGGATTCTTATTTGTGGTTTTTTGTTCAATGGAGATTACAGGGCTCAGACCGGTGATCTTATCAACATCGGGGCGTTCCATCCCTCCTAAAAATTGTCTGGCATAGGCAGAAAGGGTTTCCATATACCGCCGCTGACCTTCTGCATATATTGTGTCAAAAGCGAGAGACGATTTACCACTTCCACTCAGACCCGTAATGACAACCAGTTTATTTCTTGGGATAGTAACCTCAATATTCTGCAAATTATGTACCCGGGCTCCAAGAACCTTTATTTCCTCACTCATCTTTACTCTCTGCCGTAAAATATCAGTTTACAGTCTCAGTTTTTTCAATTCGCCGCATCCCTGCTACAGGTATCTTTATTAAATATTCTTTTGAGGGTTTTGGCGTAAGATATGATTTCCTGAGCCAAGGATTCAGAAATTTCAACAATTTGTAATTTGTTCCGTATATTTCAGCGAACCTGGAAAAGCTTGTTATAGCACTATCTACCTTCACTTCGAAATATTTCAATTCGGGATAGAGATCCTCTTTATCAATAGTAAATCCATAATTTCCCGGATCTGTTATTATTAGCTTGTATGCAACCGCTCTGAAAACATACCGTGCAGTCTCTTCACTTAACAAAAGGTCATAATAATTATTCTGATTCTGTATCTGAATCTGCTCATCAATGGCTGATCTGCCACCGTTATATGATGCTGCTGCAAGTGTCCAGTTACCGTATTTTTCGTAAGACTTTTGAAAATATTCACATGCAAACTGAGTTGATTTTTCAAGATTATACCTTTCATCAACCTCATTATTTATTTCCATTCCTTCTTCTCTGCCTGTTTCAGGCATAATCTGCCAGAATCCTGTTGCGCCAACCGGAGAAATCATATTGCAGAATTCACTTTCCGCTGCTGCTAGATATTTTAAATCATCAGGGATATTATTCTTCCTTAAAATCTTTTCAATAACCGGAAGGTATCTGTTAGCTCTTTTAATAATCAGTATTGTAGAGGAGTGCCTGTAAGCGCTGGTCAGGATCTCACGTTCAAGACTCTCCCTGGTGTCAAAATTTTCAAGGGGCATTCTCTCTCCTGCAAACGTGACGTTATCAGGTAGCTTATATGTCCTGTTAGTAAAAACAGTATCTTCTGAAAATCCATTGTTTGAAGGGTTGCTGTATCCTTTAAATCCCCCGGCAGCTAAAAAAATAATAAACACAGTGCTACCCAGGATAAATGCCGTAAGTATTGTTTTCCTTTTTGAATTTACCATAATAATAAGGGTGATTACAAATAAAATGCAAAGGTAATATTTTTACACCTCAATAATTATTCAGGGAAAGGCAAAAACAAATTAAATATTAATGGGAGCTTGAGTTGTTTCAGAATTTGAACGAGAGTCCTGAAAATATTCCAAAAGAGTAAGGATGAAATTTCAATCCTGATAATTCATTGAAAGGATTCAGGTAGTATCTGAAAGTCGGTTCCAGATTTAATGACAGGTTGCGGTTTACATTGTATTCCATTCCCATACCAAAGGAACTGCTGAAAGTAATTGCATTCATTCCTTGAGTTTTACCGACCTGATATTTTCCTCCATCAACACTGGCATATACGGAATTATTAACCAGCAGGTTAGAGGATAAGCCGCCGATTAAATTAAAATCAAAAGTTTTATCAATCACCTTATATTTTACAACGAAAGGTACCTCAAGGTAACTGAAATTCTGTCGCAGTGAATTATCAAGATACTCAAGGTTTGCTTTAACAGGGTCGAATGCCTCATTGGTGAATTTTGCCTGTATCCTGCTGTCCATGCCGGTGTTTAGGAGGAAAACATCAGCATTGTTTGTATACACCGTTCCATTGGCAGTAAGTACTTCAAAGTTATGGTCGCCTTTTGTATTGTCATAATTTCTAAAACCGCTGAAAGATGTAATTCCCTCCACCATCTGACCAACAGATGAGAAATAGAGACCAGACTGAATAGAAAACCTTTTATTGATTTTATATGCCAGGGCAACTCCACCTGAATATGAGAAAAGAGGTTGTTCTGATTTCATGATCTCCCTGGAAAATTCATCATTTCCTGAGCGGAAGGAAGTATAATATGTTGGTGCAATTAATGCGGCAATTGTCCACCTGTCGATTTCATTCCCGGCGCTGGTTGCAGGCAGAATCTGTGTATTGAAGTCATAAGTATTTACAGAACTGGTACGGGGATAATTTATCGCCATTAAATCTGAGTTGTTACGAGAGATCTCATTCAGGGAAAATCCTCCTGATACTGAAGGGTAAATAATGGCCCGGGATGTTGATGTGTTATTCCCTGGAATAAGAATATTTTCAGGTTGAACCTCCTCCCGGGTACCTTCATATCTGAAAGAATTGTCATTATTTATTCTACCCTCCGGCAACAGACTTGCAATAATCGGGCTGGTGACAGGAGCAACAGATTCTTCATTCACAGATATAACAGGATTTTCCAGCCTGGCTGAAATTTCCTTGCTCCATCTGTATGCCAGAAAGCTTAACGACAAAACTACAGTAGCAAAAGCGGCTGCTCTCAGAACCATATATGGCTTCTGTTTCTTTCTAATGACAGGACGCAGATTATTCCAGACTTCCGGTGGAGGAAGTACTTCATAATTTTTCAGTCCGTTCCGGAAAACAAGATCAATATTTGACCACCTGTTATCCATTTGATATACTTTTCTTAATCCCTGTATATGAACCAACTCTTCTCTGAAGAATTACACGGGCACGTGACAGATTCGATTTTGAGGTCCCTTCTGAAATATTCATCATTCTGCCGATCTCTTTATGCGAATATCCTTCAATTGCAAAAAGATTAAACACTACTCTGTATTTCGGAGGCAGCTCTCTGATTATTCCCAGCAGGTCAACTGCTTCCAGTCCTGCATAATCTTCATTATCGGGTTCTGCATCCAGTTCCGGAATCTGATCAATGTCATCGACTCTGTAGAGATTATGCTTGCTGCGATATTTCTCAAGAGCCGTGTTGACTATTATCCGCCGTATCCATCCTTCAAAAGAACCTTCATGTTTATAATGGACAAGATTTTCAAAGATCTTTATAAATCCATCCTGTAATATATCCCTTGCTTCCTCATCGTTTCCTGAATACTGAATGCATACAGCATATAATTTTGGTGCATGCCTCCTGTACAGAAGTTCCTGATCCCTTCTGTTACCTTTGAGACAACCGTTTATGATATTTTTAATCTCCGGCAAGGTCGTTAACCTGTTTGAGATTATAAAAATATAAAAAAATTGTCTTAAAAACTATAATTTCTTTTAAAGATTGATGTGAATAATTAAAAAAAGGTTGCGTTGGAGTATTATCCGGTCATATTCTTACTCTCTGGAGAATCACATCCTCGTAGTTGTTACAACTGCGAGGATGTGATTTTTATGATAATAATATACTTGATACTGTATTACTTTTTTTCAAAAATATCAAGTTGTTTTACATAATCTGTACCATGCCAGCTGCCATCCGAGATAAACATCAGGTATCGGCATTTAAGGTTGTTATCAAAGACATATGATGTCCCGGAACCTCCAAATCCTCTGCCTCCTGTACCATAAACACCGACAAATTGCCAACCTTTGGTTTTGGGATCTCCCGTTACATCGGATCCGGATAATGATGCCCAGATCGAAAATATCTGCTGACCAGGCTGTGACCCTCTTCCCCTGAAGGTTTCAAAAAACATATTTATCCTGTCAATAGAAACTGGTTTTTGAAGATCGATCATTACCCTTCCTTCTCCATTGTCAAAGAATAAGGTATCCTTAGGTACGCCTGTTTTAGTATTGAGAATATTGGGAATATCAAACTTCTGTCCGGAATATTCAATTCCTCTGGATGATTTACCAGCAGGATAGTATGCGGCAGTTACTTTATTCCCTGAATTAACATCAGCGTAGTCATTTGATGAGGGCTGGGTTATTACCAATATAGTATCCAGACCTGCATTCCTGAGATATTGTTTCAGCCTCGGAAGCATTCTTTCATCAACACTTTCGGTAAAAAGTGGCTGCTGCAGAAAAGTTAAAGGTTTGAGATCGAGAGTAACAATTTCGTTAACTCTAAGCTTAACAGGCTTGTTATCCGTAAAATCATCATATAGAGGCTGCAAAGGAGTTATTTCATCTTTCTGGTTGTTTGTGAGAGTCATTGCAAATACTTTAATCCTGGAATTATCCGGCAATTTGACCGACCTTACACCTTTAGGAAGACTAATCTCATACTTATACAGATAACTGTACTGATAGGCATCATTAGCATCCGGGTTATGTCGATGTGAAGCAAACCATGCTATATTATCCCGCCGGGTAAAAGCATTGGTAATAGAGGCTACCTTCATGTTATTGAAATAGAGTACCCTTCCATAATGCTGGCCTACATATCCTGTCCAGTTCTGGAAAGGTATGTTTATGGTTTTACTGCCCACTTTAAATGCCCCCTGAGTGTCTTCATCTGCAGCAGCAAGAATATAAAGTTTGTTAAAATCTCCCGGAGGCAAATTGATTTTCTGGCCTCTGGTGATTAACATATTCTTTTGATTATCAGATGTATTACCAACTTTGAAAATGATATCCTCACTTACTACTTCTGCAGGAATCAGTTCAGCAGGAATAGTAAGATTATTAACAATATTACCATCGTTTCTTCTGTTATCAGAGCTAAAACCATCTCCATTATACGCCAGTGTAACAACTTGCTGGAGAGGCTTTGAAAGTTTTAGAGGTATATTTTCGAATTTAACAGCAAAGGTCCTGATTGCAAATTTACCCATATCAAAATTTAAGTTGCCATTAGCAAAATCAGCAATGCCGATCTTCTGCTCCTGTCCATTTACCTCAAATGCTTCAGTAATCCTGCCACGGAAACTGATAACGACATTTTTTGCCTCCTTCCCGTAAAGCTCATTAAACCTGACAATATAATAATCGCTTTCCTCAGCTTTCTTAATGGCCATCACATCAACCTGGTTTGTATTGATTTGAATAATAGATATCTCCTTTCCCAACGGGCCATTGTGTTTTGTAGTCTCAAAAGCAACAGGAGGATTATTTAGAAAATTTCCCTGCCAGGGAGTTTTTGCATAAACCCAGTCGCCAATATGAGGATAAATACCATATTTAACATCATGAACACCCCAATCCTGAGTACCCTGGTAAATATATGAACTGGCTTTTGGGGTATACATCAGAGTGAGTCTGAGAGTACTGTTGTCAGGCTTATCTGAACCATATTTACAATCCTCAAGAATTGAAACACCATAATTATTTGAGCGGTCGGTTATATCAATCCACTGTCTGCCAGGAACTTCAAATTTAATTTCATTGTTTGTTGCCCTCTGAACTGCAGCAGTATTCAAACTATATGTGGCAAACTCATTGACAACAGTTGTGGGAAAAGCTGCTTTAAGGCTAACTCCTTTTGACTGCCAGTCGATCTTATTCCTTACTTCAACAATCTTTCCTGATTCTCCGGCAGCAAGGCTGATAATCTGAGTTATTTCAGAGTTTTGCCCTTTCCTGATAACTTCAATTGCAACACGAACTGGTCCCTGTTCAATTATATTTATTGTTGCATTTTTGTTCATGTAGTCAATCGGAGGATTTTTACGGTCCTTCCAATCCATGTTCCAGGCAGGCCATTGTGATGGATTTTCCAGTTGAAAATCGAGTGTAGCCGGTTTTGAAAGTACTTCCCTTGCAGCTCTCTTATCGTAAATGCCAGCTATGTCACCATTGGCATCTATCTTCACTTTAAAGAACTTATTCTCGAGCGTCTGATCCGTAACAAAAAGCTCTGAGGATGTTTGTTTATCAGTTGTTTCCTGTATACCAAATACCGAGAAACCTGCTGATGGCAGCTTTGCCAGGAAAATAACTGTAAGCTTATTCCCTTTCGCTGAAATTATCTGTGATGGAAGAGAATTACCATCCTTATCTGTTACCCTGACATTTACAGGGAGTTTCGGATAAATCAGTTCAGCTGTTACAATATCCTCCCTCGTCCTGGCTACCGGATTAAATACAACAACTGATCTGCCCTCAACCTGTGTATTCAGCGAACGTGATATATTGCTGACTGCATTCTTAAGTACTTCAGAGAAGGTGTTCATTGCTATAAACTCATCATTCCAGGCATACTCATACGCTTTTACAGTACTTGTACCCGGAAGAATATCGTGAAACTGGCTGCCCAAAACTAATTCCCACGCACTATTAAGTTTCTCAGCAGGATAGGCGGCCCCGCCAATCCAATCAGCTAATACTGAAGCCTGTTCGGCAGATTTGGCAAGAATCTCATTTTTCCGATTAGCCCTTTTCATGTACGATTGAGAGGTCATTGAACCTGCACTGTGTTCAATCAGCAGAAGGTCTCCAGAGTAAGTTGGAAGTTTCTTACGGAGCTCTGGCGTAATATCCTTATAAATCTGATCGGAGGAGGTGAGTATAACCTTAAATTTACTATCACTGTTTCTTAAACTGCCAACAACATTTTTAACATCCTCTTCTCTGGGGGAACCGCCAATATCACCAACACCATAATAGCGGAAATCAAAAGAGACACCATACTTATTTATTCCATCCTGTATTCTGGCATTCCATGTACTGTCTTTATCAAGGCGGGAGACAACCCTTCCTGTATAATCTGTTGCGTTTAAAGCAGCTAGGAGTCCTTTGCCATCGGGGCCTTCCCATATACCAATATTAAATGGAATTCCATTTGATGATCTCCATGTAAGTTTCTGCGTTGAAAATCCCAGGAGACCGGCATGGTTCCAGACCTGAGGCATAGTCGCCACAAAACCGAAACAGTCCGGTAGCATATAATCATAACTCTCCTTGTTAAACTCCCGCCTGAAAAAAAGATTACCATACAAAACCTGGCGAATAACAGATTCCGAAGAAGAGATATTCACTTCTCCCTCATCAACAGATGAACCTGAGACAAACCACCTTCCCTGTTTGATATAATCCGCTACTTTTTTATAGGACTCTGGATAGTATTCTTTCATCATTTTATAACGTCTCGAACCTGTAAAATTGAAAACATAGTCGGGATACTTTTCAAAAAGCTTGAAATTATCCTCCATTGTGTTCCTTATGTACTGGTTTATGGTGGTTGGATACTCCCAATTCCATTCTGTATCAAGATGTGCATAACCTATGGTATACAATACCTTATCCTTTGCAATATCATATTGCTGCCTTTTTGCAAGTGGCTGGGCTGCAATAAAAGCAGGAAGGATTGACCATAATAAGAATATAACTCCAGTTTTATTCATACTTAATTTATTTAAGAAATCTGAAATAAAAGTAACTAGTTAAAGAACCTCTTTATAATTAAGGTTGTTAGAAATGGTTAAAGGTGAATCACCTCATTATAGGCGGCGGCGGCTGCTTCCATAATTGCCTCAGACATTGTAGGATGGGGATGTACCGCTTTAATAATCTCGTGAGCTGTGGTTTCAAGTTTCCTGGCAAGCACTATCTCTGAGATCATTTCTGTCACATTTGCTCCAATCATATGTGCTCCCAGCAATTCGCCATAAGCTGCATCAAAAATAAGCTTGACAAAACCTTCTTTTGAACCTGACGCACTTGCTTTTCCGGAGGCTGTGAAGGGGAATTTTCCGACTTTGATATCGTATCCGGCGTTCCTGGCTGCTGATTCGGTCATTCCACAGGATGCTATTTCAGGATTGGTATAGGTACATGCAGGAATGTTATTGTAATCAAGAGGTTCGACTTCCATCCCTGCTATTTTCTCAACACATATTATTCCTTCTGATGATGCAACATGGGCAAGAGCGGGTCCCCGGACAATATCACCTATCGCAAAAATGCCCGGGACAGAAGTCCTGTAATAATCATCAACAACAACTTTCCCCTTTTCAGTTTTCACTCCTGCTTCTTCAAGCCCAATGCCTTCAAGATTAGCAGTCACTCCAACTGCTGATAAAACGATGTCCGCTTCAACTGTTTCGGTTCCTTTCTGTGTTTTTATTGTAACCAGACATTTCTCTTTTGAAGTATCAACTGACTCCACCGAAGAATCAGTCATTATTTTCATTTTAAGTTTTTTAAAGGATCTCTCGAGCTGTTTTGAAATCTCTTCATCCTCGTTGGGTACTAATCTCGGTAAGAACTCAACAAGGGTAACTTCTGTCCCTAATGAACGGTAAAAATTTGCAAATTCACTGCCAATTGCCCCGGAACCAACCACAACCATTGAGGCTGGTTGTTTTGCCAGAGTCATGGCCTCCCTGTAACCAATTATCTTTTTGCCATCCTGTTTAAGATTTGATAATTCTTTTGACCTGGCTCCTGTAGCCAGAATAATATTCTTTGCTGTAAATGTTTTTTTCTTCCCTTCCTCATCTTCAACTTCAACAGATTTTTGTCCGGACAGGCGGCCAAAACCCCTGATATGTGTTATATTATTTTTTTTAAAAAGAAACTGAACTCCTTTGCTCATACCCTCTGCTACACTCCTGCTTCGCGCAACAATTGCATTAAAATCGGCTTTTACTTCTCCATTAATAGTAATGCCGTAATCTGATGCATGATTAAGATATTCCAGGACCTGTACACTCTTCAAAAGAGACTTTGTAGGGATACATCCCCAGTTAAGACAGATGCCTCCTATTTCAGCTTTTTCAACCACTGCAACTTTCATTTTCAACTGTGACGCTCTGATGGCTGCAACATAACCACCCGGACCACTGCCAATTATTATAAGATCGTAATCCATAAATATTAAACTATTTAATAATCAAACTAACCTTTATTTTCAACCCAAAAACCGCATGCAGCTAGCCATTCTTCTTAATGACTACCTGATTAATAACCTTTGCAACAATCCAAATCACAACAAGCGTGAAAATAATTGTTGCTCCTACAGGGATACCTGCAAAATAAGAAATAACATAACCGGCAGCTGTACCTGTGAATCCTGCAATAACTGACAGAACGATTATTTTCAGATACACTCTGGTGAACAGCATAGCAATATTTGGTGGAATTGTAAGCAATGAAATAACCAGTACAACACCAGCCATTCTTATATTCAAAACAATAGTCAGAGCTACCAATGCTGTGGTAATATATTTAAATATATCAACATATGAAGAATATGTTCTCGCAAAGACCTCATCAAAAGAAATATAGAGTATTGTCCGGTAAAAAACACCAAAATAAACAATAAGGATCAAGGACATAATTCCGAGTGCAATTATATCAGCGTTAGTGACGGTCAGGATACTGCCGAAAAGATATCCCATCAGATTTGGAGTATATCCTGGTGTGAGATAAATGAAGATAATTCCAGTTGCCATCCCGAATGCCCAGAGTATTCCGATTGCTGAATCTTCCCTTATTTTATGCCTGACAGAAAGATACTCAACACCAAGAGCTGACAGGATACTAAAAACAGCAGCACCAACAACAGGATTGATCCCTGCAAAATATCCTATCCCGATACCTCCAAACGAAGCGTGAGATATACCTCCGCTCAGAAAGACCATCCGTTTTGAAACAATATAAGTACCGGCTAAACCAGCAGTAATACTTGCAAAAACAGCACCCAGAAGACCTTTTATTATAAAATCATATTGAAAAATACTTTCTTCCACTAATTATGATATTTAAGAACTGTATGAGGTACATCTCCATGAGTGATAAGTTGTATCGGGCAACCATAAGCGAGTAGCTGTTCATTTGTTATCTCTGATGAGGGATGGTAATGAAGTCCCCTGTTAACGCAGGCATATGATTTGACATGGGATGAAATTATCCCGATATCATGTGAAACCATAAGGATCGCCATGCGTTTATTAAGCTCCCGAAGCTTCTCATAGAAATCATTTTCAAATGTTGAATCAACAAAGTTACCCGGTTCGTCAAGCAGCAACAGTTTGGGATTCCCTATAATTGCACGACCAAGCAAGACACGCTGCAACTGACCTCCCGACAACTCATTCAGTGATGAATCTGCCAGTCCAGACAATCCCAGTTCATTAATCACCTCTCCTGCCCTACTCCTGTCAGATGACGACATCCTTGATATAATCTTTTTTTGGATCATCATTCCGGACAGGATAACATCGGTGACTGTCACCGGGTAATTTATATCACCTGTTGAAATCTGCGGTAGATAACCTATGCTGTTTCTGTTAATAAGATCAGTATTGAAAACTATTTTACCTTTCACAGGTTTAAGCAATCCCAGGATTACCTTAAGAAGTGTCGTTTTTCCTCCTCCGTTCGGTCCTATAACCCCAATGAAATCACTTTCGCTGACCTTGAAGTCAACATCCTTAAGTACAACGTTGGTATCATAAGAAGCTGATAGAGAATGCATTTCAAAAAGATAAGCCATGTTTCCTGTCTATTTTGTACTTTTTATAAAACTTTGATGCAAAGAAGCAATAATATCAACTGTTTCCTCCAGCCAATATTCTGAAAGAGGATCAATTATTACAACATCAGCACCTATTTCATGTGCAATTTCTGTCGCATTCTTTTTGTCATATTCTCTCTGGACAAATATTGTTTTCAGGTTATCCTTAACGGCAAGGTCAATAAGTTCTTTTAACCTGGAAGGAGGAGGTTCTTTGCCTTCATATTCTACAGAGATCTCTGCCAATCCATAATCTCTTGCAAGATATCCAAGATTCGGATGATAAATCATAAATGACTTGTTCTTTACTTCCGCGAAAAGAGTGCGGGCTTTTTCATCAGCTTCTCTGATCTTTGAAAGTAAGTTTCTGAAATTTGTCTCATAATTCTGTATTTTCCCCGGATTAAGTTCGCATAAAAGCTCCTTAACAGACTCAGCTATGATCATTGCGCATATCAGGGAAACCCAGTAATGCGGATCTGCACTTTCAATTTGTTCACCCTCATGTTTATGCTTCGGAACAATCAGATCAATCTTTTCCCCCAGTGACAGTATCTTCATTGTCCTGTTTGTCTGATAAAATCTGTCAAGCCATGCCTGTTCAAAACCAAGGT
Source organism: Bacteroidales bacterium (assembly GCA_022865305.1). Lineage (GTDB taxonomy): Bacteria > Bacteroidota > Bacteroidia > Bacteroidales > VadinHA17 > LD21. Next base: position 130,104 of record JALHSP010000101.1, on the reverse strand, counting down.
AACCATTGCTTATGTAAGCGACCGATTGTCTTAGTTTTATTATCTGTTCCGGATATGGTTCGTAGATATGAGGATCCGATCCTGGAGGAACCATCACATTAACCCTGAAATCCTTACCGGCAATCTCTTCAACAAAATATTTAAACGGAGCTATACTTACCGTAATTATCTTTGTCCCGGTATCAGTATTATGCCGGTTACAAGAAAAGAAAATTATGATCACCAGAAGGCTGAATATTTTTCTCATTACGATTGAAATTCCACTTAAGCTACAAAATTAACATATAACAGATCAAAAGGTTTATGTGTTGAAAATAAAATAATATAAGCTATTTTTGAATACTATTTACAGGGGAAACCTCTTTCTCACTGATGAAGAATAAAGGAGAGATACTTGCAGCAATCCTGACAGATTTCAATGACTGCCATTTTTTTCTTCATAACACCAGAGAATTCAGCATAGTCGAAAAGATTTTAAAAGAAGGCTTTATCTTTGAAAGTCAGCTCCCTCATTCTACCGATCGTGTCAATCCTAACGAACCGATAGAAATTACTTATTTCCTGATCCAGAGGAAGGATTATGGCCCTTATACAGTAATCGTTGCGATACCAAAAAATACTTATGAGATATATTCAGATGTTTCAAATGATAATGATACAGGAATTGAGGAGGTTATTACAATTACTGAACCTTTTTATGGTGACAATGATGAACTTGTCTATACACTTTCCCCGAAACATATACTTGGCTATTTCAACACCCGGACAGCCGAATTTTATAAAAACGTGAACTGGGATCCATCATTTAACAACTGTTTGTTCAGATCACCGGTGAAAAGACCGGTCAGACCTGACAGTCCATAATAATTTAATAATATCAAACATGAAAATTTCTTTAAAGATCTTACTTCTGACGGTCATCGGTTTTGTCCTTAATCATACTGCCGAAGCACAGAACCAGTACAATAATTACCGGACTATGCTGCAGAAAGTTGACGCACTTACCAGGGATTATCCCTCCTTATGCTCGTCCAGATCGCTGGTAAAGACTATAGGAGGAAAGGATATACTTGTCATTACAATAGGTGCGGGGGATAAGGACAGTAAGCCAGGAATTGCCGTATTAGGCGGAGTCGAGGGAAGTCATATCCTGGGGAAAGAGCTTGCACTTGGCTTTGCTGTTTCGCTGCTTAAGGAATCTGATTCACTTGAAATAAAAAACCTGCTTAATAAAATTACTTTTTATGTGTTCCCCGATGTTAGCCCTGATGCTACAGAACAGTTTTTCTCTGAGGTAAAGTATGAAAGAAACGTAAATGCAAGACAGACCGATGACGACAGGGATTTTACATCCGGTGAAGATCCTTATGAAGATCTTAATAATGACGGATTTATTACCCTGATTCGTGTTTCCGATCCGGCAGGTAATTATATGGAAAACGAAGAAGATAAGAGAGTTATGATACCTGCAGATCTCTCAAAAGGGCAGAAAGGTTCGTATTTTGTTTATTCTGAAGGTACAGACAATGACAAAGATGATAAATTCAACGAGGATGGTGCCGGTGGGGTCAGCTTCAACAGGAATTTGACATTCAATTATGAAGAGTTCGGACTTAATGCCGGGTTATATCCTGTTTCGGAAGCTGAGTCAAAAGCTGTGCTTGATTTCCTGTTTGATCATTTTAATATATTTGCAACTTTTGCATTCGGTCCCCAGGATAACCTGGGACAATCAATGAAATCATCCGAACGTCCTGGTGCAGTTCAGTCATCTCCCCAGATGCAAATCCCCGGTCAGGGGCAGATGCGTATTATGGACCAGGAAAGAAGAATTACAAGCATTCTTAAGTCTGATGAGCTGATCAATAAACTTGTTTCTGATAAATATCATGAAATCACCGGCGTCAAAGGAGCACCTTCACCCAAATCATCCCCGGGGAATTTCATGGAATGGTCTTATTCTCATTATGGCCGTTATAGTTTCAGCACACCTGCATGGTGGTTTCCTGTTGAGAGGGATAAAAACGCAGACGTTGCATTCTTAAAATTTGCAGATGAGAATAAAATGGATGGTGTATTTGTGCCATGGACCGAAATAAAGCATCCCGGTTTCCCTGGCAAGAAAACAGAAACAGGTGGAATAAAACCTTTTGCAACTATCAATCCTCCTGCTGATAAGCTGGAAGATCTGGTTTCTAAAAACTACAAATTCATTTTAGCAATAGCTGAAATGCACCCGGAGCTCGAATTTCTTGATATCATTGTTGAAAATAAAGGTGACAATATCTTCAGGCTTTCCCTTAAAGTTCACAACATTGGAATCTTTGCCACATGCGCGGAAGCCGGAGAATTCAATATGTGGACACGGATCATGAGGATTAGTCTCGAAACTGCCGGCAGCCAGAAATTTTTAAGCGGACAGAAAGTGCAGAGAATACCAAGACTTGAAGGAGACAAGTCGGCTGATTTCAGCTGGCTCATCTCAGGCAGAGGGAGTGTTAAAATAACTGCCGGAGCTGTCAATACAGGACAAATCTCCACATCTGTCGAACTGAAATAATCAAACAACTATATCATGAAAAAAATAGCATTGACCAATATAATATCCATCTTTTTTCTTCTTCTGGCAATTCCGGTATCATCCCAGAACGAAGAGTTATTCCTGAAAGCAGCCGGCTCTCCCGCGAATCCAAAAGTACAGGCATCATGGAACAAATATTACACATATGCAGGAATTACTGACCTGTGCAAAAAGCTGGCGTCTGCATACCCTGATCTTGTTTCTCTCGGATCATTGGGAAAATCGTACCAGGGTCGTGACATACATATTCTGACAATATCGGATAAGAAGGCTGGTAATCCGGATTTCAAACCCGGGTTCTGGATTGATGGCAATATTCATTCAAGTGAAATTCAGGGTACTGAGATGGCGATGTATACTGCCTGGTACTTATGTGAGATGTATGATGAGAATACCTTTATCAGTCAGCTACTTAAAGATAAAACCTTCTATATTGCTCCTACTATCAATCCTGATGCACGTGAATATTTTGCATTTGTCGGTGTACCTCCAAGGTCTGGTATGATGCCATATGACAACGATCGTGACGGTAAATTCGACGAGGACGGGTATGATGATCTGAATGGCGATAAGAATATCAGCCAGATGCGAAGGAAAAATCCGGAGGGCGGATATATTACTGATCCCAAAGATCCCCGCAGAATGATTCGTGTTGAACCTGGTGAAAAAGGTGAGTATGAAATGCTGGGGATGGAAGGCATTGATAATGACGGGGATGGAATGTTCAACGAAGACGGACCAGGCGGTTATGATGGTAATCGCGACTGGGGCTTTAACTGGGAACCTAACTATGTACAGAGCGGCGCTCATAAATATCCTTTTTCTCAACCGGAAAATCAGGCTATCCGCGATTTTATTTTAAACCACAGGAATATTACAGGATCTCAGTCGTTCCATAATTCAGGCGGAATGATACTGAGAGGTCCTTCAATCCAGGGTGGCGGAGCTGAAGTCTACAGCAGGGCTGATGATGCAGTAATAAATGCCATCGGGAAAAAAGGTGAAATGCTGATAGCCGGGTATAGGCTCGTTACTATCTGGAAAGATATGTATACCGTCTATGGAGGGGAGCTTGATTGGTGGCATGGTGCCATGGGCTGTTTTGTTTTTTCCAATGAATTATGGAACAGCTACCTGATGTATTATGATACATTATACACAGACCAGTATGAATTTGACAGGTTGCTTCTCTTTGAAGACTCTTTTATCCCATGGCAGAAAATAATCCACCCCGTTTACGGGGAGGTTGAAATAGGCGGATTCAGCAAGATGTTTGGCAGACTGCATCCGGGTTTTCTCCTTGAATCGGATGCTCACAGAAATGCAGCTTTCTGCATCTACAATTCATATCAGTCACCAAAGCTCGAAATAACCAATCTTAAAGCCAGAAAGATTGAAGGAGGTCTTAATGAAGTTACCGCAACAGTGGTGAACAGACGAATGATTCCGACTCATTCAGCGACCAATATACGATATAGGATCGATCCACCGGATTATGTTTACCTTGAGGGTGGTAAAGTAATTGCAGGCATGATCGTCGAAAATGCCGACCTCAACCGTACAACGGAACAGAAGAAGAATCCTGAGCGTATGGAGATTCAGAATATTGCTGGTTACCAGCAAGTTGACCTGAAGTGGATAGTAAAAGGAGGTAATAAATTCACATTAAAGGTTGAAAGTGTCAAAGGAGGTCGTACTTCAGCTCAGATGGAATAAAAAATGAGGCTGGTCCCCCTGACCCGGCCTCATTTCCAAAGGAATGAAAAATAATCCGTCGGAAGACGAAATAAAAATTAATATGTCTGAAGAGATATCTTAAAGTATCCCGTTGCTTTCGAGGAGCTTATGTCAAATTTCCATGCACCAGACTTATCCTTATTTTCCGTTTCGGAAATTGTGAATGATTTTCTCCAGTTAAGATTGCCAAATTCATCAATAATGATGTCAGAATATGTTTTGCCGTTAGGCATGATGATCTTTATTCGGATCTCACCAGCTTTACAATCGCCGTTAACTGACATAACAACCGTATTGACGGTAGGCTCTACATCAAAAGTATAATCCCTTGAAAAGGAAGTTTCCTTTACAGACTTTGAAAAATCCCATGAGGTTCGTTCAGATTCCCCGGTAAATGCATGACCGAATTCACCTACAGGAGTAAAAACGAATGGCTCACCGTTATTAAACAGGGGCCTGTTCCTGAATCCATCAGAATAAACCCTCATTGCTCTGTTGACCTTATCTTCTACTTTAGCATCTTCCATTGCTTGATCGATTTCCACTTTGCTTTCTTGCAATGCTTTTTGCATCTCCTCCTGTGCTTTCTGCTGGTCTTTCATGGCTTTCTTCTGCTCAATAATGAGTTCCTGCAATTCCTTCTCTTTCTCCTCCTTTGACTTCTCCTGAGCATTTACTCCCTGGAATCTAAAACAAACTGCGAAGAGAAAAACAATTCCTAATATTATACTGCTCTTTTTCATGACTGCCTGGTTTTATCATTTAGTGATTCAAAGATAATGCCCGAAATGCCATTTTTTTGTTAATACAGGGTTAACGCAGGGTTAATGTTTGGTTGGGCTAACTGACCTTTTAATAAAAAATGAATACATTTGAAAAGCAAACTGAAAGATATGAAAAAAAGGAATACCATTCTGTTGCTTGGTATAATTTCCATCATCATCCTGATCACTGCGCAGGTAATTATTATCAGGGGAGTCTGGCAGCAAAAAGATGAGATGTTATGGCTCAGGTACAAGACACTGTCGCAGGAAGCAGCAGGGTCTTTACGGGGTCAAAGAACAATGGGTTTTGACACAGTCCGGTATCTCCTGAACTGGTATTCAGATTCGGTTGTAAAAGAAATTCCGAGAATTAAAAAAGATATTCAGAAACTGCCTGCTGTAAGGAACGAGATCTTAAAAAGCTTCTCCAAAGTATTAAATGATGAACAGGATTTTTCCGCATATCTTTCAACCTATTTTGAAAACCAGGGATTTGAGAAAGACTTCAATCACAGGATCGAAATCACGAACCTTGAACTTATAGGAGAGGACACTCTGAATATTTACCAGAGTGAATTCTCCCGTAATCGGCGGCCGCCAGGACGGGAACCGATGACAACTTCTTTAAAAGGAATAAAATCGAGCATCATGGTTAACTGGTTTCGCCTTGATGATAATTATTATAGTTTGAGTTTTGAGTACTACATAGACTTTTCCGATAAACGGAGAATGATCCTTAAGGAAACAGCTGCATCGTTGGGAATGAGCCTCTTCAGCATAGTTGTAGTGGTAGTAATCTTTCTGATCACTTACCGTAACCTTATGGAAGAAAAAAGATTGTCAAATCTCAAAACAGACTTTATTAATAATATGACCCATGAGCTGAAGACACCATTGTCGACCATAACTGTGGCGGGGAAGACACTTGAAATGGAGCAAATAAGGACCAACCAGGAAAAAATTCTTGAAACTGCAAAACTTATCGGTAAGCAGAGTATCCATCTGAATCAGCTTATTAACATGATACTCGAGATAAGCATGTGGGAAAGAACACAGTTTCAGCTTGATAAGAAATCTATTGGAATTGATGAGATAATGAATGATATAGTTGACAGTTTCAGATCTGGCTGTGGTAACTGTGCCGCACTTACAGAAAAATATAATTTCAACGGGGCTAAGGTGGATCTTGATCTTGTATATTTTACCACTATGATAAATAACCTTCTCTCGAATGCAGTTAAATATTCTGATAAAGAGCCTGCTATAAATATTGAAGGTCTTGCTGAGAATAACAATATCTGTATTAAGATTGCCGATAACGGGATAGGGATCAGCAAAACAGACCAGAAACATATCTTTGATAAATTCTACCGTGCTTCATCAGGCAATATTCATAAATACAAAGGACTTGGACTGGGGCTTTATTATGTTAAAAGAATTGCTGAAGCTCACGGCGGAGATGTGACAGTTAGCAGTAAACCGGGAAAAGGTAGTATCTTTACAATAACAATTCCTTATTAAAAAATTTTCAGGATTATGAAAGTTCTATTGGCTGAAGATGACAGGGATTTCGGAAATATATTGTCCCAGTATGTTACAATCAGCGGTTTTGAAGTAACACTCGCCCGTGATGGTAAAGAAGCCTGGGAATTATTTAACCAGGATAAACCGGATATCTGCGTCCTTGATGTAATGATGCCAGAGATGGACGGATTTACACTCGGGGAGAAAATAAAAAAAGCACAACCTGATGTTCCTCTTATTTTCCTTACTGCAAAAAGTCTCAAGGAAGACATTGTAAGGGGATTGAAAATCGGGGCAGATGATTATATTACAAAACCATTTGATCCGGAGGTCCTGATTCTCAGGATAAATAACATTCTGAAAAGAGCATATTCATCGGTGAATGATGAATTTAAGATTTCATCAACCGTTCTGAAATTCAACACTCTCGAGCTAATTTCAGGGAATACAAAGGAAAAGCTGACCCTGAAGGAGGCACAGTTGTTAAAATATTTTATCCTCAACAAAAACAAAATACTTGCAAGGGAAGACATCCTGACCGAGATATGGGGGGAGGATGATTATTTCCTTGGAAGAAGCATGGATGTTTTTATCAGCCGTTTACGGAAGTATATCTCAGAAGATAAAAATATTGATATAAGGACCGTGAGGGGGACAGGCTTTATCCTTGAGGAAATCAATAAAGAAGAGCAGAATCAGTAATTGTGTAACTATTTTCCGAGCACCCCATTAACTTTATCATACAAAGCCTGGCCTCTGACATTTCTGGCAATTATTGTTCCGGTTTCATCCAGAAGAAAATTAGAGGGAATTGCATCTACAGCATATAATTTTGCAGCTGAACTTTCATATTGTTCAAGGTCGGTAACTTGTGTCCAGCTCAGTTTGTCATTTGCTATAGCTTTAATCCATGCTTCTTTATTGCTGTCAAGTGATACACCCAAGACATCAAATCCTTTCTTGTGAAATTCATTATATACTTTTACAATATTTGGATTCTCCTGGCGGCATGGATTGCACCATGCAGCCCAAAAATCGATCAGCAGTATCTTTGAACCTACCTTTGAAGAAAGAGCAACCGGATTACCATCAACATTATTCAGGGTGAAGTCAGGTGCCTTTTGTCCTACTGAAACAGTCTTTAATCTTGCAACTCTATCCTTCATTTCTTTTACCAGAGGAATTTTGGCAACATTGGTATCCATTGCATTAAGAGCTGCTTCAATTTCCTCTGCTTCCATTTCGTAGCTGAAGTCGTTTAAAAGTGTTGGAGCTAAAAAGGAAGCAGGATTGTTCTTTATAAAATCTTTCTGTAATGCAATCATTTCTTTCATGACAGATTCAATCTCATTTTCTAGCTGGGCTACTTTTGCAGTATCCCGAACCTGGCTGGCAGTCTGATATTGTAAGTATAAATCTGAATATTTCTCGCTTAAAGGTTTTCTGGTATCAATTATATATCTGTACTCATCCTGTGTTTTAGATCCGGTAATCTTTGCATTAAAAAGTGAATCGAGTTTCCCCGTAATAGTGATCCTGGAATTTTCAAGGTAGAATGATGTCCTGTTCTCTCTGTTTACGGCTATCAGTTGCACCATATCCGGAAATTCGATGGTCCCGGTCATTTTAAAATTGCCTTTTTTTGAAACTGCCGAATCAATGATTACATACCTGCCTGCTTCTCGTTTCATCAGGAGAAACTTAACACTATCTGATTCATCAATCTTCCCTTTTACAACAAAATGTGGTTCTGATGAACAGGAAGAAAATAAAGCTGCAACAAAAATTAAATAAATGATTCTTTTCATATTACCCGGATTTGAATATTAACTTAGTTATAATTTTTCACTGCGCACAAAGATATGAATTAATGTAAATTCCGTTTACTTTTTAAGGTATTTGTCAATTAAACTGACAGCAGCCTTAAATGAGGTTATTTTGCCTTCATATAATTGCTGCTCAAGATGTTGTCTCATCGACTTTACATCTTTGTCACTATAAAATGAATTAGTCAGATAATCAATGATTGTATCATGCATTCTGATGATTGCCTGTTGCTTCCTGCGTTCATCAAAATAACCGCTCTGCCTGGTAAATGCAATATAATTCATGATGTGTTCCCATAATTTTTTGATGCCGGTATTTTCCAGAGCCGAGCATGTCAGGACATCCGTTTTCCACCCGGAAGGTGGTACCGGAAACAAATTGATGGCATTCTGATACAAAACCTTTGCCCTTTCTGCAGCTGGCTTATTCTGACCATCAGCTTTGGTTATCGCAACAGCATCGGCCATTTCCATTATTCCCCGTTTTATACCTTGCAGCTCGTCTCCTGCTCCTGCAAGCATAAGAAGAAGAAAAAAATCGACCATTGAATGAACAGCTGTTTCGGATTGCCCAACACCCACTGTCTCAACAAGTATTGTATCAAAGCCAGCTGCTTCACACAGAATAATAGTTTCTCTTGTTTTCCGGGCTACACCGCCAAGAGTCCCTGCTGCCGGGGATGGCCGTATAAAAGCACCAGGATGAGCACTCAGTTTCTCCATCCTTGTCTTATCACCAAGTATGCTTCCCTTTGAATGCTTGCTGCTCGGATCAACTGCCAGAACGGCTAGTTTCTTTCCTTCACTGGTAATATTCAATCCAAAGGTTTCAATAAAGGTACTCTTCCCGGCTCCCGGGACACCTGTAATGCCTATCCTGACAGACTTGGCACTGTAGGGCAGACACTTTTCGATAATGGCCTGAATAACATCGTAATGTTCGGGTAAAGAGCTCTCTGCCAAAGTGATAGCCCTGCTTAAGAGGGTCCTGTTTCCTGAAATTATGCCTGAAACATACTCATCCACCGAATATCTTTTTCTTTTTTTCCTGCCTGTACCGCTAAGCACCTCGGGATTTATACTCGGAGGCTGTGGTATTCCTTTCTGAACAGTCAGGGTATTTTTATGTTTCTTTTTTTCTTCCATCCCTAATTATGTTGATGCAAAAATAACAAAAGGGTGCCAGATAGTTGACCGACACCCTTTCAAAAAATAAATATAGTTTGTGCTCAGCAGAGTCTATTGTGCAATCCCGGACTGTTCAACTTCTGCATTCAGCATCAGTACAACTTCAGAATTTTTGGGATCGTTGGTATATACATAAATTGCCTTGGTTACTTTTCCCTTATAGCCACCTGAATTGAAAGTTGCCTTGATGGCGCTGGATTCACCCTGCTTAATGCCTTTACCCTGCGGACCCTGCTGAACTGCAGTACAGCCGCAGGTAGACCTGACATACCTGATTATAAGGTCATTTTTCCCCTCATTGGTGAATGTGAACTCAACATCTTTTGAGGTTGAACCGGGAATTTTCCCAAGATCAACGGTAGAAGTAACGAGCTTGAAGACAGGTGCATTTGCAAGATCTTCTTTGGAAAGAGATGAAAAATCCTCGACAAGATTTGCAGATACATAATAATAAACATTTTGCTGAACAGCCCCATTAATCTTTATTTTCACCATATCGCTTGTATTTCCCCATCCTGGATTTTTGGTTGCATCATAAGTTCCTTCCACAAGCCCTTTCTGCCCGGGTTTCAGAGTTTCCGGACTTATCTTTAAGCCCAGATGTGGAGGAAGTACATCAAATTCAACCTTAACAGGTTCCTTCGAAGTATTGATAAGCTGCATAACCTTGATTTTCTTCTCGTTCTTCTTAATATTGGTAAATGCAAGGTGATTACTCTCAAACCTTACTGGCCCGACTGGAAATATATATAACTCCTCTACGGTTTTTTCCCGCGGAATAACTTCACCTTTTATAACAAGAACAACAACTTCAGGTTTTGAATTTGTATAGACCGACAGAGTTTTTTGAAATGCTCCGGGACGGTTCTTCGGATCATATTTTGCAGTAATCTTTCCTTTGCCGCCTGCAGGAATCGGTTGTTTTGTCCATTCAGGTGTCGTACAGCCACATGATGTAACTATGTTCTGAATAACCAGGGGAGAATTCCCGGAGTTCGTTACAAAGAAGTCAAAGGACTGCACGCCGTCTTCTTCTCTGAACTTTCCAAAATCATGATCTGCTGAAGAAAGCTTCATTACCGGTTGTGCTATTAAACCTGTACATACAAAAACCAATGAAATAAAGAACAATACCCTTTTCATATTATTATTAATTAAACATTTATTTAATTGTAAATATCCAAATTATCAGCCGGGATTTGACCGGTTCAATATAATAACACCTCCGGCGTTGATTTGGTTGCATGGTACAAAACAAAAATCATACCGGAAAGCTAAATAGCCAAATGTCGAACAAAAATAATAAAGTTTAGTCTTTTTAGTTATTTTAAAACATAATATCATTAGTTTTGTTAATTAAACCGGATTATTTGGAACAGAATTTGTAAAGTAGAAATCTGGTTAATCTCATGAGGATTCAGAGGATGAGAAAAGTCAATAGACTGATAATCTTAATTATAGCTTGTATTTCATATTTAAATGCAAATGGCCAGTTTTATAATGGACATCAGATGACGTTCGGTAAAAACAAAGTTCAGTACTTTGATTATTACTGGTCATATTACAGGTTTGAGGATTTCGATTGTTATTTTAATGAATATGGTCGTGATCTGGCCCAGTATACTGCAGATTATGCAATGAAAAAGCTTGAAGAGATCGAGGATTTTTTCGACTACACCCTCGAGAAAAGACTGATCTTCATCATTTATAATAAAAATGCAGAATACAAACAATCCAATATTGACCTCATCACTTTTGAGGAAGAAACCTATAATACCGGCGGCTTCAGCAGAATAATAAAGAACAAGGTGATGCTGTATTATGAAGGAGACCATGTGGCTTATCAGAAACAAATAGCTGCATCAATTACTGAAGTGATAATCAATGAAATGCTGTATAATGCCGATATCAGGGACCGGATATCGAGTTCTTCACTTATATATATGCCTGACTGGTATCTCAAAGGACTGATAAATTATGTCGGATACGGCTGGGATTACGATGCAGAAAACAGGGTCAAAGACGGATTCAGATCAGGGAAATACAAAAACATAAACCATCTTGAATACGATGATGCCAAATATGCAGGTCAGTCTTTCTGGAGGTTCCTCGGGAAAAAATACGGAGATGCATTAATCCCTAATATTATTTATCTAACCAAGATTTACAAAAATGTCAATGACGGATTCCTTTATGTAATGGGGCAGGAACTTAAAGATATTCTTAAGGAATGGAAAGCATTTTATCTGGATGAATTTTCGAGTGACAAAAATCAACCCGGCATTGACGAAAACACTATCCGTAAATCAAAGAAAGAACAGATATTCCAGCAGGTCAGAGTCAGTCCTGATGGCCAATATATTGCATATGTGACAAATGACTGGGGAAGGAAGAAGATCAGGCTTTATAATCAGACAACAGGCAAACTGAAGACTATTTTCAGTATTGAACCCAAATTTGAACAAGTAACTGATAATACTTATCCTGCAATAGCCTGGCATCCGAGTGGAAAAATCTTAACTTTTATTAATGACGAGAAGGCCAGACTTGTGATGTATTTCTACAGGGTAAATGAGAAATCGACTGAAGAAAGAAATCTTCTTTATTTTGACAAAATTCTCGATTTTTCTTACTCACCTGAAGGATCTCGTCTTGTCTTTTCTGCTGTTAAAGATGGTAATACGGATCTTTATATCCATACTATTGCATCAGGCACCAATGAACAGATCACCCGGGATGTTTCCGATGATCTTCATCCTTCATTTCTGAGAGACTCTCCAGATGAGATTATCTTTTCATCAAACAGACTTTCTGATACACTGTCAAATACGGGGAATCCATTAGAAAAAGTCGGACTTACATTTGACCTTTTTACATACAACATCCTGAAAAAGAACAATATACTTACAAGGTTCACTGAAGGGCAGCATATAGACAGGTTCTCTCCATCCGGGATAGACAGGAACAAAATTGCTTATATCGGTAATGCAAACGGTGTATTAAACAGATATACTGCTAATTTCGACAGCACAATTAGCTATATAGACACAACCACTCATTACAGATATTTTATTAATTCGGTACCTGTCACAAATTATGACCGGAATATTCTTGATCAGTCGGTGGTTAACGGATCTGATACTTATGGAGAGGTTCTCTTCAACAAAAGGAAGTATCTCCTGAGGAAAGGGCTCCTGAGTAATTCCAGGCCAATCGCCAAAGATGAGATCGTCACAACTTCATTCCGCAGGGAGAAAGATCAGATTCTTCATAAAGCCGATAGCATAGAGCAATTGAGACAATGGCTGATAGTCGAAGACAAAAGAAGACAGGATACCCTGACAAAACCTCTTTATGAGTATTATATTAAGGACGAACCTATTGACATAAATCATTATATTTTTGAAAAAGAAAAGCAAAACTACTTTGAACAGCTGTGGCGAAAGGATTATATGGATATTGACCTTGATACCGGTTACCTGGAACTGCCCCTGATCAGAATTTATCAAACTTCTTTTTATAATAACTACATTGCAAATCAGATAGATTTCACGTTTCTTAATAATACATACCAGGTTTACAGCGGGGGTGCACCTTACTTTAATCCTGGAATGAATGTTCTTACCAAGTTTGGGACTATCGATCTCTTTGAGAATTATAGGATTACAGGAGGATTCAGATTTTCATTTAATTTTGACAGTAATGAATATCTTGTCAGTATTGAAAACCTTAAGGGTAAATTCGATAAGCAATTTATTTTGCACAGACAAGCATACTTCAGCAGTGCAGGAGACACTCTCTTCAAAACCCACACATACAATATATATTTTACCTATTCCAGACCAATTACTCCGGTCTTTGTACTTAAAGGAACAGTCGCATACAGGTACGACCGGCATGTTTATCTGGCTACCGAAAGGGCTACTTTAATTAGCAAAAACCTTTCGAACCACTGGGCTAACCTGAAGGGTGAAATTATATATGACAATACACGTAAGAGAAGTACAAATATCTATTTTGGCACAAGGTTTAAAATATTCGGAGAGTATTATAAAGAGCTGACTTACAAAAAGTCTGATATGATCGTTATTGGTGCTGATTTCAGAAAATATACAAGGATTCACAGAGAGCTTATCTGGGCTAACCGGTTTGCTGCGAGTACGTCATATGGACCTACAAAACTGGTCTATTATCTGGGGGGTGTTGACAACTGGATGGGATATCTCTTTAGTAAATATCCAATGTTTGACAACACTATTCCTGTCAACCCGGATATGAATTATGGTTTTCAGGCACTTGCAACCAATCTGAGAGGATTCACCCAGAATGTAAGGAATGGTAATAGCTTTGTTCTCATAAACAGTGAAATAAGATGGCCGATTGTGAGGTATTTGGCCGGTCACCCTCTTCGCTCAAACTTCCTGAACAGCCTCCAGGTGGTTGGATTCGGAGATATAGGTACTGCATGGAGCGGAAAAAATCCCTGGTCTGGCAATAATGCCTATGACAATGAAATTATTATAAATGGCCCTGTAAAAGTAATACTTGATTCGAACAGGCAGCCAATAGTTGCAGGATTCGGAGCAGGAGCACGAGCACAGTTATTTGGTTATTTTGTAAGGGCTGACTGGGCATGGGGTATTGAAAACAGCTATATTTTACCCAGAATATTCTATTTATCTTTCAGCCTTGATTTTTAATATCCCTTAATTCCGGGAATTACTGTTAAAAAGAAGGCACAGTATTTGTATATTACATCTGGTATTTTTAAAATTAATAAATTTGGGCATTTTTGGGCAATTAAAGTAATTCATTAAACTAAAAATCATAGAAATGGCTTACAAAATTAGTGAAGACTGTACTGCTTGCGGAACATGCATAGATGAATGTCCGGTTGAAGCAATTTCTGAGGGCGACATCTATAAAATTGATCCGGATGTATGTACTGATTGTGGTGCATGTGCAGACGTATGCCCGGTCGAGGCTATTCATCCTGCATAGTTCAGCAATCAACTGGAATATTTATATAGAGCCGCTGTATCCAGCGGCTCTATTACTTTTTATTGCGGATTGTACCTTGCTTGCTCCAAAAGTGCCTGAATATCAGTATTATTCATCATTTCTTCCAGTTTCACAGCAGGATTTTTCATCATATATGATTCAACTATCCTGAAACCCAGCCATACAGCAGCTCTTCCCGGAGATTCGCTGGTGAAATAACTGGTAAACGGAGCTTCACCGGTCAGCTTGCGGATAATAAACTGATCCGAGCTGAATATGAGATCATTTTCAAGAAGATATAGCCACATCTGGCTTTCATTATTCCTGCAGAACTTCATCTGGTCTGAGGTAAATCCGAAAAGGATCGTGTCGTTAATTTCCGGTAGCATGCACTTCTCAAAATATTTCAGCTTCCCTTCATGAACAATTTTTGACATAACATTTTCAGCCGGGTAATCCATTGAGTCACAGATCCACTCTGAAGCTCCCCAGCCATAGATACAGTCGGGTACAATGTTCCATGAGTTCATTCGTGCTGCAATGTATTTGTAAATTTCAAGGCGGGGATAATATTCACAATCCGTCCCGAGATACCTGTCAAGACCAATGGCAAGTACAGAATCTCCTGTAATTATACTGTTATTAAATCCAGTTATGCAGGTATATACTGCCGGGATTTTTCTCCCGGGGAAATACCAGAGATAATGCCGGAAAGCCTCTTCCAACTCATTCTCCACTGACTTAACTTCAGGATAAAGCTGCATCGTAAGGGAATAAACTTCGTTATTCTGCTTGTCCGTGCAGAAACTTGCCAGATAATCACCGAATACAGGATCATCAGTATCACCTGTATTTATAACAAGGCTGAATAACTGAAGGAAGGTACCATACTTTTCTTTCAGGGAAGGCACCGATGCAATTACTTCATCAGGATTCATGCTGAAAAGATCTATTTCCAGTCTCTTTATTTGGATATCCACATGGATGGATGATGTGTTGATTTTATAGTGATTCCTTTTGCAGGAAACTATCACAGGTATAAATAAAATCAAAATAGAGAGCCTTACAAAACCAATTCTCATAATACTGCTTGTTTAAATATCCTAAAATTAGGACTTTTCATTAATATGCAACAATTAAAATCAACACAATAACATCTCTTTTTATTTGTTATTTTTACTGCCTGACATTCTAAAGGTCAGGTGAAAAGACAAAATGACTAACTTTTATTGATTATGGGAGAACTCTTTGGATTGAAAATAAATAAGATTTCAGTTTTTCTCGTATTTGTTATATTACTGTCCCCTGTCAAAACCAGCGCTCAGCAGAGGATTGGTTTGGGAATACATGTCGATCCTGTCATCAGCTGGTTTTCATCTGATATCGATGCAGTCACTAACGAGGGCGCCAGGGCAGGAATTAATTTTGGCCTTGCGTTTAACAGGTACTTCGGTCCCAACTATTCCTTTTCAACAGGTATAAATATTGTGAATGCAGGCGGAAAACTGGTTTGCACAGATACAACTATACTTGGACTGTCAAAACATGAGTACAAGATAGCAACCGTGTTACCAAATGAAGTTGTTGTATATAAAATTCAATACCTGGCTGTTCCAATAGGATTGAAGCTTCAGACGAATCAGATCGGATATCTCACCGTCTTTACTGATATTGGTATCGATCCTAAAGTTGTTATTGGAAGAAAAGTTGATATTCCCTCACTTGATATCAAAGGTGAAAACGCAACTTCAGAATTAAGGTTGTTCAACCTTTCTTACCATATTACTGGCGGAATTGAATATGCGGTCGGAGGAAATACTGAAATGGTTCTTGGTTTTACATTTGACAACAATTTCCTTGACATAACCAAAGACAACGGAAATCAGCCATCAGACAAAGTATCGCATAAACTTTTTTCATTCAGGATCGGAGTAAATTTTTAACTGAACCACAGATGAAAATCACTGTTGCGCAGCTGAATTATCATATTGGGAACTTCACCCGAAATAAAAAACTCATCTGTAATGCAATAGAAAAAGCAAAGAGTAATGGATCTGATTTGATAATTTTTTCAGAACTGTGCATTTCCGGATACCCGCCACTAGACCTTCTGGATCGCTATGATTTCATCGAAAAATGTAACCAGACCGTTGTCGAAATTGCGAAAGAATGCACAGGCATTGCAGCCATCGTCGGATCGCCTACTATAAATAAAAATAGCGAAGGAAAAAAACTATTCAATTCAGCCCTGTTGCTGTCAGAAGGGAAAATTGTCTTTTGTGTCAATAAAGCTCTTCTTCCGACTTATGATATTTTTGACGAATACAGGTATTTTGAACCCGGAAATAAATTTTCAGTTATTCCATTCAAAGGATTAAAAATAGCTCTTACTATTTGTGAAGATCTTTGGGATGAGCAACCTTTCGATAACGAATTCGAAAAGAAAAAATTATATACTGTCTCACCAATGAGGGAGCTTAAAAAACAAGATCCCGATATTATAATAAATATCTCTGCATCACCCTTTTCTTATACAAAAACTGAAGCCAGGGAAAATATTTTCAGGGGAAAATCACAAAAATATAAAATACCATTAATCAACGTTAATCAGACAGGAGCAAACACTGAGCTTATCTTCGACGGGGCCTCAATTATAGTTAACAGCAAAGGAGAGATTATCCATAGGTTACCTTTCTTCGAGGAAGCCATTGAAACCTATTCTTCAGAGGAAATTTTTTCCGGCAAATTGCTTGTTACAAAAACAAAGCCTAAACCAATTGAACTCATTCATAAAGCTCTTGTAACCGGCATCCTTGACTATTTTGCAAAGACTAACTTTAAAAATTGTATTATCGGACTTTCAGGTGGTATTGACTCTGCTCTTGTTCTCTGTCTTGCAGTGGAAGCTTTGGGCTATAAAAATACCAGAGCCCTGCTGATGCCTTCACGGTATTCATCAGAAAGCTCTGTAAAAGATGCAGTTGCGCTTGCAAAAACGCTTAAGGTACATTATGATATTATAAATATTGAAAAGACTTTCATCACATTTGAGAAAGAACTTGAACCTCTGTTCAAAGGCACAGAAAAGGAAGTTACAGAGGAAAATATCCAGGCTCGCATAAGAGCTGTTCTGCTGATGGCAATCTCTAACAAGTACGGTTGTATTCTTCTTAATACCTCAAACAAGAGTGAAGCATCTGTTGGCTATGGAACACTTTATGGAGATATGGCAGGCGGATTATCCGTAATAGGAGATGTCTACAAATCTGATGTTTACAGACTGGCAAATTATATAAACAGAGACAGGGAAATAATCCCTCAAAACACTATTACAAAATTGCCTTCAGCCGAATTAAGACCAGGACAGCTTGATACGGATTCTCTCCCGGAATACAAAATTCTGGATGCCATCCTGTATCAGTATATCGAACTGCAAAAACCCGCAGAAAGTATAACCGGTGAAGGAATTGACGGTCCAACTGTTGCGAAAGTGATCAGGTTAATTAATTATAACGAATATAAAAGATACCAGGCTCCCCCCGTCCTTAGAATTTCCTCAAAATCTTTTGGTGATGGCAGAAGAATGCCATTAGTGGCACGCTATTGATTCTTACAAGTGCCTGTATTTGAATGTGTTAAAAAATGTTAATTTAATTTTTTAAATTTTCTTTTATTAACTTTGACAAGTTTCTAAACGGTTGACTTATGCAATATACTAGTCCTTTTATCGAGCTGTGTCTTGAAGGAGCTTCATCAATTTTCAAAGGATTAAATCAAAAAGAAAAAGAGACGATTGCCCAGCACAATTCTTATTCTGTTTTTAAGAAAGACGTTTTAATTATAAGAGAAGGTGAAAAACATCGCGGACTTATTTGTCTTGCTACCGGTAAAGTAAAAGTTTTCAAAGAGGGTGTCGGAGGCAGGGAACAGATTCTGAAAATGATAAGACCACAGGGGTTTATAGGTTACCGGACCTTATTTTCTGAAGGTACACAATCTGTTTCTGCAGTTGCTGTTGAAGATTCTGCAGTTTGTATTTTTGATAAGAACACCATCGTAAAAATTCTTAAGAAAAATGCCGACCTGGCTTTTAAATTCATGAAAGTTATTAATGACGAGCTCGTTTTTTCAAACAACAGGATCGTATCACTTACCCAGAAACATATAAGAGGACGCATTGCTGAATCACTTCTGGTACTTCGGGATACTTACGGACTGGAAGCTGATGGAAGAACTATTCGTGTTAGCCTTCCCAGGGAGGATATTGCCAACCTTTCCAATATGACCACTTCAAACGCTATTCGTACCCTTTCAGGCATGGCTTCGGAAGGCATTATTGGCATGGAAGGCAGGAAAATTATGATCCTTGATAGCAGCTATCTTGAGCGCATAAGTGAATTAGGTTATTAACTGTCAGTCAGCTGGTAATTATTATTCTCTGAAAAAGATTCTTTTAACCCTCCCGGGTATTGAGGTAAGTATTTCATAAGGTATTGTCTGACATTTGGTTGCGATCTCATCAATTCTGATATTTTCTCCAAATATTTCAGCCTCATCTCCGACTTCAGTCTTTAAACCGGTGATGTCTGTCATACACATATCCATACACACGTTGCCAATTATTGGCACTCTGATACCTTTTATCAATAGTTCCCCGATTCTGTTTCCCAGCTTTCTGTTAAGACCATCTGCATAACCAACAGGAAGTATGGCAACAATCCGTTCCTTATCTGAAACATCTGCGCAGCCATATCCAACAGGCTCTCCGGCCGGTATTTTCTTTATCTGGGAGATCCTTGTTTTAAAACGGCCGGCAACTTTTAAATCCAGTTCTCCAAAATCTCCTGCACCGTAGATCCCTATTCCGGGACGTACCATGTCGAACTGGTATTGGGGGAAACGTACAATACCGGATGAATTACAGATATGTCGCAGAAACGGATATCCGGTTGCTGCCCTGATCTGAGAAACTGCCTTTAGAAAAACCTCTACCTGCCTGTGAGTGAATTTATCATAAACAGGATCCTCGCTGGAAGCCAGATGCGAGAAAACTGAAACAATTTTGATGGATTCGATCGCTTTAATCCGGGTTGCCAGTTCTTCTATATCTTCAGGCATGAAGCCAAGACGGTGCATGCCGGTATCAATTTTTATATGTACGGGGTAATGAACAAGACCATGTTTTGAAGCAACATCTGAAAATCTTTCAAGAGATAAAAAGCTATAAATCTCCGGTTCAAGATTATACTTTATCATCAGTTCAGATGAAGAGGGATCAGGATTCATAACCATCACAGGAAGTGTAACGCCGGCATTTCTCAGTTCAACGCCTTCATCAGCATAGGCAACACCAAGGTAGCTGACACGGTGATACTCGAGTAATGCAGCTATCTCTGCAGGGCCGGCTCCGTATGCAAAAGCCTTGACCATCACCATAATTTGTGTTGACGGATTCAGGTACCTGCGGAATTCATTAAGATTATGCGCAATTGCATCAAGATTGATCTCCAGAACAGTCTGATGTATCTGCAGTTCAAGTAGTTTGCCTATTTCTTCAAACTCAAATATTCTTGCTCCTTTTAGAAGGATGATTTCATTTTTGAATTCACCCGTGTTGAAATTCCGTATAAAATCCTCTGTTGAATAATAAAAGTTTGCACCCTTCTCAAATAAATAGCTGTTCCTTGCCAGGGCATGTCCGATTCCGATGAACCTGTCAATTCCGGCTTTTCTGATTAATGTCGCAACTTCACCATAGAGCTCTTTTTCATCTCTTCCGCTTTGTACAAAATCAGACAGAATAAGAGTTGATTTCCTGGTATTCTGAGACTTAAGGTATTCTATAGCCATTCCCAGAGAACCGGGATCAGAATTATAGTAATCTTCAATAAGCTGACAATTGTTAATGCCGTTTTTCAGTTCCATCCTCATCGCAACTGAAACCAGGTTGGACAATCCCTTACCGATAATTTCCGGATCTGTATTCATTGCAAGACAAACCGATGCAACAGTAATTGCATTCTCAACTGACGCCCGGTCGCTGAAAGGAATAATAAATTCATTTTTTATGCCTTTGCAAACCATTTCAATACCGGTGCGACCTCCCGGCAGAGAATTCGCTCTGACAAAGATCGAGGCATCTTTGTTTTCATAAGACCAGTCAATAATTTCCTTTGTCCTGAAGGAAAGATCCTTTACTATTAGCTCCTTAATAAGCTTTTGATCACTGCAATATATTATTAAAGAAGCATTTACAAATAACTTGAGCTTTTCCTCTGCCTTTGTCTTATCGTCCCTGAAATTCTCTCTGTGGGCATCACCAATATTTGTAATTACACCTATATCCGGATCGATTATCCTCTGAAGCTTTTCCATCTCTCCCGGGAAGGAGATGCCTGCTTCAAATATCCCAAGTTTATACTTTTCATCAAGCTTCCATACTGAAAGTGGTACTCCAATTTGTGAATTATAGCTTTTAGGGCTCCTTACTACAGATGTTGTCAATCCGAGAATATCAGCAAGCCATTCCTTTACAATAGTTTTTCCGGTGCTCCCGGTAATAGCAATTACAGGTGATTTAAATTTTTTTCTTTTATATGCTGAGAGTAGCTGCAGCGCTTCAATAGTACCAGAGGTCATGATTAAAGCAGCATCACTGTAATTTGGAACGTCAGCCGGTAATTCTTCAAGGATAAAGGTTCTTATCCCTCTCTTGTAGAGGCTTTCAATAAACTTATGTCCATCATGGTGTTTTCCGCGGATAGCAAAAAATGCAAGTCCGTCAGTAAAGCTGATGTGACGGCTGTCGGTAACAATATCTGTTACTTTCATATCAGGATTACCGTAAAGTTTACCATTTACGACTTTTGCAATATCAGAAGAGGTAAATTTCAATAGAATTTCTTTTATTATTTTTTTAAAACTTTGTTATAGCAGCTTCTGCAAAGAGGCTCATATTTATCTTTTTCGCCCAACACCACTATCTGTTCCTCCTCCGATTTTCGGAATGAATACTGGGCAAGATTACCGCATCGCATACAAATAGCATGAACCTTTGTAACATATTCAGCAATAGCAAGAAGATCAGGTATCGGTCCAAACGGTTTCCCCATAAAATCCATGTCGAGACCTGCAACTACAACCCTTATGCCGTTATCAGCAAGACTGTTACAAACATCAACGATGGCATTATCAAAAAATTGTGCTTCATCGATACCTACAACTTCAACATCACCGGCAAGCAACATAATAGATGATGCATTATCTACCGGAGTGGAAACAATAGATTTATCGTCGTGTGAAATAACCCTTGTATCGGAATACCTTCTATCAAGAGATGGTTTGAATATCTCGACTCTTAATCCGGCAAACTGGGCCCTGCGTAATCTTCTTATCAGTTCTTCGGTCTTGCCTGAGAACATCGAACCTGTTATGACCTCGATCGTACCTCGTTTACCGGTCGCTCTGACTGAATTTTCCAGAAAGTCCATCTCTAATTATTCTCTTCTATTGCGTACCATTTTATAATTATATTCCGTTATGACATTTGGAATTATAGTTACTTTTGCAAAATAAAGAAAATGGTTTGTTTTATTAACATTAAAAGTTATGGATTTCAATGCAACCATTGATTTAATTATTAAAGATCTTAGGGAAGCCGGGGAAATTATTGATGATTTGAAAAAATATCCCGGCGTACCGGCAATTCAGGTTGAGCTGGCGAAGTCGAAATGTAGGAGCGCAGGAGAGATCATTGCTTTGCTTAAAAACCTTCAGAACTCTCTTTCTGAAGAAGCAAATAAAGAGCCTGTAAATCCGGATTCAACGGCAAAAGAGAAAACATCTTCTAAAATTGAGAGAACAATGAAACATGAACCCGTCAGCCCGTCACCCATAAGTAAAAAAGGCGGATCATCCCAGACTATAGGAAAGAAATCCGAATCTGCAATTATAGCTGATACCTTCAGCCATCTCTCCAACAAATTAAATGAACAGCTTGGCAGCTTAAGGGAAGATGAGGATGATGTATCTGATTTTCTGAAGGCACAACCTTTAACTAATCTGTCGGAGGCAATAGGAGTAAACGATAAATTCCTTTTCATCCGTGAAATATTTAGCGGCAATCAGGAATCCTACAACCATGCTATTTCCAGGCTCAACGAGGCAGAAAGCCTTGCTGATGCCAGGGCTATCCTTTTGAGCTACACGGGTGAAAGCAAAGAAAACGATGCTGCGAATCTGCTTCTTGACCTGGTAAAACGCAAATTCCCATCCGATGAGTAAACTATTTCTTGTCCCTACTCCAATCGGCAATCTCAAAGATATTACATGCAGGGCTGTTGAAGTTCTTGGAAGCGTTGATCTTATTCTGGCTGAAGATACCCGGCAGGCGTTGAAACTTCTTAAACATTACAAAATTAAATCGCCCCTTCAGTCTCATCATATGTTTAACGAGCATAAAAGCATAGAGTCGGTCTGCACAAAGATTTTATCAGGTAAAACTATAGCGCTTATCTCTGATGCCGGAACACCGGGAATTTCAGACCCAGGATTTTTACTTGTCAGGAAATGTATTGAAAAGGGTATTCCTGTCGAGACACTTCCTGGTCCTACAGCACTGATACCTGCTCTTGTAAATTCAGGTCTCCCCTGCGACAGATTTTGTTTTGAAGGCTTCCTTCCGCCGAAAAAAGGCAGAAATAAAAAATTAACAGGTCTGCAGGATGAGAAGAGAACTATGGTCTTTTATGAATCACCATACCGGCTTGTTAAAACTCTTGATCAAATGTCCGCTCATTTCGGATCAGAAAGAGATGCATGTGTTTCAAGAGAAATAAGCAAGGTGTTCGAGGAAAATTTAAGAGGCTCTCTGTCATTTCTTGCTAATCATTTCAGAAATACCCCCCCGAAAGGAGAGATAGTTATTATTATTGCCGGAAAAAGAGAATAAATTGTATATTTTCATGACTCCGAAATCTTTATCTGATATAAAGCATTTAATTCTGCTTTTCATTTTATTCATGTTTACTTCATACTTAGCAGAATCTCAAATACTTAAAGGCAAGATAACCAGCGAATCAGGAGATCCTATCCAGTATGCAACTGTATATATACAGGAGCTTAAACAGGGAACAACTGCCAATACTAAAGGAGATTACGAGATAAAACTCCCTGCTGGAAAATATCTCGTCACTTATCAGAGTCTTGGGTTCTCTCCGGTGTTTTTAAATATCATACTTACAGATCAGACTATTTTAAAAGATGCCATTTTACCGGTTCAGCTTTACGAGATCCCGGAAGTAAGGATCTCTGCAACAGGTGAGGATCCTGCAATTATTATCATGAGAAAGGCGATTGGTCTTGCACCTTATTATCTGAATAATGTCAGTTACTATAAAGCAAATGTTTATCTTAAAGGGAACCTCCTGTTCAACAGAATTCCCAGACTCTTGCAGAAATCGATGAAGTTTGAGACCTCAAACGAGTCAGGTTCAACAATAAGTACAACCAACATTAAAGAGGGCGATTCTTTCTTTATGGAATCCTTTAATGAGATTGAATTTACAGCCCCTGATAAATATTTTCAGAAGGTAATTTCAATAAACAGTACTTTCCCGGACCAGGGAAATGATATTTCTCCGATGGACTTCATCCAGGCAAGCTTTTACCAGCCTGTACTTGCTGACTTAGCCATTTCACCTCTTTCTCCCCAGGCATTTTCTCATTACCATTTCAAATATATGGGTGCTTCACTCCAGGGCAACAACGTCATAAATAAGATTGAAGTCATCCCAAAAAGGAAAAGCCAGCAGCTTTTTGAGGGGACAATCTATATTATTGAAGATCTGTGGTGCCTTCACAGTGTTGATCTGACCAACGATAATATTGCAGGTAAGATAAGAATTCAGCAATTATACATACCGGTTCAGGATGAGATATGGATGCCGGTAAGTCATAAATTTGAATTTAATATCGGAATTATCGGACTGAAAGCGGATGCGGAATACGGAAGTTCTGTTAAATACCTTGACGTAAAGCCGAATCTTGCTCTTAAAAAACCTGAATCAATAACAACTAACTATTTCGGAAGACCGGTTTCAGACTGGAGCCGGCAAGATACAATTGTTACCAGGAACCAGCAAGAAATTGAAAAAATCCTTGAAAAGGATAAATTATCAAACCGGGATATGGTTAAGTTATCACGGCTGATGGATAAAGAATCGGTTAAAACCGTGCCGGACAGTACAAGGAAAAATCTTAAGATCATAGATAAAACGACTCAGATTGTTGAAAAGGATGCAAACAAAAAAGACAGTGCATACTGGGCAGAGATAAGACCTATTCCCTTGTCGGACATCGAGATGAAGAGTGTCACCATATTTGATAGTTTACAAAAAGTATCATCTCTGCAGAAATTACAGTCAGACACAATACCTCAGGGAGAAAAACAGAAAAAGAATAAATTCCTTAACTCGCTAAAGAATTTAAGTTCAGGTCATACCTGGTCTGACACGACCGGCAACAGTTTCACATTCGGAGGTTTTCTTAATCTTGATAAATTCAGCTTTAATACTGTTGACGGATTTATTATTGGAACTGACTTCCGGTTCTCAAAGACATGGAAGAACCGTAACTCCTTTTCAATTTATCCTGAAGTCCGGTGGGCTTTCAGCAGGGAAAAGCTTATGTGGAGGATAAACGGCAATTTTGGCTTTGACAGGATGAAAAACCGGCAGGTCTTCTTCAGGACCGGAATTACAAGTAAAGATATCAGTAGCGGAGGAAGTATCAATACATTATTAAATACGGTTTCAAGCCTATTCCTGAGAGATAATTATCTCAAACTGTATGAAACCAGGTACTTTACTCTTGGGTACCGGAGTGAGATTGTAAACGGGCTGAATCTTGAAATAAGCACAGGTTTTGAGGACCGGAGAGTTCTTGATAATACAACTGATTATTCTGTAATTAAATCATCTAAAATATATTCGGATAATATACCTGATAATGATTATCTGGCAGCAGGAGCAGATCCTCATTATTCTTTACGAGATCAGAGACATGCCAATTTTGTAACAAATGTTACATATACTCCAAGGCAAAAATATAGTATTTATAACGGCAATAAAGCACGAAGAGGGTCAGATTGGCCTACATTTAATATTATCTGGAAACACGTTATAAATGAAGCTTATGAAACTACTGACAGATACAAACATTTTGATATGATGTTATTCCAGGTATATAAGCAGCACACTATTGGAGCTTTTAGCGAATTCAGGTATATGATCAGGACCGGAGGATATCTTGGTAGCAGGGATTTTACATTCTATGACTTTTTTCACTTCAATCCACAGCCTCTGTTTTTGCTGCTCGATGATTACCAGGATGCATTTATGATGCCTGCCTACTATAGCTTAAGCACACCGGAATTCTTTGGCGAAGCCCATATTAAATATACTACACCATATCTTCTTCTGAAGCTTCTGCCGGTATTGAGCAAAACACTGATGAGGGAAAACCTCAGTTTGGCATGGCTTGGCTCCCGAAACCACAGTCATTATACCGAAATAGGTTATAGCATCAGTGAATTCCTGCTTTTTGGCGAGATTGGTGTCTATGCAGGATTTGAAGATCTGAAGTATAAGAGTGTCGGTGCAAAGATTATACTTAGATTCAATTGATCATGCAAACGGAGGCTCATCCTGATTACCTGGCTCCTGCTCGAATTCCCCGCCCAGGCTTCTGAGACGATCGTGATTCATCTTTGATCCTAACGTAATACTTTGCGTCCCGGTGGATTCAGGGATAGATTCAATATCAAATTCATCAATATCTACAAATTGTGCTCTCTCCTCCCGGAACCTCAGTTTGACATCATCAACCGGGCCGTTACGATTCTTTGCAAGGATGATTTCTGCAATGCCTTTTGTAGAAGATCCATCATCAAATGTTTGGATTCCGAATTTATCCTGACGGTGAATAAAGACAACCATGTCTGCATCCTGCTCAATAGCACCAGACTCGCGAAGATCTGAAAGCAGCGGTCGCTTTGAACCTCCTCTCATTTCTACTGACCGGTTAAGCTGTGAAAGGGCAATGATAGGTACATTCAGTTCTTTCGCAATGCTCTTAAGCGACCGTGATATATTGCTTACTTCCTGCTCACGGCTGCCGGCATTTTCGGGACCGGACATAAGCTGAAGATAGTCAACAATAACAATATCGAGTTTGTGTTGTGCCATAAGCCGGCGGCACTTGGCTCTTAATTCAAATATTGAGATTGCCGGGGTATCATCAATAAAGATCGAAGCCTGCACTAATTTCTTAATCCTTGTATCGAGCTGTTTCCATTCCTCCTCGTTAAGCCGGCCATTCCTGATTTTATCTCCCGGAATATCTGTTTCAGCAATGATCAGCCTGTTAACCAGCTGAATAGAGGACATTTCACATGAGAATATCGCGACCTTTTTACCATGATCAATAGACATATTTCTTGCCATGGAAAGTGCTAAAGCTGTTTTACCCATTGATGGACGGGCGGCAATAATTATCAGTTCCGATTTCTGCCATCCTGAGGTAAGACGATCGAGTTTTGTAAAACCTGATGGTATACCGACAAGAGCATCCTCTCTTTTCCCGGCCTCCTCAATTTCCTTTATGGCTTCCTTAATTACCATATTGATCGGGGATACTTCCCGTTTGATATTTCCTTCAGCGATCTGGAACAGTGCATTCTCGGAAAAATCAAGGAGCTCTGTTACATCATACGTATCGTCAAAAGATCTGGTCTGTATTTCGGTGGATACTCTGATAAGCTCACGCTGAATATACTTCTGTGCCACAATCCTTGCATGATAGTCAACATTAGCAGCAGAAACAACCTTTGAAGTAAGCTGTGTAAGATATACCGGACCACCTATGCTATCCAGTTCGTTATGTGCCTTGAGTTCCTCTGTGACAGTGTACAGGTCAACAGGATACTCCCTCAAAGAAAGATCAGAAATAGCCTTGAAGATTTTTGTGTGTGCCTCTTTATAAAAACTTTCAGGTTTAAGAATATCAAGAATTGTAATCACAGCCTCTTTTTCGAGCATTATTGCACCAAGCACAGCCTCTTCCATATCGATTGCCTGCGGAGGTACTTTACCAAAATCAGGTAAAGTTATAATAGTTGACTTTCTGCTGGTAGTTAATTTTGCCATTAATGCTATACTGCTGATCTATAGATATTTAGAAGATAAATATTTTTTTACAGGGTGTTTTCAAAGGTATGAATTACCATGCTTAATAAGCAAATTGGATTGGTTATTATTACAAACAGGCTTATGTTAAAAACTTGTTGAAAAGCGAAAAAACAGGCTATTAACTGTAAATTCAAAACCATATGGTATTTTTACATCAAATAATGGAAGATGATTACTTTCCCAAAAGCTAAAATTAACCTGGGATTACGGGTAACCGGGAAACGGATTGATGGCTTTCATGACATTGAAACTATCTTTTATCCGGTGGGATTAAGCGATGCTCTGGAGTTTGTAGTCTCTTCAGAAAAGGTTAATGAAGACAACCTTGTTGTCACTGGCCTCAATACCGGTATAAGATCCGGAAAGAATCTGGTAATAAATGCTGCCATAACACTAAGGGAGAAATATGCTTTCCCCTTCCTTAAAATCCATTTGCACAAAGCGATTCCAATAGGTGCCGGACTGGGTGGAGGATCATCAGATGCGGCAGGTATGTTGAGAGCAATAAATAAGTGTTTCGGTCTTTCAGTCAATGAAAATGAGATAAAAGCCATTGCACTTGAACTTGGAAGTGATTGCCCGTTTTTTATTGAATCACTTCCCTCATATGCCACCGGACGTGGCGAAGTTTTATACCCTATAGAAGCTGTTCTTGATGGTTATTACATAGTACTCGTAAATCCTCGGATAAGCATAAGTACCAGGGTGGCATATCATAATTGTAATCCGGTTAAGCCTGAGATCAGCCTGAAAGAGTTGATAAATTATCCTGCCGCTGAATGGAAAGATTTAATAGTAAATGATTTTGAAGATTATGTCTTTAAAGTATACCCGCAGATCGGAACCCTGAAAATTGCTTTATATAATTCCGGCGCTTTATTTAGCTCGATGTCAGGAAGCGGATCTACTGTTTACGGAATATATTATGAAATACCTAAAATTCCGGAGCATATTAAAGATTTTGTAATATATGAAGGGTGGTTATAGCATTATAAACTTATCTCTCCATCTGATTTTTTCCCTCTTCCCCCTTCTCCTGAAAGAAGGGGGGAAACTGCAGATATTTAATATATTAATCCCTCTCCTTCAGAAGAGGGGTTGGGGTGAGGTCATTCCAATTCAAGCAACACTGTTCCTTTTGCAACCCTGTCTCCCTTTTTCACAGGTATCTTTTTGATTCTGCCATTTGTTACGCTTTTCAACTTATTCTGCATCTTCATGGCATCAAGGATCATAAGTTCATCGCCATTTTTTACTTCCTGCCCCTCCCTTACCAGGATATCGAGAACTGTGCCGGGAATATAGCTCAGAATCAACCTTTTATCAGCTGCTTTGTAAGGTTTTCTGGATTCAAATTTCTTGCTTATCTTAGTTTTATATAAGCTGGCGTCAATATTCAGGACCCCCAGATTCTCATATTCTTTCATGAATAATTAAATTAAGTTTTGTTAATCTGAATATCAAACCGGAGGGATTCCATGTTTCTTATGAGGTGTCTGAATCTCTTTATTTTCTGACACAGAAATTGAGTGCAAAAGGAATCTCCGTGTTTCAGCAGGCTCAATAACTGCATCAACGTAGCCGCGGGAGGCAGCAACATAAGGATTGGCGAATTTTGCCTTATATTCTTCAACTTTTTGTTTTCTCATGAAATCAGGATCCTCGGAAGACATGATCTCTTTCCTGAAAATTATATTTGCAGCCCCCTCAGGTCCCATCACTGCAATCTCAGCTGCCGGCCAGGCGAATACAAAATCCGCACGTAAATGTCGTGAACTCATTGCGATATATCCTCCTCCATAAGCTTTCCGGATGATAACCGTAATTTTTGGCACTGTTGCTTCGCTATATGCATATAGCAATTTGGCACCATGCCGTATTACTCCCGCATGTTCCTGATCAACTCCTGGCAGGTATCCCGGAACATCAACAAAGGTGATAATCGGTATATTGAAAGCATCGCAATAACGGATAAATCGTGCAGCTTTGTCAGCGGAGTCGACATCGAGCACACCGGCCATTTCGAGTGGCTGATTGGCAACAAAACCAGTCGTTCGTCCTCCCATACGACCAAATCCTATAACAATGTTTTTTGCATAATGCTCCATTATCTCAAAGAAATCTGAGTTATCAACTACAGCCCGTATGACATCCTTTACATCATATGGCATTGTCGGATCATCGGGAACGATTTTTTCAATATTTAATTCCGGATTGGGTTCGCCAGGTTCAAACATCCTTGCCTTATGCTGGTTATTCCATGGGATAAAGGTTATTAATTTCTTAATCTGGTCGAAACACTCCTCTTCACTTGCTGCAAAAAAATGAGCATTGCCTGTTATCTCGCTGTGCACCCTAGCTCCTCCCAGATCTTCCATTGAAATCTCTTCACCCAAAACAGTTTTTATTACTTCGGGACCAGTAATGAACATCTTCGAAATATTATCAACAACAAAAACAAAGTCGGTCAGGGCTGGGGAATAAACAGCTCCGCCTGCACATGGTCCAAGTATTACAGAGAGTTGAGGAATAACGCCGCTGGAAATGGTATTCCGAAAGAATATTTCACCATACCCTGCCAGTGAATTAACTCCTTCCTGTATTCTGGCTCCTCCGGAATCGTTGATACCAATGAGAGGCATTTTCATTTTCAGGGCATGATCCATAATTTTAGTGATCTTTCTTGAATGCATCAATCCCAGCGACCCTCCCGCAACAGTAAAATCCTGTGCAAAAATAGCCACCGGGGCACCATAAATAGTGCCCGAACCAATAATAACACCATCACTGGGAAGGGATTTCTTATCCATGTCAAAGTCGCGGGCATCATGTTCAACAAAAAGGTCATATTCGGTGAATGAATCTTCATCAAGTAAAGCCATTATACGCTCACGAGCGGTGCGTTTACCCAGAGCTTTCTGCTTCTCAATAGCCTGCTCTCCTCCTCCAAGAAGGACCTTTTCTCTTTTTTCCTGTAACTCACGAATCTTTTTATTAAGTGGCATAGATTGTTTTTTAAGAATTTACATGCTTATTCTTTTGGAATAAGTATACAATTTTAAGGAAATTATCGGACTTAAAGAAACTATTTTGGAGCCAATTTATACAGTACCAGGGCAATAATTGTATAAATGATGTTGGGTATCCACATGGCCAGCATTGCACTAAGGTTTCCCTTTAATGAGAATTGAGAAGCAAATTGCATGAAAAGAATATAGGAAAAACTTAGTGCAAGTCCTATCCCTATATTCATGCCTATCCCTCCCCTCATTTTCTTCGAGGATAAGGAAACGCCTATCAGAGTCAGAATAAAAACAGTAAATGGATTGGCATAACGCCTGTACTTCTCGATCAAAAAAAGCTTCAGCTCTTCAGATCCCTGTAATTGCAGCTGATTAATATAATCTTCCAGTTCCCTGTATGTCATTGTATTGACATAACTTGGCCCTCTTGATAAATCCTCTGGTTTTATTGTAAGAGCAGTATCTATACTTGATCCTTTGATTAATTCTTCCTCATTACCTTTTATATGCCTTATGATATAGTTTCTGGCTACCCATTTGTGGGTGACCGTATCCCAGGTAACAGTCTGAGCTGACAACTTCGAAACGAGCTTTTTTCCGTCTTCATCGAATTTCTCAATTGTAAAATCACTTCCCCTCATATATATTGGGTTGTAGGATTTTATATAGACCAAAGTATTCTTAGATACCTGTCTGTGAATATTTTCGACAGGTGTTCTCCTGTTCTGAGAGCGGTAATACTTATCCTCAAAATCCATCTTTTTCATGTTGGAATGTGGAATTACGAAGTTGGTCAGTAAAAAGATGAATATAGCAATTACTAATGCTGACAAAAAATATGGCCACATCATTCTCCTGAAACTCATTCCGCTGTTCAGGATAGCAATAATCTCCGTATTGACAGCCATGCGTGATGTAAAAAAAATCACAGAAATAAATACAAATAAGGGTGCAAACAAAGTGGCAAAATATGGGATAAAATTCAGATAATAATCGAACACAACAGCCCTCCAGGGAGCTTCCTTCTCCATGAAGTTATCTATTTTTTCAGCGAAGTCGAAAACTACCGCAATTGTCACTATAAGGATGAGACAGAAGAAGAAGGTGCCGAGGAACTTCCTTATTATATAAATATCTATTATTTTGATTTTCAGAGTTTTCATAATCGCTCTGAAAGTTTTTTTATTATTGATACTTTCCATTTTCTGAAATTACCTTCTATGATATTTTCCCTTGCTTTGTCGACAAGGTTCAAATAAAATGCCAGATTATGAATACTGGAAATCTGAGCTCCGAGTATCTCTCCTGATATTATCAGGTGCCTCAGATAAGCTTTCGAATATTTAAGGCTTACCTCAGAAGGACCATCAGGATCAATTGGACTGAAATCATCTGCCCATTTCCTGTTTCTTATGTTAATTACTCCTTCCGATGTGAAGAGCATGCCGTTTCGTCCGTTTCTTGTAGGCATTACACAATCAAACATATCGATACCACGTTCAATAGCCTCCAGGATATTCACCGGGGTTCCGACACCCATTAAATACCTTGGTTTGTTGTCGGGAAGAATTGTGTTGACAATTTCCACTATCCTGTACATTTCCTCTGCCGGTTCTCCAACAGATAATCCACCAATGGCATTTCCAGCCATGCCGGCTCCTGCTATTTTTTCAGCTGAAATTTTTCTGAGATCATCAAATGTCCCTCCCTGTACTATTGGAAAAAGGTATTGAACTCTACCCCAGAGCGGATCTGTCTCCCGGTATCTTTTCAGAGCTCTGTCAAGCCAGTGATGGGTGAGCGCTAATGATTTTTTTGCATATCTGTAATCACAGGGAAAAGGAGTACATTCATCGAAGACCATCATTATATCAGATCCGATAATGCGCTGGATATCAATAGTATTTTCAGGTGTGAAGATATGCTTCGACCCGTCTATATGCGATTTGAATACTGCTCCTTCATCTGTAAGCTTCCTGTTTGGAGAAAGTGAGAATACCTGGTAACCACCGCTGTCAGTCAGGATGGAACGGTCCCAGCTCATGAACTTATGAAGACCTCCTGATGCTTTCAGCACCTCAGTACCAGGCCTGAGATAAAGATGATAAGTGTTTCCCAGGATAATTTTTGCATTAATATCTTCAGTAAGATCACGGTGGAGAATTCCTTTAACAGATCCTCCGGTGCCTACCGGCATGAAAACCGGGGTCATTATTTCCCCGTGAGCTGTCTTTATCAGTCCTGCTCTAGCCTTTGTTTCTTTATCCCTGCTCAGTACTTCAAACATATTATCGGATCCGAAACGGAAGCACAAATGTAGTTCATCCATTCGGCCTTAGAAAATTATACAATATTTATTTCGTTTTACTGTCAACAGAATGTTGTAAATAAAAAGTTGTTTATGATTGTTGAAAACTATCTTTTACCGTTTCGATTATCTTATTAATATTGTTGCAGAATACAGAAAGTAAGATGACAATTCATGATAGTGTTTTTCTTTTGATAGTCTCTTCGATATTTATTCTCTCGACAGCGACACAGCTTTTCTATTACCTTTTCTTTTACCTTGCAGTTCCTCTTTTTAAGCACCACATCAGCAGTTCAAAAAAAGATCCTGTTTCCGTTATTATCTGTGCAAGAAATGAAGCAGAGAACCTTAATAATTTCCTGCCGGTAGTTTTAAAACAGGATTATCCTGATTATGAGGTAATTGTTGTAAATGATTGTTCTGAAGATGCTACGTTTGAAATCCTTGGAAATTTTCTCCAGCAATATCCGAATCTGAAAATCTCAACAGTTGCCAGGGATGCCAAATTCACTCATAGCAAAAAATTTGCACAGTTTATCGGTATTAAAGCTGCAAAAAATGATATCCTGCTTTTCACAGATGCTGATTGCCAGCCTGAATCGGAAAAGTGGCTTGAAGGTATGGTTTCTCATTTTGATGACAAAACAGATTTCGTACTTGGTTATGGTGGATATATAATTAAAAAAGGACTGTTAAATAAATACATCCGATATGATACCATGACCATTGCAATGCAGTATTTGGGGATGGCTATCCGTGGTGTTCCCTATATGGGTGTAGGACGCAACCTTGCTTATCGCCGTTCTGTTTTTTTTGAAAATAAAGGTTTTGGGACCCATAAGGATATAATTTCAGGTGATGATGATCTTTTTGTAAACTCAAATGCGAAGAAAAGTAATACCAGTGTCGAATTCCGGAGAGGAACACATACAAGGTCTGTTCCGTGTTCCGGAATTGCTAAATGGATTTCTCAGAAAAAAAGACATATGACTTCTGCCCCTTACTATAAATTCCGGGATAAACTTTTGCTGGTGACAGAACCATTTTCGAGGATTCTTTTTTACGCCTCATTTGCCGTGCTGCTTTCTTTCCAGTTTTTTTGGCCTTATGTGTTAGCAATATTTGGATTAAGGCTGATTATCCAGATCATTGTTTTTACACTTGGACAAAAAAGACTTAAAGAACCCGGACTGGTCGGATATTTGTTATTTTTTGATATCTTTTCCCCTATTATTAACGGTGTCGTTTATTTAACCGGTAAACGTAGCAAATCCGGTAAAAACAAATGGAAATAAACCAGGAACTGTCTGCAAAGGCACAAAATGACCTCCTGCTTGTTGAAGAGGCTAAAAAGGGTAATGAAAAAGCTTTTGCAAGCCTGATGAATCGATACAGGGACTCCATATATTTCATGCTTCTGAAAATGGTAAAAAATCCTTCTGATGCTGAAGACCTGACTATTGAAGCATTTGGTAAAGCTTTCAGGAATATCGAATCATATGCTCCCAGATTTGCCTTCAGTACCTGGCTCTTCATGATTGCCACCAACAACTGTATTGACTTTATAAGAAGGAAGAAAGCTTCTCCCACTCCACTTGACCAATTGCAGGACGGTATCGAATCCTTAACAATAAATATCCAGTCCGATATGCCCGATCCGGAAGAAGCACTTATTAACGACCAGAAAATTGCTATCCTCAGAAAAATCGTCAACCAGTTGAAATCACCTTACAGGGAAATCATAGAATTAAGATATTACAAAGAATTCTCCTATGAAGAAATTTCGGCCGAGCTGAATATTCCAATCGGAACTGTCAAAGCTCAGTTGTACCGTGCCAAAACATTATTGTACAATATTTTTATCAAAACAGGTAACAGGTAATGCCGGAAAGCATATTCAGATATTTCCCTTTGCTATCCATAGTTCAGAAGGCGAAATTATCACAGATGAAAAATATCTATGAACGATGGAACAGCAAAATTAACGTGATATCAAGGAAGGACATAGATAATTTTTTTATCAATCATGTACTGCATTCACTGGCAATTGCCAAGGTCATTTCATTCGTACCAGGCACCTCTGTTCTTGATGTCGGTACAGGTGGCGGCTTCCCCGGAATCCCTCTGGCAATAATTTTCCCGGAATCTGAATTCATCCTTCTCGATTCGATTGAAAAAAAAATAAAAGTTGTAACGTCGGTCTCCGAAGAGCTGGAATTACAAAATGTTATCCCCTCCCGGAAAAGAGCTGAAGAAGAAAACGGCAAGTACGATTTTATTGTAAGCAGGGCTGTAACAAAATTCCCAGGTTTTGTGAAGCTGACTTCAAAAAATCTTGCCAAAAATGGAAAAAACAGTCTGAAAAACGGTATTCTTTATCTGAAGGGGGGAGACTTGCATAAAGAACTTTCACAATTCAGAAACAGAGTAATGACATGGGATATCAGTAACTTTTTTTCCGAACCATATTTTCAAACAAAAAAGATTGTGTATCTGCCTGCCTGAAGTTCTATTAAAAAACTTAAGTCGGTTTTATTATTTCAAAAAAACACTATCTTTGCGATCTCATATAAAAAAGTAATGACTATTAAATAAACAGAAAAATGAAAAGGACATTTCAGCCATCAAGAAGAAAAAGATCTAACAAACATGGATTCAGGGAAAGAATGTCCACTGCTAACGGAAGAAGGGTTCTTTCCTCACGCAGGGCAAAAGGGAGAAAGAAGCTTACCGTCTCCACCGAGCTTAAATTGAAATAATAATTTCTGTCAAACTATAGCTGCGGAAAGGTGTCTTTGAACCGGACACCTTTTTTATTTTCTGTTAACGCAGGTTGCAAATCCGGAAACCCAATGTACCTTTTATTATTAATTTTACCGGACAATAAATATTATAATGATTGAGGCTACTGGCCATATTGCCGATAAAGATCTCCGACAGATTGCTGAAAAAATCAATAATGATATACGCATCTCTCCGGATGAAGGTCTTGTTTTATTTCAAAAGGCAGAATTGTCATTGCTGGCTGTTTTATCTGGTATTGTAAGAAGAAAAAAAAACAGTAACCTGACTTATTTCAACCGGAATTTTCATATTGAACCAACAAATAACTGCATTTATAATTGCCGGTTTTGCTCATATCATAAGCCAGCAGGTGATCCGGAAAGCTGGGAGTATAGCCACGAAGAGATGCTTGATATTGTCAAAAGATTTGATAATAAAGAAGTTACTGAGGTTCATATTGTTGGTGCTGTGCATCCCTTGCACGATCTTCATTATTATGGAAAGCTGATCCAAAAAATCAAACAACACAGGCCGGAACTTCATATTAAAGCATTCTCCGCCATTGAACTTGATTATATGATAAGGAAAGCTGGTAATACTATTGAGGAGGGATTGCGTCAGCTGAAAAATTATGGACTGGATTCAATACCTGGTGGTGGTGCAGAAATATTTGACGGGCAGCTTAGAGAAAAGATATGCGATGAAAAGACATCCTCTGAATTATGGTTGTCGATTCATGAAACAGCGCACAGGCTTGGCATACCATCCAATGCCACTATGCTTTACGGTCATATAGAAACGTATGCACACAGAATCGATCACATGGAACGGCTTCGGAATCTGCAGGACAAGACGGGAGGGTTTAATTCCTTCATCCCTCTGAAATATAAAAAGGCTAATAACAGCATGTCATACCTTGGAGAAGTCAGTATTATTGAAGATCTCCGCAATTATGCAGTTGCAAGGATTTTTCTTGATAACATACCTCATATTAAAACCTACTGGCCAATGATCGGAAAGGATATCGCGCAGTTAAGCCTCTCATTCGGTGCCGATGATCTTGACGGGACCATCGATGATACAACAAGGATATATTCAATGGCCGGAGCCGAGGATAAAAATCCGGAAATGGCAACAGATGAGATTTGCAAGCTGATAAGGGATGCCGGATTTGATCCTGTCGAAAGGGATAGCCTGTATAATATAATCAGATATTGGTGAATAACCGGCAACTGCCTTCCCTTTGTGATTACCACCGAAATTCTTTTAATAATTTTATCCTTACATTTGCGTTATTACTATTGTTCAATTTGCCAGTATGAGTCTAAAAGAATTTATCTTCAGTAAAGTATTTGTCAAAAACCTTGGATTAGCATTAGTCATCGCTGTTGGCGTTGTAATGATTTTGCTGATCTGGCTTAATTTCTACACAAGACATGGACAGGCAAGTCCTGTACCTGATTTCTTCGGACTTACGGTGGAAGAGTCAGCCAAACTGGCGAAAAAGAGCAAAATGAGGTACCAGATTATTGATTCTGTCTATACTACCCTTGTTCCGCGAGGCTGTGTTGCTGAACAAAATCCGAAACCTGGTTTCAAAGTCAAAAAATGGAGAAATATTGCACTGACCATTAATGCCTTCAGGCCTGAAATGGTGGCAATGCCGGATCTTGTTGACATTCCTCTTCGTCAGGCTATTAAACTGATTGAGAGTTCAGGACTGGAAATGGGTTCATTAAGTTACAAACCTGACCAATCTATAAATTTGGTTTTAAGACAGTTACACAATGGCAGGGAGATTGCTCCAAACGATTCATTGCAAAAAGGTTCTGTTATTGATCTCGTGCTTGGGAAAGGTCTTAGCAGCCAGAGGACAACCGTTCCCGATCTGATAGGGATGAACCTTGAATCTGCAAAAAACAGGATTCTCGGAGCTTCCCTTAACCTTGGGGCATTTACATATGATAACTCAATTATCACAAGCGATGATAGCCTGAATGCCTTTGTCTATTATCAGAAACCTGAATTTAAAGATGATGCCACTCAGCAACTTGGTTCGGCAATATACCTTTGGCTTTCAATGGATTCAACCAAACTTCCGGTTGATTCTACTCTAATAGTTGTTCCTGACACAATTCTTGCTTCCGGAATCGTCCATGGTGTGGGTAATTAATCCCAATGATCAGAAAATTAATCTTAAATATCATTTTTCTTTTTGTCTGTCTCTATACCTCCAGGTCTCAGGAGATTGTTACCGGTCTGCAAATAAATAGCCAGTTAAAAAACCTGAAATCTGGAATTTCAGAATCTAAAGGATTAACTGCAGATACATTAGAACTACCTTTTTTTGACGATTTTTCCGGGCAGGGAGTTTTCCCCAACGGCAAAAAATGGTCTGATAATTATGTCCTGATTAACAACACATATACTGATCAACAGATTACAATTGGGGTGGCAACATTTGATGCACTCAATAACCTTGGCAGGTTGTATGAAACTGCCTCTCCTACAGGATTTGAAGCGGACCATCTGACTTCACTGCCTGTTAATTTAAATTATCCTGCTTCAGACAGTATCTGGCTCAGCTTCTTAGTTGAGCCCGGAGGTCTGGCCGATTTACCGGAAAAAAATGACAGCCTGACCCTGAAGTTTTTTGCTCCTGATGAAAGTAAATGGCATTCAGTATGGAAAACAACCGACATCAGTTATACTGGTTTTAAGGTAGTTACAATAAAAATTGATCAGCCAAGATTCCTGAGAAAAGGATTCAGCTTCCGTTTTATTAATTATGCAAGTCTGAGTTCAAATCTTGACAATCCATCGATGGTTTCAAACTGCGATCAATGGAATATTGATTATGTGCTCCTTGATAGAGGCAGAACATACAGAGATACAATTTTCAGAGATGTGGCTTTCAGGTATCCTCTACGCTCACTGCTTAAAACCTATGAGGCAATGCCCTGGAAGCAATTCAGACAAACCTATCTCCAGGAGATGGGCTCTTATATTCCGATACATTACCGTAACAATGATACAATTAATGCACCAAAATTGAGGAATGTAACCGATTATTATGAAATCTGGGATGTCTATAAAAATTCACAAGCTATTATTTTTGATAAAGGAGCTGTAAATTTAGATCCTCTTTCGAATGTCGATTATAACGCCAGCCTTATCTATACATTCGATACCGATAACAACGATTCTGCACTTTTCAGAATAAAAAGCTGGTTGAAGATGACTGAAGATTTTGATCCTAAAGAAAATGATACCGTCGAATATTATCAACGGTTCAGTAACTACTTTGCGTTTGACGACGGTACGGCTGAGGGCGGCTACGGAATAAACGGACTGGGATCAAGGAACGCAATGGTGGCATACAGGTTCAAATCGTTTATGGATGATACCCTCCGGGCAATAAACATCTGTTTCAACGACAGTTACGAGAATGCTAACCAGAGGGCATTTGATCTTATGGTATGGGACGACAATGGCGGACTTCCCGGAGATGTTCTGTATTCACGTCAAGAGGTTATGGTTGAGCAAGGTGACTCAATAAACGGTTTTCACACATATTATATTAATAATGCTGTTCCTGTCAACGGTATTTTCTATGTTGGCTGGAAACAAAGATCAGATACTTTCCTGAATGCGGGTTTTGATATCAACACTCCTCATGGAGGTAAACAATTTTACTGGATAAACGGCAACTGGATCCAGTCGCAGGTTGCAGGAAGCGTAATGATAAGACCTGTTGTCGGAGCTCCGATTACAACATCAATAAATGATATCAGGTATAAAAGCCGGAATCAAATTCACCTGTGGCCAAATCCTGCAAAGGAGTTCATAAGAATTGATCCGGCGGATTTACCGGTTTCCGGGCTGGTTTATGTAACTATAATCGACCTTCAGGGTCGGGAGCTGTTAAAGGTTCCCTATAGCGACCCCATAAATATATCTTCGCTTCATGAAGGTATTTATATTGTCGTTACAAGCCTTAACGGACGTACCATTGGTTATAACCGGCTGGTCAAAACAAGGTAAAATCCCCTGAATGGAAGAAGAAGAGTTAACTGATCAGCAGGAGCTGTTTGAACATTACCGGTTCAGGGTCGATCCAGGGCAATCATTGCTGAGGATCGATAAATTTCTCTTCACCAGACTTGAAAAAATATCCAGAACACGAATTCAGAATGCCGCAAATGCAGGAAATATACTTGTAAATAATAACCAGGTTAAACCAAATTACAAAGTTAAACCAGACGATATAATTCAAATTGTTCTTCCCAATCCTCCCAGGGAGATTGAGCTTATCCCTGAAAATATTCCGATAAATATTGTATTTGAGGATAATGATGTTGTTGTAGTAAATAAAGAACCGGGAATGGTTGTTCATCCGGCTTATGGCAATTACACCGGCACTCTCGTGAACGCCCTTATGTGGCACTTCAAGGATATGCCGCTT
Organism: Bacteroidales bacterium; assembly: GCA_022865305.1. Classification (GTDB taxonomy): domain Bacteria; phylum Bacteroidota; class Bacteroidia; order Bacteroidales; family VadinHA17; genus LD21. The sequence continues at coordinate 89,656 of JALHSP010000101.1, read as the reverse complement.
TTTCAATCCGGAGAACTAAGACCCGGATTGGTTCACAGAATTGATAAAAACACATCAGGGATTCTGGTGATCGCAAAGAATGAGCTGGCGCTAAACAGGCTTTCGAGACAATTCTTCGACCGGACAACTGACAGAAAATATATTGCCCTGGTCTGGGGTGTTCCTGATCCTCCGGAAGGTACAATAACAGGTCATGTCGGAAGAAATATACGTGACAGGAAAATAATGCAGGTTTTTCCTGACGGAAGCCGTGGAAAACCTGCAATTACACACTATAAGGTTATTGAAAACTTCGGATATACATCACTTGTCGAATGCAAGCTCGAAACAGGCCGTACCCACCAGATAAGGATTCATTTCTGTTTTATAAAGCATCCTCTGTTCAATGATGAAGAATATGGCGGTGATCATATCCTTAAAGGAACAACTTTTACCAAATACCAGCAGTTTGTAAAAAATTGTTTTAAAATGCTCCCTCGGCAGGCGCTGCATGCAAAATCTCTCTCTTTTGATCATCCTGTAACAGGAAAAAGATTGTCTTTCGATTCCGGACTCCCCGAAGACATGAAACAGGTTATTGATAAATGGAGGCAATATATTGCGGGAAGGGATAACTAGTTAGGTTCAAGGTTCAAGGTCGTGGGTAAGGATTAAGTACTCAAAGAAATTCCTCCTTTGAAGGGGCTTACGAGCACGCGACAATTCCCCCTTTGAAGGGGGCAAGGGGGATGTTCTTCAAGTTTAACTACCAGCTACCTCCTGCACCGCCACCACCGAAGCTGCCGCCGCCGAAGCCGCCGAAGCCACCGCCTCCACCGCCGAATCCTCCTCCACCTGAAAATCCGCCCCAGCTTCCGCTGTGGCTTTTGCCTCCTGAATTCATCATCGACAGCAGTAACCACAAAGGCAAACCTTTACGGCTTATATGTCTCTGGTTTTTTCCTCCTTTGCCTCGTATGAACATAATTATGATCAGGAATATAATAAAGATTATAAAAGGAGCTATAGCACCTGAATCACCACCTTTCGATTTACCGTACTTATCAGCCGGGAATTCACCTTTTGCAAGAGACATCAGGGTATTTGTAGCCTTATCGAGTCCATCATAATAATTCCCTGCTCTGAATGCCGGGAGTATTTCATAATCAACAATCTGACCGCAAACTATATCAGGAATAACTCCCTCCAGGCCGTAACCCGGAGAAATAAACACATCTCCCCTGGGTGATTCAGCGGTTTTGGTTTTGACCAGAATCAGTATGCCATTATTAAGACCTTCCTGTCCTATTCTCCATTTTTCGGCAAGCCGCGGAGCATAATCAGACGCGCTATATCCCTTGAGGTCATCTATAATTACTATAGCGATCTGGGTTGAAGTTGAATCGTCAAAGGCAACAAGTTTATTCTCAAGGGACATGACCTGCGAGTTGTTGAGCATCCCGGCAAAATCGTTTACAAGCCTCGGAGGAACAGGCTTTTCAGGAAAATCCTGAGAGGCAAGGTTCCATGAACTCAGGATAACCAGGAAAAGAACCAGGTAAATTTTTGGAATAAATCTTTTAATCATCTCAACGCAACGTAATCGGGGTCGTCAAACGATATCTCATCAGGAAGCTCATTAACATCGTCTTTTTTATGCGGGAAATTCCCCTTTAGCTGTAATCCTGCAAGGTGGATTCCTTCAACAAGTCCTTCTGTAAATTTTCCTTCAGTGAAATTTTTCCGGAGAAGCTCTTTTGCCTTTTCCCAGAAATCTTCCGATACTTTGGAATTTATCCCTTTATCTCCTATAATGGCAAATTGCCTGTTATTTACTGCGAGATAGAACAACACACCATTTCTGACTGATGTTTTGTGCATCCCGATCCTTTTAAAGATCCATGCAGCCCTGTCAAGGACACTACCGGACAGATTGGTTTCTATGTGAACCCTGATCTCTCCCGAAGTCTCTTCCTCAGCTTCTTTTATTGCAGCAAGGATATGAGCCTGCTGCTCTTTCGTAAAAAACGATGAAGCTATTATCATATTTACTTACTGAAGAATCAGAATTTAACTTCCGGAGCTTTTTCAGCTCCCTCCATTGCTTCAAAATAAGGTTTGGCGGTAAACCCGAATATCCCTGCAATAATATTCTGTGGAAATCTTTTAATATATGTATTAAATGTCTGAGCCACTTCATTGAATTTCCTTCTTTCAACCGATATTCTGTTTTCAGTTCCTTCCAGTTCAACCTGTAGGTCTCTGAAGTTTTGTGTCGCTCTGAGTTCAGGATACTTCTCGACAACGACCATAAGACGTGAAAGAGCTGAGCTTAACTCACCCTGAGCCTGCTGGAATTGCTGCATGTTTTCTGCAGTCATCTTTGTCGGATCAATTGTGACCTGGGTGGCTTTTGCCCTTGCTTCAATTACCTTTGTAAGGGTTTCCTGCTCAAAAGCAGCAGCACCCTTGACTGTGTTTACGAAGTTCGGGATAAGGTCAGCTCTGCGCTGGTACTGGGTTTCAACATTACCCCACTGGCTTGTAACAGCTTCCTGGTTAGTGACCATATTATTGTATACCTTACTGCCCCAGGATACAATGCCAAGAATAACCAGGACAACAATTACACCTATAATAATCCAGATTAAACAACCTCTTTTCATTTTTATTTTTTTTAATATTTCCTCAAAGGTATTAAATTTGGAAATATATTTAATTGAAATACGGTGAGAACAATTGCAATAGTTGCAGGAGGTGATTCTCCTGAATTTAAAATATCAGTAAAGAGCGCCTCTGAAGTTGGTAAAGCGCTATCCAACAGGTATAAAGTATATATTATAATGATCAGAGGTACTGAATGGTACTGGGAAGATCAGAAAGGCCGCTATCACAAAATAGACAAAAACGACTTCACACTTGTTGTCGATGATTTTCATATAAGGTTTGATGCAGTATTTATTGCAATTCACGGGACTCCCGGAGAGAATGGTCTGCTTCAGGGTTATTTTGATATGATGCAGATACCATATACCAGTTGCAGAGCTTTTTGTTCTGCTCTTACTTTTAACAAGCAAGCCTGTAAGTGGTTTCTCAGGGAGTATGGAATACCAATGGCTGATTCCGTACTTATCAGAAAAGAAGAAAAACTGGATCCGGTGGCGATAACAAAGCGAACAGGGATTCCATGTTTTGTAAAACCTAATGACAGCGGTTCGAGTTTTGGGGTTACAAAAGTAAAGAAGAAGGAAGAGCTGCTGCCGGCTATTGCTACAGCATTCAGGGAGAGTGATGAAGTTATGATCGAGGCATGCATGAATGGCAGGGAGGTGGCATGCGGGATTGTAAAAACAAAATCCAGAACATACGTGCTACCCGTCACTGAGATAATCAGTAAAAATGAATTCTTTGATTATGAAGCAAAATATACATCCGGTAAATCAGATGAGGTAACACCTGCAAACCTACCGGTGACAGTCACAGATGAGATCCAGAGACTCAGTTTCAGAATTTATGATCTGCTTGGTTGCAAAGGAATAGTTAGAGTTGATTTTATTGTGATAAAAGAACAGCCATATTTTCTCGAGATCAATACCGTTCCGGGAATGACAGACGAAAGCCTGATCCCTAAACAGGCAAAAGCTGCAGGTATCCCGCTGGATGAATTATATTCGATGGTTATCGAGGATCTTTTTGAATAAAGGCACAAAGGCTGATATTAAAATGTACTCACCCCTTTCCTTTCCCCCTCTCTGTTTCGCAAAAAGGGGGAATGTATATAAATACAGAAGTTTACTACCCCTTCTTTGCTAAAGCAGAGAAGGGGGTTGGGGGGATGAGTACGTGCAGAATATAATTCATGACCGCAAGACTTTTTCTTTATTCTCCCTTGGCCTTCTTCAGGGCACTCGTTGTAGTATAATACTTCGTGATCATCCCCGGCACTTCCCACTCCGGAAGCTTGCCATCTTTCAGATATTCGAGGAATTTAGCCATTACCTGACTGAAATGCTCCTCATGCGTTACCCTGTATTTTTTAGGAATATTTATTTTCAACGCACTTTTGCCCACTGGTTCAATAAGAAGGCTATCATACGGCAGCGAGCCAAGTGTCTCCTTCAGTTTGGCCGTGAAATCATTCATCTTCAAACCTTTCACATTCTCGATATAGAGTGTCGGAAGGAATTTTTCTTCGGCACCCTGCCTGATCACAAGATCACATTTTGTTCCGTGCATTACCGAATAATGTGTATCTCCGCCTCCCGGAGGTGCCATGTAATTCCAAATAACGGAGACTTTTGCCCAGGTACCCTTTAGCTGATAGATCATTTCCCCATTTGAGAATACATTCAGCTTGCCATCCTTAACATCTTTTTGCAGGAAATCGGGAAAATCATCTAAACCAGTCGCACCTTTAAACTCTTCCTTGGATATCAGCGTCGGCCATCTCTTAGCAGCAGCAATATTTACATCCGAAGGATTCAGGATCTGCTCCGGGAAACATTCCCATTGAACAAGGTCAACAAGATGAGTTGTTACATCTACAATGCCTTCGCCCTGCTGCTCAACATCAAAAAACCATGCAGGGCGCTGTAATTGTGCACCAGAGACGATTTTTGAAAAATGGTGAACACTTTCTTTCGTTACAGCCGGTTCCTCTTTTGTCCCGGTCGTCATACTGCCAAAAATTTCTTCTTTCAGCGACAGAAGCTTCTGAAGAATGGTAGTTACCTCATGCCGTTCTGTCATTATATCGTAAAGAAGAATTCCCTTTTCATTTGCAATGCTGAAAGCCTCTTCAAGCTTTGGAAAATCTTCAGGGGAAATGATCATTGGCTTATCGGCCAGAACATTTAGACCTGCATTAATCGATTTAGTTATATATTCAGCTTTCTTCTTATTGTTCCCTGATAATACGACAACATTACCAGGCCTGTCCTCCAGCATCTTTTCGAAGAAATCAGCACCCGTATATACTATCTCATTCCATGAAGTAGGATCAACAGCGCGGCTGTTGTATGATTTAATCCTGTCAAGATGCTGCAGATAGTCAGGTCCTTCAGGAGCATAGACATGCACCTCAGGAGAAACCTGGTCATACATTATTTTCTGGACCAGGGCAGCATGGAAATGGCCCGGATCAACTGTCATGAGCTGTACCTGATATTTGTTGTCCATTGTTGTTTCAGATTTTCCTGATTGCTTTTTTGAACCTCCTGATCCGCATGATGCAAGGATCAAAGCAGGTATTACAAATAATAATAATCTTTTCATTGTTTTTCTTTATTTTGTTAAAATTCGAACAACCGGCGGAAAGGCAAAATCATTCCAGAGCCTGTCGGCTGTAGCCTGATCGATCTTCCCATCATAAACAAGCATCCTGTATTTCAACCTGTATACATTGCCGGGGTCGAGAGTCCACGCTTTATGACGGATGGGGCAGAACTCAAAATAGAGATCTCCTCTGCCGTTTTGATTTTCAGGCCATACGCGCATCGGCTCAGGATGCTCCCTGTTAGCCGGATGTGAAAAGAAGGTTATACCAGAATTCCCTTTATCTTTAAATGCACCGTTCAGGTCGGTCCATCTTGCTCTTGTCCCGTCAGCCTCTTTACGTGTCTTCCCTTCAGAGGTCAGAACAGTGCTGTTATCCTTATTCCACTCCTGGTTTGTCCTGATCCCGATTCCACCACCGTAACGGTAGGCTTCAAAAATCAGGGGATCATTACCGGCTACTGAAAGGAAGGTTGTAAGATCGACAAGGTAGGCTTTGATTCCGGCAACCGGTTCGATATTCCATGCCCGTACATCCCATACTTCATTGATCGCCAGCTCTTCAGGTTTGGCTCCCTGAAAATCGATATGATCCTGTTTTACAGAAAAACCACCATAAACATTGCCGTTGACTATTGAATTGATACCTGCAAATCTTACGGTACCCTGCTTTTCATAAAGATTCCAGAAGTCTGTCACATGATCTCTGATCTTAACCCTTGTCCAGGGATTCCAGATTCCGACATGATGATAATGATCGGGTGCATTGATCCTGGTAAGCACATTACCTGAAGGTGTCATCATCGGATGGATGAATCCGCTTCTTTTATAGGCAGTATCGACGCCTGCAGGCGGGTACATGACCGCTTTCTGGTAATGGAGTATTTCAGAACTGCCTTTTTTCAGGAGAATGGTCTTTGAAGTCACTTCTGTAGTTATACTATTCTGAACAGGCTGATATTTATCTTTATAAAGGAAATACTCTCTTTTCTTTCCTGCTCCGGTTGTTCCATCCAGTATCATCCAGAGTGTCGGAATGTACCCGGCTTCAATCTGAAAAGACTTTTCAACAAGCTGTCCCTTAACCTTTTCATAAAGGCGGAAAGAAAGAGTATCGCTCTTGGTAATCCCTTTCAGGCTGACGCTGACAGGAGTGTTTATTCTCTGGTAAATTCCCGATTCCACTACGAAATGCAAAATTGCATTCTTTTGGGATTTCGCTGATGAGATGACAGCTACAATAATTGAAAAGAGGAAAAATAATCTTTTCATGACTTAATTACTTTGAATTGTTTTTAACAGCATTAATAAATGTATTTATGTTAACATCACTGACGTCAGGTGACATACCACCTCCGGCCGACCAGATAATACGGTTATGGTTGCTGATTTCTCCAAAGGCTTTTTTTACAGCTTCATCCACCTGCTGAGGAGTGCCGGCTGCTAAAACATCCCTGGGGGGTACATTACCGACCAGTATAATTTCAGGTCCCGCAAGATCGCGTATCTCGCCCATGGAATGGTTAAACGAGAAGTTGAACATATTTACACCCATCTCTTTCAGATTCTTTGCTGTGATCAGACCATCAGCATCGTTATGAAGAAACCTGGCCTTTACGCCTGCGCTGCCGAATATTTTTTTGAAATAGGGTATTACAAATTCCCGGAATTCAGTTTCGCCTACAAAGCCAATTATGTCATCGAGCAAAAGGATGCCATCAATTGACGGGAAGCATTCTTTCTGCCAGTTTAGCCAGTCGCAGATAAATCCGGTGATTTTCTTCAGCAACCTGTGTGAGCCATCCGGATCAAGTGCCAGAGCCATCATGAATTCCGTTGTGCCCATCAGGAAACTGGCAATATTCAGAGGTCCTCTTGCGACGGCAAATCGGATCTGATGATCAGCTTCCCTGATAGCTTTTTCATTGTTCTTCAACCTGCTGATCATGAAAGGAAGCAAGCCGTCTGTTTTTACATTCGGCTGGGGAAGTGAATCAGTGCCTCCGATACCGGAAAGCACTCTTTCGGCATGGGGCAAACCCTTCTCCAGGAATATCATCCTTGATCCGAATGCAGATGGTTCTGTACACATCCCATACTCCGACCAGAATCCCGGCATAAACCAGAGGTCAGGGAAAGTATTGACTGCTTTCAGGTTTGATTTTAACCAGTATTCATCGGAAGAATAGAAGTCTACCGTTGAAATCCCGTACCAGCCCGGTATCCATGGGCTGTCAATAATGAATCCTGCCGGCTGATAATTCAGCTTTTCACCATCGATCATTTTAATCAGATCATCCCATGAGGAATTACGCATAGAGAAATCAGGTTAAGTCAGAAAATAATTATGGGAATAAAATTGATAATTTATTTTGTTAGAAAAAAATTTATTTATACCCCCCTGATTTCCTGAGGGAGGTAATTAAGTTGTGGTTTTTAGCCCCCCTTCAGGGGGGTTGTGGGGTGAATCATTTTTCTCAAACCTGTACGAATCTATCTGATCACAGGTACAAACGAGGTTGCGATCACCATATCCATCGTCAATACGACCAACCGTCGGCCAGAATTTGTTTTCAACAATCCACTTAGCCGGAAATGCTGCTTTCTGACGATCATACTTATGATTCCATTCATTGGCAGTTATCACCCTGACTGTATGCGGAGCATTACGCAATACATTATCCTCTTTGTCTGCCTTGCCTGTTTTTATATCCTCAATCTCATCCCGGATCAATTTCAAAGCCTCAATAAACTTATCAAGTTCACTTAGTGGTTCCGATTCAGTTGGTTCCACCATAAGTGTCCCGTGAACCGGAAATGAAAGTGTCGGTGCATGGAATCCGTAATCCATCAGTCTCTTTGCTATATCTGATTCTGTTATACCGGCTTCTACTTTAAAACTACGACAGTCAAGTATCATCTCATGGGCAACAAATCCGGTTGTACCAGTATAAAGTGTATTTAATACACCTTTAAGCGATGCTGAAATATAGTTAGCATTGAGTATGGCATATTTTGTTGCAAGGGTCAATCCGTCAGGTCCCATCATCATTATATAGGCATGAGAAATTGTAAGTATATGTCCGCTGCCAAAGGGAGCTCCTGCAACGGCAGTAGTGCCATGACTGCCGCCGGTCTTAACTATGGGATGAGAAGGCAGAAACTCGGCAAGCCTGTCAGTCACAAGTATCGGGCCCATTCCGGGACCACCGCCTCCATGAGGTATGGCAAATGTTTTGTGAAGGTTGAGATGACATACATCCGCTCCTAAATACCCGGGACTTGTAAGTCCGACCTGGGCATTCATATTTGCTCCATCCATATAGACCAGTCCCCCGTTGGCATGTATAATATCTGACATTTCAGTTACCGCAGCCTCAAATACACCATGTGTTGAAGGATATGTGATCATGAAACCTGCAAGATTGTTCTTATTTTCTTCTGCTTTTTTCTTCAGGTCCTCTACATTAATATTTCCTTTTTCATCACATTCAACAACAATCACCTGCATGCCGGCCATAACCGCACTGGCAGGATTTGTCCCATGAGCTGACGAAGGTATCAGAACAACTTTTCTGTGGCCTTCTCCCCTGCTTATGTGATATTCCCGGATAACCATCAGACCGGCATACTCACCTGCCGCTCCGGAGTTTGGCTGAAACGAGATAGCTGAAAAACCCGTTATCTCCTTTAATGCCTCCCCCAGCTCATCCATAAGCTGATAATACCCCTGGGCCTGATCTTTAGGTACAAAAGGATGCACATTTGCAAATTCCGGCCAGCTCATAGCAAACATGGAAGTTGCCGGATTCAGCTTCATTGTACAGGAGCCCAGCGATATCATACAGTGGGTAAGTGAGAAATCCTTTCTCTCGAGCATTTTAATGTACCGCATCATTTCCGTTTCACTGTGATACCGGTTGAAAGTCGCTGACTTAAGGAATTGTGATTTTCTCAAAAACTTTTCTCCTAAACAGCTGCACTCACAGAATGTACCAATAGCCTGTGATTTTTTACCTGCGTCTTTAGCAAAAATTTGAGTGATCGCATTCAGCTCTTTGAATGATGTAATCTCATCCGTGCTGATCATTACTGAACCATCATCCGGATAAAAGAAGTTAATTCCTGCTTCCTGTGAGAGTTTTCTGATATCGTTCTGAGTTATTTTTCCAGGTAATTCAATTTTCAGGGTATCAAAGAAAATAGCATTCAACTGTTTATATCCTAATTTATTAATGGTATCATTCAGTGTACACGCTGACCTGTGAATATGAGATGCAATATCCTTAAGCCCTTCATAACCATGGTATTGAGCATACATGCCCGACATCGTTGCCAGCAGCGCCTGAGCTGTACAAATATTGGATGTTGCCCTTTCGCGTTTAATATGTTGCTCACGTGTCTGCAGGGCCATCCTCAGGGCAGGATTGCCCTGGGCATCTACTGAAATCCCGATAATTCTTCCCGGCATGCTTCTCTTGAGCTCATCCCTTGTTGCGAAATACCCGGCATGTGGTCCTCCGAAACTCATCGGTAATCCCATTCTCTGGCTTGAACCGACAACTATGTCAGCCCCCCATTCTCCCGGAGGTTTAAGAAGTGCGAGGCTCATCAGGTCTGCAGCAACTCCTGCCAGAGCTCCCGCCGCATGAGCCTTGTCAGTGAAGTCCTTATAATCCCTTATCTCTCCTGATGCTGATGGATACTGAACAAAGCATCCAAACACTGATTTATCAAAGACTGCCTCATTATATTTTCCTGTAATCAGTTCAATCCCAAGTGGTTTCGAACGTGTTTTTATAACATCAAGAGTCTGAATAAAAATATCTTCATCAACAAAAAATCTGTTTACGCCTGCTTTTACAGCCTCACGTGATCTTGCGTTGAACATCATGATCATTGCTTCTGCAGCAGCAGTCGCTTCGTCGAGAAGAGATGCATTTGCTATCTCCATACCGGTCATCTCAATTATCATAGTCTGATAGTTCAGAAGGGCTTCAAGCCTGCCCTGTGAAATTTCAGCCTGGTAAGGAGTGTATGAAGTGTACCATGAGGGATTCTCCAGAACATTACGTGTAATCACCGAAAGAGGCGCAACGCCATAATAACCCTGCCCGATAAATGAACGGAACAATATATTTTTTGATCCCAGGTGTTTCAGATGGTTCAAATATTCAAATTCACTCATCGCTTCAGGAATTTTCAGAGGCTTAACAAGCCTGATACTCTGTGGAACTGTCTTATCAATCAACTGATCGAGTGAATCAACGCCAATTACTTTCAGCATTTTGGGTAATTCGTGTTCGCGCGGACCATTGTGGCGGTTAACAAATTTATCTGATGACATATATTTGGATTTTACTGATTAACATTAAGTTTTATAATTGTATTTGAATTACTTTAAAAAAGGATTATAATTCATCTCATTTTCAATTGTTGTTGCCTCACCGTGACCTGGATAAACCTTTGTCGCCGGAGGAAGAACAAACAATTTGCTTTTAATGCTTTCAATAAGTGTTTCAAAATCGCCACCGGGCAAATCAGTTCTGCCTATGCTTCCTGCGAAAAGAGCATCACCTGTAAAAACAACTTCATCAGGCTTGCTGTAGAAGGAAAGACTCCCTGGTGAATGGCCGGGAACATGCAGTGCCAGCAAGTGTGACGTTCCAAATGATATTACCTGTCCGTCAGTTATTGCTCCTTCCGGTTCCGGAGGCTGATCCATTGTCAGTCCAAAGAACAATGCGTACTCAACTGAATTCTTCCTGTTCTTCTCCTCCTTTTTATGGCAAAAAGTACGGAGTTTATATTTCTCAAGGATCCATTTATTACCAAAAATATGATCAATATGACAATGAGTATTCAAAAGCAATACAGGAGTCAGGTTTTTTTGATTTATGAAGCCGGTAAACCGTTCAAATTCAGCCTTGCTAAAGCAACCGCAATCGATAATAGCGCAGCAGCCCGATTTATCAGCAAGAATGTATGTATTTACTTCAATAGGAGAAAAAACAAGTTTAAATATTTCCATTATATTTCATTTTCCGTTAACTGTTCCTCTCAGCAAAGGGACAAAAACAAAATAACCGTGAGAGGAATAATCATAAGTATCTTCTCCGGTCCGTATGACAAGTGTCATTACCTGCGTTCCGCTGTCGCCCAGAGGGACCACCAGCCTTCCTCCGACTTTCAGTTGTTTAAGAAGAGCATCCGGTATTTCTTCTGCTGCTGCAGTTATGATTATACCATCATAAGGTCCGTACAGAGGTTTCCCATCGTTTCCGTCGCCATAAAAGAAATCAGCTGAATAACCAAGCGAAGTAAGTGTTACCTGGGCTTTAAGGTATAATTCCCTGTATCGTTCTATGGTATAAATCTTTGCCCCCATTTCAGCAAGAATAGCTGCCTGGTAACCCGAACCGGTCCCTATCTCAAGGATCTTATCTCTCTTTTTTACCTGCAGAAGCGAGGTCTGGATGGCAACTGTATATGGTTGTGATATTGTCTGACCCGATGAGATAGGAAAGGCTTTATCTACATATGCATGAACCAGGAAGGCCGGATCCATAAAGATATGCCTGGGAACAGTATTGATTGCCAGTAATACCTTCTCATCGGTAATCCCTTTTTTCCGGAGTTCTTCTACCAGCTTTTTCCTTTTCCCTTTAGCTTCAAAATCATCAATCATTTAATATCAGGGGCGTCAGTTTCTATGTAACAAAAGTAAAAAAATTGTTATACAGGATTCAGGAAGGATATCAAAGGTTAATAAATTGTTGAGAAATCGGCACTAAGTAAGAGGACACACACTAGTTCCCCTTCCTGGAGGACTTGTTCCGCAAAGCGGAAGCCTGTCCCGACCGACAGGACGGGAGGTCAGGACATACACTAGTTCCCTTCCCTGGAGGGGTCAGGGGTGGGTTAAATTTGACTCCGGGCATGGAGCAGGGGGCATGGAGCAGGGGGCAGGATTAACTGATTTTTTATATCTTTCAGACTTTAAAAGTATAGGTTTTATTTCCGAAATGCATTTAAATGTATGTCCATGCATGGATACAACTAATCAAGGAAACAGGCATCATCTTTTTGAGTTAGTCAAATATGTTACTGAAATTTCTTTTTCGGTTTTAGTTCTTATTCTTCTCAGTCCTTTACTCCTGCTCCTGGCTGCCCTGATATGGATATCAGGAAGAGGGCCTGTAATATATTCACAGGACAGGATAGGGAAAAACGGTAAACCTTTTGTCATTTATAAATTCAGATCGATGAAATTTGATGCCGAGAGCGTAAAACCGTTGTTATCAGGTATCAATGAAGAGAGAATCACCCGCATCGGACGGTTTCTGAGAAAATACAGGATTGATGAGATTCCCAATTTTATCAATGTGATCAAGGGCGATATGTCGGTTGTGGGGCCGCGACCTGAACGTCAGTTTTTTATTGATCAGATTGTTATAAGAAATCCTGATTTTAACGAACTCCTCAGGGTCAAACCAGGTATCACTTCGTGGGGACAGGTAAAATACGGATATGCCTCTGATGTGGACGAAATGCTGCAAAGGCTTGAATACGATCTGTACTACATTAAAAACAGATCCTTATGGTTTGATGTAAAAATCATTCTACACACCTTAGGTACTATCCTGAAAGGAAAGGGATTATAGGATATTATAGAAAGAATAGAATTTGAAATCCATTTGAGGCAGTCTCAGAAGTGTTTTTAACCACCCCTGACGTTTACAGTCAGGGGGGAGGTGGTGAGCTTCTTAACACCCTTAAAAAAATTCTAAATCAGACGAAACTTACCTAAAGGTCTGTATACCGGTCCTGTCGGCTTAAGTATACTCTCATAAAGTATAACCTCTTTTACATGAACTTTCTGAATGGAATTATTCTGATATCTTTCAATCACTGATTTAAGTCCCTCGATATCTTTTATAAACCTGATACGTCCCAGTGTTAAATGAGGCCGGAACTGACGATCCTCAACCTTAAAGCCGGTATCTTTTAATCCGGTATTTATAATATCATTTAGCTTTATAAGCTTTTCAGATTCTTCAATTCCGGTCCAGATTACCTTTGGATCGTTGTAATTTTTGAAAACACCTGCCCCTGTCAGAGTAAAATCGAACTCTCCAAAACCTGAACATGTGTTTTTCAGCATTATTCCGGCAACTTTTATCCTGTCATCTTCGGTGTCACCCAGAAAAGCAAGTGTCAGATGGATATTTCCCGGATCAACCCACTTTATCTTCTCATTGCCAAGTAACGATTTCAGAGAAGAGAGCATCCGTAAAAGGGCATCACCAGGCTCCACTTCCATGGCTATAAATATTCTTTTCATATTTCCTATCTGGTCATGTTCAGAAATTATAACCGGCCGGTTTCAATCTCCTGAACTATCAGCTCTATCAGGAGATCCTCACCGTAAGGATCATATTCGTCTTTAAGGTTTGAGCCGAAGATACGCGCTATGCCTTGCCAGAAGGCTGCTGTGAGACCGCCGCGGTATTGTTTTATCAGTTCATACGATGTATTCTGCGTCTCCCTGTCTATCAGCTTAATAAGCAGTCTTCCCTGGGTGATGGTCATATCCCTCATATCGTCTTCATACTCGCCAAACACATCTTTTTCAAAATCTCTTATATATTTCCTTCTTTCCTTTTCATCTGTGATTTCCGAGAGATCCTGGTTCACCTGATCCAGACGTATCCTGACTATCATTGCGTATGGATATGCTCTCTTAAGGTTATAAACCAGCCTTTCGTATTTTCTGTAATGTGATAATGTCCTCCTGCCTTCAACGCCTTTCTGGCGTCCCAAAACCCTAACCTCTTTTATCTCAATTTCAGGAAGGGTTTCTCCATCTCTTTTCACCTTCTGCAGGAGGTAGAAACGACCCGGCAGAGTATCATTTTTCTGTTTTGTTGTATCGGTCTGACCGGATGCGACACTTATCAGAATCAGTGATAGTAATATTGAAAGACCAAATCTCACCAATAAAAAGATTTTTTACAAAGGTATCAAATTACAGGCCAATTAATATAACAGCATTTCAGTTCCGAAAGTGTGCCATAAGGTGACATTTCTTTAGCATTTTCTAATAGTTCTGAATATGTTTTGACTTGATTCAAATGTTAGTACCTTTCCATGGAACTTCGTGGTGAGCAAAAAAAGTTAAAAAAAATTACCTTTTGTGTAATATCAACGTATTAAAAGCCGGCTTTTAATACGTTGATATCATAAATAAAAAGATCCCTCTGAAAGGGCTAACCAGTAGTCAATAAATACTTAATAGCCCCTCTCCTTCAGGAGAGGGGCTGGGGTGAGGTAAAATAAATCAGGAGAGGGGATTGGGTGAGGTCGATGAAGGGAAAAGCCTGTCATCATCAGCTACCAGAGGCAGACTTTTAACCCCAATATTTCAGTCCGGTTAAGCTTTTTTCAAGCTTTTACAACATGCTTTTAAAGAATTCCACAAAAATTTAAAATTTTTTCAAAAAAATTGATATTCGGTGTCCTGTTTTTGGTGTAACTTGTATAGCAAACAGGAATACACAGACTTTTTAAAGCAATTTTTGCTATAAACGGATAAATAAATCACCACCAAAATCAATTAATTATGAAAAAACAACTTTTACTCAGTTTGATTTTCTCACTCTTTTGTGGAATCATCTTTGGTCAACACCTTATCAGGGTGAACAACAGTGCGGCTGCTGATGCAGATTATCTGACACTGCAGGAAGCTAATGATAATGCCACCACCGGGGATACAATTTATGTTGAAGGTTCACCGGCTACCTATGCAGGTGCTGAAATCAGCAGAAAACTTTGTATAATCGGCCCGGGATACTTTCTTAGCGATAACGACAGTACTCAGGCAAATAGCCTTGATGCTAACATATATGGAACTGTAGACTTTATAACCGGATCTGAGGGTAGTTTAATTACTGGTATGAAAGTTAATGCTATTTATATCCGTGTGAATGAAATTGTTATTACCAGATGTAATGTTGGTGATATCGGTTTTTATGATAACAGTGCAAATTCCCTGATCACACAGAACTATGCAACTGGTATTAGAACTTATTCTGGAAATCTCACTAATTCGATTATCTCGAACAATATAGTCTATACCACGATAACTACCGGAAGTACCAGTTACCCCTTGCAAATTACTAATAATGTAGTACAAGGGCCAGGTTATATTCCAATTAATGTTTACTATTCAACTATCGCCAATAATATAACTACTTCAACCAATAACATAGCTGTAAATACTGGAAACACCATCATCAACAACATTTCAGCAGGTGCCGGTACCAACGCCAATGGCAATAAGTACAACGTAGTCATGACCACTGTTTTTGTCGATTACAGTGGCTCTCTGAACTACAGTGACGATGCCAAGTGGAAGTTAAAAGCCGGTTCACCTGCTATCGGAGCAGGTGTCAGCGGTGTTGATTGTGGTGTCTTTGGGGGGACTACTCCTTACGTTCTGTCGGGCATACCGGCTTTACCGCATATTTATGAAGCTGCCATCCCGGGTGTAGCATATTCCGGTACAGGCCTGTCGTGTACTATAAAAGTCAAAGCAGGTAAATAGCCTATTCAATACGGTGAACAATGAGAAAACTACCGTTAATAATTGCATTTATTTTTTCTGTCCTGTTATGCACAGGGCAGAACATAAATAAAGCGGAATACTTTATCGACACCGATCCGGGTTTTGGACTGGCAATCCAGATACCAATAACAGTACCGGGGAATAAGGTGTCATTAAGTTTCCAGGTGAATACAAGCGGGCTCTCCCAGGGTTTCCATATGATGGTCCTGAGGGCACACGACGACCAGGGTCACTGGAGCACGACCCGTCAGCAGGTTTTCTATGTTTATGAGACCGAGAATGTAACAGAGTCGAATATAAAGAAGGCAGAATACTTTATAGACACTGATCCTGGTTTTGGCCTGGCTACAGCAATCCCTGTTACAGCGCCGGCAAAAAAAGTAGCATTAAGCTTTAATGTGAATACAACCAGCCTTTCACAGGGTTTCCATATGATTGTCCTGAGAGCCCGTGATGAACTGGGTCGATGGAGTACTACCCGTCAGCAGGCATTTTATGTTTATAAGGTCCAGAGTGCGACTGCCGCGAAGATAAATAAAGCGGAATACTTTATCGACAGCGATCCGGGTTTCGGAAAGGCAGTCCCTGTACCGGTAACTGTACCGGGAAAACTTCTGTCGTTAAGCTTCAATGTGAATATCAGCACACTTCCGCAGGGCTTTCATATGATAGTGCTACGGGCACACGACGAGCTTGGCCGCTGGAGCAATACACGTCAGCAGGTTTTCTATGTTTATAAGGCGATTACGACAGCAGCTTCAAATGTAACCGGTATTGAATATTTTATTGACACTGATCCGGGATTTGGCAAAGGGACGCCTGTAGCTGTTGCAGTACCAGGCAGCAAGGTAACTGCTGACTTTATTGTGAACCTGACTAGTTTAACCAGTGGCAACCATATTTTATATTTCAGGGCCAAAAATGCGCTTAACAGGTGGGGCAATACCCTGGCACAAGGCTTTTCAGTTCTTATAACAGGTCTTGGCAAAGAGGAAGTAATGCCCTGGTTCAGGATGTATCCCAACCCGAATGAAGGCAGCTTCATCTTAGATTTTACTGATCTGCAGACCCAGACTATAAAAATTACAATTAATGATCTGAGCGGGCGACCAGTTTACTCAAATGAACTGGAAGGCGAAATCATTCCATTATCGGTTGATTTATCAACAGGGATTTATATGCTGACAGTCAAAGCCGGGGATAAATCCTTTATGCAGAAACTGGTAATTAACAGGTAATTTGAATACATACTGAAAGTCTTAATTGAGGTTATCTCAAAAGTCCTGGGACTTTTGAGATAACCTCTTCTGTTAATTAATCAGTATTAAAACGCATTAATTAATTGTTATTCAACCCACTGAGTGGTTGAATCCCCATAACCGCAGTCCCATCTTATGAACTGTTTTGAAAGTATGAGGAAACTGTGAAAAATTTATTTTTTGCTTTTCATTATACTATGATTTAACTTTGATAATGAATTATTTAACAATTCAAAAGGCATAACAATTAATCTTTAATCAATGGCAAGCATTATCCCTGGTTACGAGTACGATATCTTCATCAGCTACCGTCAGAAAGACAACAAGTACGATGGCTGGGTGACAGAATTCATTGAC
Organism: Bacteroidales bacterium; assembly: GCA_022865305.1. GTDB lineage: Bacteria > Bacteroidota > Bacteroidia > Bacteroidales > VadinHA17 > LD21. The sequence continues at coordinate 72,160 of JALHSP010000101.1, read as the reverse complement.
CACCTGAAAAGAGAAATTGAGGCAACTTTTAAAGAGGATGTCTCTATCTATTTCGACGAAAATCCGCATGACGGATTGCTGGAGATCCATAACGTTAATAAAAGCCTGGAGACCAAGCTTAAATCGCTGATCTTCATGCCAATAATCTCACAAACCTATTGCGATCCGAAAAGCTTTGCCTGGCAGAATGAATTCGTTGCGTTCAATAAAATGGCCGGTGCTGACCAGCTAGGCAGGGATATAAAGCTTCCCAGCGGCAATACCTGCAGCAGGATTATCCCGGTTAAGATCCATGACCTGGATGCCACTGACACTGAGCTCCTTGAAATTGAGATGGGCTGCAGACTGCGGTCAATCGATTTCATATACTCGAGTGCCGGGGTCAACAGGCCACTTAAACCTACTGATAATCCGGATAAAAACCTGAATAAGACTTATTATCGCGATCAAATCAATAAAGTGGCCAATGCAATTAAGGAAATAATTTATAGCCTTCATCCGGATGAGAAAAAACGGACCACTAAAACATACCAGACAAAGGCCAGGGATTACACTCCGGATCAATTCAAATCGGTTCCCGGAAGCCCCGCATCAGGCAAGAAAGACTTCAGGACTGTTTTCATATCAGCATCGGTGGTAATATTTCTGGCAATTATCCTGGCGGCGATCTTAATTCCAAAGTTACTTCAGAAGACGAAGGCAGAATTATCATCGGGTGAGTTAATCAGAAAAGCAATTGCTGTTATGCCTGTTGCCAACCTCACCGGTAATCCGGACCTTGGCTGGATACCCCAATCAATTCAGGATGACATTATTACACCTCTAAACGGGATTACTGACTTGATTGTCAGGCCCAAACAATCAACCTTACAGTTCAGGGACAGTGAGGAATCTGTACAACAAATAGCTAAAAAACTCAATGTCAATAATATTGTTGAAACATCAGTAAAAGGCACTGAAGAAAACCTTCGAGTTGAGGTACGGCTTCTTGAAGCATTTCCAGAGGAGAGATACATCTGGAGCTCTACATTTAACCTGCCATGGAAGGAGCTGGCTGGCAAGTATCCCGAGATAATCAATCGTATCCTCGACGGTATTAAGGTTAATCGTTCTCCCCAGGAAGAGAAAAATATTTCAGGAAAACAGCCCGTCAATCCCGAACTTGTTAAAGCCTGTGCCCGTGGAGAGTTTTACATGAGTCAATTAACCCCTGAAGGATTTCAGACAGGATTAAAGTATCTTAATGAAGCTATGGCAATGGATCCGGCAGATCCGCAACCTTATCTTAAACTGGCACTTGGTTACAGCAATGCCGGACATGCGGCCGGGATCGGTGATGAAGCCGCTAACAGGGCAAAATCATATGCCCTGAAGGCACTGGAACTCGACTCAACTCTGGCAGATGCGCATGTCGTCCTTGCTACAAGGTACCTTTACACTGACTGGGATTTTCCTAAAGCGGAGTATCATTTAAAGCGTGCGATGGAGCTGAATCCAAGCAGTTCGGTAGCCTATACTCACTATGGGTGGTTTCTTTGTCTGAGCCTTAAAGTTGAAGAAGCAGTAAAAGCAATGAAAACTGCTATTGAAATAGATCCAACCGATCCGTTAATGCAGGGTTACCTTGGTTGGTTATATTTGTGGACCGGCTATAATGAGGAAGCACTTACCGAGGCACAAAAGACACTTCAGATTGATCCCAATTACACTATGGCATATTATGTAATAGGATCGGCATATACGGAAATGGGTATGCATTTTGAGGCTATTGAAGCTCAGAAAAAAGGTTTGGCAATCAGTCCGGGATTTGAAGTAGGCCTTGGCATAGCATACGCCAGAGCCGGACAGAAAGAGAATGCGCTGGAAGTTGCTGCCGGGATGGAGAAGAACTTTAATAAATGGTATGCCTGGGGACTTGCAGAGATTTATGCTGCTCTGGGCGATAAAGATAAAGCTATCTATTACCTCGAGGAAGCTTACAAATTGCGGCAGGATTTTATACCATGGATACGTTACGATTATAATCTTAAAATACTCTACGATGATCCCCGGTTTAAGGATATTGTTAACCGGCTGAGTCTTCCTGAATAATTAAATATTTACACTGAACTAATTATCGTTTATTTCCTTTGTAATGCCTTATCAAAAAGCTAAATTTGAGAAAAGCTTCTTTTATGGCATTACAGGTTCAAGACCTTGAAGACCAGTCAAAATACAGGGAATTGCTTAAAATCCCGTATGATGAACTTATAACATTTGTCCTTGATTACATCAGAAGAAAATCCGGACTGATGGTATTTTTCTGGTCTGTTTGCATAATTTTTATAGGTATTGCGCTTAATGTCAGGATAAATATTGCCGGTTATTTTCCGTTTAAAAATATCCTTTTTCATTCAATGCTCGGACTTGTAATTTTTCCGGTTCTATGCATCCCGGTTCACGAATCTTTACATATTATTCCATATTTTTTTTCAGGTGCCAGGAAAATCAGGATCGGAATGGATCTTAAGCAATACATGTTCTATGTCACCGCACACAGGTTTGTCACAACTAAAGGACAATTCTGGCTGGTTGCTTTAACTCCGTTTATTACCACAAGCCTGGCACTCCTTTTCTTGATTTTTATTCTCCCGGGATTATGGAAATGGAGCCTGTCCCTGTTCCTTTTTGTTCATGTTACCATGTGTGCCGGCGATTTTGCATTACTTAATTTTTACTGGCTCAACAAGAAAAAAAAGATATATACATGGGATGATGCTGATCAGAAAATGGCATACTTTTATGAAGAAATATAGGAGGAATGAGGGGGAGAAACGGAGAGGGGGAGACAGAGTCGAAGAGTTGAAATGGTAAAAGGATCAGAATAGTAAAGGTTTCCCTTCTGGGAGAGCCTGTCCCGGCCGTCAGGAAGGGAGGTAAGGGGTGGGTTTAAGAACGATAAAAAATAATAACAAATAAAACATTATTTTATGAAAAGACTGATAACCATTGTTTTACTAATTACCACCGTTAGTTTTACGGGTTTGGGGCAGAGGAAAATTGTAAATTTACCTGATCTGCCTGGATATGTTACTTTGAAATGCGATTTTCATATGCACACCGTTTTTTCTGACGGCAATGTCTGGCCAACGGTCAGAGTCGGTGAGGCTTTCCGCGATGGTCTGGATGCAATAGCAATCACCGATCATCTGGAATATTTACCTAAAAAGGACTTTATTCCTGTTGATCATAATGCAGCATGGAAAGTTGCTGAAGGAGTTGCAAAAGAGTTTAACCTTATCCTTGTACATGGAGCAGAAATAGGCCGTTCGATGCCTCCGGGTCATATGAATGCTTTGTTTATTCAGGATGCCAACCTGCTGGCTGTTGATTCAGTAATGGATGCTTATGAAGCGGCAGTTAAGCAGGGTGCGTTTATCCAGTGGAATCATCCAGGGTGGAAATCACAGCAACCTGACGGAATACCCAGAATGTATTCAATTCACCAGAAACTTATTCAAAACGGATGGCTTCATGGAGTTGAGTTTTTTAACAGCGATGAATACTATCCTCTTGTAATGACGTTCTGTAAACAGTACAACCTTGCTGTTATGGCTAACAGCGACAACCATGGGGTAATCAGTGAGAAATATGTACCACCAGTTTATACCAACAGGCCGATGACACTGGTGTTTGCCAAAGCCAGAACCCACGATGCACTCAGGGAGGCTATGTTTGCAGGCAGGACCCTGGCATATTTTAAGGATATGATTGCAGGAAAAGTGGAATACGCACAACCATTCTTCTACCAGTGCATCTCTGTCAGCAAACCATTCTTCGGGAATGACAGGAATATCTATTTTGAGGTGACCAATAGATCTGATATTCCGTTTTACCTGGTAAATGGTGTAGCCAATGCACCGGCTTCAATTACCCTGGCAGCCAATGCTGTTACAAGGGTTGCTGTCAGCAAAAAAGTTACAGATCCACTGGTCTATGATGTAAAAAATGTTATTACAGGGGAAAATGAAGTGTTGAAAATTGAATTGAAATATTAGCTGAATGGTTGAAAAGGTTTAAATCTTAGAACTTCTCCTTTGCCAGCTTAAGTATATCATCTCCCTTCACTACAGGACGAATCCTGAAGGAGTAACTATATTTATTTTCCAGCAGACGATATTGCGGATGTATCTGGGCTCCCCACGAGTCGTCGCCACCCACACCCATCTGTCCTAGATCGATGTTAAGGTTTACAAAATCATGTGGATTCACATCAATAGTATGAGTATTGGCGGTTTTTGCATCAGGCCGGTATTGTGACAATTTACCAGGTGATTCAAAATCATCATGAACATAGTTCAGTGCTGCAAAGCAGAAGAGCGGATTTCCGCTGACCAGAATACCTGCTTCATTATCGTCTGTCAAAGTAAGCCAGCGGGCATCTGTTTTGTAACCGTTCTCCTGCGGACGGATATACGGAACATACTGGTCGGCAACAGTGCTTTCATATAAACCAACATCAGCCGATGTTTTCCTGTCAACGTAATTTTCGTGAGGACCTCGGCCATACCATTTTAAATTCCTCAGATCCTCGGGCAACTGCATCTGCATACCCATCCTTGGTATTTCAGGGAGTCTCTCTGATATCTTCGAGAATGAATTTGAGATTATCACATCCGCTGATCCGTATATTGTATATGTAGATGCATACCCGGCGATTTTCTCTCCTTCTGTTCCCTTTATGTCATAAGTAAATGAAACGATTACTTTTCCAAGTGCCGGTTGATTGATTTTTGCCCTTGTAACTGCAATTCTCTCCCCTGCTTTCTTCCATATATCAAGAGTCCTGTCCATATCATATCCATAATCATTATCAGTTGGCGGCCTCCAGAAATCAGGCTCAGGACCTTTTCTGATCAGTTCCTTACCTTTATATGTATATGATTCCAGCCTGCCATTTTCAAGGTTAAACACCATTTTCATATCTGTGCCGCTAATTTCGACTTTATTGCCGACAGTATTAGTCTGAAGTATCGCCAGTTCATCCTGGCTGAATAAGACCGGTTGCCCTTCTGCAGGCATCTTAAACTGGGCTGAAGCATAAATATGATCTTCAGGAACCAGATTCCATTCTTCACTCCTTGATGCCCTAATATTAAGGAAATATTCGGCTCCGGGTGCAGGATTAATCTTTTTGACAGGAATCATAACCAGTATTCCATATTTTGGTTTTCCATCGGGTATCGGCACTTTCCCCGACTGAAGTATTGAGCCATCTGAAATCAGTTCCCAGTCAAAATTGAATGCTGACAGTTCAATAAAATCATATTTGTTTATGATTTTAACTAATCCATTTTTCAGGTCAACAGGTTCAAAACCAATATACTGATAAACTCTATTTACTTCATTCAGCCCGGGCTTCCCTGTTCTGTCAGGCCAGGTAAGTCCGTTAATGCAGAAATTGCCATCACTTGGAACACCCGGTTCACCATAATCGCCGCCATAGGTCCAGTATTTTTCTCCGCTTTCATTTGTCTTGAGAATACCCTGGTCAACCCAGTCCCATACAAAGGCTCCCTGGAGTTTCGGGTATTTCTCGATCACATCCCAGTAATCCTGAAGGTTGCCGGTTGAATTACCCATTGAATGAGCATATTCGCACAGTATAAGGGGCCTGTCGTTCTTTTCATCCTTAGCGTATTCCTCAATCTCTTCTATCCTTGCATACATTGGGCAGACAATATCGGTATGTCTTTCAGTGGTGTTAGTGCTTTTTTCAGCCCTCTCATATTGTACCGGTCGTGTTACATCTCTCTCTTTCGCCCATTTATAATTAGCCAGGAAGTTGTGCCCGTCTCCGGCCTCATTACCCAGCGACCAAATGATAACTGACGGATGGTTCTTGTCTCTTTCTACCATAGCCTGCATCCTGGCAAGATGTGCTGCAGCCCATTCCGGCTTATCTGCAATTGTGACATCTTTATCATAACCAATCCCGTGTGATTCGATGTTTGCTTCATCGACAAGGTAAAGACCATATTTGTCGCACATTTCGTACCAGAGTTCCTGCTGCGGGTAATGTGATGTCCTTACTGCATTGATATTGTTGCTCTTCATAACACGTATATCCTTCAGTATCAACGCCTCACTAACAACATGACCATTCATATCATCATGCTCATGTATATTGGTACCTTTCAAAAGGATTGGAACTCCATTGACAAGCAGCTGTGAATTGACTATTTCAACTTTGCGGAATCCTATTTTTGCACTGACACTCTCAAGATTATCCCCATTTTTGTTTTTAAGGCTGATTACCAGGGAATAAAGATCAGGAGTCTCTGCAGTCCATTTCTTAATTCCCGGAAAGCTCTTTTCAAAATTCACTGAAGTTTTTTTATCGGCCAGTTTTAAATCTTTTGTTTCTGAATAGAGTTTCTGTCCGTTATCGAACAGGGAAGCTTCCGCAATAAAATCAGTATTTTTTTCATCAGTGCTAATTACCGAAACATTCAGTTTAAGAATCCCATCTTTGTAATTATTTTCAAGGTCCCCATTCGCAAAGAAGTCATTAATAAATGTTCCGGGTCTTGCATGAAGAAATACTGTTCTCTGGATCCCGCTCATCCTCCAGAAATCCTGATCTTCAAGATAGCTGCCGTCGCACCAGCGGTAGACTTCGACAGCAAGTGAATTGTCACCTCGTTTAAGATATTTTGTGATGTTGAATTCTGCAGGTGTTTTACTATCCTGGCTGTAACCCACCAGCTGTTCATTTACCCAGACATAAAACGCCGAAGCAACTGCTCCGAAATGAAGAAAAACTTCTTTATTCTTCCACCCGGATGGGACTTTGAAGCTCCTTTTATATGAACCTACCGGATTATATTCGTGCTGGATAAAGGGCGGATCATTTTTATAAGGGTAAGTGATATTGACGTATATAGGAACATCATATCCTTTCATTTCCCAGTTTGAAGGCACTTCAATATCATCCCAGTCACGGGTATCATAATCATCCTTGAAAAACCAGTATGGTCTCTGGTCAGGTGATTTGACCAGGTTAAATTTCCATATTCCGTCAAGCGAGAGATAATTCGGTGAATTTGTCTTAAAACCATTGAGTGCAGACTGTTCATCGCTGAAGCTTATAAGAGTTGTATGTGGATTTTCCTTGTTCTGGCTGAACATTCCGGGATTTTCCCAGTCTCTGGGTTCTTTTTCGGTGAAAGCAACACCTTCATATTTACTATACCTTTTACACGCTCCAAAAGTGAACGCTATTAAAAGCATTAAAAAAGATATTTTCTTCATCAGATTCTGTTTTAATTAATAACGGTGTTAAAGTTAAAAAAACTATGTGAACTATTAAGTAGCTGTTTCGAAAGCAATCAGATCGGAAGGATAATTTATATTGGTAAAGGATCTAATTGTTACATCCGAATCCGGTAGTCTCATGTATTTAACATCAATTCTTTCCAGAAATTCCCTGACAGCATAGGTGCCTTCATTCAGATATTTTTCAAGTTTATTCAATATTGAATTACTATAGATTGAATGAAGAGGCTCGGTAAAATCATTTACCTGTGGCACCAGAGCATTGCACTTTTCTTCGGCAAACCTGTTTATCTGGTTAGTAATCAGTTGTTTTTCAAGAAAAGGCATATCTCCTGCAAAAACAAAAACTGCTTCTTTTGAGGTTGTTTTCATAGCGGCATGCAATCCGCCAAGAGGTCCGGCATTCTGAAAAAGGTCACTGATAATTCTGAAATGACTGAATTCTTTGAATTCCGCAGGAACATTTGTGACAATTATAATTTCATCGAATATATCTTCAATTGTCACTGCTATCCTTGATATAATTGCTCTTCCTCCGATAATAATTTTTGCCTTAGGTTGTCCGCCAAAGCGTTTATTGTCTCCCCCGGCAAGGATAACTCCGGATATATTTTTATACATCAGAAAAGACCGCTTATTTTACCATCAGGATCAATATCTATTTTTTCTGCCGAAGGATTTGCGGGCAATCCGGGCATTCTCATGATTGTCCCCGCAACAGGTACAATAAAACCTGCACCTGACGATAGTTCCACTTCCCGGATTTTTATTGTAAATCCCCGTGGACGACCTCTTTTATTCTGGTCGTCCGAAAGTGATTTTTGAGTCTTTGCGATACATACCGCAAGGTGCCCCAGACCGAGCTTCTCTATTTTATCTAATTGAGACTTTGCCTTTACAGTATATTCAACATGATCAGCCCCGTACATTTTTTTACATATCGTTTCAATTTTCTCTTCAAATGACCATGAGAGTTCGTACAAAGGTCTGAAACAGTCAGTACAATCTGTAACAGATTCCAGCACCATGGTTGCCAATTCAACAGCCCCTTCTCCTCCCCTGGACCATGATTCATTGATTGCGACTTTTACATTTTGTGATTTACAGTGTTTGGTAAGCAGCTCCAGTTCGGCTTCTGTATCTGAATCAAACCTGTTTATTGCAACGATGGGACTGAATCCGAAATATTTCATGTTCTCGATATGCTTATCAAGGTTATCAAAACCTTTCTCGAGAGAAGCATTATCTTCATTCTGTAAAGCAGACAGTTTAGCCCCGCCATGATATTTTAAAGCACGGACTGTTGCAACAATGACAACTGCATTTGTGCGCAGATTGCCATACCGGGACTTAATGTCGAAGAACTTTTCCGCACCCAGTTCACTGGCAAAACCGGCTTCAGTAACGACATAATCACCTAATGAAAGTCCTGTTCTGGTTGCTATAATTGAATTTGTACCCTGGGCAATATTGGCAAAAGGTCCTCCATGAATAATGGCAGGAGTTCCTTCCAGTGTCTGAACCAGGTTAGGCTTAATTGCATCTTTCAGAAGGGCGGCCATCGCTCCCTGGGCTTTAAGGTCACGTGCAAACACAGGTTTGTCGGAATATGTATACCCTATGAATATATTGCCAAGTCTCTCCTTGAGGTCCATAAGGTCTCTTGCAATACAAAGCGTTGCCATCACCTCCGATGCCGCAGTAATATTAAATCCCGACTGACGTGGCACACCCTCAGTGGTTCCGCCAAGACCAATAACAATATCTCTCAATGCCCTTTCATTCATATCCATCACTCTTTTCCATTCGATGGTTCTAGGGTCAATTCCAAGATTGCCGTCTTTTAACTGTATATTGTTATCTATCAGTGCAGCAAGGAGATTATGTGCTTTTTCAACAGCCGACATATCGCCAGTAAAATGAAGATTTATATCTTCCATAGGAATTACCTGTGAGTAACCACCACCGGCAGCACCTCCCTTTATGCCAAAAACAGGTCCCAGTGAAGGCTCACGCAGGACAACTATGGCTTTTTTCCCTATATGGTTAAGCGCCTGTGCCAGCCCTATTGATGTTGTTGTTTTTCCTTCTCCTGCAGGTGTAGGGGTTATTGCAGTGACAAGAATAAGCTTTGCCTGTTTAATTTTCTCTTCGTCAATAAAATGCAGAGGGATTTTTGCTTTGTACCTGCCATATAACTCCAGATCCTCAGGAAGGATGCCAAGCTTTTCAGCAATTTTGACTATCGGTGTTATTTTTGCTTCCTGTGCAATTTCAATATCCTTCTTCATAAAAATAATTTTAGTCGCGTATCTGAATAAACAACGAAACTAACACTTCAATCGTAAAAAAGAAGTGATTTATGATTTTTTTTCATATATTGAGTTTTAATAAGAACATATTATTCTCTCACCTAAAATATCAAATTATGGACAGACAAATTACCGACCTGTACCAGGATTTTAAAAAAGGACGGACAAACCGCCGGGATTTCCTGAAGAAACTTGCAATGGTTGCCGGAAGTACGGCTGCTGCTCTGGCTTTGCTTCCCATTCTGAAAGAAAATGAAGTGATGGCTGCAATTAAACCAAAAAAAGAACCTAAACTGATTACTGAGTTTATCAAATACCCGGCGGAGACAGGAGATATGCGGGCTTATCTTGCCAGACCTGAAAAAGGGAAAAAATTCCCGGCAGTAATTGTAATACATGAGAACAGGGGACTGGTACCTCATATCCAGGATGTTACAAGAAGGATGGCTAAAGAGGGATTCCTGGTAATCGCACCGGACGCACTCTCTCCGCTTGGCGGTACTCCGGAAGATATCAGCAATGTCGGTGCAATGTTCAAACAGCTTAACAGTGAACAAACAACGAAAAACTTTGTAGCTGCGGTCAAATACCTGAAAACACATCCTAATTCGACAGGGAAAGTAGGATGTACAGGTTTCTGCTGGGGGGGTGCGTTGACAAACCAGGTGGCAGTCAATGCTCCCGACCTTAATGCAGCGGTACCTTACTATGGAAGGCAGCCCTCTGCTGAAGATGTGGCTAAAATAAAAGCGCCTGTTATGGCCCATTATGCAGAAAATGATGCCGGTATCAATGCAGGTATCCCTGCTTTTGAAGAAGCACTGAAAAAGAATAATAAAGAGTACCAGATATTTTCTTACCCGGGTACCGGTCATGGTTTTAATAATGATACCAATACTGACAGGTATAACGACCAGGCTGCAAAACTTGCCTGGCAACGAACAGTTGCCTTTTTCAAAGAGAAACTTAAATCCTGACCATTTCGGCTCAGCCTGTCTGACTCTGATCCTTCCATTCACGCCTTATTGCCTCAACAAACGGCCGGCAATGAGTAAAGAATAGTTTATACCCGCTGCAAAGATAATTTAAGCCGGATTCTCCATCAGGAGTTTTATTGAAACGGTTTTTCGGACATTCACCGTTGCACATTTCTTTTACAGTACATTCATTGCAATACCGTGGCAGAGTAGCAGATTTTGCTTTTCCGAAAGCTTTTTGTTCCGGGCTGTCAAGCAAAGCTGCAAGAGAATTGTTTTTAATATTTCCTGACAGATGCTCATTATCAACATAATGATCGCAGGAATAAAAATCACCATTATGTTCCACAACGGGAACTCCACCGCAATTCACTTTGAAAATACATAGTGTATGTTCCTGCCTGAAAGCTGTTCTGGCAGCCTCTTCAAAAATCTGGATTTTAATTTTACCTATATCGTTTTCGACCCATTCATCGAATACCTCCTTCAGGAAAAGACCAAACTCATTTGCAGGAACTGATTCGGGGCTTGCTCCGGTAACGGAGCCACGCTGTTGAATAACCAGAGGCAAGAAAGTGAAGAACCTGGCACCAAGCTGCTTAAAAAAGTCATAAATAACATGCGGGTGCTTCACATTAATTGAATTCAGAACGCAGAGGATCTCAGTTGTTACGCCATGTTTCTGCAACAGTTCATACCCGTGAAGAACTTGCTGAAGGGATGGACTCTTTCTAACTGTCCGGCGGTATTTATTATGCAGGTCACCAGGACCATCAATACTGATACCTGCAATAAAACCTTCTGATGAAAGAAATCTGCACCAGTCTTCATCGAGAAGTGTGCCATTGGTCTGAATACCATTTAAAATCGTACGACCTGATGGTTTGTGCTTACGCTGTAGCTGAACAACTTTCCTGAAGAAATCAATTCCTGCCATCAGCGGTTCACCTCCGTGCCATGAGAATCCGATTTCCTCTTCTGTTGATGCTTCAATATGCTGTATAATATATTTCTCAAGGAGATCATCAGTCATCATAAAGGTCTCCCTCTCCGGGTACAGGTTTTTCTTTCCAAGATAATAGCAATACCTGCATCGAAGGTTACAGGAGGGACCAACAGGTTTGACAAATATCTGAAACTCACGTGATACTTTTATCATCAGCAATCCAATTTAATATTTTCTCTTTGCCTCCTTCTGGAATGCTCATCCTTATCCGCCATTCAACAGGATAATAGTTGTTGTGCCTTTTGCCGAAATTGTTTATGAATCCGAGATTTACTCCTTTATAAGTCGCAATCAGCCAGCCCTTTGGTGCATCTGGAAGTATAAAGCTGTCACGTCGTAAATATGAAACAGCCTGGTTATAATCCAGCTCTGCTGTACAGAATACTTCTTTCTTTAATCCGGTCGATAGGGCAAGCTCATGGTATGGAATGAGGTCCTTGTTTTTAACTGAACATATCCTGGTACCCCCTTTTATAATTTTAATGTTCTGAGAAAGGATAAGATAATCATTTATATTACCTGCAACTGAAAAAATATCATCCTCTGAACGGATCAGATTTGCATCGGGAAAAACAGTCCATGTATTTACTGTAATAAGGTCATCGTTATTTATCCGTTTAAAAGGATTCTTCAGATTTTTTATTTTGTTCACTTCTGATTTTTCTGTTTTTCTTATTGCTGAAATAAAAAATCCTTCCCCTTTTATTTTACCAGGATAAAAACCATATCCTGTTATACCTTGATAATCAATATCTTTGATATCATTAAACTGAGCTTTGTCAAGCACCAGGCATTCAGCTTTTGCTTTACTGGTCAACCATTTTACATTCTCTTCATTTTCAGCCGGATTAAAGGTGCAAGTGCTGTAGATGAGTATCCCGTCCTCTTTCAAAGCCGGCCAGATATCCATCAGGATTCTCTTTTGTCTTTGTGTACAAAGAAGCGTTTTCCCGGAAGACCATTCTCTTACAGCTGCGGGATCCCTGAACATCCCTTCCCCCGAACATGGAGCGTCAATGAGTATAAGATCAAAATAACCTTTAAGATTACCAAATTCTGCCGGATCATTATTGGTAACAATAGTATTTCCAAAGCCCCATTTCGTGATATTTTCCGAGAGTATTGCAGCCCGGGTTCTTATAACCTCATTTGCGACCAGAAAGCCCCTTCCTCCGATTAATGCCGACAGGTGAGTACTTTTACCGCCAGGTGCCCCGCAGAGATCGAGAACTCTGATATAATCTTTATTACCGGCTGTTTGCATGAAAACCTGTTCCAGGAACATGGAGGAAGCTTCCTGGGGGTAATAGCATCCTGAATGGAAAAGCGGATCAGGGGTGAAGGATGGGCGGAAATTTAGATAAAATCCATCTTTGCACCAGGGAACAGGTTCAGGGTTCAGAGGCAAATGATTCCACTTGGCAGGATTGATCCTTATACTTACGGGAGACGGCTCTTCAAGTGCACGTAAAAGTGCATCAGCATCAATATATTCCTGCAGCTTGATTCTTTTCCTGAAATCCTCCGGAAACATTTTAAAATATCTTCAAAGAAATTATTTAACCACAAAGAACACAAAGTAATAATACTAATTTGCCATTACTTTACCATTGCCAATAAGTACAAAAGGTGACCAGTACAATGGCTGGGGATAGATCTTAATAACGTCCCGCTGAGCAAGGGTCAGTGCTTCCTGTAAATTATGATCTTTAAGATAACTGTAAAAATTTGTCATCAGAAGGGAAGTAGAATAATCAGCAACTGCCCATAAGCTTACAATTACAGAAGAAGATCCTGCAAACAGGAAAGCTCTGCTTAACCCCACAAGCTCATCACCATGGCTCACGTTCCCAAGACCCGTTTCACATGCACTTAATGTTACCAGGCTGGCATTTATGTTCAGCTCAAATACTTCAAAAACATTAAATCTCCCGTCATCTTCCTCACTGGGAGAAAAGAGAAGATGTGAATAAAGAGGTTGCTCGTAATTATAACTGCCATGTGTGGCAAAATGGATAAAATTTTGGCCTCCTGCATTCTTTTTTACAAATGTTTCGGTGCTTTGCTTTCCGAATGTCGAGATATTTTCAGGAAACAGTGGTAATATTTTTCTAAGCTCATCTGCTGTGCCCGGGAGTCCTGGTTTGTCCTCAACCATTATATCGGAAAGTGCCATGCCCATGAATTTTGACCCTGGCCTTGCCTGTCTGCTGTTGCAGACCATATAAACACTTGCTGAAGGAGCATAAATCAGATTGAATCGCTGAACAAGATACTCTCCTGTGCTGTTGATAAGCGCCTGGTAAGGCAGGAAATGAAGTGATCCGTTCGGGATGATAACCAGATTTGATTCCCCGCTCAGCTGATTCTCAACAGGAGCAACAAGTATTGTGTATAACATTGACAGACTGGCTTTTGTCTCATCAGGGTCATTGGACCGGATCGATTTCCTGGCCTTTTCAATCAGTGATGCCAGGCTCAGATCAGTGATCGGGACACTCCTGCTTACTATTTCTGACCCGGTTATCAGCCATAATATTAATTCGTTGCTGCTTATCCAGTAAGTCAGCACTGCTGTTCCCTGGTCGAGCCCTTTCTGGAGGTCAGAAAGATTTACAGGCTGGACCGAGACCATTTCAGCATATGCCGGATTATAAAGCTTAATTCTCTGAATAATATCCTCATATTCTGATTGAGTCTCCGCAAGTGCACTTCTCAGCTGTATAAGATCAATATTCCTTGAGCTTTCATTTGAAGCATAACTTACATCTCCCTTTTGAAGAAGTTTATATAGTTTTTGAATTTCAATCCTCTTCGACTGTTCAAGGGAGATCAGGTCTCCCGGCATGGCACCTTTATAGTCAATTTTTTTATTTGCAAGGATGTCATAAAAAGCCCTGGCTCGCGCCTGTTCCGATATCTGAAATGCTTCGACTGACTTGTTCGATTTTAAAAGTATCCGGATAAGCCTGTCATAAACTTCACGCTTATTATCGAAATATCGGCTCTTAAATTCATCTATAGTCAGATTCCCTCTTATTTTTTCAATGACCAAAATTGAATTCCTGTACGATTCAGCGGCTTTCTGATCCTGGTCAAGCTTTTCATACATCCTCCCCAGGTGAAACCATGCCTGCCAGACTGTTTCGGGAAAGTCTGTTACTTCCGTGGCAGAAATAAGCATGCGTCCGGCTGTTATCAGATCCCCCTTATCAACCAATATCCGGCCTTTATGCAGATGTACATTTGAAACACCCTCCCTGTTACCTGAAGCAGCAAACTTCTCTTCCGACTGGTTAAGAAAAATCATAGCACTGTCCGGTTTCCCTTTCTGAAGAAGTATTTCTGCAATGCGGAGAGAGGATATCGCTTCTCCGGTATAGGAGCCCTGGGATGAAAAATACTCATTTGCGCTCAGTACTTCTCCAAGCCTTAAATCAAGCGATGCTTCAAGGCTTTTTGTCTTCATAGCCAGGGTATCTTTTTCTCTCTGAGCCTCTTTGTAATATTTTTCAGCTTTACTGAAATCACCAAGTTTGCCGTAAATATCACCTATGCCAATTGTTGTCCATATAACCTGCCCCATAATTCCATAATCCCTGGCTTCTTTAAGAGCTTTCTCCTGGTATCTCAGGGCATTTTCATATTCTCCCGCTTCAGCAGCTATTGAAGCAAGGAGCTGATTGTGCCGCGATGTTCCCAATCCAAGTCCAACTGCTTTCTTCATAGACCGGTCCACAAGCCTGCGCGCTTCATAGATATCCCCCATATCTGAATAAATATTCCCGAGAGCAAGATCAGCTTCCATTTCACCTCCCGGATCATTTGCCTGCCTGAAAAGTGTCAGCGCCCTGTTGATATAATCCATAGACTTTTCAGATCTTCCCATCACTGAATAAAGTTGTCCCAAAGCCAGGTATGTATCAGCAATGGAAAGTCTGTTGATATTTTTCAGGCTCTGGTCCATCCCTTCGCTCAGGGCAAGAGATTTCTCAAGCGATGATATACCGTTATGACTGGAACCCATGTAGATAAAGATCTTCCCCTCGTGACGATAATCCGCTATCCTGTTTATCAGGTTATTGTTCAAAGAATCTATATTCAATGCAAGCCTTACATGAGATAATGCAGATTCGTACTTACCCATCATCTCATAACAGTTTGCAATTTTTCTGTGAACATCCGATTCCATCGCAGGATTCCGGTATATGCCAAGCTTTTTACTGGCATCCAGCATAAGGGTATAATGTTGAATGGCCTCCTGGTAGTTATGGTTGTTAAAAAGGTTATCTCCCTGATTTTGTTCTTTTGTCACCCTGATTGAAGGAGTCGCACAACTGATCAGCAAACAGACAGATATACATATATCAGCAAGAAAAAAAAGGGGAAGGAATTTTGATTTCAGGTTTTGGAATAGTCTCGGTAAAAGCATGAGGGAATATTAAAATATATATTGTGCCATAAGAACAAACAGGGGATCTGCGGGAACATTTTTCCCAAGAACCGGTATTTTCACAGACTCGCCCAGTCTGAACCTGTATACCTGAAAAATAAGACTTGGCTCATAAGAGAGTGCCCATGAAGCAGGTATCAGTGTAGACGGGGCCTTTTCAATTTGCCCTTCTCCTTCATCGTAGAAATTTACCTCATTTCCAAGTACAATCCACTCGTTGAGGTGAATGTTCCATGAAAGACCCGTCTCAAACAGATTGCCCAGCTTGAACTGTTTTTCAATCTGATCGACTGTAATAAAGATCTTTTCCCCGGTAAAATTATATGTATATGTCAAATAACCTGAGAACGAGTATGGATAGGTAATTATCCTTGCAGAAAGGTTTAAACCCAGGGCATATGTTCCGTCACCAACAGGCAGATCGTACTGGTTTTCACTTTTAATGTTTCTGGGATTTTTTGCTCCTGTTGGGAATGTAGCTTTCAACCTTCCTGAAAGTGAAAATTTTCTTTCCTTTTCAGCAATAATCTGGTATTTCAGGGCTAAATGGCTGTCTCCCAGTCCGATGCCTCTTTGCTTGTCGACAGTTACAACAGTGGTATTTGTGCCTGGGTCTATCTCAGTGTTCTGGGTCTCCTGAAGTGTATTCATAAACTCGGATATCAGGTCTACCTGTAACCTGTCGGTGATACCATATTGAAGTGTTATTCCATATGCCGACTTCGATCCCCAGGTGCTGTTACGATAATACTGTTTAACTCCTGAACTATCAAAATACCTGTCGGCGACTCTGTAGTTGAGTAATAATCCTGCACGGAAGAATCCTTTGTGAAGTGTAACTGGCTCGGTAATTATAGTTTGTTGTTTCAGGTCAGAAGGCACCAGCAGCTTTTCGGTCTGACTGAAAGCCGAGGAAGTAAGCAGTAAGAGCAGGTAAATTATAATTATCCTTTTCATAAATGCAATTATTAATTTACCTCATAAAAGGAAACATGTTAAAACTTACCGTCGTAAAAACATAGAATGGGGCATCGCTATTTTTGCCGCTAAGCGGAAATCCAGCAACCTGGTATATTGTCAGACTTGGTGATATCTGTAATTCAAATCCTGGTTCAAGATTGATAAGCCTTTTTTCCGGATTTTCATATTTATTACCCCAGTATTCTGTCCAGCCTCCTTTTGTTCTGAAGAAGCTTCCGTTAAGGTTTATGTTAAACCAACCAGTTGCCTGGTAATGCAATGAAACATCAAATGTATAGATGTTGCTTAGAAGATAACTATATGATTCATCGTAATATGAAAAAGCTTTTTCGGTCAGTGTTTCCTCCCACCTTATATTCTTACCCTCCTTCATGGGAGTGCGCATTGCCCATTCAGCTTCAGCCGAAAATTTTCTGAAACTGCATTTTGAGACTGCTGAAACCAGGTAGACAGGAACTCCGTACCCGTTGGTATTATTATAATGCAAATTTATTGTGTATGTATCTGCTGATGATAGAGAAGCTGATGTGATGGTATTTGCAGGTTTCTGCGGCTCATATTTCGCAGACGGAAGAAATAAACCACCGGTAGCTCCAAAATCAAACCATTTATATCGAATGGGTAATCTTACAGTGGTATATAAGAAAATATCACCATGCCCCTTTGACTCGGTCAACTTATTTACTGTAACCCTGTCAGTTGAAGTTAAAGTTGTACTTACGACCGTAATGGTTGCTTCCCTTATCCCTCTCCGCAGGAAATTGGTTTCAGCACCCATTTCAATAAAATTGGTCAATCCGTATCTCAGATTGATAAAATAATAATGATATACCGATCCGGTTCCGTTGTTCTTCAGGTAAACCAGGTCACCGTCAGCATTAAATGACTGAGCACGGACAGCAAATTTATAACCTGCCTTTGCCTGAAGTTGCCCCCTGTAAAGAGTAAGCTGGCGCTGGTTGTAAGGCATTGTAAGAAGCTGATATTTATCCCTGGCAGGCGGAATATTCTGCCCTTCAGCGTTTAACCATGAACTAAAAAAGAACAGGTTTATTAATAATAAGGCTGATAAATATTTCATATCTGCAGGCTTAATTTATTGGTAATGTATATCTTACAACACCTTTACTTGCAAGGCCGAACCACAGGCTGCCGTACTTATCTTCTCCGATTGAAAGAATTGTGTTTTCAGGTAGTTTGCCGGGTTCCACCTTGTAAGTATGAGATATGATTCCGTCATATTTTATCAGTCCGTCAGAAGTAGTTGCAATCCAGATATTTCCACTTCTGTCCTGAAATATATCGTTTACGAGACAACTGTCTTTACCGTTGAGGAGTGGCAACTGATGAAGGCCTTTACTATCGAACCATGAGACTGTTTTTCCGCCTCTCGTACCAACCCATAATCTGTTTTGCCTGTCTTTATGAAGGGCTGATATTTTATTGTCTGGGAGTCCATTTAATCTGTTAATGTAAGAATAAGTGGTCCCGTCCCATTTTATAAGTCCGTTATCGGTACCAAGCCATATATTCCCGGATGCATCCTCTTCAATAACATTAACTGTTTTATATAACACATTATAAGTGTTAACAAAACCGGAACCGGTATTCACATAAAATCCCTGCTCCGCTGTACCTATCCAGAAAGATCCGTCTGATGCAACTTTAACAGCTGTAATAATTACAGGATCAAGATACGAGTCCCATGTATTAGTCTCAGAGAGAACTGACAGGCCAAGTGCTGTACCAATAATAATTCTTCCTTCGCTGTCATCAGCAATACAGCTGACAATATTACTTAACAGAAGGCTGTTGGTAGTCTTGTAAGAAGTCCAGGCACCGTCACTGTATCTGGCTATTCCCTGTCCGGCAAATGTCATCCACAAATTATCCTTGCGGTCCAGCCTTATATCCGTAACAGTATTTCCCGGTAATCCATCGTTTGTGTCAAACAGTGTCCATGTGCCGGCTGATGCCGGATCAAGAATCTCATAATCTGTCCTTTCGCAGGAAGCTGTAATTAATAAGAAAAGGATAATTCCTGCAATAGTTCCAGAATTCATCAGGAATTTAGTTTTTCGCATATGATTTTCCTTTATACCTTATCCAACTCTCAAATTTCATTCCAATTATTTATTGTTTAACCTATTATACGTAAACAGGAACGAAAAGTATAATTTTTTTAAGGATTTTCAAATTAAGGGGAACAACAGGTATTGAATGAATAAATTTCAGATCTTATGCGGTTTTTTTAGAGTGTCTCCTCCACAGGAAAAACACCGGTATGCCAAGAAGGACAATTGCAAGACCAGGGAATGTATAATCTGGTTTATATATCAGCAGTATTATCATAATAGTAACAGTAGTTACAATATAAATAGCCGGGATCACCGGATAACCAAATGCCTTATATGGTCTTTTGATATCAGGTCTTTTAACACGCAGGACAAAAATGGACAGTATCGTAAGAGTAAAGAATATCAGAACAGCAAAAATCACATAATCGAGCAAATTGTTATACGTTCCTGATAGACACAGCAATACAGCCCATATTCCCTGAACTGCTATTGCGAAACCGGGTACACCGTTTTTATTTATTTCTCCCACTTTTTTAAAAAACAGGCCATCCTTTGCCATTGCATAATAAACCCTTGGGCCTGCAAGAATAAGTCCGTGGTTGCAGCCGAATGTACTTACCATAATAAATACTGCCATTATTATTGCCGCATAATCTCCGAAAACAACACTCATTGCGGACGTTGCGACTCTGTCATCGGTCGCAAACTGCATGCCCCTGCTTATAACATCAGTTCCGTCAGGGGAACCCGAAAGCGGGAGCATTTTAATATATACAAAATTTGTCAGAAGATATATTACCGATACAATAAGGGTTCCGAAAAACAAGCTTAACGGTACAGTTCTTTTCGGATTAATCACCTCACCGGAAATATAAGTTACATTATACCAGGCGTCAGCTGAAAAAAGTGAACCAACCAGAGCAGTGCCTATTGCTGCTACGAGGGCAAAACCAGCCAGGGGTATCACTTGGCTATCCGGTCCCACCTGGCTTGCTTTCCAGAAGACGTCTTTATTTATCTCAAAGGAGCCGATGTTCTTTGTCGCAAAAAATCCAATCAGTATAAATCCCAGAAGAGCTATAACCTTTGTTGAGGAAAAGATATTCTGTACTGTTTTTCCTGTAACTATACCCCTGGTATTCAGCCATGTAAGGAAAGAGATCATTGCAATTGCAACTATCATTGTACTATTGATCTTCAAAGGACCAATCTGCAACAATATGATCTTTTCAGATATCCACGGGAAGAGAACCCCGCTGAATTTTGCAAATGCAACTGCGACTGCTGCTATTGAACCACACTGAATGACCAGAAATGTAGTCCATCCGAAAAGAAATCCTACCAGGGGATGGTAGGCTTCCTTGAGATATACATATTGTCCTCCCACATGAGGCATCATTGAAGCCAGCTCCCCATAGCTTATTGCTCCGATAACTGTAATTATCCCGGTAATAAGCCATACTACCATCAGCCATCCCGGCGAGCCGACATTCCTTGCAATATCAGCACTTACAATGAAGATTCCTGAACCGATCATTGCACCGGCCACAATTGAAATTCCGTCAAAAAGATTTACACGCTTCTGAAGGAGATGATTTTCTGATTGCATATAATTATTTCGTCGGATGCTGACAAAAGTAATTAAACAATTGAATTTAAGAATAAATATATTTACTTTTAAATTGCCTTTAATTCATACTTCTATGAAAAAAATTTTATTACTTTTTGTGACTGCCTTTATGTTTTTTTCTTTAAATGCGCAGAAATTTGACAAGCTGGCAAAAACCCCTCCAATGGGATGGAACAGCTGGAACAAGTTTCACTGCGATGTGAGTGAAACACTTATCATGCAGGCGGCTGATGTTATGATCAGCAGTGGCATGAAGGATGCCGGTTACGAGTATATTGTTATTGACGACTGCTGGCAGATTTCACGTGATGAGAATGGTGAGATTGTTGCTGATAAGGACAGATTTCCGCATGGTATGAAATATGTTGCCGATTATGTCCACTCCAAAGGTCTTAAATTCGGCATCTATTCCAGTGCCGGAACTGTTACCTGTCAGAGGCGACCCGGCGGATTCGGGCATGAATACCAGGATGCCCGTACCTACGCACTTTATGGTGTTGATTATCTGAAATATGACTGGTGCGGTTCAACAACACAGGATGCAAAATCATCATATACAAATATGAGGAATGCGCTTTATGCTGCCGGCAGACCTATTGTATTCAGTATTTGTGAATGGGGACAGAGTAAACCATGGGAATGGGCAGGGGATGTTGGCCATCTCTGGCGAACCACCGGTGATATCGGTGATAACTGGAATAGCATGATCGACATCTTTAACAGGCAAAAAGACCTATCAAGATATGCCGGACCTGGCGGCTGGAATGATCCTGACATGCTTGAAGTTGGAAATGGTGGTATGACTACTGAAGAATACAAAACCCATTTTTCGTTATGGTGTATTCTGGCTTCCCCGCTTATGGCCGGTAACGACCTTGCTAACATGACTCCCGAAACCAAATCCATCCTCATGAATAACGAAATGATCGCTGTCAATCAGGATACTCTGGGCATACAAGCCACATGCTACAGGGATAACGGCGACTACCAGATATGGGTTAAAGGACTGTCAAACAATGAAAAAGCTATATGCCTTCTGAATAAAAGTGATGAGAAGAAATCTGTGCTCGTCGACTTTAATCTTCTTGTCCAGATCAGGACAATGACACGTAGATTCAGACCTCCCTCAGGATCGACCGGATTTGGAGGATTCGGTGCACCAGGAGCTGCTGTAACACCCGGAGCACCCGGAGCACCCGGAGCACCAGGAGCACCTGCAGGTGCAGTACCAGCAGGCCAACGTGGCGGCACACCCCTCACTCTTGCAAATTACCGCATCAGGGATCTGTGGGAACATAAAGATCTAGTACTTAAAGAAACATCAATATATGTTGATCTTCCACCTCACTCGGTGAAGGTTTACCGATTCATCAGAAAATAGAATTTTCTGTAGCTTAAAAGATAGAGAATACCTGAAAACTAACTTTAATAAATCATAACTATTTTGCGTCTTTCTGCGAGATAATCCTTTAATAAAATTTTAACCACATCAATCATGAGAAACATTACCACCCGATCTTTTTTACTATCGTTTATACTGACAGTCTTTTCGCTTAACCTTTTTTCACAGGCAGGTACCCAGTTAATTAAAGTTATAGTCTCACCCGATCATAAAGACTGGACATACAAAGTGAATGAAACCGCAAAATTTTCAGTCCAGGTTCTTAAATATGGAAACCTCGTGGAGGATGTCACAATCGACTATGAGACAGGTCCGGAAATGATGCCCGATGTAAAAAAAGAGGGTATTGTCCTGCAGAACGGAAAGATTGAGTTCTCCGGATCTATGAAAGTACCTGGATTTTATCGTGTAAGAGTATGGGCTATTGTCGATGGCAGAAGATATGAAGGGCTCGCAACAGCAGGATTTGAACCTGAAAAAATCCAGCCGACAATAAAAGATCCTGCTGACTTTGATAGTTTCTGGAGCAATGCAATTGCAGAAGCGCGTAAATTAAATCTTGATCCGCAGATAACCCTTTTACCTGAGAGGTGTACCAGCGAAGCCAATGTTTACCATATTAGCTTTCAGAATGATGCTTTTGGCTCGAGGATTTATGGAATGCTGGCCATTCCCAAAAAATCTGGAAAATATCCGGCGATACTCAGGGTACCCGGGGCAGGAATACGTCCATATGCCGGTGACTCCAGAACGGCAGCTCTTGGGTTCATTACACTTGAAATTGGCATTCACGGGATACCTGTAAACCTCGATGCCGGAGTATATTATAATCTTAATTTCGGGGCACTTTCATCATACTTTAATATAAGGATGAATGACCGCAACACATTTTATTATAAAAGAGTCTATCTCGGTTGTGTGAGGGCAGTTGATTTTATTTACTCGTTACCTGAGTTTAATGGTACAGATATCGCAGTTACCGGAGGAAGCCAGGGGGGCGCACTTACTATTGTAACAGCCGGGCTGGACAATAGAATAAAATATGCTGCAGCAATGTATCCTGCACTGTGTGATAATACAGGTTACCTGAACAAAAGGGCCGGTGGTTGGCCTCACTATTTCAGGGACGCAGAGCCAAAACCGGGAGAGGTTGAGACTCTCGGGTATTATGATGTTGTGAATTTTGCCAGAAGAGTTACAGTACCAGGCTATTACACATGGGGATATAATGATCTCACATGCCCTCCCACATCAATGTATTCGGCATATAATATCATTACTGCACCAAAAGAATTAACAATCTTCCAGGAGACCGGTCACTGGTCTTTCATGGAAGAGACTGAAGCTCTCAATATCTGGCTGGCAAAAAAATTAAAAGGCCAGTAAGGAAAACAAAATTGGCAGGGATCTGTTCAGAATTCCTGTTATACTCTTGGCAACTTCCATGGTTCCCTGTAATTCGGGATAAGGTATTTGTTTGCATCAGTGTCGTTAGTAAACTTAGTCCCATCCCAGACAAGTTTCTTGCCGGTACGATATGCAATATTTCCCAGTTGCGAGAATTTAGCAATATGCGCACCAATTTCAGGGCTTGTATTGGTATCAGGATTACGGCTTACAATGCAATCAAGATGGTTTTTCACATGGTTTCTTAATCCCTGACCAGTCCCTTTGGAGAGGGGAACAGCTTCCATCCTGGCCTTTCTGTTAACGACTTCCGGAATTACCTCCCATCCGCTGCGGTCAACTACAAGGGTTCCGTTCTCACCTACAAATCCGAGACCATGATTCCGGCCATAGGCCCCGTCATCAATACCTATTGCGTGATCCCACAGGATGTTGAATCCGTCGAATTCATATATTGCCTGCAAAGTATCCGGAGTTTCACAGGCATCATCAGGATAGCCGTATTTGCCTCCCATCGCCATTATGGATTTAGGGGTTGTGACATTCATGCCGAAAAGAGCGAAATCGAGTAAATGAACCCCCCAGTCAGTCATCAGACCTCCAGCGTAGTCCCAGAACCAGCGAAATGTAAAGTGAAAACGGTTTCTGTTAAACGGACGTTTGGTTGCCGGACCAAGCCACATATCGTAATCAACACCTGCAGGAACCGGTTCGTCAGGCACTACAGGGATAGTAGGACACCAGCCCTGATAAGAAAATACCCTTACAAGCCTTATTTTCCCAAGCTGGCCCGACTTTATATATTCAACTGCATCAAGCCAGTGAGGATCACTCCTCTGCCATTGTCCGACCTGTACAATGCTTTTATAGCGCCGGGCAGCTTTCACCATAAGGTTACATTCCTCAATACTGTTACCCAACGGTTTTTCACAAAAAACATCTTTCCCGGCTTCACATGCCGATATCATCTGTAAGCAGTGCCAATGGTCAGGTGTGCCAACGATAACAAGATTTATATCCTTGTTATCAATTACTTTGCGCCAGTCTTTATACAGGTTTGCAGGTTTTTTACCACGTATCCTCTCAACATCAGCAGCTCTGCGGTTAAGTACGCTCTCATCAATATCGCATAATGCAATGCACTCTACCTGGGGATTTTCAAGAAAGGTACTGAGGTCACTGAAACCCTGTCCGTTGCAACCTATCACACCAATATTAATCCTGTCGCTGGCAGGTGAGCTGATCAACTTTCCTGCCATTGAGGGTGCCAGACCCAGACCGGCAGCTGTGACAGCCGTGTTTTTAAGAAAAGTTCTTCTTGTAGCCATGATTAATTGTTTATAATTCTTTTTACTTGTTTAATTCAGGTTACTTAACAGAAAATCTGTAAATAGTCTGAGATTTAAAAGTATCACCGGGATTGAGTACTGTAGTTGGAAATTCCGGTTGATTTGGACTATCAGGGAAATGACCTGTTTCAAGACATAAGCCTGAACGGTAATTATACGGTTTTCCACCATGACCGATCATAGTCCCGTTAAGAAAATTACCGGTATAGAACTGAACTCCGGGCTGATCTGTAATAACCTCCATCAGGCGTCCGCTGACAGGTTCATATACTGTTGCATCAACCTCTTCTTTATTATCAAGTACATAGGTATGATCATATCCTTTCCCAAGAATAAGCTGCTCATAGTTTTCACCTATTCTCTCACCGACAGTATGAGGTGTTGTAAAATCCATAGGTATTCCTGCAACAGGCCTGAGTTCACCGGTAGGGATCAGGTTTGAATCAACGGGAACAAAACTGGCAGCCTTAATAACAAGCTGATGATCGAGAATATCCCCATGACCGGCGCCATGCAGGTTGAAATATGCATGGTTTGTAATATTGAGGACAGTCTTCTTGTCTGTTGTGGATGAATAATCGATTACGATCTCATTATTATCGGTCCAGGTATAGACAACTTTAATATCCATATTCCCCGGATAACCCTCTTCCATGTCGGGGCTTTTAAGGGTAAAAACAACTGTTGGTTCCTTTGTCTTTTCAATAGCTCCTGTTTCCCATACAACGCTGTGCCAACCGCCGGGACCTCCATGCAGGGTGTTAGGACCATTATTAAGAGCAAGAGAATATTCAACCCCGTCAAGAGTGAATTTTCCTTTTGCAATCCTGTTGGCATATCTTCCAACGACAGAACCAAAATATGGATCACCGTTTATGATCGATTCAAATGTGTCAAAACCAAAAGTGATATTGTCTTTTTCCCCTTCCTTGTCAGGAACTTCAATCCATGTGAGCCTTGCACCAAAATTGGTAAGTTTGATAACATTACCTGCTTTATTTGTAAGGGTTATAAGAAATACTTCTTTCCCCTTATGTGTACCGATAAGTTCTTTTTTAACCATTGCTTTATTTTTTGCTGTTTGATTGCAGGCTGTAAAGATGAAAGCAACTGCAACCACTGTTAGTGATAATAATAGGATTCTTTTCATTGTGTGTCAGATTAATTTCTGATAAAATTAACAAACTTTCCTGTTTGATATCTGTTTTCCCTATTCTTTTGTTCTGAACTGTGAAGCCGGTAGTCCTGCACTGTTGAACAAAGAAGCTACGGCTCCGTTACGCCAGCAATATCTTGCTGATTCAGGTTCCCTGACCTTTGGAGAAGTAACCCATACTTCATCCTTAACCAGCCTGGCAACGGCTTTTACGTACCTACCATCTTTACCAGCGATTTCAAACTCTGCCAGCGTGTTATCTTTTGCTACAAAGCCTTCTTCAACATTATCAAATTGAATTTTTATTACATTACCATCGATCGTCATTGACCGGTAAACAGGTCCGGAATAAAGAATTTTCTTTCCATAGTCCTTTGCCAGCGCTAAATTTGCAAGCCTTTCCCCAACCTCTATCTTAAACGGTGGATGGATATTCATCACAGTTGCTATGTCGAGTGTGATTGCCATCCCGGTATTTGGCAACTGAAGGGCTTTCCCCTGGGCTTCACGTAACAGAGCCGATTCTGTTGAATCAACATGTGAATAAAAATAAGGTGCAATCTGAACATAATAAAAAGGAAAATCTTTTATATCCCATGAATCCCTCCAGTTTTGGATCATCAAGGGGAAGATCTTTTCATATTGTCCGGCTCTTCCGACGTTTGCTTCTCCCTGGTACCAGATTGCTCCTTTGATCCGGTAATTTTTAACCGGATTAACCATGCCGTTATAAAGGACTGTCGGAGTAGATGGTCCGGGAGTTTTTGGCCTTTCCCTGGTATAAAATTCATTTTTTGTGATATCTAAAATATAGAACTTATTCCCGGTCAGTTCAGCCACAGGTTGATATTTCCACTCCCCTTCAATTGCAACTGGTGCCAGTTTACTGTTTTTGACTGAAATTTTCATTGATCCCGGCCTTCCGTTAATTCCTCCTCCTCCCTGGGTATCTAAAACCCTTACAGCAATTGTATTTACTCCTGCCCTGATAAGGGAAGAAGGAATATTATAATTCCTGTCAACCTGCCAGAGACCGGATACTTCACTTGATCCGACAGGTTCCCCGTTGAAATATGTACAATCCATGTCATCAATCGGTCCTAATGAAAGAATCAGGTCATTTCCTGTCAGATTCCCGGGTAGTTCAACTTTTTTCCGGAACCAGATTGCACCGTCAAATTCACCTGTGACCCTTTCAAATTGCCCTGGAAGACTAATGACCGGCCATTCACTATCATCAAAATCAATAGAAGGAACATTACCATCATCAAAACTCAGATTCTTCCATTGATCCTCACCTCCCGGTTTGATTTCAAGCTGTTTGTGACCATTAAGCCACTCCTGATATTCACTGAGAAGCGGGGCTGACTCTTTCAATGCTTCAATCTCAGGAACAAACTCACCTGCGTTCTCCAGGACAACTGATGATATCCAGGATTCAGCAGGAGTTCCTCCCCAGGCAGATTCAATCAATCCGACTGGAACATGAAGCTCTTCATAAAGTTTTTTGCCAAAGAAATATGCCGTTGCACTGAACTGTCTGACTGACTCCGGTGAGCATACTTCCCATTTTCCTGAACAATTCTCTGATGGGACATCTGAAATTTTCCTCTGAACATTAAAAAGACGTATTTCAGGTATGTCAGCTCTCGCAATTTCCCCTGCTGCATGCATTATTGTATCCCTTGGAGGCCAGCCGGCAACCGGCATCTCCATGTTCGATTGTCCGGAGCAGAACCATACTTCCCCAACTAATACATTATTAATAACGACACTTGTGTCTTTTCCCTCAACTGTTATAGAATAAGGGCCCCCTGCTTCAGGTGTGGGTATTTCTACTGACCATTTCCCATCTTTTCCCGATTTTGTCCTGAATTCAGTGCTCCAGGCAGGTGTAATACTTATTTTTTTACCAGGATTCGCTTTCCCCCAGATTATTGCATTGGTTTTTTGCTGAAGCAGCATATTATCACCAATAAGGGAAGGCAGCTCAAGATTGACAGGTCCGGTTTGGCAGCCCGAGAGTATCAAAACAGATATAAGAATAACAGTAACTTTTTTCATTGTTTTCAAAAATTTTGGTTGACTCTATTTATTTCAGTTTCAGAGTAAATTATTTATCAGGAATATGATAGTAAATTTACGCCACATTACATGGCATAAAACCTATTCCATTTTGAACACCCGGTAACTGTGAGGTTTTAATGCTATATCGAAATATTTTTTCTCTTCCGGTTTTCTGCCCCACATCGTACCGGATGTTTTTCCATCACTGCTTTTCTGTTCACCGGTCAGGATATCAACCAGTTTCCCGGTACCTGTACCTGATACAATCCTTATTTTTGTCTCCTCCGGTAAAAACGACTCAACAATAAATGTATTATTATCATAAACAAACAGGCTCACCTTTGGAGGAGCCTCAATCCGGAAACTGAGATCAGCTGTCAGGACATCCCTTATCCTGTTCAGCACTCCGACAGGATAGGCATAAAGGTCTCCGAAGCTATCAGGGATTGTAAGTACAAAAAGAGATCCTTTTCCATATCGTGCCTGATGCAATACAGGCCATCCTACAGCACCGTCCAGGCTTGTAATGTCCTCCCATGAGTCGTTGGTAAGATATTGTATCTGGGGAATCAGGATCTGTTTTTCAGCTTTATTGGCACCGCCTCTCCAACCTGTAGAAAAATCAGTTACAAGAGCTTTCCTGTCGGTAAACTCAAGCTCAACAATATCTTCAATACCCTTTCCCTGCAAAGCTCTCAGCAAACCCGAAGTGATTGTGACATCCTTTCCGGCTATCAGCCTGCTTTTTATTTTGTTTACGATGTCACGATCGAATTTAGCAGATTCAGTTAAAAGTATCATCTTAGGCTCCGACGGGAAGTCAGGCCGAAGATCTATCGGAATACCGATCATACCCAGGTAATTATGCAGAAAATCTTCTCCTGTTGCATGATATGGCCTGTAACTCATTATTCCGACGGGTTGCCCCAGCATGCCGAGAAATTTATCGACTGTTTCAAAAGTATATCCGGCTGCGCGAGCAACCGTTGTTGGGGTAACCTGCTTACCTCCGTCAAGAATAATGGATTTCATCATCTTATCAAAACTGAAGCTTGGTTGCTGATCCTGCCATGCAGAACGGTCTGTTGTACGAATTGTTCTTTGCAACTGTCTGAAGTCAAAAAGTGTAATCTCAGGAGCCTTTGCAAAGAGAGTCAGCCAGAGCTGTTCAGCATACCTGTCCATATAGATCATCCCTCCTGTATCTACCCAGCCACCTCCGTTTCCCCCTGGTTTAATATTTTCGAAATACCTGAATATCAAATACCCCAGGTACTGCTGAAGATGCTGCCCGGGAGCATCAGGATCCCTTGTCTCTGTTCCCGTATATATTCCGTCAAACATACGCGGTTCCTTTTCAAGGTTGAAACCCAAGCCCTGAAAATGTTCATACCAGTTAGGATACTTTATGACAACTTTTACTTTCGGATTTACTGCTTTTGCAGGACCAATCACAAGTGTCTGTGCAGCTTCAGCCATCAGATCCAGCCTGAATTGTGTCCAGCTTTTATCACCTTTCGCATTGATACATAACTCGCATTTACAATTGGTGAAAAAGAAATCATCAAGAATGATCTCATCAAAATGCTTTGCGGTAAACTCCACAATCTCCCTTACCTTTTTCCGGTGTTCGGGATTTGAATAGCAGAATGTCTCAAAACGATTGCTTTCATTAACGGTAAGAGTTATACCCCCGGCTGTCTGTATGCCACGGCTGTTGAAAAACTTTTTTGCCTTTTCAACAATTTTTTCGTCAACCAGTATAAGGTCGCGATGTGTTTCAAGATAGATCTTATCCACATGAACCTGCCTGGAAATTTCATTCCATATTGGTTCCAGCAAGTCAGTATTATCCATCTGTCTTACTTCATAAGCACGTGCATAAACAGCTACTTTAAAATTCTTATAGCCGGTATTTTGTGCAACAGATGATAATTCAAAAACTACCAGCATTAATAATACCAGCACGACAAATTTCCTTTTGACAGAATCCATATTTAACGCATCATTATGAAATATATTTACAAAACAGAGTAAATCAATTGCCTCCTTTAGCCAGAATCTCAAGCTTATAGGTAAATGAAGCAGGCTCTGCATAAACAGTATACTGTGGCAGAGGTCTCGGACCACATCCTGCAGTTCCTACACCAAGAGTCCGGTAATTGATACAAAATACCGTTGATGTGCTCTGCGGAAGGTCGATCCTGTATTCAACCGTCTCCATTTCCTCATCACTGTAAGGAAGCAATGAAACCTGCAGAAGTGTAGTGTCGCAGACAGCTTTAATGCCCGAACCGTTCTTATTTGTTACAGAAGCCCATCTTACATCCTCATGGTTGCCACCTTCCATCGGCTTTTCATATGGCGTGAGCTGCTCTTTTACAGTGCTTTGATATAAGCCGACATCAAAACCACGTTTCCTGTCGGCATAGTTCTCCATAGGACCGCGACCGAAATATGCAACCTGGTCGTACTGTTTATCGAGGAACAATCTGACTCCCATGTGAGCAACAACCTGCTTCGGATTACTCGAATTTACAGTATTCCTGGCAGTGATCAATCCATTACCCGATACAGTATAGACAACATCATGATTTACAGTGAAGTTATTTTTCCCTTCAGCAAGCAGCTTAACTGAGATTTCGATTGTTGACCGGGATGTCTGCTGAGCATTTACAGCCTGTGTGGTCCATTTCAGTTCGCGCAAGCCTGATGTGACCCAGCTTCTGTCGGCCCACATATCATCGTTACGATGCGGAGCACGCCATAGATGCAGCCTGGGTCCTCCATCTTTCAGTAACATATTAACGCCTTTCTTTTCAAGTGAGGAGAATGTCCCTGCAACCTTATCAAAGACTATTCTGAAATCTGTTCCGGCAACTATTATTTCTTTATCATTCTGGTTCATAGAAACAGGTCCCATTACAGGACTTACTTTGATCATCGGTTGTACAGGTACTTCGAATTGTGCAGAAACCATTTCGAATCCCTTTTTACCCCACAATTCATCCTTGGCAAGCGCAAAGGATATTCGCAGAAAATATTCGGTCCCGTCTACTACAGATGGAATTTTTCTCCCCTCGATAACAGTCGGGATTTTATAAGGTATTGTCACTATTGCTTCTTTCCCGGCTTCAATAACAGGTAATTTAAGATCACCGCGGGAAATCTCAGTACCATTCTGACTCAATGTCCATGATGCAGTAAAACCACTGAGATTTATAAACTGGTATTTATTCTGAATAAGAAACTGCCCTTTCGAAAAATCCTCAGGCGCTACTTTTATCCACTGGTACACCTTTTTCATTTCCGGATAATGCGGTTTCAGAGATCTGTCTGAAGCAACAACTCCTTTATGAATGAAATACTTGTCGTTCGGAAATTCACCAAAACCACCGCCATAAGCAATAATAGGATGGTTCGGATCACGCCTGTTATAAATACCCTGATCCTGCCATTCCCAGATAGCCCCGCCAAGCAGAGTTTCATACTTGTCAAAAAGATCATTGTATTCCCCGATGGCACCCATGGAATTAAACATCGCATGTGCATATTCGCACATATAGAAAGGCTTCTTGTAAACTGTATCATTTGCTATTCTTTCAACCTCAGCCACTGCAGTGTACATACGGCTGTCCAGATCAGCAGGATTGTTTCCACTGACCCCAAAACCTTCATAATGAACCGGACGCGTATTATCAATTGACTTGATGGTACTCATTGCAGCCCTGAAGTTTGATCCTCCCCTGCCATTCTCATTACCTAATGACCAAATGATTATAGACGGATGATTCTTAAAATTCTCGGTATTTGCCACGTTCCTGTCGATTATGGCAGCTTTCATCCTCGGCTCTTCATCAAACCTTCCCGAGTTGCCATGACATTCAACATTGGCTTCAGCAACCAGCCACACACCCCATTCATCACATAACTCATACCAGCGGGGATCATCCGAATAGTGTGAGGTACGGACATGATTGCAATTCCCCTGTTTTATAAGCTCAAGGTCGCGGATCATCTGCGCTTCAGTAACAGCATGACCAACATCAGGCCAGTTCTCATGACGGTTAACACCTTTTAATTTAATCGGTGTGCCATTGACCAGGAAAATCCTCCCTTTCACTTCGATCTCTCTGAAACCTGTCCTTGCTGATAGTGTTTCGACCACTTTTTTGCTATTCTTTAAAGTCAGCACTGTGGTATAAAGCTTAGGAGTCTCAGCAGTCCATTTTTCCGGATTCTGAATATTAAGTGTAAGTTTTACACTTATTTCCTCTCCCGGTTGCAGGGCCCTGACAACACCTTCAGCCAGCGCAGAAGGAACCGGAGTTTCACCGTTGTAAAGAGTTGCAGCAATCTTAGACGCTTTGGTCGGTTTAGCTCCATAGTTTTTAATTTTGGCAATAACCTCAACTGTTGCATTACGGTACTGATCATCAATATCTGTTTTGATAAAGAAGTCACGGATATGCTGTTGGGGTGAGCTCCAAAGAGTTACGTTGCGAAATATCCCGCTCAGGCGCCACATATCCTGATCCTCGAGGTAGCTTCCGGTTGTATACCTGTAAACCGCAACCGCAATTATATTTTTTCCCGGTTTAACAAATTTTGTAATATCAAATTCGGCAGCATTGCGGCTGTTTTCGCTATATCCCACTTTTTCACCGTTTACCCATATAAAAAAGCCGGCATCGACACCTTCGAAAGTAAGAAAGATCTCTCTCCCTTTCCAATCGGCCGGTACTTCAAAGTCGCGCCTGTAACTGCCGACAGGATTTCTTTCTTCATATGCAGTAAAGGTTTTCGGCGGAGTGCTCATCACTGACGGAAAGTCTCTCCTGAAAGTATATCCAAGATTCCTGTAATATGGTGTTCCGTAACCAAGGAGCTGCCAGTTCGACGGGACCGGTATCTCTTTCCACGAGGAGACATCAAAAGTGGTTTTATAAAAATCGACAGGACGAGCCTGCGGCCATGACACCCAGTTAAATTTCCACATACCATTCAGACTCCTGCATAAGGAAGAAGCAAGCCGGTTGGCAGTAAGAGCTTCTTTCAGGTTTGCATAAGGCATAAGAGTTGAATGAGCAGGTTCCTTGTTAATTCCGATACATTCGGGATCCTGAATTTCAGGAGGTACAGGGGCTCCCCCTAATGAATCTTTAACAGATGCTACCTGGGCATAAGTAATACTTCCGGCCATAAGAAAAGCCAGAAGAAACATTGCAGAAAGTGTAATATTTTTCATCTTTTTGTGTGATTTTGAACTTGTATAACTTTTATTTTTTAACAATGATTATTTTCCCACCATCATATGTTACTGTGGCATGCGGACTGGCTTCAGGATCAAAAGGAACCGCTTTGTCCTTTGATATCCATACTATTTTAAAAGTCCTTGAATTCAACATACCCTTAAACTCCCCATTGCGTTCACCAATTGTCATATTTCCGGTTTCGTTATTGTAGCTGAATCTGATTGTACTGCATGCCCCTTCTTCATAATTATAATTAATCCCTTCATCTTCATAAAGTGTAAATGCACAATCACGTCCGGTATATATATAAAGTGTTAACGGATTAGCCGGTTTCTCATCGGTGTATTGTATTTCCGGGCCGGTTGGGATTATTGAGCCTTCCTTTACAAATAATGGTATGCGTTCATATGGCGCATTGACATTAAGCTTCTGACCTCCTCTTATATATCTCCCGGAATAGAAATCGTACCATCCGCACGATGCCGGGAACAAGACCTCACGTGTACGTGCCTTGTACTTATAAACAGGAGCGACAAGCAGTGAAGGGCCGAACATGTACTGGTCCCCTATACTGGTAACATTCTTATCGCTGCTGAAATCCATAACCATGGCACGCATTATTGTATAATCGTTGAAATAGGTCAATCCGGCCAGGGAATAGATATAAGGCATCAGATAATACCTCAGCTTATCGTAATATACCATGCTTTTATATGCAGGATGGTCTTCAGGAGAGATGTTGTAAACTTCACGTAACGGGTACTGACCATGACTCCTGAAAAGGGGGCAGAATGATCCGAACTGATACCATCGGGTATTTAGTTCTCGCCATTCGTTCAGATCTTCTGAACCTTCTTTTGCCCTGGTATATCTGTTTTCCACACAGAATCCGCCGATATCCATGGTCCAGTAAGGTATTCCTGAAAGCGCATAGTTCAATCCTGCAGGGATCTGCGCTTTAAGGTCTTCCCAGCGGGTACCGATATCTCCGCTCCATGTGGCTGTTGAATATCTTTGAAGACCTGCGAAGCCGGAGCGTGTCAGCAAAAAAACACGTTTGTCAGGATTGACTGATCGCTGCCCGTTATAGATTGCCATTGCATTCATTAAAGCATAAGTGTTGAAATATTTAGCAGAAGGACCAAGGGCAGTCGGAGTAGTGAGCAGCTTCCTGTATTCAATGCTTGCATTTGATAAAATATCCGGCTCAGAAGCATCCATCCACCAGGCGTCAAATCCCCTGGAATACAGATGCTCATTTATCTGGTTCCAGTAAAGGGCTCTGGCTTCCGGACTGTATGCATCATAAAATGACCCGATATACCCTCTGCCGATCCAGTCTCTTACACTGTCATTGACTGCCTGGCGATACATCCAGCCATTTTTGTCGAATTCTTTAAAATGGTCAGTTGTATAGTAAAATTTAGGCCACACAGATATCATTATTTTAGCATTCAGCTTATGAACTTCATCAACCATACCGGCAGGATCGGGGAAAAATTTCGGATCAAATTCATGTGATCCCCATGAATCAACCGGCCAGTACGACCAGTCTAAAACGATGTTGTCGAGAGGGATATTCAGCCTGCGATATTCCTTAACAACATCCAGCAGCTCGTTCTGAGATTTATAACGTTCACGGCTCTGCCAGAAACCCATTGCCCATTTTGGCATTATCGGTGCTTTGCCTGTAACAGCACGGTAACCGCTTATTATTTCATCAATATCCTTACCATGAATGAAATAGTAATCTATCTGATTCCCCATTTCGGAAAATAATGATAGTGAGCCTTCTTCATCCGTGGTACGGGGACTCAGAGCTTTAAGTCCTAAATATGAAACTCCCCCGTCAGGTTGCCACTCGAGACGTATGGCATATTGCCTGCCCTTCTCCAAATTTCTCCGGAATTTATAAGTATTTGGATTCCATGCAGTTCGCCACCTTTCCGGAACAACCAGTTCATTGTCAATATACAGCTTTGTATATCCTGCATAGTATAATTTGAAATGATAATTCCCTGTCTCCCCGGGTTCTATCTTACCAGACCAGACAATAGTAGATCTGTAAAAAGGGACTCCTGCCGGGAAATTTCTTATTGTTGTCAGGTTTTCATAATCTATCGATGATTCTTTCCTTTGAACATAAATTTTGTTAGTATCTGAATTAAGGTAATAGGTTGCAGTAAGACCACCTTCCTCACCATTTTTATCATATAAACGAAAAAGGCTGATCTGTGAATAATCCCGCGGATCACCAAATTTTGTAAGGGAATAATTGTCCCAGAGTATGCCATAGTTTTTATTTGAAACAAGAAATGGAACGGACACCTTGGTATTGTACTGAAAGAGGCTTTCATTGAGACCCTTATAATTGAATTCATCTGACTGATGCTGTCCAAGTCCGTAAATAGCTTCATCATCAGGCGATTCAAATACCTGTCGCATTGAATAACCATCTGCACCTTCAACCGATACAGGGCTGAATGTTTTCCCTCCTCCTTCCGGTTCTCTCAGCAAAATATTGTTGCTTTTATCTTTAAATACTATCTGTCCTTCAGGCAATAAGATGACAGCTTTTATTTTTGAAGTGGCAAGAATGACAGTATCATCACTGCCGGTGACATCAAATTTTATTCCTGACGGGGCATTATCAATTACGCACAGACTTTTTTCTTTTGATAATCCGGCAGCCGGAGATGCCATAACATGTATGATCTGATCACTCACAGGTTCCAGCTTTAACATCCGGGTTCCATTACCCGTCTTATCTTTAAGATGGATTATAACGCCATCCTTAGTTTTTTCCCATACATTCTGATGGCATGAAGCAAAAAGGAATGTTAAAACTGCTATGAACAGAATATTTTTCATCGGGTGTATTAAATTATTTACATATTCGGAGTATGACTGAAAAATAGATAATAATAATAAGCGTGAAACACTTTTGCATTATTTCAATTCCACTTCTGCTTCGATCTCGACCAGTAAATCATTACGGCAAATATCTGCCTCAAGATATATTGCCGGAATTTGTGGAAAATGTTCACTGCAAATCTGCCGTACTAAATTAAAATCATTTTGTCTTTTTATGTAAATCCTCAGTAAAGAATACTTTTCATTAAATAATACCGGTGATAACATCAATTGACTGATTCGCTCAGTATCCGACAGCTTCTTTATATTTTCGATTGTTACTATAGTTTGCTTCTCGACATCATTTTTCCCGATGGTTTCCTGTCCGATTATTGCAGCTGTCCCCGAAATATAAAGTGTCGCATCCCGGTTATTTATAAGAAGAAGTCCACGTTCGAACTGAGGAGGGTGTTTAACGGTTTTGCCTTTACCTGACATTCCCATCAATACCTGTTGTCCGTAATCGTAAGCATTCACCTGGTTCGGATTATTAACGGATTTGATTGTTGCTGATCCAGCTGGACTAAGTGCACAGAAGTCAAGAATAACGCCTCCATGTTTTATTCCTATTCCTGTAGCAGCCGGATATCCTTTAACATTTCTGTGATGGTGATAATATTCACTTCTTACTTCGTTAAAAATCTGATAGTTCTGATATCCGTCTTTTACTTTCAGAATATCCCCGACATAATTCCACTGTCGCACTATATGGTTTAATGACATCTTCTCCTTATCCAGGATATCAACCATCAGATCAAAAGCTTTTTCGGCTGCTTTCCTTGTATCATCAGGGTACAAATAACTGCTGACACCGCCTGCCAGGATCTCTTTTCCTGATTCTGATTCAAGGATAACATAAGGGACAGAATTATATGAATTTCCGGTAACATCCTTCGAACCTGTACCAATAAATGCAGCTTCAACTGCTACTTTCCATTTTTTTTCAGGAGGCTGAACTGTGATACTTAAAGCAGGACACTTACTGCCAAAAGCATCAAAGACTGAGTCAGTGATAAATTGCCGTACTGAGAGAAAAGTCTCAAAATCTGGCAGATCGGTGAAAATATTTAATTTAACAGGTGTATATCCCGACTTCCGTGTATTCTCAATTTGTTTCAGACATTGTTTCCATTCCTCTTCGATACATCCCTCAGTCAGCGGATAATAAATAAAATAGGTTTTCGGCATAGAAAATCAGTCTTTTGCTTCAAAAGTAGCACTTTTTACCGGGCGATCAATGGTAATTGACATATTACAGCTGTTAACCATAACTTTTCTCAAATAAACTCCATGATGCAGATCTTTTATTGTTTCCTGATCCACACAACCGACTGGGGTGTGTTTCGTTCAGCCGGCTGGATTATCCTGTTATTTCTCGTATAATTGGGTATGGCTACAAGAGGTGAGCCATCCTCCCATTTTCCCTTTATTGTCATCACTCCTCCCAGAAGATCATTACGCCATTCAAGTGATAGCGGTCCTGTACCGATATATTTGTCGATATCAGGCTGATCAGCTTTCTCTACATTGTAAATCATCGGACCGTAACGAAGTGCGACCCGTCCCCTGTCTGCTTCAATTTTTTCATCAGGTGTTATAGTCTGTATTTCCATAGGTAATTCCAGGTCTACTCTGTCACCGGCTTTCCATGTACGCTTAATGAATGCATAACCATTCTCTGTTTTCGGTGTTACCCTCTTCCCATTTACAGTAAGTGATTTCAGACCGTTTACTAAAGGAGCTGAAGTATAAAGCTGACTTGTCGAGCGATTCGGTATCCGCACAAAAAGAGTGAATTCTTTTGCCTGCTTTGGATTTAATATAATTGAGACTTTCCCGCTCCAGGGATAATCGGTCTTTTGTACCATCTGAACATCAGTACCTGCTACTTTTTCAATATTGATAGTGCTCCCGATGAACATATTAACATAAATACTTTCTTCCCCTTTTACATATGTCCAGGTTGGTATCATCAGCAGAGTCCTCGGTATATTGCCTACACAACATGGACATGTATGCCACGGATAGCGTGCGATTGATGAAGAGAGCGGGTTATCATAAAAGAAATTCTTCCCTTCAATATCCAGTGAACCAAGCAACGCGTTGTACATAGTCTCTTCATAAAGGTCAGCATATTTTGCATCATGATAGGCGATGTTCATCTTATACTGAAAGAATATAAGTCCGCAGCTTGAACATGATTCACAGTAGGCATTGTTACGGAGTGAATAATTTGGTCCAAATCCCTCGGATGATTCTCCGCTTCCGATTCCTCCGGTAACATAGTACTTTTTGTTTACAATATTATCCCACAGTGACATAACAGCGCTCTGGTAATCCACATCTCCCGTTTCCGCTGCAATATCGGCCATACCCGAATAACTATAAGCAGCCCTCACTGCATGGCCTACGGCTTCATATTGCTGCTGCACCGGAACATGGCTCTGATCATATTCACTTCCATCTTTACGGCAATCCAGCAGGAATCTGGAGAGTTTAATGTAATTGTCTCCCCGTCCGTTGCCTTCCATGTCATTCACGAACCGTCCAAACCGTACAAGCGCCTGCTCCATTTCCTGGTGTCCGTCGTACCATTCTTTTTTCCCCGGACCTATGTTGGCCACCCAGCAATCGGCAAGTCGTTTTGCTGCATCATATAACCGCTTATCCTTACCTTCTGTAAGTGTGTAATGATTTATTGCAGATTCGAGGAAATATCCTGCTACATAGCCTTCATGATTTCCTCTTGTACGCGGGGCCCATCTTTCCTGCCACCTGGCAGTATCACGAAGTGTAAATGCAGTCTGCAGATAGCCATCAGGTTCCTGTGCAGCAAGAATTATGGGGATCCATTTTCCCAGGGTTGCCTTCATTTTTTCCTGTGCTGCAATTATTTCTTTATCGCCCTGGGGATCGACCATCAAGGCAATACTCATCGATTCAACGGTCTGATGCACCCACGCATTTGAAAAAACATATCCGAGATGTCTGCCATGAGGTTCTCCCCGCAATGCTTTTCCAGCTTCAATAAAATTATCAATACCGCCTGGTCCTAATGTCAGACCAGTACGGTTTATCTGGTCAATGCACCATGGTATCCAGTTCACAATCATTGCCTTTGCCCTTGCATTCCATAACGGACTGTCGATCCTGTACCGCCTGGTGTAAACTACATCGAGCCGTTTATCCTGCGGCGGTTGCTGTACTTTAACTTTAAGTGATGATACTGATGACAATTTGCCTTGGGTAGCAGTAAGGGTAATAACATAATCACCGGTTGCGGAAAATATTGCAGTTGTCTCAAGTGCCTCTGCATCCTTAAATTCAACACTGCCTGTTCCGGACTTTTTACTCCAGACAGTTTTGCTTACCGGTGTTACGGATTTTGTCTTACCTGCAAAATATGTTTTTCCTCCAAGCATTACACTTCGGTCCACTCCCGCAGTAACTACCGGAGGATGATCAGGAGAATTATCAGCCTGAACTACAATCCATTCAAGAATAGTTCCCAGGAACCTGTCAACTGAATCAATTTCCAGTCTCAGCCTTGTCGTCTGCACCTGGTCAAATGTGGTCCGGTTGTATTTATTGTTTTCAAGACCAAGTCCTGAGGCATTTTTTACCGGAATGAAATCATTTCCATTCCAGTATTTTATCCTGTAAGCATGGGGAAGCTTAACACTGTTTTCATAATTCCACCAGAAAACTGATATTTCGCCTGTACTTACAGGTTGAATCCATTCATACTGTACCCATTGCGTTGTAAGACGTTGCGGAGGTCTGCTACCACCTGTCCGCATCCCACCTGTGCTGACTGGAGTAAGTCCGTCATTAAGTGAGGTCAGTGATGCTCCATAACGCATCGAACCTGATGGAGTTGCAACAACTGCCAGATTTTTACCGGCCGTCTGTGCTTTTATTAGCCGGACAGACATACCTGAAAAAAACATTATCATCAGGATCATAAATGCTGAAATTCGTGATTTCATCTGCTGTGTATTTTTGGATTAAGGATTAATTATTAGACTAAGATAAAGCAAAATAAACAATCTTAAACTCACAAAGGGCGACCTGTTAAAATGTTTCAAGAGATATTTATTTTATCTCAAATATGCCAGGTTCGATGTCATCACCTTGTGGTATCGGATTCCCGTAAAAATCAGTTTGAGGAAGACCTGCCCCATAGATAGATTGAATATCTATACCCTGATTCCTCAGTGGTGAATCAGGTCTCAGAGTATAGCCAATAAGCATGTTTAGATTATATGGATCAGTAATATCTGTATCAAATGGTCCTCTGAGGAAGGGATCTTTCTGAATCCCGATTATCCTGCCATTTAATGTCTCCTGTCCTGTCGCCTCAGCCCATTCAGCAAGGCTTCTAAACTCCATGAATTTAATTTTATTTTCTGCAGTCCACCATACATTTCCGATAAATTTACTACCAGTATTTTTCCCGGAAATAAGCTGACCTGATCCAAGAAAAATATTGTTACAGAAATTAAAACTTTCATGGTCCGAAGCGTTTTCAAAGCTTATAACCGGGGCTGATGAGTTATATGCTACATTGTTATAAATATAACAGCCGGTAAGCTGCTTGCTTTCATCTGATCCGTTCCAGATGAAGAAGCTGCCTGCTCCTTCTGTAGTATGAGCATCATTAATGCTGACACAATAACGTATGGTATTATTTGACCAGTTTGATGCTCCGGGATACTGAAATAATCCATATCCGGCACCATGGTTTTCATATGAAAGGCAATATTGAATAACAGAGTTTGTAACTCCTCCATCCAGGTCAAAACCACCTCCGTCTTTTCCGCCTTCTGAGGTTTTGTTCCTGTAGCTTATACAATACTGGATGGTTATATGATCGCTTTGCCATGTCCAGATACCCACAGGTCCGTTACCCTGCCTGGGCATGTCCCATCCATTATTGGTAGCAGTACAATGGTCGATCATCACACTGTCAGATACACCTACAAGAATACCATTGCCGCTGTGATTATCAAGAATTGTTGGATCTCCCGGATTATTCTCAGCTTTGCAATCCTGAATAAGAATATTTCCTGACAATTTTTTATCTGATCCCATTACGTTTATACCGCAAAACCCATTATTGTAAGCAAAAACACTTTTTACATCAATATTTCTGCAGTCATACAGATCAACACCCGATTTCTGGAATCCTTCGGCATTTATTTGTCCGACTCTGCTTTTTGTTGTATGAACCAGTGACAAGCCATTTGTTGTATTCCCGTTTTTTCTGCCACTCCCTTTTAGATCGAGATTTTCGATCCGGATATATGAGCAGTTTTCGATCCTTATGGCTTCCCTGTCAACTCCGTTAATAATTGCCCTGCCCTTTCCATATGAACCGATGAATATGGAATCTGCTTCAGAACCTTTTAGATTCTGAAGGATCAAATTGCCTTCGAAAATCTGGCCTCCGGCAAAATAGAGGCTTGCTGGTTTTTCCTGAATGCGTTTATTGACCTCCGGAATTGTTCTTAAAGGTTTTTTAATCGTACCCGGATTTCTGTCGTTGCCGGTTTGATCATCAATATATATGTTAGAGACAGGTCTGAGACCTGTTTCTACATTGCAATAAAAAAATAACAATAAACCGAAAAAATAAAAAAGGACCAGGATTTTTTTCATTTATAATACATTTCTATCCCGAAACATTTTTTATTCCACAATCCATTCATATATTCCGCTGGAAAAATCCTTATTTAGCTTAACCTTAATCTTTACTGCTGTTGCTTTTACAGATTCAAAAGCAACAGAATCCCAGGCATCCTTTGTGACTTTGTATGCCATTTTTGCATTGACAGGTTTCCATACATTACCCGAGAGATAGAGGATCTCCCATTCATCTGGAATGCGGCATCCGCCATCAGGACCATCATCAAACCAGTATACTTTTGTTTTCGATATTGTCTCAGGTTTATCAAAATCGTACTCGATCCATACCCACTGGTCCTTATCCGGCCACCAGTGATAATAAGTAACAGAGTGATCATTAGAGTTCTGAGGTTCAACCTGATCGTTAACAGCATAAAGTGCCCTGGTCATTTTATTTGCCCTTACTTTGCTGCGGTAGGCAATTGTTGGTGCAGGAAGAGGATGTGAACTCTCTGTTGTTACAGGAAACCATATCATCATCTGTCCCGGACCGCGGTTATTCCACAATGCATATGGAATAAGCATAATGGGCTCCTCAGGGAGTAAGTCAATTTTCCCATCCAGCGTCTTTTGAGTCTGGAAACCTGAAGTTTTTATAATCTGTGTACCACCAAGCAGTGATGGGACAAATTCAGCCATCAAAGGAGCCTCTCTGTTTAAAACAAAGTTAAGAACATTCCCTGTATTGTTATCCGGCCATTCTGCACAGTAAATTAACGGACCCCGCTGTATTGCAATCTTGCCTATATCTTCCTTAATTCTCTCATCCGCAACTACTTTTCTTACCGGCATCGGGAAATCCAGTTCGATCTTGTCTCCTTTCTTCCATTGTCTTTCAATCTCAGCGTACCCGTTTTCAATTTCAGTTTTAATGGATTCGCCATTCAGCATGATTTTATATGCCTCACTGTTCTGATCGTCGAACCTGTAAAGGCCACCAGGAATAGCTTCATTTACTGCCCAGCCGGGGATACGTATTTTCATTGAGAATTTTCCGCTGGTTTCAGGATCAACCAGGATTTCAACCTTGCCATCCCATGGGAAATTTGCCTTCTGAGAAATAGTCACCTTATTCTTGCCAACATTAATCTCAGCATTATTCGAAATGAAAAGGTTAACATAAAGTTCATCATCAGCTACAGCATAAACATATCCGGGAATTGCCGGAACAAATCTTGCAATATTTGAAGGGCAACATGCGCATCCAAACCATGCACTTCTTTCATGC
Source organism: Bacteroidales bacterium (assembly GCA_022865305.1). Classification (GTDB taxonomy): domain Bacteria; phylum Bacteroidota; class Bacteroidia; order Bacteroidales; family VadinHA17; genus LD21. The sequence continues at coordinate 28,941 of JALHSP010000101.1, read as the reverse complement.
TGGCCATTGGATTCCAGAGGATTAGGATAAAAGAATCTGTCAGCCGATAATGAAACCCCTGACAGCATCGAGTTATACAGGGTCTTTTCGAGAATATCAATATATTTTGTTTCTCCATGCAACAGGAAAAGCCTGTGGTTAGTAAAAATGTCTCCTATTGATGCACATGTCTCACAATAGGCAGACATGTTGGGTAAAACGAAAGGATCAGCAAAACCTTCATTCCCCCCTGTTGCTCCTATACCTCCTGTGATGTATATCTTTCCATATACAATATCCTCCCAAATCCTTGTAATTGCGTTCAGATAGGCTTTATCTTTTTCAATAGCAGCTATATCTGCCATTCCTGAATACATATAAGTAGCTCTGACAGAATGACCTACTGCTTCAGTCTGATCAACAACCTTTTTGTGAGCCTGGTTGTATGCATCTCCTTTTGGTCCCCGGACATCGAGAAAGAATCTTGCGAGGTCGAGATATTTCTTCTCACCGGTTATCCTGTAAAGTTTTACCAGCCCCATTTCAATTACCTGGTGGCCGGGATATACCTTTACTCTGTCCCATCCGAAATCCTTGTTTACAAGATCAGCTGATTTTAAAGCAATGTCAAGAAGGGTTCTTTTTCCTGTTGCCTGGAAATGCGCAACTGCAGCTTCATAAAGATGACCCAGATTATAAAGCTCATGGCTCAGGATAGAGTCGAGCTCCCATCTGTTTTTACTTGCCCATTCATGGAGACCGGCGCCTCCGTGCATTTCTGCAATCGTTCTGTTCGTATAGAGATATCCGTCATCTTCCTGTGCCAGGCCAATCTTATAAATCAAAGTGTCGAGATAGGTATCAAGTTCAATATCGGGGAAGGTCTGAAGAGAGTAGCTGGCTCCTTCAATTATTTTAAATACATCGGAATCATCAAACGGATAAATAGTCCGGAATCTTCCGGTATCAAGTCCACCTGCAATCTCAAAGTTTTTTATCCTGCCAGTCGATTCACAATATGAGAATGCAATAGGAATTGTGATATCTGCATTCTTTTTGATATGTGGTGCCCAAAAATTATCAGTAAGCTTTACCGATGTAAAGGGAACCGGTTGTATCGGGTAGTCCCCGGAGGAGATGCTCCGGGAGCATCCTGAAAATAGAAGGATACCCGCTGTAATCAGTATTAAGAGGCTGTTTAATTTTTGCATAAATATCTTCTGTTACAATTTGTGAACTTTTTTACCTCACCCCCTATATCCCCCTCTCCCAGGAGATAGGGGTTGGGGTGAGGTTATTTCATTAACTCCAGCACAACAACCGATTTCGGAGGCATATTGACAGTCAGAATATTCTCCCTCAATTTATATCCCTTAAATGAAACTGGTTTTACAGTTTCCGGTTTTTCAAAACTGTTATAAGAACCCATTTCGGAGGCTGTAAGAATTTCTCCAGTAACTGTTTTGAAAATATCCCCTATAACCGGACAGGTTATAATAATTTCTTTATTCGGGTTGAGATTAGCCAGCGATATATGTATTTTACCACTCTTATCAATAGAAGCTGAAGCTGATATGGCAGGGATCTTCTTTCCGTTAAAAACATAATCCTCACAACGAAGGTCTGTATTCAGGAGCTGTGCTTCCTGATGGTCCCTGAACATCCTGAAAACATGATAAGTCGGCGTAAGAACCATTTTATCATCTTTTGTAAGTATCACACTTTGAAGCACATTCACTACCTGTGCCAGGTTTGCTACTTTAACCCTGTCGGCATTCTGATTAAAAATATTAAGATGAATTGCGGCTGTTATTGCATCCCTCAGAGTATTCTGCTGGTTAAGGAATCCCGGATTTGTCCCTGGTTCAACATTAAACCAGTTTCCCCACTCATCAACAACAAGTCCTTTGGTCTTTTGAGGATCATACCGGTCCATCACTGCCTTGTGTCCCTTAATTATATTATCAATGTCGTAATTGAGTCTGAATGTTTCAAACCATTCACGCTCATCGAATTTTGTTGCAGATCCCTTATATCCCCATCCGTCTACAACAGTATAGTAATGAATTGATAAACCCTGAAACCTGTCCCTTGATTCCTGATCTTTCATCAGGGTTTCAGTCCACTGATAATTATCACCATAAGGACCGCATGCAACACGATAAAGCTGATTGCCTGAATAATTTTGAAGGAAAGTAGAGTATTGTCTCATTATGCTGGTATAGAACTCGTCGGTCATGTTACCGCCGCAACCCCAGTTTTCATTACCGATTGCAAAATACTTAACTTTCCACGGCTGTTCCTGCCCGTTCTCTTTACGCAGTTTTGTCATAGGGCTTTCAGAACCTGAAGTGAGGTATTCTACCCATTCTGCCATTTCTTTAACAGTTCCGGAACCAACATTACCATTAATATATGCATCGCAGCCAAGCAGCTCTGTCAGCTTCATAAATTCGTGAGTGCCGAAAGAGTTATCTTCCGTAACCCCGCCCCAGTTCGTATTTATGATGGAGGCTCTGTTTGACTGTGGACCGATTCCATCTTTCCAGTGATAGGTATCCGCAAAACATCCTCCTGGCCACCGGAGGTTAGGAATTTTAATTTCGCGGAGGGCAAACAAAACATCATTCCTGATCCCGTTGGTATTTGGCATTTTTGAACCCGATCCGACCCATATTCCTCCATAAATGCATGTTCCGAGATGCTCTGAAAAATGGCCGTAAATATCCTTGCTGATAATAGGGCCGGTATGATTAGCAATAACAACTAATTGGTTTACTGTATTAAGATTTTCTTTTTGAGCATAGGATCCAACACCTACAAGAAGTAACAGGAAGGATAAAATTAATTGTAATTTTTTCATATTAAACTGATTATTATTTTGAAAACAGTCAATGTTAGTTTCTAATTTATGTAACATATAATTTTTCTATAAACAGGTCGCCACTACGTGGCTAATATACATACTTAATACCTTGTTCTATAAACAGATCACCACTACGTGGTTTAAATCGATTTTGCATTTTGTCTTCAAGAGCACCATAGGTGCTTTCTGTTTATAGATAAAGATTTATTAAAACTATTCAAAGCTCCAGAGGAGCGACCTGTTATTTCAGTTCTTTCTCAATGAATGAGCCGAGCTTTTTGTATTTCTTAAAAAGAGCTTCGTATTTTTTCGCTCTCGAGGGATTCGGTTTGTACACTTTCTCAAATCCCCCTCCCATTGCCTTTTGTGCTGCAGCAACATTTTTATGAATTCCGGCAACTACAGAAGCTGCCATAGCTGATCCCAGAGCACATGTCTGATCAGAACTGGCAACTTTGATCGGCATATTAAGTACATCTGCAACTATCTGCATAACAAAAGGATTCTTTTTTGCAACACCTCCTACAGCTATTACACCATCAATTCTGGCTCCTTCTGAAATAAACCTTTCATTTATCATCCTGGAACCGAAAGCAGTTGCTTCTGCCAGTGCTTTAAAAATCCTCGGGGCATCAGAGCCTAAAGATAATCCTGCTATTGCCCCTTTTAAAGCCTGGTTAGCATCGGGTGTTCGTCTTCCATTCAGCCAGTCGAGAGCTACAATCGCTGTTTCTTCATCAGGAAGGGATTCAGCCTGCCTGCTAAGTTCGCCAATAATTTTATCCGCAGCCTCTTCTGTGATTTTATCCTTTGTTTTGTTATCCAGCCATTTCATCTCAGAAATAATCTCAGTTACCGGCCACATCAGAAGCTTGCTGAACCATGCATAAATATCGCCGAATGCAGACTGCCCTGCTTCAAGGCCAAGCATTCCCGGTATTATGGATCCGTCAACCTGGCCGCAAATGCCTGCCACCAGTTTTTCCTTCCCTTTATCCATCGGTGATACCAGCATATCGCATGTAGATGTTCCCATAACCTTTATCAGGTAGTGTGGTTTTATTTCGCCGCCAACCGCACCAAGGTGTGCATCAAAAGCTCCTACACCTACCTTTACATTTTCAGGAAGTCCAAGTCTTTTAGCCCATTCCCGCGAGAGCGTGCCAACAGGAACATCACAGGTGTAAGTGTCAGTGAATAACCTGTCCCGAAGTCCGGCCAGCAATGGATCAAGTTTAACAAGAAATTTTTCACTGGGCAGACCATTGAAATCAACATGCCACATAGCTTTATGTCCTGCCGCACAGCGACTTCTCTTAAGAAGCAGAGGATCAGTGTTCCCGGTAAGAAGGGCTGGTATCCAGTCACAATGTTCGACCCATGACCAGACATTTTTTCTTACTTTTTTATTTTTCCGGATCACATGAAGAATTTTTGCCCAGAACCATTCCGATGAATAAACTCCACCTTCGAACTTAGTGAAGTCTTCTCCTCCCCATTTCTTTGCCAGCTTATTGATCTCAGCAGCCTCTTTTACCGCTGTATGATCTTTCCATAAAATGAACATTGCATCAGGGTCACTCTCAAAATCAGGTTTCATTGAGAGTGGAACTCCTTCCTTATCAACCGCAACAGGGGTTGAGCCTGTGGTATCAACTGTAATACCTGCAATATTCTTAATAATTACCTGGCTTAATCCTTTGATAGCTCCATTTACAGATAGTTCAAGTCCCTCGATGTAATCCAACGGGTGCTGACGGAATTGATTTATTGAAGGATCACAAAAAAGTCCTTTTTTCCATCTTGGGTATTCATATACTGAGGTACCTGCAATTTCTCCATTACAGGTATCAACAACAACCGACCGGACAGAATCTGTTCCATAATCAAGGCCGATTACATATTTCTTTGCCATATATTATATTTTAATTTTATTTTGGTTTATCCTGCCCATAGTACGCACCTTTGCCATGCTTCCTGTGGAAATGTTTATCAAGGAGAAATTTATCAACCGGCTCTTTTTTCCCCAGAACAACCGTATAAAAAGCGATCCGTGCAATCTCTTCGAGGGCAACTGCGTTGTAAACTGCCTCTTCAGCGTCTAAACCCCAGCAAAATGGACCATGACAGTTAACCAGGACTGAAGGTACGGCAAGTGGATCGATGTTACCCAGCCTTTCAATTATCACTTTACCCGTATTGATTTCATATTCAGAATTTACCTCATTTTCATTGAGTTTGCGGGTGCATGGCACTTCACCATAATAGTGGTCGGCATGTGTGGTGCCCAGGGGTGGAATATCTTCACCTGCCTGTGCCCATGATGTGGCATAGGTTGAATGAGTATGAACAATACCTCCTATTGAACTGTAATTCCTATACAGTAAAAGGTGAGTCGGAGCATCTGTAGATGGCTTATTTTTACCTTCCACAATTTTGCCTTCGGGGTTAATTATGACCATATCATCAGGCCTCATTGATTTATAGCTGATCCCTGAAGGTTTAATCACTATCAGTCCGGTCGTCTTATCCCGGCCACTTGCATTTCCCCAGGTATGAATTACCAGTCCGTGCTTAACCAGATCGAGGTTTGCCTGGAAAACACTTTTTTTTAATTCCTCAATCATTTATTTCAGATTTAAAACTTCTAACTTTAAGTACTCCAGGCACACTGCTGGCGCGGATTTAACTGAGTCAAATCCGCGCCAGCGATTACTTCCAACTTCAGATATTGCCTTAAATTATCCCTCCTGAAACATGATAAAAGATCTCATTCCAGTGTAATTCTTTTTTGAAAGCTGAGAGATCGCAATTTTCGTCTATCAGAACAAATTCAACCCCCATCATTCCTGCGAAATCCTCGAGATATTCCGAGTCTATTGCAGTACTGAATCCTGTATGATGTGCACCACCTGCAAATATCCATGCCGCTGCACCAGTTTTCAGATCGGGTAATGGTTTCCAGAGAACGCTAGCAACCGGAAGTTTTGGCATGTCCGGACATTTCACCACTTCAACTTTATTAACTATCATCCTGAACCTGTTTCCCAGGTCAATAACTGAAACATTAATTCCTTTCCCGGGAGCAGTCTTGAAAACAAGCCTTGCAGGATCTTCTTTCCCTCCGATTGAGAGCTGATGAACCTCTACTGCCGGTTTCCCAAGGGCAATGGAGGGACAAACCTCAAGCATGTGTGCTCCAAGCACCTTCATTCCTTTGGGATCGAAATGATATGTATAATCTTCCATGAATGATGTTCCGCCTTTTAATCCATGTGCCATTACCTTCATTGAACGGACCAGTGCAGCCGTTTTCCAGTCACCCTCAGCTCCGAAACCATATCCTTTGGCCATCAGACGCTGAACAGCCAGACCAGGCAGCTGCTTAAGACCGTGAAGGTCTTCGAATGTTGTTGTAAATGCCTTAAAGTTTCCTGCATTGAGGAATGACTCCATTCCAAGCTCTATCCTGGCAGCTTCTTTAAGTGTTTCAGAATTTGCTACCGCTTTTGTCATTTTGTAATCAGCACCATATTCAGCAAGCAGTTTCTTTATGGCACCTTCCGAAACATTGCTTACAGCTTTGACAAGATCACCAATGCCGTATCCGTACACTGAATAGCCCATCTTCATCTGGGCACTGACCTTATTACCTTCAGTCACTGCTACATCCCGCATATTGTCGCCAAAACGGGCAACTTTCATTTCAAGTGCGTCACTAAAGGCTGCGGCAGCTCTTATCCAAACAGCAATACGGTCGATGGCATCGGGATCCTGATAATGCCCGACAACAACTTTCCTGTTCAGCCTCATCCTGGTACCAATAAATCCGAATTCCCGGTCACCATGAGCAGACTGATTCAGGTTCATGAAATTCATATCTATTGTTTCCCACGGGATATCCCTGTTAAGCTGGGTATGAAAATGAAGGAACGGTTTATTCAGAATGTTTAAACCCTTTATCCACATCTTGGCAGGAGAAAAAGTATGCATCCATGTGATGAGCCCGATACAGTTTTTTGAGTTATTTGCTTCCGAGCAGAGTCCGGAGATTGATTCAGGTGTTGTGAGAACAGGCTTGAAAACAATCTTCTGTGATATTTTTGGTGATTTATCCAGGGCTGCAGCAATCTTTGCAGAATCTGATGCGACCTGCTTGAGTGTTTCAGGACCATATAAATGCTGGCTGCCTGTAACAAACCAGACTTCTTTGGTTTTTAATTTATCCATTTCTATCTTAATCGTAAATTAATTGCGTTTCAAATTAATACTACCAGAAATAAATATAGAAGGCAATGATCACAGCAATAATAATTCCTGAGACCAGGAGGTCCCAGTTATTCCAGCTGGCTCTTGTAACCGCCTTTTCTTCAGCAGTCGCTGAGCCAATATATAAGCCTCTTATTGCAACCGGATCAGCTTTTGGAGTTACCATACTAACCACTATCATAAGTACTATTACCAGAATGAATATTATAATTTCATAATGAAGCCAGTTTGCCTTCAGGAAAACCTGGTAAAAAATGCTGTCATGGCTCAAACCTGAACCGAAAACTTTAAATGCAAGTCTTGTCATGCCAAGGACAAATCCGGTAACCAGACCGATAAATCCGGCTTTTGGAGTAGTCTTTTTTGAAGCAATCCCAAGAAGAAAAACAGCAGCAATACCCGGTGCAAGAAGCGACTGAACATCCTGAAGATATGCATAAAGCACCTTGCCGAGCCCTTTCATAACCGGTATCCATAGCACTCCCAGCACAACTACCACCATTGTTGCAATCCTTCCGACTCTGACAAGTTCTTTTTCCGGAGCCTGAGGCTTGAATTTCTGGTAAAAGTCTACTGTAAATAGTGTAGCTGAGGAATTAAATAAAGAAGCCAGAGAGCTCATAAGTGCCGCAAGTAATCCTCCAACTACAAGGCCTTTAAATCCTACCGGAAGCAATTCTTTTACCAGTACTGCGAATGCAGAATCTGAATTTGGGAGAGTAATTATTCCCTTGTAATTTAACGCATAAGCTATCATACCGGGAATGAGGAAGATAAACACCGGTGAGAGTTTAAAAACAGCACCAAGGATAGCACCTCTTCGTGATTCAGTCTGGTTCCGGCCTGAAAGTACTCTCTGAACTATATACTGATCTGTGCACCAGTACCAGAATCCAATGATTGCGGAACCAAGAATGACACCTGTCCATGGGTATTCAGGGTCGTTGGCTGATCTCATCAACTCGGTCATCGTATTACCATCCGCATTGACAGGCACAGCCCTGCAAATCTCCATCATTTCTGACCAGCCTCCAAGCTTTATAAGACCGATTACAAGGACAGCGAGCGAACCGATCAGTAAAACCGGAGTTTGTAAAACTGAAGTATATAATACGGCTTTCATACCACCCATGGTTGTATAAATTCCTGTAAGAACGACCAAGCCTACAGCGCTTATCCAGAAAAAGTCAATTCCGAACATAGACTCAATTCCAAAAACCTGCTTGAAGACTATACCTCCTGCATAGACCGTTACCGCAACTTTAGTAAATATATAGCTGACAAGGGAGATTATAGAAAGGACGCTCCTGGATCCTTTGGTATAGCGCTTCTCAAGGAATTCAGGCATCGTGAAAACGCCACTCCTCGCATAAAAAGGTACGAAAAACCAACCAAGGATCAGAATTATCCATCCGTGCATTTCCCAGTGTGCCATTGCCATACCGCTTGACGCCCCGGCTCCTGCAAGACCTACAAGGTGCTCCGATCCTATGTTCGATGCAAAAATTGATGCTCCGATTGCCAGCCATGTAGCATCACGGCCGGCGAGGAAATAGTCAGTGGATGTTTCTGCCTTTTGCCTGGTCACCCAGATTATAATTCCGACCAGTCCAAGACAGAATAGCCCTAAAACGATCCAATCTAATGCTCCCATAATAAATGCTTTAAGTTATTTTATAAATACCTGCTGCTAATTATTCAATTGTAAATAATACCAGGGATATAAAGGGTAAATGGTTATATATTATTTCTACGGACGATTTGATATTTACAAATCTATAAAAATTATTTTTTTAAAATGTAAAAGTTACACTTAAAAAAAAGAGCATTTCCGGAATAAATTAACAACAATGAAAGGCTACCGTAACCAATTTAATAACAATGCTTTACGATAAATCAATCTATATCGGGATTCCATTCACGAAGAGATGCCTGTATAAATTCAATGATTCTCTGATTTTCTTCTTTCCCGGTACCCATTACAGGAAACGGTTCTCCGAATTTTATATATATCGGTTTATGGCTATCGAGAGGACCAAGTTCCCTGATGATTTTTCCTTTACCCCAGAAATCGGTTTTCAATGCGACCGGGACAACTTTAACTCCGGCTTTCTTTGCCAGTTTCACTCCCAGTGTATTAAATTCTTCAGGTTTGAATTCAATGCTTCTTGTACTCTGCGGAAAAATAATTATTGAAACACCTTTTGATAATAATTCCATCCCTTCATTCATGACGGTCTCAAAGTCTTTCCTTGGATCGGTCCGGCCTACTACTATCGGATCCCTCGATCTCATCACATCTCCGAACAGAGGATGCCTTACAAGGCTTTCCTTCACCACAAAAGTCACTAGTCTGTGCGGGGCTATTAATCCGGGAAGAACCATTGTTTCAAGAGTACTCATGTGGTTACAAATAATAAGGACCGGTTCAGGGCTTTTTGAAATATTTTCCATTCCGGTGATATGAAATATTCCACCGGCCTTTTCAATGAACCTGAAGATATAATAAGAAGAATCAGCCCATGCCTTATCGTCGTAAACTCCACTTCTGGCCTGTTTCCTCGACCGTAAAACGACAATAGCAAACTTATAAGTAAAATATAGCCTGTTATTAAAAAGTAACTTCTGCCAGAGATTCAACCTCCTCTCCGTAGTATCATAGGTATTTGATTCAAAATAACCTTTTTGCATCCCAGCCTGATATCAATTTAACCTGGAATTTCAAAATAATAATACTGTAAAGGTAAATCTCATTTACAATAATTAAAAGTCATTATTCTTCAGCTTTAATTTCCTTCATTGCATTGCGGTATTTATCCATCAGCTCTTTGTTCAGATCCAGCGGTGGTTCTGCCCCTTCCGGAAGGAATGATTTATACGGGTGATTTTTTGAATATTCAGTAAACTCGTTTCTTATTTCACTAAGCAATTTTGAATTTGTTAACAGATCGAGTGCTGTGGCAGCAATAACTTTTGCACCTGCGTTGAGCCCTTTCCATGCTGCAGTGCCATACCCTGAAGCGACTGTTGACCAGTGATGTCCTATTGATCCGGGTACTCCTCCAGGGAAATCAAGTGTTGCCACAGGAGCAACCAGCGATACCTCTCCCACATCGGTGGAAGCGCCTCCCGACTGAACACCTGAGGGCGGACTCCAGGTACCTATTTTCAAAGGAAAGCCGGTTTCTTTTGCGCCAAGAGTTTTCTGAAGCGATCTGGCGAAATTATGTTCACTCTCAGTCCATTGAGGCATGCCTATAAGTTCTATGTTTCTCCGTATTGTTTCAGCTATTCCTTTGTTGGAATGTTTCTGATGAATTGCAGTTATTACTCTGATTGTATCAAGGATTGTACCGGAAGCAAGCGCAGCTCCTTTGGCACAATCAATTACACGATTGTACATTTCTTCAAGTCTTTCATCTGTATTCCTGACATAGTACCAGACTGAGGCTTTGTCTGGAACTACATTGGGAGCTTCGCCACCTTCAGTAATTATATAATGCAACCGGGATGTATAAATAAGATGTTCGCGGAGATAATTGGCTGCAATATTCATTAATTCAACCCCATCCAGTGCACTTCTTCCACTCCATGGTGCGCTCGCTGCATGCGCCGTTTTTCCTCTGAAAGTAAAAACCACTGATACTAATGCATTCCCGCTCACCCCGTAAGTAGTAGAAAAACCTGATGAAGCGTGGTTATCTATCACAGCATCAACATCCCTGAATACTCCTTCCCGAACCATATATGGACGGCTAATGACAGTCTCCTCAGCAGGTGATCCGAAGAATTTAACAGTACCCGGAATATTATTCAGTTCCATGCTCTTTTTTACAGCTATTGCTGCAGCTATTCCTGCTGTACCCATCATGTTATGCCCGCATCCGTGCCCCGGAGCTCCCTGGATAACCGGGCTTTGCACCGGGGTAAGCGCTTTCTGAGATATCATCGGCAATGCATCAAATTCACCAAGAATCCCGATTACAGGTTTTCCTTTTCCCCATGATGCAACGAAACAGGTTGGCATCCCGGCAACTCCTTTTTCAATATTAAAACCTTCATCTTCAAGAGTTTTAATAAGAAGGGCAGATGATTTGAATTCCTGCATACCTAATTCGGCATAGTTCCAGATTAAATCTGAGATCGTCCCGAACTTCTTCACTATCATGCTGTCACCTAAATATTCCAGAGCATTCTTTTTTGCTTTGTAAAGATCTGCCTTCCCTAAAAATCCGTCTTCAACTTTTTTCTGACTTAAAACCGGTGATGTCGGATAGAAGATGAAAATAAGTGTAATAAATACACTTATTGACTTGATTAAGGTTTTCATAAACTCAGGTTGAAAATTCTGTAATAAATTAGCATACACAAATCTAATATTTAAATTGTAAATTTAAGCAGTCACAAAAGGCTCATTTGGTCAGTAACAATTTCACTTCATGAAGCTTCCATTCCTCGATCTCATCGTATTCTTCGGACTTACACTTGGTAATATCATCCTGGGTGCCAGCTTTTACTTTAAAAGCAAGACCTCTGATCAGTTTACCTCCGCTGGAAAAAAATTACCGGCATGGGTCGTCGGAATGTCCATTTTTGCCACTTTTGTCAGCAGCATCAGCTTTCTGGCATTACCGGGGAAAGCATTTATGACTAACTGGAATGCGTTTGTATTCAGCCTTTCACTTCCGATAGCAGCATATATGACAATAAGGTTTTTCATCCCTCTTTACCGCGGAATCGGAAATATATCAGCCTATTATTACCTTGAACAACGATTTGGACCATGGGCAAGGATGTATGCCTCTGTCTGTTATATACTTACTCAGCTTATGCGCACAGGTGCAATCCTTATGCTCCTGGCCCTTCCGCTGAATGTCCTTTTCGGGTGGAATATAAAAGTTATCATAATCATTACCGGATTGATGGTGATGTTATATTCGATGCTGGGAGGTATTTCAGGAGTTATCTGGACCGATGCCATACAGGGGATAATTCTGATAACAGGGGCAGTAGTATGTGTGCTTATACTTACTTTCTCAATGCCTGAAGGACCCGGACAGCTTTTCGAAATTGCAAAAGCTAATCATAAATTCAGCCTTGGAAGCTTCGGGACAAGCCTTAAAGAATCAACTTTCTGGGTTGTCCTTATATACGGACTGTTCATTAACCTTCAGAATTACGGGATCGATCAGAATTTTGTCCAGCGTTATATGACAACCGGTACTGATAAAGAAGCCAAATCATCAGCCCTGTTTGGCTCTTTACTTTATATACCTGTTTCGCTTGTTTTCTTTTTTATCGGCACAGCCCTCTTTTCCTACTACACAGCACAGCCGGACCTACTGCCGGAAGAGCTCAGAATGGCAGGTGCCGGTGATAAGGTTTTCCCTTACTTTATTGCAACTGGCCTTCCTGCAGGAATGACAGGATTGCTCATAGCGTCTATCTTTGCAGCAGGCATGAGCACTGTGTCCACCAGCCTTAACGGTACTGCAACAATCGTTTTAAACGATTACTATAAGCGATATTTTAACAAAAATGCCGGCGAGAAATCATCAATGAAGGTTCTTTATATCTCGTCATTTCTTACAGGGATTCTTGGGATTCTGATCGCCCTGTCACTTGTCGGAGTTGAGAGCGCTCTTGATGCCTGGTGGTCTCTGGCATCAATTTTCAGCGGAGGAATGCTGGGACTTTTTCTATTGGGCTATATTTCAAAGAAGGCTAGAAATGCTGATGCAATAATCGGTGTTATCATCGGCGTCCTGGTTATAATCTGGATGAGCCTGTCGCCTTTATATTTTACTGAAGGAAAAAGCCTTGTATTCAGAAGTCCGTTTCATACCAACCTGACGATTGTCTTCGGAACTCTGACAATCTTTCTGGTGGGATTTTTAATGACTAAATTAATAAGACGTAAATGAATGAATTACAATTTTTTCCACCCCCCATCCCCTCTGAAGGGGGGCGAATTTACAGTTGTGATTTAACCCCCTTTCAGGGGGGCAGGGGGGTTAAAGAAGTCACGGAAAAGTTACTTCTGTTTTCTTGTATACTATTGTTATTCAACCCTTTAATAGCATTGTCTCAATTCAAAGGTGAGAATTGTATTCTTAAATCGGAATTTATATACCAACCGGGTGATGTACCTTTTCCAAGCTGTCATGCCTCCACGATCATCCAGAATGGTAAAGGTTTGGTGGCCGCATGGTTCGGTGGTACAGCAGAAAAAAACCCTGATGTCGGGATATGGATCAGCAGATACCTGAAAGGCAAATGGACTAAACCTGTCGAAGTCGCAGATGGTATTCAGCACAAAGATAAGCGTTATCCATGCTGGAATCCTGTACTTTATAACACCGGCAAAGAGATACTGCTTTTTTATAAAGTTGGCCCGAGCCCATCAACCTGGTGGGGTGAACTGAAAATATCGGATGACAGCGGTAAAACATGGTCACGCGCTTATCGTTTACCGGAGGATATAATTGGTCCTGTAAAAAATAAGCCGGTGCTTCTTAAAAACGGCTATCTTCTGTGTCCTTCAAGCACAGAAAATGAAGGCTGGAGAGTTCATATGGAATTTACTTCCGACAATGGACTTACATGGGAAAGAACTCCGGCATTGAACGACAGGAAAACCGGTGCTATACAACCTTCTATATTATTTCACAAGGACGGCAGTATCCAGATGCTCTGCAGAAGCACCGTTTCGAAGATATTAACCTCCTGGTCGGAGGATAATGGCCGGACATGGAGTGAACTTACACCTCTCAGTCTGCCAAATCCAAATTCCGGAATAGATGCTGTTACCCTTAAAGATGGCCGCCACCTGTTAATATACAACCACCTTAACAAAGGTCGTTATTTCCTGAATACAGCCATATCAGACGATGGTCTGGAATGGAATGCAGCAGCTCTTCTTGAAAATGAAAAACAGGGTAATGAATTCTCATACCCTGCTGTAATACAAACAAATGACGGTCTGGTTCATATTACTTATACATGGAACCGAAAACAGATAAAACATGTGGTTCTCGATCCTGATAAAATTATTTCCAGACCATTTCAGAATGACGAATGGCCGGCAGAATAAATCTGTATCGCCTTTAACGGTGTAACAAAGGAAGGATAAGAAGTGCAGCAGACAATCCTGTCAGAATAACCACAGCACTCCATCCAATAAAATTGTTTAAAGGCTTGTTTACATAAACTCCCATGATCTTTTTCTTATTTACAAGAATAATCATACTGACAAGGACAACAGGAAGAAGTATGCCGTTTATCACCTGCGACCATAACGAAATTGGAATCAGCGGGGCATTTGGTACCAGGATTATAACTGCTGAAATGATAAGAATGCCTGTATACAGAATATAAAATTCCCTGGCTTCCTCCCATTTCTTATCGATTCCGGCTTCAAAGCCAAATGCTTCGCAGACGAAAAATGCAGTTGCGAGGGGCAGTATTGTTGCTGAAAAAATAGATGCTATAAAAAGTCCGAAAGCAAAAACCTGCGAAGCCAGATTACCCGCAAGGGGTCTGAGAGACAATGCTGCGTCCTTTGCTTCATTTATCTGAATTCCATTCGGATGAAGGGTGGATGCACATGCTACCATTATAAAAAAAGCCACAACAACAGTGATGACACAGCCAACTATTATGTCAGCAAGTGTATACTTGTAATGTCTCATTTTCAGTCCTTTTTCAATTACAGATGACTGCATATAAAACTGCATCCATGGGGCTATTGTCGTTCCCACCAGTGCTATGACCATAGCCATGCTTTTTGAATTCATCTCCATGTGCGGATGAATAATCGATGACCCTATTTCGGACCATTGAGGCTTACCCATTATTGCCGAAACAACGTATGTCAGCAATGAAATACTGAATATAAGGAAAATACGCTCGGCAATTTTATAAGTGCCTTTCACAACTAGCATCCATACAAGTACTGCCACAACAGGAACTGAAATATATTTGCTGACTCCAAATACTTCCATGCTGCCGGCAACACCTGCAAATTCCGTTGTCGTATTGCCTATCCCTGAAAGTAGTAATCCAATGAAAATGAAGAAAGTTATTTTGATCCCGGCATTTTCCCTTATCAGATCAGCAAGGCCTTTGCCTGTCACGATACCCATCCGGGCATTCATTTCCTGGATTACAACCAGAACAATGAACGAGGGGATCAAGGTCCAGATCAGGCCATATCCATAAAGAGCTCCTGCAACCGAATAAGTTGTAATTCCACCTGCATCATTATCAACACTGCCGGTAATGATACCTGGTCCGAGGATCATTAAAAAAATTGCCAGCCGCCTGAATATATTTTTGCTGGTTAATCTTATTCGGGACATATCACGGATTATTTTCTTTTTCTTGTTCTTGTTCTTCTTTCACTGATCAGATCTTCTACAACATCATCCACCACCACCATTCCCTGAAGCTGGTGATTCTGGTCCACCACAGGAACAGCCAACAAATTATATTTTGATACAATTTCAGCAATTGCACCTGTTTTCTGGTCATCAAATAAATAGACAGGTTCTGATTTCATAATCTGATTTACTCTTTTATCCGACTCCGCAACTACAAGGTCACGAAGGGTAAATGTTCCTATCAGTTCATCGTTTTTCTCTGTAACAAAAAGGTTATAAAGTTCAGCTGACTCAGGTTTCTTTATCCGCAATTCTTTCAACACTTCTTCAACTGTTTTGGAAGCGCTGAAAGAAAGGTAATCAGTTGTCATTATACTACCAACAAGATCGTCATCATATTCAAGCAGTTCTCTTACCTCCTGTGATGATTCGGCTTCCATTTCCTTCAGGAGCAATTCAGCTTTGTCATCCTCCAGTTCGTCCAGAATATCTGCGACCTCGTCAGCCGGCATTTTTTCGAAAACGTCAGCTACTTTATTTACCGGAAGACTTTCCACAATATGAATCTGTGCATAGGTTTCGAGCTCTTCAAGAACGTCTGCCGCTTTTTCCTCATCAAGGGCAGAGAATACTGAAGTGCTTGACTTTTTACCAAGATCCTCAAGGATGTCTGCAAGGTCGGAAGGGTGGAGAGTATGAAGCTTCGCATAACTTTTTGAAAGCTTAATATTAAGATTTGAGAAATCAATTGCCTGAACATCATCCCAGAGAATAAATTTAGCTGGTATATTGATCTTAAAGAGTGACAGAATTTTTTTGATTTGGAAAGATATTCCGATCCTTCGCAAAAGACCTTCAATGCCAATATCAACTGCAACTGCAAATGTACCGGTTGACAGGGTTGCCAGTCTTACATCATTGACCCTTACCAGCTTTCGGCCATTAAGATCAACTATCTGTTTGTCTAGTATGTTTTCAACCAGCAACAGCCCATTATTAACATCCCCGTTACCAAGTTCTATAAGGTCGGTACAGGTTACATTAAGCATTTCCCGGGCTTTAAATACTCTGAAACTATTAAATGAATAGAACCTGGTTTCCCTGCCGATCTTAAGCCTTACACCAATAACAAGCTGCTGACCGGGTTCATTCTGACCTGATGGTATTGCACTGATCAGCAAGTCCTTGATAACACCAATAGCATCACCGTCGGCACCAAACGCTTCCTTACCGATTATTCCACTTAAATAAAAAGTTGTGAGTGAAGTCATAGTCACCTCCTTATATTTTCTGATACAGGAGGAAGCGACCATGATGATCGACTACCCTTCTATACCAGGGTTTAACTTAATATATTCGCCGGGCCGTCGTCCATTTAGTTGTTAAAATTAATTTCGGGTGTAAAAGTAAATTTCACAGGAAAAATATCCAAATAATAAGGTAAAAAAGTTTGGAGTGCTTAAAGTTTTTGGAGTTTATTCAACTATTAACTCTAAGTACTCCATACTTTTATATAACAAAGGGTATAATAGCTTTTCTCTCCGGAGGATAATCCGGGAAATGGGATTTGTACCATTTGTGTGAGCTGATTCCCCTGGGAAAAAGATTTGCAAAAGTAAATATGAAAAAGGCCAGTCCGGGAAGCGACCATGTCATAACAGCCCAACCGCCCCATTCGATTATTTCCCCGAAATAATGAGGTGACGAGATATATTTAAACAGCCAGCTTTCAGGTATTTTATAATCCCCGGGATTCTGTGTCCGCATGTTGCGGAATTTTTCATCTGCAGTTTTGTTAATCACAAATCCTGTAACAAATAATATCACCCCTGTAATAAACTGCCACGACCATAACCATGAATTGTCATAGGAATAAAGGTGAAATACACCATAACCGTTTATAAATCCATTAAGTCCATTAAAGATTATGGCCATCAGAACAATAATGATTGGATATGGTTTATCTCTGCCTGACTGTGTGAAAGGATATATGAATGTCCTGTATATATAATGCAGCAGCCACACTGACACAAAGATGATCTGTGGAATGTTTTTATAATCTGAAGTAATGAAAAACCAGGTAATGAGGGCCGGTGAAATAAATTCCATTCCCATCCATGCCCATTTTGCAGGTATTGTCAAACCCCACCCTTTTCTTTGGAATTTCCCATACGGTGCAGAAATAAAAAACAGCAATCCAAAAACGATTACTGAAAATCCAAAAATTAAATATAAAGAGTAGTTATAAAAATTATGCATCGCCAAATGTAAGAACTATTTGGATTATTACCTGTATTCTCTCAAATTTTGTTTTTAAGGGTATTGCTGAATAAAATGTTAATATTTCAAATCCAGCTTAATTATTCATTTATAGATGTCTATTCGTACTCAAATCCATCAAATTCTTCATTCTTGTTTACTTTTTTATATATATTTGGCGCTGCATTCTTATTTCTTGACCTGTGAGAAAGTTACAATCAATCCTTTCGAAATATGATGCCCCACAGAAAGCCATGCAGGCCGGCATCTATCCCTATTTCAGGGAAATTGAATCTGATCAGGATACAGTTGTTACAATAAAAGGACAAAAAGTCCTGATGTTTGGTTCCAACAGCTACCTTGGTCTTACCAATCATCCAAAGATCAAAGAAGCAGCAAAAAAAGCTATTGATAAATATGGTACCGGTTGTGCCGGATCGAGGTTTCTTAATGGCACTCTCGATATTCATATAAAGCTTGAGGAAAGACTTGCGGACCTTGTAAGCAAGGAGGGTACTCTCTGCTACAGCACCGGTTTTCAGGTTAATCTTGGAGTGGTTTCTGTTCTGACCGGACGCAGGGATCATGTCTTGCTTGATGAACTCGATCATGCATCAATAATTGAGGGAAGTCGCTTATCATTCTCCAAGGTTCTCAAGTATACCCATAACGATATGCATGCTCTTGAAAGCAAATTGAAAAGATGCTCTCCTGAGAGCCTTAAGCTGATTGTTGTGGATGGTATATTTTCGATGGAAGGAGACATAGTTAAATTACCAGAGCTGGTCAGTCTGGCAGAGAAATACAATGCAACTATTATGGTTGATGATGCTCATTCAATTGGTGTTTTAGGTAAAGACGGATCAGGCACTTCTTCACATTTTGGACTTACAGATAAGGTCGATCTCATTATGGGTACCTTTTCAAAATCACTTGCATCACTTGGCGGTTTCATTGCGTCTGATAAGGATACAATAAACTACATAAAACATAATTCACGCACTCTGATTTTCAGCGCAAGCATGACACCTGCCTCTGCAGCTTCGGTACTGGCCGCAATCGATATAATGGTCAGTGAACCCGAAAGGATCGCCCACCTGTGGGATATTACTCATTATGCCCTGAGGACATTTAAAGAGATAGGATTCGATACAGGGAAATCCGAGACGCCCATTATACCTTTATTTATTCGTGATGATTTGAAAGCTCTTTTGCTTACAAAGGCTTTGCTTGCTGATGGAGTGTTCGTCAACCCCGTAGTATCCCCCGCCGTTCGCAAAGAGGATTGCCTAATCAGATATTCCCTAATGGCAACCCACACAAAGGAACAGGTCGATATTTCCATTGAAAAGATTACAAGAGCAGCAAAAGGGCTGGGTATTCTGAATTAGGCGTAACTATTTGATTTAGTATTTATTACACCATACGTATTACCCCCCTGCCCCCCTAAAGGGGGGGTTAAAACACCCTAATAAGACAAATAATTTAATGACAAGGAATTAGCCCCCCGTCAGGGGGGATGGGGAAAAAAGAATTATGAACAAAGTTATTCTCATTACCGGGATCTCATCAGGATTTGGAAAACAGACAGCTGAACTCCTGTCAAAAAAGGGGCACACTGTTTATGGTACAATCCGCAAAGTGAGCATGGCCACTGACCTTGTTAATGTTCTCAGAATGGATCTTACGGATACATATTCGATTAGAAAAGTTGTTGAAACTGTTATTCAGAAAGAGGGCAGAATAGATGTTTTAATCAACAATGCCGGAATGCATACCGGGGGACCAATAGAGACATCGCCTGTGGAAAACATTAAACTTCAGATGGATACAAATTTTATGGGGATGGTCCACCTGACCAGGGAGGTCCTTCCCCAAATGCGGAAACAAGGAGGTGGATTAATTATTAATTTCGGTTCAATTGGCGGATTGATGGGATTACCTTTCCAGTCTTTCTATTCTGCCAGCAAATTCGCCATTAAAGGTTTCAGTGAAGCCCTCAGAATGGAGGTCAGACAATTCAATATCAAAGTTATAGAAATTAATCCCGGTGATTTTCATACAAGCAACTCAGCTAACCGCAGGAATTTCCTTGCACCAACTGGCGCTGATGATCCTTATCAAAAGCAATTTGAAAAGACTCTCTCAGTCATCGAAAAAGATGAAGCCAATGGACGGGATCCGGTGATCCTTGCCAGAAAACTTGTAAAGATTGTTGAATGTAAAAATCCGCGCCAGCGGTATATTATAGCATCCTTAGAGCAAAAACTGGCGGTGATATTAAAGTATATTTTACCTGGGAAATGGTTCCGGATGATTCTTGAGGATCATTATAAGATCAACTAACGTTTATTGTATTGCGGTCTTGAGGTCTCCCTCTCCCTCACCCCCTTTAATCCACTGTTCCACAGGTCTTTCAACAGGAAGCACCGGCGAAAGGATATTCGTTACATTATATTTCGCTGCTTCCTCTTTTGTCAACTGGTGACTCCATCTTACTCTCTGTGAAGTATCAGCACCGGGACCCGTATTTCCATATTCAGCAAAATAAGCTGTCTTGTCACGGGCAGTCCCCTGCCAGTTCGACCATCCTGCTGGTTGAATATGTGCCCCTAATTCACACCTGATGAATACGACTCTGGCATAATCTCTCCATGGACGGCCAAGATAAACCTTTCTTGCTTCCTCTGCCGCTGTTAGCCGGCAATCAAGAAAAACATAACCGTAGGTCTTGCCAGGCGTAGTGCTTGCAGCTGTTATATACGAATCTCTTTTACTGTGAATTGTGCAATTGGTAAATAAAACCGTAGCAGCACCAAAAATGAAATCAGTGGTCCCCTCTATATAACAGCTATCAAAATATTGCCGGCAATTTAAGCCATCTGTGTATAATGTATCCTGATTCCCCAGAATACGGCAGTTTCTAAAGACGCATCTGTCCCCGTCAACATGAAGGGCCACAGCCTGACCAACCTGTCCGGCGCTGTTTTCAATTGTCAGGTTCTCAGCATAAAACTCGTCAGCGTCAACCAGAAATGTATAGGTATAAAATGTACTGTTCCTTCCGCGGTTTATCTTGTTGAAATAATCACCCCAGGTAATGATTGTTTTCTCAGCACTTTCACCAATAATTGAAAGGCGTGTGTTGCAAGCAGGAACAACAATCTTTTCCTTATAGATCCCATTCTTCACAAAAATCGTAACACGCTGGTCAGGAAATGATTTGGATGCATCTATTGCCTGCTGAACAGTGGTATAATCTCCACTGCCATCCTGTGCGACTGTCATCCTGAAGACATCCTGGGCGACCGCAAGTTTTAATGAAAAACCAAGGATTAAACTTAGTAAGATAAAAGGATTAATGGATTTCATAATATTTAAATATAATCATTGGCTTATGCCATTTTTATTTATAGCAGTACATAATGCTTTTGCAATTTATTAACAAATATTTTTATAGAAGCTACATTAGCATTATTTATAAAGTGAATGTAAAATAAGATCTATTCTCACATTACTTTTTCCCGTATTAATTACTAATTTTGCCCACCAGACAATTACCGGCCCGTAGCTCAGCTAGGCAGAGCACGTGACTCTTAATCATGGGGTCGAGGGTTCGATTCCCTCCGGGCCGACAATTAGAACTCCACCAATCACCTTGGAAGCCAATATAATCAGGGATCCACGTTATTGGTAACTTTGGGCATATGATTAACATTATTGTAGTGGGTTACATTCAATTTTTCTACCTGACAGGAGGCAATAAGATTACGATTTTGACTACCTTTAAACCTCAATAATCATATTCTGGTTCGTCTAAAACAAAAGCCATCAATTATGAAACTCGCATATATTGGAACTTATCCCCCCAGGGAATGCGGTATTGGTACTTTCACCATGAACCTTTACAGATCCATGGCAAAAAACAATGGAATAAATAAGGATTCAATTGATGGTTTCATTATAGCCATGAACGATCATGACCAAACTTATGATTATCCTGAAGAAGTAAAACTAACCATAAGGCAGGAACATCAGCGCGATTATTTATCGGCAGTAAAATTTATTAATCTCAGCGGCGCTGATCTATGCATACTTGAACATGAATTTGGAATATTTGGCGGACAGGATGGTGTATATATCCTTCCTTTGCTTCACCGGCTTGAAATTCCCCTGATTGTGACCATTCATACAATTATCAAATCTCCCTCATACAACCAAAAGGCAATATTGGTGGAAATATGCAGAATGGCAAATAAAATAATAGTAATGAGCCATAAAGCGATTGAGTTTCTCACAACCATTTATAAAGTAGAAAGAGAGAAAATTGTATTTGTTGATCACGGTGTTCCGAATATTCAGATTAACAAGATCCAATCTAAAGAGGAGTTCAATCTCGAAAACAAAAAGGTCCTACTTACTTTTGGTTTTATTGGCCGGAATAAAGGGATTGAAACAGTAATAAAAGCTTTACCAAAAGTTGTTGAAAAGTATCCGGATATTTTGTATATGATTTTAGGGAAAACACATCCGAATGTTCTTCGGTATTCCGGCGAAGAATACCGGAATTATCTTCAGCATTTAGTCAAAAGTCTTAACCTGAAAAATTATGTTTTTTTCCTGAACGAGTATATTAATCAAAAAGAATTGTTTAAATATCTATCTGCAGCCGATATTTACATTACACCCTACACCAACGAAGCCCAGATTACAAGTGGTACACTTTCCTATGCAATAGGCGTAGGGGCAGCGGTCGTCTCAACACCTTACTGGCATGCCGCAGAGCTATTGGCGGATGGAAGAGGAAAGCTCTTTGACTTTAATGATTCAAATGGTCTTTCAACTATTCTAATTGAATTGCTGGATAACCCGGATGAGTTGAAAAATCTTCGGGAAAAAGCATATGAATATGGCAAAAAAATAACATGGCCCAGGACAGGAGAAAAATATATTGAAGTTGCAAAAAAAATTCTGGAGGGAAAACCAAAAGTACTTATAAAAAAAGAAATTATTATTGATCCGCTTATCCTGCCTCCATTTTCACTTGCTCATATTAAACGGTTAACGGACGATACCGGTATCATCCAACATGCAAATTTTGGTATTCCAAATTTAAAAGAAGGATATTGTCTGGATGATAATGCACGGGCTTTACTTATGGTACTGATGGCATACAGGCAAAAAAAGAATACCCTTGCCCTTGATTTATCTCCCATCTATTTAAGCTATATCAATTATATGCAAAACAAAGATGGGACATTCAGGAATTTTCTCAGTTTCAGCCGTAACTTTCTCGATGAAGTGGGTTCAGAAGATTCTTTTGGAAGAACTATCTGGGCGCTCGGATACCTGCTTGACAATGCTCCCAATGATGCCTATTACCAAACTGGCAAGTCTGTATTTTTTAATGCATCACCCAATTTTGAGAAACTGCAGTCTGTCAGAGGTATTGCCAATACGATAGTAGGCATTAGTTATTACCTCATGAGTAATCCGTCAGATGATTCAATTTTGGAAAGATTAAGAAGTCTTTCATATAAATTAATCAAACATTATGAAGAAAACTGCACTGCTGACTGGAAATGGTTTGAACCCTTTTTAGCTTACGATAATGGCATGTTACCTTTTGCCCTTTTACATTCGGCAGAGAGAATTAAAGACAGTAAAATAACAGAAATCGCTTTGGAAACCATGAACTTCCTGACAGAAATTACGCTTAAGGATGGTTATTTTTCAGCAATTGGTAATGAAAAATGGTATAAAAAAGGAGGTGAACGTTCCATGTTTGCCCAGCAGCCGGTGGATGCCCTTGCTATGGTATTAATGTATCATCAGGCTTTTCATTTAACAAAAGATAAAGAATATCTCACTAAATTATTCTCCTGCTTTATGTGGTTTCTGGGAGAAAATGATCTCAGGATGAACTTGTTTGATTTTGAAACTAAAGGTTGCTGCGATGGTTTTGAAAGTTATGGTGTAAACCGTAACCAGGGAGCCGAAAGTTCGCTGGCCTATTTGATCTCTCACTTAACAGTTCTTCTGGCATTTGAAGAATTTGAAAAAATCGATTAGTGCCAGGTGCAGCATCGGAACACAACCAGAAGCAGTACCTGCAATTGTACCTTTTAGGATAGTTTCGATTAAGCTGGCTGATTTCGTATCATATCAAAAAAGGGAGTTCTTTTTTCTTCAACACATTTTACAGCGAACAGATAAAGCGCGGCGCTCCAGGTCTGCCAGTCCTGCCCCATGGCTTTGCCGTTCTGGGCTTTTAGCCATTCATTAAATCCAAATTCAATATTTCCGGAATTTGAGTTTTTTATAATATGGGTAAGTGCAATAAGCTTTTCACCGGCAAGCTTATACCTCTTAGCAGCGACCAGGGCTGCCACATAAAACCCGCAAACAAAAGGCCATATACCTCCATTATGGTAATCGCCAGGTTTGTTATATACTTCATAACGTGGAAGCCAGTCAGTATCTTCAGGTTTAATAAAGGGGAAAAAATTTGGGGGCATATCAACAGCAAGTTCGCCCCTTATTACCATGTCAGCACATTCATCTTCGATCCAGGAAATCATTTCATCTGCCCTTGAGGGAGATGCAATTCCGGAAAGAATGGCAAGACTGTTACCCAGCAGGTCGAACCGATTGCTGTTATGAATTTTATATGACCATAAAGCATAGTATGGTTTATTTTTTATAGCGAGACCTTCGCGGACATGACGGGGCTGTACCCCTCCTGTGATCGTGAACTTCCTCATTTCTTTGCGCATCATATCTGCTCTTCCATGTTGCCCCAGGAGCCGGAGGTAACTATATACAATCGTATTGACATACAGGCCATAACCAATCACCCATTGTTCATCGCGCCAATCGCTTGTCGGCTGTTGAGCAACCAGGTACCGGTCTGAAGGGCTTTGATACTCCATCCATGTCAGGGCTTTATGTACAGCATCCTGAAGAAAATCATGTTCCCCTGTTACTTTTCTGAATATGCCGACACATAGCAAAAATAAAGGAGTTGTATCACTTGATCCACGGTCTTCTTTGTCATGCACCAGCGAGGGGATATGACCATGGTCGGTCTGATTTGCTGACAGAGTTTCCAGAACCTTCCTTATACTCTTTATTAACTTCTGATTCTCAGAAACACCAATTCCAAATATGGAAAACATCAAATCTCTTGTATAGGGTTCCGGGTATCCCCATCCTGCTGTACGCGGGAGTCCATGATACGACCCATGAGCATTATGAAGCAGTACTTCAATAGCTGCCTTTTTTGCCTCTTTTACTTCCTGCCAGATTACAGATTGCATAGATTTGATAATTTATATAATTCCCATTTTATCGTTTATAATTTGTACAAACCGCTTTGCGACAACACGATAATCGAAATACTTAACTATACGTTTTCTTGCAGCTTTGCCCATTTTTTCGCGTAATGCTGCATCAGTCATAAGATCCATCAAATAATTGGCTATATCATGAACACTTGCACGGTAGTCCACTGTCCGTGGATCATCAAATACGACCCTGTGTTTGTTTTCAAAGCCGGATTCGTCACCAAGAATCACTTCCTTCACGATAATTTTCTCTGCTACATTTGCAAGAAATGCGGTCTTGCCATGTACGAGTGTATCAAGCATTCCCATGGCATTAATACCTATTACAGGTTTTCCACAAGCTCCTGCTTCCACTTGCGGCATTCCAAAGCCTTCAAGCCGTGAAGGTGCCGCATATATATCACAAGCACCAATCAGGTAAGGCATGAAATTACGTGAAATGATATTTGTTGCATAGGTAACATTTTTTTCGATGCCTAAGTGTGTCGCAAATTCGAGATCAATCAGATTCTGACGTTTGGTCCGGGGTTGGGGCCATACTTTACAAACGTATTTCCAATCGGGCGCTTTAGTATCAATTATAGCAAGGGCCTGCATTACCTCCTGTGCACCTTTTGATGCAGCATCGCCACCCACGGTCAGGATCATTAATTGATCAGGCGAAATACCCAGCGATTCGCGTACAGTTAAAATTTTCGGATCGTCTTTCTTACAGGGGGCAAAAGCATCTGTATCACAGCCAACCGGTAACACTTCAATATTATCGCCATCTATCCCATCGCGTACATACATTTCCTTTACCCAATTTGATGTCACCAGGATTAATGGAAGTGCATTAAGTACTTCCCGATAGTTTGCAATGAAACCGTCAGCAACCAGCCAGGGTACAGGTTGAACTCCATATCGTTGCGGATGGAGGATCAGATGTGGTGTATGCCCCCAATAGCCGACACCAACAACTATATCCGGCTCAAACCAGCGATAGTACCATTCCTTCTCCTGAGGTGATTCGAAATTAACCGCATGGGCATCAATTCCCATTCCAAGAAGTCCCTTATATAACAAATCTCCCTGGGTGGCAAGACCCCCCGGGGAAGCAGGGTAGTCATATAATAATAATACTTTCATGTTAAAATAATTTTAAAATTTGAAAATGTGTTAATTTGAAAATGAGAAGGAAGAATTATTAATTGATTTATAATTTTCATATTTTAAAATAAGTTAATTTCCAAATTGATTTAGCCAATTATTAGCATCATAAGAATTTGTAAACTGCCAGAATGCTTCTGCCCGCGGTGTTGTTTCTGCTTCAAAACTATTTTTTTCAAATCCATAAATTTCTGTAATTATTCTATATTTTTTCAGCCATATTCGTTTAGTAAGAACATGGTAAAAAGTAGCGTTTTCTATTGGTCTTGGAAAATATTTCTTATCACCATCTTCATAAGCAAAAGTCCAAAGTTCATTTGCAGATATCTTACCTGTATGCCAAAGTTTAATAACTGCTTTACTTATCTCCTCATGTCTGACATGTCTTGTATATTCACCGCAAGGATTATGGGAAATAATCAGGTTGAAATGCATGGAAGGTAAAAGCTGCAATATTGTATTCTCCAGCTCATTCTCATCCAGCGGCTTTTGTTCCGGTCCGTCGTCCAAATCGCCTATTATTCCCTCCGATCCCAGAATTTGCAATGTCTTTAAGAACCTGGGGGCACGATCGTTATCACTTCCCCTGCAAAGACAAACGACAAACCACTTCCATGATGGATGGCTTAGTATAGTTCCGCCCACCCATAAAATTTCATCGTCTGGGTGAGCTACAATAACGGCAACTGCTTTTGGCCTTTTACTACTCATTCCCCCTGTCTTCTGAAAAGAAAAGATTTTAAACGCATACCCGTAAAGAAGTGGAGGTTGAAATTGCAGTACTTGTTGCACTGATTGCTAATAGCGCTGCTATTTTGAGTTCTTAAGTTCATTCAGGAGTTCAAATAAATTAATAGACGCGTAAGAAGATGCATAGTCTGAAATGCCAAAAGGAATAATCAGACTTCTATTGTGGATAATAGAACCGCAAGAGTATACGACATTTGGCACATAACCTTCCCTCTCTTCAGCGTTGGGAGCTATCAGAGGTGTCTTTAGCCTGCCAATTTCTTTTTCAGGATTCTCGAGCTCATATAATGATGCTCCTAATACGTATTCCCTCATGGGGCCTACTCCGTGTGTAATTATCAACCAACCTTCTTCCGTCTCGATAGGTGAGCCGCAATTTCCAACCTGTATCATATCCCAGGGAAATTTTGGTTTCTGAATTAGTTTGGCCTCGCGCCAGACATTTATACTATCTGAATAGGCTATATAATTATTCACTCCATCTATCCGGCACAGCATAGCATATTTACCTTTGATCTTTCTGGGAAACAATGCCATTCCTTTATTCCGGGCAATTTCACCATGAATGGGCAGTGCTTTGAAATGATAGAAATTCTTAGTCGCAAGTAACTTTGGTAATATGGTTATGCCATCATAAGCAGTATAGGTTGCATAGTAAGTTACTTCACCATTATCATCTGTGAATTTTACAAAACGCGCATCTTCAATGCCATTTCTTTCCGTTTCAGAGGTTGGAAAAATAACTCTCTCGGAAATTGCCGAATCAAGTGAGAATTCGAGATCGTAGTGAGATTTCGCCAGCCACATCATCTGATTAATGATTAATTTCTTATTTGCTGTAAGGCGAGGCCTTTTTCTTGTTTCTTCCACGACCTTTTTCAATTCGCCATAAGTAAAATTGTCGCCCAGTTTTTCCAATACAAAGAGAGGGGAAATTTTATTATTGAAATCATGCATCTCATCCAACTTCTTTGTAAATGATTTTTTATTATAATTATGCCTTTTTATTCGTTCTGCTTCTGCCAGCATTTTGCCGACAGGTTCGGTAACCAGATTATTTTTCTTATCAATAATACCTGAACGAAAAACAATGGACGAAATATGCCCTTCGCCGGTCGCCCTGAAACTAAGAATCACTCTTTTCTCATCCGGCCCTAATTCTGATTGATCGGGATCTTCTACTATGGACGGATTAAAAAAAGCTGCCGATTCAATGGAATATTCCATTGTGAAATATGAACCAATTAGCAGCTTTCGTGATTGGGTAACCTTGCCGGGTTTTATTCCCATCTCATCAAATAAATTAGACAGTTTATTAAAATGAGTTTCAAATATTAGTGAAATATTCCTATGCCGTCTGGAATAACCTCTCAGCACCTGGCTTAATGCTATATTTACCTCACTATCAGACATAGCCAACACATTACGAATAATATTCTTGCTTCTTTCATCACTAGTATAAAGGAACCGGGCGATTACCCTGCTAGGATCAGGTAGAAATTTAGTATCCTTTCTGGTCACAGTAACTTGCATTGTTCTCTGATTTTGTTATAAATTTAATTTCCTAAATTAGGCTAATAAATGCAACTTTTAACAATGAAAGAGCATTAAACAAATTTTTCAAGATATGGGAGTAAGAAGAAATCTTCCCCCATCTTTATGGAAAAAGTTTAACTTGCTTCTATTAATCAAAAAAAGTTGCAAACGAAATATTTAACCAATTAACAAATATATACAATTTCTCAAATGCAAAGTCTGGGGTATAAGCAACTGCAAAAAGTATGGTTAGCAGATATCAGTTTATAATACTACCCTGAATTAAGACCACTGGTTAAGTGTAAATTTAATAACTTTAAACCAGTGAATTATGAAAGCGAAAAGACAAAAACATTCAGGAGCCTTTAAGGCAAAAGTTGCCATTGAAGCATTACAGGAGCGCGAG
>JALHSP010000100.1 GCA_022865305.1 Bacteroidales bacterium | reverse complement strand
GGGTTGAGTAAAAGTATTTTTGAAGGTCAAATTTTATATAAGGGTGTTGACATTACCAGTTATAGTGCATTAAAAATAAGAGAACTTGGAATAGGCCATATAACAGGCGAGAGATATACAAGGGGCGTATGTAGAAAATCAAATATATACGAAAATATAATTATGGGTGCTCATAGACAGTCTCCCTGGGCGGCTAAACATTTTATGGATTCTAAAAAATTAAATGAATTAGTTGACAAACTTATTGATACTTTTGATATAAAAATATCTTCAAAAGATGCTAATATTATGAGTTTGTCGGGAGGAAATGTGCAAAAGTGCATACTCGCGAGGGAGTTTAATTTGGCAAAAGAAATAATTGTAGCCGAGGAACCAACCAGAGGCGTCGATATTGGCGCTGTTGAATTTATTCATAGTCAACTTATTAAAAAGATTAAAGAGGGCTTTGGAATTATATTAGTCTCAACAGACTTGGATGAAATAATCTCATTAAGTACTAAGATAATTGTAATGTTTGAAGGAAGGTTAATTGGACAGATTATTCCGGATGTTGACTTTTTAGAGAATAAAATTGGGCTAATGATGGCAGGGATTACACCGTAGTAAAAAAGGGGTGGATATATACGAAAAGAGAATTACAACAGTCACTGTTAAGATTATTAATAGCCTTTAGTGTAGCATTAATCTTAAGTAGTATATTTATTTTATTTACAGGTGAGAATCCGCTTATGGCTTATGTACAGCTGCTTCGTGGGGCCTTTGTTGGCAAACGTAATTTTATAACCACATTAAGATGGAGCGTACCATATATTATAACCGGAATTGCAGCAGCTATATCTTTTAAAGCTGGAATTTTTAACATGGGAATAGAAGGATGTGTATATTTAGGAGGATTGACAGCAGCCTTAGTAGGCACGTATATCAAAGGATTACCGGCAGTTTTGCATATTTCCCTTGCTCTATTAGCCGCAATGTTAATTGGTTCACTTTGGTTGTATATCCCTGCTAAACTACGCGCATACCGTGGGATAAACGAAATAATAACAACCTGGATGCTTAGTTATATTGCTATTTTGTTATGCCAGTTTCTGGTTACTCAATTTTTCCAGGGTCCTAATGATTTGGTACAAGACGTTCAACAAGTGAGAACACCCTATGTGCAAGCTACGGCTAAGTTAGCTCAGATAATACCTCCATATCAACTTAATACCTCTTTATTTATTGCAATTGGATTGGCAATTATATTTTATATTTTTTCCAGTAAAATGACATTTGGGTATGAGCATACAATGACCGGGTTGGCTCCTGACTTTGCTCAATACGGCGGTGTAGACATTGCCAAAGTACGTTTCTATTCAATCATTATAAGCGGTGCTGTAGGAGCTCTTGCTGGCGCTACTGAGATTTTAGGAGTTCACTATAGGTATATACATGGTTTTTCGAATGACCTTGGTCCAAGCGGCATTTTAGTAGCATTAATGGGAAGATTAAATCCAATAGGTATTCCGTTTTCAGGAATTTTTATGGGAGCGATGCAAAATGGTGCTAGAGGCATGGCCAGGACAAGCAATGTTTCCCTGGATACTGTAAGGATTATAATTTCAGTTGTTGTAATATGC
>JALHSP010000099.1 GCA_022865305.1 Bacteroidales bacterium | reverse complement strand
GAATCAGAATTGTACGGCCAACTGAACGAGGTTTAATTGAGAGGCTTGGAAAGTACCATAATTTTGCCAATCCCGGATTTCACTGGATTATTCCAATCATAGATAGAATATTTGTGATAAATGTAACTGAACAGATGGTAGATGCCCAGCCACAGGAAATAATCACAAATGATAATCTGAATGCAAGCGTCGATGCGCAAGTTTATTTCAGGGTAAAATCAGATGAAGCGAGCGTAAAAGGATCGACGTATGATGTTAATAACTATAAATGGCAGATTGTTCAACTTGCCCGTACAACTCTTCGTAATATAATCGGCACACTTACTTTAAAATCTGCCAACAGCGAACGGGGGAAAATTAACACAGAGCTTCTTGCAACCCTTGATAAAGAAACTAAAGGTTGGGGAATTGAAATTATCCGTACCGAATTAAAACAAATTGACCCTCCTTCGGATGTTCAGGATACCATGAATAAAGTGGTAAAAGCTGAAAATGAAAAAATTGCAGCAATAGATTCGGCTACTGCTGCCGAAACAGTTGCAGATGGGATAAAGAGGGGAAAGATAAAAGAAGCAGAAGGTTATAAACAATCGAAAATATTACACGCTGAAGGAGAAGCTGAAGCCATTAGATTGGTAAATGAAGCGGCAGATAAATATTTTGTTGGGAATGCCCAATTATTGAGGAAGCTGGAAGCTCTTGAAGCCTCACTCGGGAGTAATGCTAAAATTGTTATTCCGGCAGGAACCGAATTGGTAAATATTATTGGAGAAATGGCAGGAATAATTCCATTAGAAAGAAAGAAAAAAGACAGCTAAAAATCCAAACTGCAAATCGTAAATCCCGCAAGATCAATGTCTTGCGGGATTTTGTGTTTTAATAAGTGATGGAATTGGTGATGGATTTTACAACAATCACATAATCAGTGCAATACGCAATAATTTCTAAATATGAATTCTAATACTGATTAGACCGAATTATAGGGAAGCCCACGGTTCAATACAGTATCTTAAATTTATGCTGAGTGATTTTTATTTTATAATTTTAACGTAACCTGTATAATAGGATCCTGACACTATATAATAATCTGAAATGTAAATCAGTTTTATTAAATTTTAATGAATAATTTTCTTTTATAGAGCCAATAACAAAGATACCACAGAGCCGCCCAAATACCCAGACTAGTTATTATTCCCACAGTCAGGTCACCCCCCCATGAAAATAACAAACTGCTGAAGGGAGCGACAATTTTACTGATCAGCCTGGCACCCCCAATTTCAAAAAATATGTAGATAAAAATGCTGTTCATACCAACTATTATAAAAAATCTGGACCCGGTGGTGAATAGCTTTTTTATATCTATCAGCCAGTAGCTGAAACAAAGTATAATACTACCCTGAATTAAGACCACTGGTTAAGTGTAAATTTAATAACTTTAAACCAGTGAATTATGAAAGCGAAAAGACAAAAACATTCAGGAGCCTTTAAGGCAAAAGTTGCCATTGAAGCATTACAGGAGCGCGAG
>JALHSP010000012.1 GCA_022865305.1 Bacteroidales bacterium | reverse complement strand
TCTTTTGTTACCTTATAGGCAATATCAGACAACGTTTTACAAAATGGATCTGCAAGACCGACATGGGCCACAATTCCCTCTTCAAAAAACGTTGTACTTCTTTTAAAAGATCTATCGACTAACTGATCTGCAATGACAAAATCACATGGTTTCAATTCTTTTTTAAGGCTGCCAACAGCAGCAGTAGAAACAAGATATTCCACGCCACATTCTTTTAATGCAAATATATTTGCTCTATAATTTACTTTATGCGGGGCAATGGTATGACCTTTTCCATGCCTGGGTAAAAATACAACATCAACCCCATCGATCGTACCAAGAGTTATTTTATCTGAAGGTTTTCCAAAAGGCGTATCAACATCAATCTCTTCAACGTCCTCTATTATTCCCATTTTATAAAGACCACTACCGCCGATAATTCCTATTTTAACAGACATGAAATTTACAAACAGAAATTACTAAAAAAAGGTTTCTGTTTATGTCAAAGTATATTTAGGGGAAATTCATTTATTGCCGAAGGATCAAAAAAATGACAGAATCAATAAAATCAAAAATCCGAACGATCCCTGATTGGCCAAAAAAGAATATTATGTTTAGAGATATTACGACTCTTTTAAAGAGTCCAGATGGACTAAAAGAAACTATTGACCTTTTATACAATAGATATGCTGATAAGGAAATTGATAAAGTCGTCGGCATTGAATCCCGTGGTTTTATTGTAGCTGCCCCTCTTGCGTATCGCTTAGGCTGTGGTTTTGTACCAGTTCGAAAACCAGGAAAACTACCTGCAGAATGTGAATCTGAAGAATATTCATTAGAATATGGTAAAGACAAGATGGAGATACATAAGGATGCAATTAACAAAGGGGACAAAGTTTTAATCGTTGATGATCTGCTTGCGACTGGCTGAACAATGAATGCAGCAAGAAATCTTGTTAAAAAATTAGAAGGCGAGATTGTTGAATGTGCATTTGTCGTAGAGTTGCCAGATTTAAAAGGCAGAGAAAAAATCAAAGGAGAAAATATTTTCAGCATTGTGAAGTTTGAAGGAGAATAGATAAAAATGGAAACGTATAGTTGGCTACATACAACGAATGGAGAGGAGCTTTCATTATTTGCAGAAGAACTAAAAGAAAAATTTAACGATCTTACTGTTGGAGAATCTTCTGCAATGCTAGGGGGTGCAATGGCTGCATCTATGAGACGCAAGGCCATAGAACTTGACATTTCCCCAGATGAAGCAGTCGATTATTACTTTTACACAGTGATGAACAAAAATATAATACCAAAAAAATAGGATTTTTAAGTTTCCAATAGTTTACTAGTAAATTAACGCTCAGATCCCGGCAGGAGCATCCCATCCACTGATGGAAAAGTGTATGGAGATTTAATGGTGTTGCACAGATTATTGATTAATTAAAAAAAATTAATGTGACAATGTCAAGCTAATATATATTAATATTTTGCATAATCTTGCAGTATTTAAATTTTGAGACAATACTGTATTATGACCCGTAAATTATATTAACCATGGATGAAAGAATAATGCTACTCTTTCGCTCGGTATACATCAAAAAATATAAGTATAAATAAATAGTTCTCTTTTGTATGAAAGTCTGGGAGATGCCATGGTTTGAGAGACCGGGGGCCAGGTTAAAAAAGAAAGGGGCCTCTGCTCTTTCTGATGCTGAACTGCTTGCAATCGTTCTTGGACGCGGAAGCAAGCAAGAAAACGCAATAGATCTGTCATGTCGGGTGCTGAAAGACTGTAATCTGCATAAGCTTGCAGCGCTTTCGCTTGTGGAACTGGAGTCTGCGTTTGGTGATGACGTCAAAGCAATGAGGATGTGTGCGATGTTTGAGCTGTTCCGACGCACGAACCGACTCAGCAGGCATGGGTTTAGCGCACAGATGACGACAGCAGAGGATGTGTACCATTATTTTGTTGATGAATTACAAGATAAGAAAAAAGAGCATTTCTACGCGTTGTACCTTGATACGAAGAACCGGGTGATTGCTGAGGAGTTAGTATCAGTTGGTATCCTGAATGCGTCCCTTATCCACCCCAGGGAGGTGTTTGCACCTGCACTCAAAGCTCATTGTCAGTCTGTTATCCTTGTACATAATCATCCGAGTGGGGATTGTACGCCGAGTAAAGAAGATGAGGAAGTAACCAGATTGCTACGGGATGCAGGGGAGCTGGTTGGGGTTAGTTTACTTGATCATATTGTTATAGCAAATAATGGATATTTGAGTATGAAGGAAAAGGGAGTATTAACCTAGGGGGGAGAAATTAAAAAGTAAAAACCTTAATTTCTTACTTTTGAATTTTACTCACATACAACCGTTTCTTCTTCTCCAGCTCCACGTATTTTTGTAACGCCTCGATCACATCCGGCTCCCACTGTTTCTCAGCAATGATCGTACCAAGCGCGGCTGTATCCAACTGACTGACCTCCTCCAACTTCCCATACTTCCGTAATATTTCTTCTAACCGCTCCCGTTCCTTACTATTCTTACTTGGAAACGAGTACCGTTCACTTTCCGTGATCCTTACTTTGTTCTTCGACCCAAACACAC
>JALHSP010000098.1 GCA_022865305.1 Bacteroidales bacterium | reverse complement strand
TGTGACTTTCCGATTACAAATTTTAGCATACGCACCCTTACTATAAAAAATGACAGGTGATTGCGACAGAAATCATTAACTGATCGCAGATAGCAGTGTGATTTTATAGGATTTTTAAGAAGTTTATAAAAGATTTTTTTTGCTTAATTTTGAGTTAACCCGGGACTCTGCTTTTCATAGCATTGTCCGTGTTAGTGTTTCGTGATGTTAAGATACCCAGGAGAATTTAACTACCTGGCAGAAATTAAAAAAGAGTATATACAGATTTTGTTCAGAGATTGAATCTGTCATGTTATTGAGATTATCGAAAGTAAAGTTTAAAATTATTAAGATAAGACTAAATTAAGGGCAAAAAACGAAAGTGCATGAACACTAACGGCCTGGCAATATGGGGAGGTTGTGTTACCCGACGCAAGCACCGGGCAGAGTCCCGGTACTTTAGCCAGAAAACTGTCACGGTGCAAGGAGGGTATGGCGCACTTTTTGCCGTCCGGGTACAAGTTTTATTGAGCATTACGTGTGTCGCGGTATAAGTTTGATCGGAGCCGCGAATTTATCCCCGGTTACAAATTCGGGGGCGGGCACTGGCGCAGTGTCGCGGTAGAGGTTGTCTCGGAGCCAGTAATTTGTCATGGTGTAGGAATTTGGTTGCGTACAGATGTGCGAGTCCGGGTTTAGCTATCATTACGAATTTGTCTTGGGTGCTGGAGCAAAAGCAAAAACCGTGACAAACAACTTACCTTTATTGTCCGTGTTATAAGCCGTTGTTTTTAAAATCCAAAAGTTGTCTCTCAATCATTTTATGGTTTAACTTTATTCCCCTTTTTATATATGAATTTTTTCTAATTTGTTTATCAGGGCTGAGATATATATAATCCTTGTAATAATCGTCATCCGTGAATAATAAGGGAATCTTTATTTTCTTTCTAGCTTGTTCAAGTATCCTAATGGGAAAACTCTCAAAGTTCTTGATAATCCATTCCTCAATTACATTCCATTGAGAATTAGTTAAGTCAAATTTACCATTAGTAAAAAGAGGTAAGATTAGCAATTCTTCAGCACCAAAATTTTTCGCAAATTCCAACATATCATCTAGTCCATTAATGGTTGCACTATTTACAATCATATTAATCCCAAATGGTATTTTTTTATTTAGAAGAGAAATATTATTAAGAACTGAGTCGAGATCAAAATTCCTAATTGTTTTGTAACATGTCTCATCAATTGAGTCTAATGAAACCCTTATAAAAGACACTGAATCTTTTATCTCCTCGATAAAATCTTCCGTAAGCAATTGACCATTCGTTGTTATACTAATACCCAATTTTGTTTCATTCCAGACAGTTTTACAAATCTCTACTAATTCCGGATGTAATAGTGGCTCTCCTCCACCTATAGCTATATCAAAGGTTCCAATTTTATCAAGCGTCTTACAGAATTCAGTTACAAAATCTTTATCCAGGTATAATTTGCCTTTAGGGATATGGCAAAAACTACAATTGGCATTACAGTCATTTGTAATTGCTATGCTAACAGTTCTTGGACCATATGTTTGTTCGCAGTCAGGTTTTATTTCATCGATGAGATAATGAAGTCCTGTGATTCTGTCATAAAAATGATAACCATTAGATTCAATCCTTAATTTCATTATTTGTTATTTGAGACGTTTGCTGTTTTTGCCCCTGCAAATAACATTAGTTTTATGATTCCACCTACATTTGAAGTCCGAAGTCTTGAAATTTCAATCCTGTTATTAACTAATTCTATATTAGGGGAATTGTCGATTCCTAAGGAGTAATCAGTTTGATATATTGAAGTATATTTTACATCAGGATGGAATTTTTCTGACCATATTTCTAAAAATTCGTCTACGGATGCATGACGTTCTTCCCATTCCCCAAGTGTAAAATCTTCAATCATTTCCAAGGCAGCTTTTGCGTCTTTTGGATCAGAGAATGTTCCTATCACAGATACATTGCCTGAATGTGATGAACCAAATTCTTTCCAGATTTTCATAATTGTAATTTTTTAGTTAGAAATAATTTTTATTGTAGCGTCTCCGATATTGGACTTTGTTGTAATGATGGTTAATAAATCCAGGTAACCTTCTTTAAGGCTGGAATTGAATGGCTTATAACGGTTGGCGGTAAGTGCCGTGCGGCTTAGTGGCAGCTAATGTTCAATTATCAGTTGTTTTCTTAAAGTTAGTAATTTGTCTTTCTACTCAAATGCAAGCATGGCATTTACCGACCTGTTAGGGCGGCGTTGGAGTGCTGGCAGCATCAGGAGGCACTTGCAGATCGCGCTCATGGA
>JALHSP010000097.1 GCA_022865305.1 Bacteroidales bacterium | reverse complement strand
GCACTCCAACGCCGCCCTAACAGGTCGGTAAATGCCATGCTTGCATTTGAGTAGAAAGACAAATTACTAACTTTAAGAAAACAACTGATAATTGAACATTAACTGCCACTAAGCCGCACGGCACTTACCGCCAACCGTTAGCAACAAGTCGACACGGAATTAGCAACCACTATAAAGACCTATTACATGGCTGGGTATGATCAAAATATAAGAGTTAAGGCTAAGTACGTACAAGATGCAAAATTGTTCCTTCTTTTCTTACAGAATATTGGGAAAAAGTATGCTAGGCCAACTAAAATTAATTATTGGTATCTAGGACGAGGTCGATTTTATGTAATCATCGACGGAAGAACGGGAGGAATTGACGCATTGTTTCAGGAATTAATCTTAAATAAAGGATTATACTACTATAGCTGTACTTTGAAAAATAAAAACATAATAATTTCAAATGTTATACTCCCAATCTTTAGACAATTAATTGACGAAAGATTCGAAAACTCACAATCAAGATTTCTTAGGAAAAATATTCTTGGCAAATACTCTCAAAATGATTTTGTGCCATCTGACATAATAAACAAAAATGGATATAATTATTCAATCCTCTTTAGAAAATGGGACCTTGAAATGATATCAAATGAAGATTACGTAATAAGTCTTGATGCATTATTAACACAATTCCTACTTGAAAAAATCAATCATAAAAAAGGACAAAGAAGCCCTAACTTTAATATCCTACTTGATCGCGTTTCAAAAACTTTCATTATGGGTGAAGATGTTTATGAAGCTTTTAAAAAAATTCATGATAAAAGAACTAGCACGCTTCATAGACTTGATAGTCTTAAAACTACAGATGAATTAGACCTTCAAAGTATAACCCTTTATAATTATTTCCATTACCTAGATGAATATCATATTTCGCAAAAACAAAAGACAATATTAATAAGAGGCAGAAGATATAGAAGAATAAAATACGGCGATGAGAAATTTTTGGATGAAAATGGGAAACCATACTGCGATAGCAACGGTGTGCCTCATAACTGGGCTGAAATGGCTCAAGAAAAACCATGTGATGATTGTGGTGTAATAAAAGGTGAATACCACGTTGATGGATGCGATATAGAAATTTGTCCAAAATGTGGAGGTCAGTTAATAGGATTTCATAAATGTTTAAAATAAAAAACCTGTTGCTAACACGGACAATATGGGTAAGTTGTTTGTCACACTTTTTGCTTTTGCTCCTGCACCCAAGACAGATTCGCTATGGTTCTTGCACCCGGACACGCGCATCTAACCGTAATTAAAATCCTACACCGTGATAAATTTCTGGGTCCGAGATAGTTTGTACCGCGACACTGCGCCAGTGCCCGCTACCAAATTTGTAACCGGGGATAAACTCGCGGCTCCGCTCAAAATTGTACCGCGATCGCGCCAGCACTCAATAAAGTTTGTATCATGACGGCAAAAAGTGCGCCATACCCTCCTTGCACCGTGACAGCTTACCGGCTAAAGTACCAGGACCCTGCCCGGATGCTACGTCGGGTAACACAACCTCCCCATATTGCCGGGCCGTTATGGCTAAGCGATGTCTACCATTTAACAGACCGTATTATTGATAGTAAAACCAAAATATTTTCAAACATAAATTACCTTCCCAATAAAATAATAAATTAACTTTTTTATAGTATTTGCAGTTTAAATTTATAAGATGAAGGAGGAGTAAGTAATACTCCTAAATTGACGTATGTAGTATAAGAGATTTTTTGAGCATTCACTTTTACCGAAAATAGAACTAGACCAATCATGAGAATTACAATAGTTGTGTTTCTAACAATCATTCTCATATGCATGGTTTTTAATAAAAATGAAAATTTACTTTTATTAACCTAAGGTATTCTGTTTGAATGTAGAATTCTCCCAGGAGTTTTATTGTCTAAAGTTACGAAATCATATACAAGTCAAATTTATTTTTCCTGTTCTCCCTTGTAACAGTTTGTTCGTCATTTTTATCCTCCAAATACAGAGTTAGCGAATTATGAGGACTTCCTTAGTATGCATCTCTCATTAACTCTTCTGATGTAGCGTTTAGAAATTATGTGGTGAAAATAAATTTGACTTTGGCTTTGTATTGGTATAACTTAGCTAAGGAATTTGATGAATAAAATTTGATTAATTTATATTTTAAATAAAACCTTCGGGAATAGTATTAAGCAATATCATTTAATATCCTATTCATAATAATTAATTTAAATAATTCAGTTATGAAAAATACGAGGATCTTAATTCTTCTTTGCTTGGAAATAATATTCTTATCTCAAGCATGTTTCTGCCAAGATGTGACTGATTCTCTTTCAATTAGGAGAATAGGTGGGAAAGAGGCTAATAAGATGTTCAAGGAAAATCAGGTTACTAAAATTGAAAGACATGATTTGATGAGGCATCAATTTGCAATTTCATCCCATGATACCATATTAACGGTTAGTGAGGCATCTACTAAAATGAGTGTCAATCCAGAAGCGCAAGCATTGTTGATGGATGCACATTCAAAAAAGTATACTGCTGATATACTCGTAGCTTCATATTCTTTTTATGCTTTAATATTAGGTATAGTAATAAATGAAACTGATATGGGATTTATCCCAGCAATATTATTGGTAAGTGTTCCCCTGGTGCCAGTATTAGCAATTTCACTTCCTATGTATAGTAAATATTATAAATTAGCCGAGGAATCGGTGCACCTTTATAATAGTGGCGTGAGAAGTGCATGGAATCTACCTCAACCAGAAATTAAGCTTGGTTTTATTGGATATGGAATTGGTATAAGAATTAATTTCTAAGGAGCTTATAATAATTCTTGCAAATGTTGCGCCTACGTATCGTATTTCAAACATGAAAATACAAACTACATTAAATAAGCTTAAAAACAATTTCAATGATCAGCTGATATGTTTGCCTTAGGGCGATACTTTCTGCTGGCATAATAGACTAAATCACCATTCTAAACGGTTAAAACATGACTACTTTAAGAAAATACATTTTCAGATTGATAGTATGTATTGTATTTATTCAACTAATTCCTCCAGTCTGCATTTCTCAATTGATTGAGGTTGATTGAGGTATTGGATATACAGTTGTAAATTACGAAAAATATGTAGGTGGAGAACCTTATGAATGGAGTAATTTCAGCGGATACGCCAAAGGTCAAATATTCATGCGACTAAATAACTTTTTATCTTTAGGTATAAGTGGGGGCTTACAACATTTCTTATGGTATGAGTTTAAGCACACAGTATACTCAAAATTATTGTGACGGAATTTGCTTGGCAGCACTTGCTCGATTAAATATCGAAAACTTCTTTTTGGATTTGGGCCCTGGGCTTTTCTTATCTGGAGACTACGTTGATCCGACTTTTGTTGCAGACATCGGCTATGCGATTAAGTTATTTAAAGAATCAAGTGATAAGTCTAAAGCCCTAAATAGAATTGCGATACCGATTAAAATTACTGCCAAATCAATTATTGACAGTGATGAAACTCGTACAACTGTCCTTGTCCCTTTTACAATTGGAGTAGGTATTTCATATAGGATTAAATAATTTGCAATTGCTGGTTTAGCAGTTGAGAAAGTAGTTCTTGTTTTAGGGATTGTAATTGTAACTGGAGCGGTATAAGGAACGGCCAAGTGACTATACAATTACGGGGCAGCCCGACATCATTCTCATAAAGTCCACCCAGAAGAAGGAGGTTCCTTTTGCAGACAATAATTCAAGAGGCTGCCTTCTTTTTTATACTAAATTCCTTAAGGAAAATAAATTTGACTTTGACTTTTTGCCGATGTAACTTTGATAGTTAGACAAATGATCCTCTGATGTTAAGCATTATAGAAGGATGTAATTATGATACATTCATCAACTACGGTCAGAAAAATAACAATTATAACGATTAGGTGATTGAGTTTGTGGATAATCTCAAGAAGGAATTTGGAGCTACCATTAATGATAAAATAACTACTTTCTAATTTAAAAACTATAAATTTATTTACTATGGAAAAATCACTAATATTTAGATTGGGAGTCTTAATTCTATTCCTCCATGTGATTGCTCCGGTCATTCATTCTCAGGTGATTGAAGTTACCGGAGGTGTTGGATATACTCATATAAATCTCGACTCTTGGACAAAGGGTGGTGAACTTTATGACTGGCTTGAGCTTAATGGATGCGCAACGGCTCAGGGATTCTATCCCATTAACAAAATTATATCTGTAGGAATAAGTGGTGGATTTCATCACCTCTTTTCGTACTCGACTAAGTCTCCTTATGGCAATTATATAGGTTATAATTATGAAGCAAATGCAGGGAGTATCGCTGCACTTGCTCGATTTAACTTTGGGCGTAATTTTATTGACCTAGGTGTCGGGCCTTTTTTTATATCTGGAGGCTATACCGATTGGGCAGCGGTTGTGAGCCTTGGTCATGCATTTAGGTTAACGGAAAAATTATCTTTACCGTTAAAATTCAATGGCAGTGTAATTTTCGATAGTGATGCTAATATTATCCCATTAACTTTTACCACAGGCCTTTCTTATAGAATAAAATAAGATTTGATTTTCTCTGCTACTACTAAAAATGAAAATTGTTTAAGAAACGCAAGATTGAACAGTTATAAAGCAAATGAAAAGGTCTTATAATATCTATTTTAAGATAAAGCAAACTTTCTAAAGAAGTCTGGTTTTGCAGGAGGACATAATATAATAATGTTATATACGGGTTTAAACCAATTAATTGACCTGCTAAACTAAATTTGACTTTGGCTTTTTAAAGGTGTAACTTTGACAGATAAATTCGAGGTTAATTAAAAATTTACTCGTTAGAGAACCTTGACTTTAACTTTTTGTTAGTTAAACTTTGTTAATTTCCTTGGAATTTGAATAGCATAATTAGTTTAAGGAATGATTCCTTATCAATAGAGTTCCGTTGTTAACTAAATCATAATAAGATGGAAGCTAAGAGCCACAACAAATCAATATTTGAAAAACAAATCAAGATTTTATTTTCAGTATTGCTTTTAGTATATCCTTACTTTTTATTTATGATTGTATTTTTCTTTTTACAAATTAGCATTTATTCGCAACCAAAAAAATCGATAAATGTAGAAATTTCAGGTCGATTATTGGATCAAAACAAAAAACCATTAACATATTTATCAATTTCTTTGCTTGAATGCACTAGACTTGATGGACTTGGATTTTTTAGCATAGAGAATTGTCATAACACAATATACAATATTGTGGGATTACTTAAATCAGATCAACAATTTTGGAATATTAAATTTGAGTTAATTAATGACAAATCTATATATGTGAGGTTCATATCACCTTGTGATAGTAGTAAATCGGATGTGATATCTGTTCTAGACGTCAATAGAAAAAACATTAAAACCAATAGTTCTCCTCCCGTATATGTTCTTACTAGTAGTACATGGGAATTTAGAACCTGTAAAGATTTAAGTCAAATTCCATTATTCAATCAATGTGGAATTCTAGTTGTTAAATACGGGACTACTCCGATATATTCTGATTCGATTAAACAATATGTGGCTACACAAAAAGAAAAATCTACTCAACCTGATGGTATTCTTATGCCAATTAGATTAAATAATTCTATCGAGCAAATAGTTGGGCTAACGGTAGTAAAATGTATTACAGATAAATCTGGGAATTTTTTAATTAATCAAAAATTATCACCAGGCACATATTCAATAAAATTGAATTTAGATGATAGGGCTAAATTTAATAATTTAACAACTAGATATGGGATAGGTTATCCAACTGCAGTCCTTACTTCAAATGGTTGGCCGTTAACGTTTACACTTGATTCTAATGAACCTGTTAAAAAAATTGGAGATATTGTAATAAACACAAATATTGAATAATGAAATTATCTCAAATCTGCACAGTATACAATCCAAAATTGGAGATACCATTTTTATAATTTATATGTAATTTTTTATTTCTTATTAGTTGATGTAAAATAAATTTGACTTTAACTTTTACTTGGTGTAGTTATGTTATTTAATTTATGTTTAATTATTTAGGAACTAAGAAATAGGAGAATCATGAAAGAGTTTTATTTAATTATTGCAATTATTGCATTTCCTTTATTCCATTCAAATGAAATGCAAGCACAAGATGGGAAGCAAGGTGAAAAATTAATGAATGCTTTACGAACCAATAACCTTAATAAAGCATTAAAATTATTAGAAGATATCAACAGTGATGATGCTAATTACGCATTAGAAGATGGTACGAGTTTATTAATG
Organism: Bacteroidales bacterium; assembly: GCA_022865305.1. Lineage (GTDB taxonomy): Bacteria > Bacteroidota > Bacteroidia > Bacteroidales > VadinHA17 > LD21. The sequence goes on along the minus strand of JALHSP010000097.1, from coordinate 1,693 downwards.
ATCGCGTCTACAAAAGAGAGCTATTTACAAGTCTGTAGAGGACTGATTGATAAAGGTGCGCAAATGAATTTGCAGAACAGATCCGAATATTCTGCTTTGATGTATGCCGCACTATTTGGCTGCACAACAATTGCAGAGCTATTAATAAATAAGGGGGCAAATCTGGATTTGAAGGATGAAACAGGATCTTTTGCGTTGATGAAAGCTACGACCCGTGGGTATGAGGCTATAGTAAAGTTATTGTTAGAAAAAGGAGCAAAGTTGGATTTGCAGGATGAGGATGGGAGGACTGCTTTGATAAATGCTTTAATACTTGACTTCACAAATATTGCAGAGCTATTAATAAATAAGGGGGCAAGTTTGGATTTGCAGGATAAAAAAGGATCTACTGCGTTGTTGGAAGCTATAACCGGCGGGCATGAGGCTATAGTAAAGTTATTGTTAGGAAAAGGAGCAAAGTTGGATTTGCAGGATGAGGATGGGCGGACTGCTTTGCAACTCGCTTTATTAAAAGAGCTCCCCAATATAGCAGAGCTAATAATAAATAAGGGGGCAAATTTGGATTTGAAGGATGAAAGTGGAATGACTGCTTTTATGTATGCTTCTTACGAGGGTTATGAGGCTATAGTAAAGTTATTGTTAGAAAAAGGAGCAAAGTTGGATTTGCAGGATAAGGATGGGAATACTGCTTTGATAGTGGCTAGTGTAAAAGGCTTCACCAATATTGCAGAGCCACTAATAAATAAGGGAGCAAATCTGGATTTGAAGGATGAAATGGGAATGACTGCTTTGCTGAATGCATCTATGGCGGGTCATGAGGCTATGGTAAAGTTATTGTTAGAAAAAGGAGCAAAGTTGGATTTGCAGGATAAATATGGGAATACTGCTTTAATTATAGCTTCCGCTGAAGGTTACACAGGAATCGTAAAGTTATTATTAGAAAAAGGAGCAAATCCAAGTCTAAAGACAAATAATGGTGGAACTGCAAAAGGTTTTGCAAAAAATGATACCATTAAGTCTTTAATTACTAGTTATGAAAAGAAGTAATGGTTAAGTACAACGACAAACGGTTTATTTGACATCCGTATTGATATGGCAGATATAAAGCCAGGATTTTACCTTTTGAAAATTGAAACTCCTCAGATACTACAACTAAATATTTTAAAATCATAAAAAAATAACGCCAAGCCATAACACGGACAATAAAGGTCATTTGTTTGTCACGGTTTTTGAAATTACTGTTTTCTTATACCATGACCCTTATAGCGCATCACCCGGACTTCGCTCCAGTGCTTGCAATAAAGATTCTGTAACATGACAAATTCCTAACTTCGTTGTCAGCTTGTACCGCGACACTGCATTAGTGCACATTTATAATAATTCTGTAAAGTGACTTATTTCTACTCACTTAGCAGCATTGTACCGCGACACACGTAAAGGCCCGAGGGTTTATACCATGACTCCAAAAACCGCGCCATGCTTCGTTCATTCCGGCTGGTGCCAGGACTCTACCCCGATGACACAAAACTACTCCAGCCTCCATTCACTCAGCAACACAACCTCCCTTTATTGCCGGGCCGTTAGGGTCAAGCGCAGTTAATCCGGATACGTTATAAAATAGAAGAAGTATGAGTTTCAGGTTGAATACTCTGTAACTTCAACCTGCTTTTCAAATTATTGATAAATACTACAT
>JALHSP010000096.1 GCA_022865305.1 Bacteroidales bacterium | reverse complement strand
TGTTTTTGACCTTTTTTGACCTTTTTAAAGGCAATTTAAGACAACCCTGGGGTCACCACTGCCATAAATCACTTAATCTGGCATAAATGAGGTCTATCTCAACAATCTGGAATAGGTAATTAGACAGACTGCCGTTAGCTGCAAACTTTTTGGCCTCCAGACTTGCTAAATACGTATAATATTTATATCTTTGTACGGACAAATAAAATAACAATGGACACGAAATTGACCATAAAGCTTGACAATGATGTAATAACACGTGCAAAGAGATATGCTCAACGCCGAAGGACCAGTCTCTCTAAAATGATCGAATCTTTTTTGGACTCAGTTACAAAAAATGAATCTGATGATATTGAGATCACACCCCTTGTAAAAAGTCTTAGTGGTGTTATCAAAGTGCCAGAAGATTTTGATTATAAAAAAGAACGGACTGATTACTTAATCAAAAAGTACTCCTAAGATGAAAAGCATATTCCTTGACACCAATATTGTGCTGGACCTTCTTGCACACAGGATGCCCTTTTATACCGAAGCTGCAAAACTGTTTTCACTTGCTGATAAGAAAAAAGTAAAACTTTCTATCTCAGCACTCTGTCTGGCCGATACTAATTACATCTTATCAAGACAAAATCCTGAAATGGAGGTACGAAAAATCTTAAGAAAATTCAAAGTACTTGTGAATGTCCTCCCACTAGATGATAAGATAACTGACCTTGCGTTGAATTCGGAGTTCAGGGACTTCGAAGACGCTATACAATATTTTACTGCAATTGAGAATGATCAGGACTTAATAATAACCAGGAATCAACCTGATTTTAAAGAAAGTAAACTTCCTGTCATGACTGCTGGCGAATTCATCAAATCATTAAAAAAATAAGTCAGCAGCTAACACGGACAATAAAATTAATAGGTTTATCACGGTATTTGCAATTTGCTCCTGCTCTCAAGACAAATCAGTTATCGTGACAAATCCGGACCGCACTAGTACTGTTAATAAAATAACAATAACAAGACTTATACTCAATTACTTAGCAACTTTGTACCGCGACACGCGTAATGTTTGCAAAACTTGTACCCGGACTGCAAATACCGCGCCATGCTTCTCTCTTTACGGCTTCAGAACGCTCAGCAATATGCCACCCCTGCAGTCTGGCTCCTCGCTAAAACAGCCCACAGGGCTGTTTTTAAACGCCCGGCCCTTTTATTGCTGCCGGGCCGTCAGACTGTCTAATAACCTACGCTGTTTGTTGATAACTAAGAATTTGTTGATTTTAAAAACCCAGTGAAATTTGTATCTTAACTATATGAAATTCATCCAGGGACATAACAGAAATCAGATCCATCTTTTCCCGGTTTCGCTCGACCAATCCATTGACCCCGATAATGAAGTCAGGTTAATAGACCTTTTTGTCGATAGCCTTTCTATTAAGGATTACGGATTCAGAATGGACTTTACCGAAAACGGCCGTCCGGCGTATCATCCTGCGGATTTACTCAAACTCTTCATTTACGGTTATCTGAATAAGGTACGGTTTTCGCGCGACCTGGAAAAAGAATGCAAAAGGAACATAGAAGTAATGTGGCTTTTAAAGTGCCTCAAACCTGATCATAACACAATTTCCAATTTCAGGAGAGACAACCCAAAAGCTATAAAGAAGGTCTTCAGGGCAACTGTGCAAATTGCCAGGCATTTTGACCTGATCGGTGGAAAACTAATTGCAGGCGATAGTACCAAACTACGGGCACAAAACAGTAAAAAGAACAACTACAATCAGGCTAAAATAGACCGGCATATAGTCTACATTGACAACAAGCTTGAAGAGTATACCAGAGCACTGGATGAAAACGATGGAGACAATCAGGACATAATGCGCGATGAGATTAAAAAGCAACAGGATCGAAAAGATAATTATAAAAATATTGAAAAGCAGCTGAAAGAATCCGGTGAATCCCAAGTTTCAATTTCAGATCCAGAGAGCCGGCAGATAATGGTTCGTAATAATATCACTGAAGTAGCTTATTCTGTTCAGACAACTGTTGACTCAAAGAATAATATACCCATCGATTACAAGGTCACTAACCAGAACGATAGCAAAGCAATGGGGAACATGGTTCAAAGAGCAAAAAGCATTCTCATAACAAATGAATTCACTGCTCTATATGATAAAGGTTACCACACCGGCTCAGAGCTAAAAACCGCTCAGGAACTAGGAGTTGAAACCATTGTTGCAATACCCGCACTGCCGTCAACCAGCCAGGCTCCTGATCATGAATATAATTCTGAATACTTCATCTACGACAAAGAGGCAGATACCTACACCTGTCCGCAGGGTATTACTCTCAGAACAAACGGAACCTGGCACAAGGAACTCAGTAGGCGGGATAACGTCATTATATTTAAGCAATACAAGACACCATCATGCAAGTCATGTCCGGTACGCTCACAATGCACAAGATCTAAAAAAGGCAGAATAATTCAGCGGACTACGTTTGCAGAATATTACGAGAGAAATCGTAGAAACTTTCAGGAGAAAGAGCGCCTCTATAAACGCCGTCAGGCTATTGTTGAACATCCGTATGGTACTTTAAAACGACAATGGGGATTCAGCTATATTCTTACTAAGAAGGGAATAAGCAGGGCTAGCTCGGATGTCGGATTTATGTTTATAGCATACAATTTAAGACGTATTGTGAATATTTTGACCCACGATCGGCTGAAAGAGT
>JALHSP010000095.1 GCA_022865305.1 Bacteroidales bacterium | reverse complement strand
TACAGCATTGATTCCGATCTTTGGTCGGTCTCATTCAAGGCACACAAATACACATAACGGCCCGGCAATATGGGGAGGTTGTGTTACCCGACGCAAGTACCGGGCAGGGTCCTGGTACTTTAGCCAGAAAATTGTCACGGTGCAAGGAGGGTATGGCGCACTTTTTGCCGTCCGGGTACAAATTTTATTTAGCATTACGCGTGTCGCGGTACAAGTTTGATCGGAGCTGGGAAACTATCACGGTACAGGATTTTTGTTAGGGGCACCGGCGCAGTGTCGCGGTACAAGCTGTCTCGGAGCCAGAAATCTGTCACGGTGCAGGATTTAAATTGCGGACAGATGCGCGTGTCCGGGTGCAACGGCCATTACGAATTTGTCTTGGGAGCAGGAGCAAAAGCAAAAAGTGTGACAAACAACTTACCCATATTGTCCGTGTTAGCGTTTCGTTTTATTATTGGTCTTTGATACATCGGACACTATATCCATTTCCATTACTTGATTCATATCTACTAATCAGGGTACTGAAATTATACAATGATCTTGAATATGCGATAAAATCATTTTTTGAAGTACTCGTCCACCAAAATCCCCTGTCTTTAATATTGCTGAACTCCCCTTTGTAACTAGAACGCCTTCCTCCAGGGAGAGCAGCAAAAGAATAGTTATTGACTATACATACGTTTGGATCGCTCCAGTATGAAGTGTAATAGTCTTTTAGTTTGCCTCCGGCTTTTTGTTCACCACCAAGAAGGTTAATCAATGTTCTCCATTCAGAATCCATTGGTACATGCCAGCCGGCAGGGCAGAGCAAACCGGTTTTTACTGTATAATAATTATATAAGGAACCATAGATCTTAGAGTTTTGAATTGAATCGTTTTTATACCAGCAATAAGCAGGTACTGGATTGAAATCCCAAATAGAATCGGCTTTGACCTGTGGTAAAAGAGTTCCATCATTGAGTCTAGTTGTTCTGAGATTTTGAGCCATCCAAATCTGTGAGCCTATACCAACCGTTTTGTAAGCATTGGCATCAATATCAAAAACAGTATCAATTTGTCCGGTGTAATCTACCCCAAGTTGTTTTGAAGGTTCGGAAAAGAAACTTTCACACCCAGTGATGTAGATGAGTAATTGAATAAGAAGTAGTATATAGAAAAGTACTTTCATTTTAAAAGATTCTTTTTCCTGTAGTTAGGGCGGGTCTAATGCTTAACAAACGCTCTGATTCTTTGATTATTGTGAAGTTAGCGTTCGTTTAATTCGTATTTGAAAGTAAACTTTTGAAATCCATTGTCAATTGGCAGGAAGCGTTGAAATGAACGCTAACGGCCCGGCAATAAAATTAGTAGGTGTTGCTGAGTGAATGAAGGTTGTGACCACAAATTTTTTTTGAGGCAGGGTCCCGGCACGCAACCGTAATGAGCGAAGCATGGCGCGTGTTTTTGCAGTCCTGGTACAAGGCTTGTTAAGTTATACGAGTGTCGCGGTACAAGGCTTCTGGTGAGCAGGTTACAAGTCAAGGTATACAAAGCTTTATTGGAAGCACTGGCGCGGTCGTGTTACAGGCATTGCAAATCTGTCATGGGTGCAGGAACGGTTTGCAAAAACCGTGACAAACCTATTAATTTTATTGTCCGTGTTATGCGTTCGTGTGTTTTTCTGGTTATGATTGTGAAGGAATAAATTTTTTCATAAAATATTTTTTATCCTTGATTTTTCTTTTAGCCGTTTAGTTACTTCTTTCTCCTCAAAACGAGCATATACTTTTGAACCAAAAAAGCCAACAAAAAAGCTGAGATAGATCATTCCGAGAAGTACTTCACAAATCACTAGAAATTGAGCCAGATGACTTATGGGAACTACATCTCCGTATCCGAGCGTTGTGAGTGTAACAAAGCTAAAGTAATAGAAGTAATATCGATTATAGGCTTTTTCTGTGAAATTCAAACGTTCTTCTTTTAATCTGAGTACAGTTTCATAAAAAGCTTGTTTGATAGTGTCATTAGGTGCATGAGTTACATACATTTCAGTATGACCAATAAGCCAATCATATAAAAGAAGGTCCGAGGATTTTCCTACTTGAAAATGCGGTATTGGCGGTGGTTCTTCTCCACTAGTAATTGGGAAAACCTGTCCTGGATACCATCCTGTACTATTTTCCAAACGATAATATAATTCTCCAAATCCAAATCCAATTAAAATATAAGAGAAAGCAAGGATAGAGACAAAAAAATAAGATTTTAGTCTTAGGTTTCGTTTAAATCGCCTTAATTTAAAACTTAGTTTCTGAGTCATTTTTTAAATTTTGTCAAGAATTCTTATTATTTCAGTAGGTAGAATCTGCCATTTTTCTTGAATCAGAATTGGTGTCGCAAGTCTATCATGACGCATAACGGCCCGGCAATAAAGGGCGTTTGTGTTGCTGAGTGAATGAAGGCTGGAGCAGTATTTGTCATCGGGGTAGAGTCCTGGTACCAGCCGGAATGAACGAAGCATGGCGCGGTTTTTGGAGTCATGGTACAAACTTTCGGGCCTATACGAGTGTCGCGGTACAAACTTTATATGTGATTGGTATTTAGTCACCTTACAGATGCTTTATAAATGAGCACTGGTGCAGTGTCGCGTTACAAACTGCCAACGAAGATAGGAATTTGTCATGTTACAGAATCTTTATTGCGAGCACTGGTGCGGAGTCAGGGTAGAGCTATATGAGGGTCACGGTATAGAAAGCAGTAAGTTCAAAAACCGTGACAAACAAATGACCTTTATTGTCCGTGTTATAACCAGTGCTATTTTAAAATAATCTTTTGTTCTGTCAGTTAAGTAGTATTATGACAGGATTCGAAGTTTCAGTTAGTTTGTGACGAATTTCTTTTATTTTTTCATGTGAATCTACTTTGGTCAGCTGAAGAAACTTGTAAGCTTCGATGTAACTTACGAGTATGCTATCTTTATATACTTGTTTGGGCCAAAAATCAAGACTATCGTCAAGATCATTTTTAAATCCCAAATCACGGATCAATGTTGTTTCGCCTGTTTGTTTATTTACAAGACAATAGAACATAGTATCAGATATTCCTTGAATTAAATCAATAAAGAAAAAATCGATATTTTCAGTAAGTGATGCGATCCAGTATTTATCCTTGACTTCTTCGGCATATTTCTCTTTATAAACTAAATGTGGATCCATTTTTCTTTCTCCAAGATTAAACACGGCATAACGCTCTTTTTTCCTCTTATTGAGGTGGTAGACTGTATCAATGCCTGTTTCTAAAAAGGTGATGGATCCATTATGTGAATACAACGGACTCGAAGTTATATTGATATAGGGTTCATTTCCTTGCCTGAGGTCATGTTTGATTTTAATCAGGTTCTTGCCGGTGCTGTCAGTAATATGAATACTATATGTTGTATCTGGGAAATTAGGCTTAAACATTTGGTTTGTAACATTAATAGAAAAGTTTAAATCATGAAAGATAAAAGTATTCCTGTCTTCTAAAATCATTTGACACGCTATGAAATCCAAATTGAAAGATCTCTGGTAATGCCCATTATAATCGAAAACAACTACCTGTCTACCGTCTAAAACGAATATTTTACCGTCCTGATCTGTTATACAAAAATCACCGACAAATCTAAACTCGCCAGGTCCTCTGCCAACTGAGCCAATTCGCTTATTATATTTCCCATCTTTTCTAAATTGTAAAAGTTTTCTACTGTCAGAAACGAATATAAAAGAATCAGTTAAAGCTAGTTTTGTTATCTCTCCTAACATACATTCTGGTTTCGATTCGAGAGCTATATATTCTAATCTGGATCCTATTTTACTTAGAGGAAAGGTTTTTGGATTGTCAATTGAATTTCCCAGGTTAAATTGAAAGACACTTCCTTCTGAATTTGAATATTCAGGTTTTGTTGATTGGGTACAGCTTAAAGTGCTAATCAGAAATATTAGTAAAGTAACAAATGTCGTTTTCATTTTATTGCTAATTCTCTCTCTTGTACAGAGATGCATTGGTTATAACGGCCCGGCAATAAAATTAGTAGGTGTTGCTGAGAGAATGGAGGTTGTGAGTTCAAATTTTTCACCGGGGTTGAGTCCTGGCACACAACCGGAATGAGCGAAGCATGGCACGTGTTTTTGCAGTCCAGGTACAAAATTAGTTGAGAAATATGAACGTCGCGGTACAAGGCTGATGGCGAGCAGTTTACAAGTCAAGGTACTAAAAGTTTTATTGAAAGCAGGTGCGCGGTCCGGGTTTGCCACCCAATACAAAGTTGTCATGGGAGCAGGAGCTAAAGCAAAAACCGTGACAAACCTATTAATTTTATTGACCGTGTTATAAGCAGGCTTGTTTTTCTTCTGATAAGTGTAAAGTTTAACTTAATTTTTGTTCTGCATCAACATTTGTTGCTGAATCGAAATGAGAAGAATTTAAAACCCAATATTATTTATAAGGCAATTTCATTCTTTTACAAAGATCCTGAAACCTTGGATCATTGTGTAAATAGTCATAGATAAATGGATATAGAATAAAAGGTAATGCGGGATCATGTAGTTTATAAGCGTGCTCCAACCAGTAGAAAGCTTTATCTTTTTCTCCAACGAAAGCATAGTTAGATGCAATGTCCATTGGCGGCCAATATGAATTTTTAAATCGCAATTCGACTACTTTGTTATATTCAAGTAACGCACCCTTGTAACCTCCTTCAATATCCCCCTTTTCTAATGCATTTACAAGCTCAGTATCATTCTCAACCCATAATTTGTATTGCTTTAATGCTTCATTATACTTTCCACTCAAATGGAAGGCAGATCTAAGATTTAAATGAGCAAGAGGGTAATCCCCCTCAATTTTTAATATATCCTGAAAAACTTTAATTGCCTCATCAAATCGGTGAGCGAACATTAAAACCTCTCCATGCCATATTTTTCTAAGCGGATTAAGTGGATCTAGCTTGGCGGCAACCTCCATCTGTTTTAATGCCTCTTCGTTTCGTCCTAATAAGCATAAAAGGAGTGAATATGTTGCCCTGGATCCCGCATCATTGGGATTAAGCTCAATGGCTTTCTTATATTCTTTTTCGCCCTTTTCCCAATCCCACATTGTATACACATAATATCCTGCAAGGTTGATAGTACTATCAAGTTCAACAGCTTTCATGAGACTTTCTTTTATTTTGGGAAGAGCTTCTAAAGGCGAAACAAAACCGACTTGCTGACGAAAAGCCCAGACAGCAGAAATTCTATCATAAGCAAGGACATATTTTGGATCCTTTTCCTTTGCCAGTTCAAAGTATTTCATGGCAGTGTCAAGGTCATTTTTTGTAAATTTATTCAGATAGAAATTACCTTTTAAAACTGCTTCATATGCATCTAGATTTTTCGTGGATATTTTCTCAATAATTTGTTTCTCCCCGGGGGTGACGATTGCATTTAGTTCCTTTGCTATGGTCTGTGCCACCTCGCTTTGAACAGATAAAATATCATTCCATTTCCTGTCATATTGATTCGCCCATTCATTAGATCCCTTTCCGGCTTTTTTTAATCCGACAATTAACCTTATTGCATCTCCGAACTTTTGAAAACTACCTTCAAGAAGATATTCAACTCCAAGTTCCTTACAGATAGTGCCTGGTGCTTTATCCGTCTTACGGTACCGTTCAACAGAAGACCCGGCTATGACATTTAAATTCTTAATTTTTGATAAATGCAGCTGAATTGCCTCCATCATACCATCTGCCAGATATTGTTTCTCAGGATCATCACTAAGATATTTAAAAGGCAAGACAGCAATCGATTTGTTCATTGCCGCTGCCTCAGAGGTTAGTTTTCTTTTTAAAAGTGGTGTTATTATCAGAAACGCAGTGACAAGTATTATTACAAAAAATGCCACCGGGAATAGTGCCTTCTTCCAGAGACTTTGTCGTGCTTTAGTAATTGCTCTTACAGCCTTTCCTACCTGCAGTGTTCCATCCCGGATGGCTTTTTCTATATCATTATCTTTAGCCTCATCCTTCCCGAGTAATATTTTAACCACTTTGGATAATTTATTTATGTGCTCTTCCAGTGGAGGATTAACGGCATCGAGCCAGTGGACGCTGCTCAGGTAATATTCAAGCTGCTTTGACAAGGGAACATCCTCCAGTCGTAGGTTAATGACAGGAAGTCCGTTATGTACTGCTCTATCTACTTCCCTGATAACCTGGGTCGAAGTGTTTGAGTTTGATGAATAGATAAGGACGAATATTTTAGAAGATTTAATACCATCGATGATTGCCTCGGCAAAATCAAGTCCCGGGGTAATATCACGTGGTGCCATCCAGCAACTTATACCGTTCTGTTCAAGAATGGAACAAACATTATCAGCATCGGTCTTATCAAGGCTGGAGTAGCTTAAAAAAACGTCGTGTGCCATTTGTTGATTTGTTACAGATTGGATTATGCTTTATTTCCGTTTTCCGCTTCCGATACGAGAAATTGAGTTGAGGAGTCGCCATCCAAAGCCGGGCTCATTTTCGCCTTTTCCCATTCTCCCCTTCTTTCTTTTTCTGGTGGTAGCTAACTAAGATGTATCTGTTGTAAACGTGGTTTAGGCTTGCCAAAAGACTTTAATAATTGGTTAATGAAGAATATCTATTATACCAAATTTATGCATTTCTGATTTAATGGACATTAGGATTCTCCTTTATTTATGTTCACTTGGCTTGCTTATAACGGCCCGGCAATAAAGGGAGGTTGTGTTACCCGACGGAAGCACCGGGCAGGGTCCTGGTACTTTAGCCAGAAAACTGTCACGGTGCAAGGAGGGTATGGCGCACTTTTTGCCGTCATGGTACAAATTTTATTGAGCATTACGAGTGTCGCGGTACAAGTTTGATCGGAGCTGCGAATTTATCCCCGGTTACAAAGTTGGTAGCGGGCACTGGCGCAGTGTCGCGGTACAAACTATCTCGGAGCCAGATATTTATCACGGTGCAGGATTTTGATTGCGGTCAGATGCGCGTGTCCGGGTGCAACGACCATTACTACTTTGTCTTGGGTGCAGGAGCAAAAGCAAAAAGTGTGACAAACAACTTACCTTTATTGTCCGTGTTATAGTGCGTTTTGTTAATTTTCAAAGGTTATGATGTCGTCAAATATTGGAGACTTTTTTATGAATTTCTTTTCGTCATCGTATTGTCTCCCTTCAGATCTTGAGGTAATCAAGTTAAAGTAATCAAGAAATCTGTCAAAGGTCCGGATTGAGTAACACGAATTAAATGATTTGTTTATATCAGTCACCCACGGGTCATCTTTAAATAATTCTATTAATGAAGGGAAGGCTCTTAAATACTTTTCTGCGTAAAAGCTGAAATGTCTTTCGTTATCTCCATATTTTGATAGTAAGAACAAAGAGAATGCAAATCCAACTGTCCCTGTAGCTTGACTTGAATATAGATCAAAGTATCCCCAATTAAATTTTTGAGCGAAAGTTGAAAATGCTTGAATAAAAATGTCCTGTCGATTCTTTTTCAATAATTTTTCACGCCAGGTCTTGGTAAGTGTCAATTTGTTATATCTCTTCTTTGTAAATCCGGATAGTTCTGTAATCAGTCTGGTTAGATTGATTGGCTGAGAGCTTGTCTCGGCATAAAGTTTTGTAATTCCATGTTCGATTGCATAGTCTTTTATGAGTCCAAGATCATAAATCTCTTTTACAAGTGTTGTCGGGAGGAATCCTTTTGCAGTAAGTTTTAATTCGCCAAGGTCATTTATTCTAAGAAGTAAGTACTCAATCTGCTTGAGAAATGGAATCTGGTCAAGGATGTTATCGGGTATGTTTTTTTTGATTTGAAAAGGCGAATCAAGTGAGAAAGTCTCATAAACAAGATAATTCATGTCAGAAGAAGAAAATCCTTCAAAATCTTCAATCGGGCTATTGTTCATCAAAATTAAAGTCGGATCGAAATCCTTTTGGTAAAAGTCCATGAGGAATATATATTTTGAGGCAAAATTATGATTTTAATCCAGACTGTCCTCTTAATCTCGTCTTACGTAATTGTCCAGAGGTGCTTTGCCTAAATTTTGTGGAGTTATAGTGCGTTTGTCAAGATGAAATTGGGGTCTTGTCACGGTTTTCGAATGCACTATAACGGCCCGGCAATAAAGGGAGGTTGTGTTACCCGACGAGAGCACCGGGCAGAGTCCTGGTACTTTAGACAGAAAACTGTCACGGTGCAAGGAGGGTATGGCACGTGTTTTTGCCGTCCAGGTAGTAAGCTGGTTGAGCATTACGTGTGTCGCGGTACAGAGCTTAATGCGAGCCATATATTTATCCCCGTTTACAAATTATATGCGTTTCAGTGGCGCGGTCCGGGTTTATCACCAATTACAAATCTGTCTTGGGTGCAGGAGCGGTTTGCAAAAATCGTGACAAGCAACTTACCTTTATTGTCCGTGTTAGCGGCCGATTTATTTTTATATTTAATAATAACTTCTACTCGTCTATTTTTTTTTCGTCCCTCTTCTGTAGCATTGCTTTCAATCGGGAAATTATCACCAAATCCTTTTGTTTCAGATATCCAATCTGTCAAACCATGAGCGATTAGCATTTCCTTAATTGCATTAGCTCGATTAAGGGATAACTCTAAATTATAATCCTTATTACCTATTGAATCTGTATGTCCATGAATTTTAATAAAATCGATATTCTCTTTACTTAAATTGCTGAATAATGAGTCCAGAGAAATTTTACCGACGGAATCAATTTTATATGAATCGAATTCAAAAAAGACACTTCCAATTCGAATTGTATCAAAGTCAAGATTTTTTTCAGTTTCTTTGATTGGATACTCATCGTCTCCGAAGAGATTATATCTTTTAAGAGGGTGTCTGTCATTAAGGCTATAAAGTTTTTCTCTTGTCGTTTCGTAATCTGGACATAAATCAATTTTGTCAATAGGGATTAATTCGACGTCATCAACGACATAGGCATAATTTGTAAAATCTTTGGGCGGTGAGAAAAATGTTCTCTTTTGTTCAGAGTCAGCTTGGAAACTTCCAATGATCAGATATTTTTCATTTCCTTTCGCTCTATAATCTACATCAATTTTATTCCAGTCACCCCTATTGCGTTTAGTTCTTTTTGCTTTTGAAATATTAAGGTCAATGGATGGTTTTATTTTAATCAATTCTGCCCTATCATAAAAAAGAATAGAATCAGAAAACAAAACTCCAATTGACTCAATTTGCGCTCCTCCAGGTTTAACTTTAATTGAAAATCTATATAATTTATCTTTTGTCAATGGGCATAATAGTTTAATTTGCATGTAAATTCTGGTTTCTGGGATAGAAGTATTAAATACTGTAAATCCTACAGATTTGTTTGATTTTTCTCCTCCATAAACTAAAAGAAATGGAGAGGTTGTCTTCCAGGCTTCAGGAGAACACTCTGCATCTGATTCTGTACATGTATTAGCGTCTTCGAAGGAACCGTTTGCAATAAGATTCTGAGAATAGCAGTTTAATCTAAAAATTGGAACTAGCAAAAGGAGTAAAAGTCGTCTAGTATTCATCTATTGGCAGTGTGTGATCAATTGACCGCTAACGGCCCGGCAATATGGGGAGGTTGTGTTACCCGACGCAAGCGCCGGGTAGGATCCTGATTCTTTAGCCGCGAAGCTGTCACGGTGCAAGGAGGGTATGGTGCACTTTTTGCCGTCCAGGTACAAATTTTATTGAGTGCTGGCGCGATCGCGGTACAAGTTTGATCGGAGCCAAGAATTTATCCCCGTATACAAAGCTGGTGGTGTGCACTGGCGCAGTGTCGCGGTATAATTTTTCTCGGAGCCAGGAATTAGTCAAGGTGCAGGGTTTTAATTGCAGGCAGATGAGCGTGTCCGGGTGCAAAGGCCATTACAAATTTGTCTTGGGTGCAGGAGCAAAAGCAAAAAGTGTGACAAACAACTTACCCATATTGTCCGTGTTAGCACAAGTATAGATTATTTTTACACAATGTTATGCTGTATAATAATAAGCTTTTTATTACATCGGAAACTGTCAAGAAAAGTTTGGCCATTCGTATTCTATCTTAGTTGTTTTCTCTATTTTTAAGTTCTTCTTCGATTTTCTTTTTACCCATATATATTGGTATAAATATCACCATGCATGCTGCAGCAGAAGCAAAAAGTGCATTATTGAAGCCCTTTCCAATTACTAAAATATAAATTAGTGCTAATACATCTAACACAACAGCAGCAATTAAGATCACTAAAAGTATGAATGCATACTTTTTTCTTTTTTGAAGTTGATTGGTGGTGAGATTACCAAATTTTTCTTTTCCCATAGTCATATATTTTTAATTAAAGTAGATTTTGTCGACTTCGTCGTCATTGATAGCTTTAACAAAAGCAAGGACAATTTCTTTTTTGGGCATAGTTGTATATTTTAAGGAGTTGAAAGTACAATATTAAGAATAATTGGAAATAAGGCTGTTAGCACAAGTATTTAAGATTCAAATTGTTTAATTGGCCAGCGTCGGAAACTGTCATGGTAAAACAATTTGTCAACTTTGAGCAATGTTGATTGAAATTACTGGAGCGAGGGCGAGTCATAATAGGAAATGAGATTTTTCTATTGTGTTAAAATCTGTCTGGGTAAGGCGCGAGGCTAATTAAAGTCATGGTACTCAAATATTTGTGCTAACGGCCCGGCAATAAAGTAAGTAAGCGTTACCCGACGAAGCTATCCGGCCAACAGTCCAGGTTCTTTAGCCGAGGAATTGTCCCGGTAGCGAGGAGGGTATGGCGCACTTTTTGCCGTCATGTTACAGATTTTATTGAGCATTACGCGTGTCGCGGTACAGGTTTTATCGGAGCTACGAAATTATCCCCGGTTACAGAATTGGTAACGGGAACTGGCGCAGTGTCGCGGTACAAGTTGTCTCGAAGCCAGAAATTTGTCATGGTATAGGAACTTAATTGCGTGCAGATGAGCGTGTCCGGATGCAACGGCCATTACGAATTTGTCTTGGGTGCAGGAGCGAAAGCAAAAAGTGTGACAAACAACTTACCCATATTGTCCGTGTTATGGTGCGTTATATTTTAAAGTCAAGGTACAACTAGTTGAGTCCTTTATTAAATTGTCTTAGAAGTCACCTGCATACGAAAAAAATAGAATTATTGGCTTATGGGAAGCATGAGCCTCATGCCTGCAATATGCCAATGCCCCTTTTTATTTTGGACTACAGAGGTAAAGAGAACACTTAGTAATGGTTTCTCGTTCTCTGGAGCTCCATCCTGGGATATAACAATTGTACCGTCCATAACTGCAATATCTGGTCTAAGAAATCGAATGCGCTTTATAGTGGTAGTATGACGAATTTCCATTGGCATATTCTTAAATACACTCTCGCTGAAGTATTGTTCAATCAGTTTACGATTGCTCAATACATTGCCTGTATGCCACTGAAAATCTGCGTCATCCAAGAATAATCCACCTATTGCTACTGCATCGTGGCGATTATATGCTGCATCGCCGTCACTTGCGAGCTGTTTAATTGCTGCAATATCTTTAGATTCTTTTTTCTCAAGATTCTGAGAGGCGGCAGGATTTGACGAAGCAATTGTCAATCCCATGAAAGTCATTGCGAACCAAAGTGTTTTCATTTTTATAAATATTTAGTTAAGTGAGAATCTATAGGTAAAGTTATGGTGCGTTCTTAAAGTAAAAATATCATTTTCATGCAGGATGCTTTGAATCTTTACTAACGGTCAAATTATTTGGATCGTTATCTTGCGAATTTAACTGAATGTCAAATCGGTACAGGGAATGCACCATAACGGCCCGGCAATATGGGGAGGTTGTGTTACCCGACGCAAGCACCGAGTTGAGTCCTGGTACTTTAGCCAGAAAGCTGTCACGGTGCAAGGAGGGTATGGCGCATTTTTTGCCGTCATGGTACAAATTAAATTGAGTGCTGGCGCGATCGCGGTACAATTTTGATCGGAGCCACGAATTTATCACCAGTTACAAAGTTGGTGGCAGGCACTGGCGCAGTGTCGCGGTACAAACTATCTCGAAGCCAGAAATTTATCACGGTGCAGGAATTTAATTGAGAGCTGATGCGCGTGTCCGGGTGCAAGACCCATTACAAATTTGTCTTAGTAGTAGGAGCAAAAGCAAAAAGTGTGACAAACGACTTACCCATATTGTCCGTGTTATATGTAGGGTTAGTTTTAAAACTGTCATGGTGTACAAGAACTCTGTTGTCCAGTCTTAAATCTCGCTATTGTACAATGTGCTTGAGAGATTAATATTCTATTGTTTTTCCTGGATTGGCCATCTCCAAGCGTACCAAATGATTAGCGAATGAATAATTGCTTCAATTGATTGATAATAGATATAATAGTACCATATCTTGGCAGGTACAAAACGTGTAATGATAATTAGGATAATATGGAGAAAACTAACTATAATATTAACCCATCGGTTAATGCTAGGTTTTAAAATCAGGGTGAGTATAATCATAATTGGTGGAACAGACATTAATACTGCAGCTGCAAACAAAAAACTTTGATTAATTGTCATTCCCCCCATGATACCAGAAATAATCTGTTCAGGTATTTCTGGTTGAAACAGTGTCTTAATGTCAGCATAAACATAGATAAACATTACAGCAATCCATAAAGCTGACAGTATTATTTTAATATTAACCTTTTCATTTTGAAGTGCTTTCATATGTTTTTTATTAATGTAAAAACCAATTAGGAGTGAGTGTTGAAAAACTTTTGATTAAACATTAGTGTTTCTGTTCCAAGATATGGATAATTTCTTCATTGTTATAATAGTGTTTCTAAAATGCCTATCTATTTGCCAGGGTTTGAACACCTTACATATAACGGCCCGGCAATATGGGGAGGTTGTGTTACCCGACGCGAGCACCGGGCAGGGTTCTGGTACTTTAGCCAGAAAGCTGTCACGGTGCAAGGAGGGTATGGCATGTGTTTTTGCAGTCCAGGTACAAATTATATTGAGCATTACGAGTGTCGCGGTACAAGTTTGATCGGAGCTGGTAAGCTATCACGGTATAGGATTTTTGTTGGGGGCACTGGCGCAGTGTCGCGGTACAAACTATCTCGAAGCCAGAAATTTATCACGGTGCAGGTTTAAAATTGCGTGCAGATGCGCGTGTCCGGGTGCATCGGTCATTAGGAATCTGTCTTGGGTGTAGGAGCTCAAGCAAAAACCGTGACAAACAACTTACCCATATTGTCCGTGTTATGGGCAGCTTTTTTATTTATCAAGTCCCTTAACTTGTGCAAGATCAAGATTTACAATTTTCTTTATACTTTCTTTCCACTTGACCTTTTTATTATGTTTTAACAGGTTATAGAGTTCGTTAATATTAGCCTCATTTTGTGAGTCGAGAAGGTCAGTCGCTAGCTTAAGAGCCTTTGTGCTCTTATTCCCATTCATCTTAAGTCTACGAAGAAGGAAATTCGCTTTACCAAGCCAAATTGAATCTGAAACATATGGTTCAAGTTTTTTAACGAGTTGGAATGTTTTATTGTCTAGCATAGGTTCGCATGATACACTAGTTTTGAATCCACTTTTAAAAGCATACTTTAAGGCGCTAAATCTTTCTTCAAATGTCGGTGCATTTGGCTCCCATGATTTAAGGGTCTGAGTATCAATAGATCCGATAGTAAACCTGAATAACATATCCTTTTTGTAGTTACTAAGTTCTTTACAAAGTCTTTTTATAACGATAAGATGAGGTTTTGATACAATCAGTACTTTGTTTCCTGGGATTATTAGTTTCTTTAAGAATTCAATTGACTTATCTAGGTTTGCTGGAGTAATGTCATGACTAGAAGGAAACATGATTGTCCCATCAATTTTTTTGAAAGTTTTATTGAGTTGTGCGAAATTAATTTCTTCCTTTTCCCAGTTTTTGGTGGTTTTACGTTTGTATCTTATTGCCATTTCTTTACTATAGCAGTAGAGGCAATTATGGGAACAACCATTAATGAAATTGGCATTTTTAAATGCCCATTCATATGTGCCAAAAATAGTCTTATTATTCATCCTGCAAATTAAAACAAATCTAAAGTCCTTTGCCCATCGTACTCATTTTTTGTTGCTTTATCCCAGAAATCAATGCCCTTGGGATCTGAGCTTGCAAACACTATATCATAATAATGCTTTACTTGTTTTTGACCAAAGTACTGATAACCAATTCCTCGAAGACTATTAATATACTCCTCCCTAAAAGCATTACGTAAGCCCAAAGAATCCTTATCAACTGCTAATTGTTTAATCTCTGGATTCTCAAAGAATGCTTTATTGCCAAGAAAATTTATATACTTTTTCGTTACTTCTTTATACGAATCTGTCTTTAATAGCACTTGCAAAATGTTTCGGTTGAAGTCGGTACCAACAGCTACATTAACGATAAAATCAACATGTGGCAGTCTCTTTTTTAATGATTCTATCGTAAAAAAAGGCAGACTACAGTCAGTAGGATCGATGAAAATAAGATTTAAACTGTATTGATTTATTTGGGTTAGAATTATTTCACAGATTTGGTCAGGTTGATAATAGTCTCCATAATAGGCCTTTGCATTATTTATTTTAAATTTTTCTATTCTTGAATTTAAAGTGTTTACGACATCTTTATTGGAATCAAAAAAGAATGCAAATTTTAAATATTTAAATGCCTTATGGTTGACGACACATAATGATGTCCCATCGATTTCCATTCCTGTTGATCGTTCTACGCATCGGCCAGGGCCACTACATATTTCAATATAATTGATATTCCCATCCCATTTCCCCTTCATACCGGTCGAGAAGATTCCAAAATATTGAGTGAGGAGATAAATCTTGGTTCTCGACCATTCACCAACGCATCTAATAGGTAAATCATCTGTTACTGATCTAGTAATAAGACATATATCATCATCTGTTGTTGTCTTACGTTGATCACGATCACAGTTACGGAGGCAGTTTTTATTGAATCTTTCGTTGAATTCAGTCATCGTGTAAGTGGTTGATTAGTTGCCCATAACGGCCCGGCGGTTGAGGGAGTAAACGTTGGCGGCGTCAGTCCGTCCGGTTACTTGTCCCGGTACTTTAGCCACAAAGTTATCCCGGCGGACAAGCCGCCATGGCGCAATTTTTGCAAATCCTGGCGAAAGATGAAATTGTCCCGGTTGCAGGATTTGTCCAGAGCCGAAGTCACGGATTTGGCAGATGAGTGATAAGTTAATTGTCAAGATGAAGTTGTCAAGGTGGCGAGCAAAAATTGTGACAAGTTTATTACCCCAACCGTCCGTGTTAGTGTGGTAGTGCCGGTTACAGAATTACAAATGTTAGTAAAGGCACAAAGCTTTTTGAAATCTGTTGCTATCCGGGTACAGGAATTGTTAATTTTAATCTTATCGAGATTCACAGATTGTCTTGGGTTTTGGATTTGTCTTGCTACACAAATGGGTTTTAAAGTGCTGATATTATGCTTTGTGCCGCACCGAGCATTACCACTAACGGTTGGCGGTAAGTGCCGTGCGGCTTAGTGGCAGTTAATGTTCAATTATCAGTTGTTTTCTTAAAGTTAGTAATTTGTCTTTCTACTCAAATGCAAGCATGGCATTTACCGACCTGTTAGGGCGGCGTTGGAGTGC
>JALHSP010000094.1 GCA_022865305.1 Bacteroidales bacterium | reverse complement strand
TGTTTTTGACCTTTTTTGACCTTTTTAAAGGCAATTTAAGACAACCCTGGGGTCACCACTGCCATAAATCACTTAATCTGGCATAAATGAGGTCTATCTCAACAATCTGGAATAGGTAATTAGACAGACTGCCGTTAGCTGGCATACGACTTAGATTCCAACACATCTTATGACGATATTAAGCAAAATAAATTTGGTAAATTGATTTTTAGTATATACCTTTGTGATATACTTAATAAATATACCATGAAAACTCTATCGTTAAAACTAGATGACAACATCTTCGATGAAACTGAAGATGTCCTGACTAAGGTAAAAAAATCAAGGAATAGATATATAAATGAGGCGGTTGATTATTATAATAGAATCAACCGTAGAAACCTTATTGCAAGGAAACTTGCAAGAGAATCAAAATTGGTTAAAAGAGAATCTCTGGCTGTCTTAGCTGAATTTGAAACGCTTCAAGATGAGAATTAAACAATTCGATATCTGGATTGCTGATCTTGAACCGCAGCGTGGTACAGAGACCGGCAAAATTAGACCTGTTCTAATTGTTCAAACCAACCTCCTCAAGGATCATCCTTCATCGGTGATCTGCCCAATAACAACTAATATAGCTCCTGAGAGTGATATACTTCGAGTCCACATTAAAAAGGGGACTGCTAACCTTAAAAGCGACTCTGATATTATGATAGATCAAATTAGAGCCGTTGATAATAGAAGGTTAACATCAAAAATCGGAGAACTGCCTCGCGATCTTCAATTAAAAGTAAAAGAAAACATAAAGATAGTTCTCGACCTGGATTAAAATAAAAGTACACCAGCTAACACGGACAATAATGTAAATAAGTTTGTCATGTTTTTTGCAATTTGCTCCTGCTCCCTATATAGGTTGGTAATAGTTTAAACCGCGACCGCGCCAGTGCTGTTAATTAAATAACAATACCGTGATAGGTTCCCATTCAATTAAAAAATTTGTACCGCGACACTCGTAATGTTCAACCAGCTTTGTATCCGGACTGCAAAAACGCATGACATACCCTCCTTGCACCGTGACTATTTCCCGGCTAAAGTACCAGGACTCTGCCCGGTGCTCACGTCGGGTAACGCAACCTCCCTTTATTGCCGGGCCGTCAGACTGTCTAATAACCTATTCTATTTGTTGAAAACTATGAGGTTGGTGATTCTTCAAAAAACGATGAGTTTTGTATCTTAACTATATGAAATTCATACAAGGACATAACAGAACACAAATTAATCTTTTCCCGGTTTCACTGGATCAATCCATTGACCCCGATAATGAAGTCCGGATAATTGACCTTTTTGTCGATAGCCTTTCTATTAAAGATTATGGATTCAGAATGGATTTTGTCGAAAACGGTCGGCCGGCCTATCATCCCACTGATTTACTCAAGCTTTTCATTTACGGGTATATGAATAAGATCAGGACAACCAGGGACCTGGAAAAAGAATGCAGACGGAACATTGAAGTAATGTGGCTTTTAAAGTGCCTCAAACCTGATCACAACACAATTTCCAATTTCAGACAGAGGAACCAGAAAGCCATTAAGAAGGTTTTCAGAGCCACGGTCCAAATTGCCAGACATTTTGACCTGATCGGAGGAAAACTTATTGCCGGCGACAGCACCAAGTTGCGGGCACAAAACAGCAAGAAGAACAACTTCAATCAGGCTAAAGTAGACCGGCATGTAGCATATATTGATAACAAACTAGAAGAGTATACCAGAGCACTGGCCGAAAATGATGGAGATAATAAGCAGGTAATAGAAGATGAGATTAAAAAGCAACAGCAGAGAAAAGACAATTATAGAAATATTGAAAAGCAACTGAAAGAATCCGGAGAACCACAGATCTCAATTTCTGATCCCGAGAGCCGGCAGATAATGATTCGCAACAATATCACTGAAGTAGCTTATAATGTACAAACCACCGTTGACGCAAAGAACAACATTCCCATCGACTATAAGGTAACAAAACAGAATGACAGCAAAGCAATGGGAAACATGGTTCAAAGGGCAAAGAGCATACTCAGGACCAATGAATTCACAGTGCTCTATGATAAAGGTTATCATACTGGTTCAGAGCTAAAAACCGCACAGGATCTTGGAGTTGAAACAATTGTTGCGATACCCTCACTACCATCAACAAGTCAGGCTCCGAGCCATGAATACAATTCTGAATATTTTATATACGACAAAGAAGCAGATACTTACACTTGCCCTCAGGGAGAATTTCTCATAACAAATGGGACCTGGTACAATGAACACGACAAGCGCGGAAACCTGATCATATTTAAGCAATACAAGACACGATCATGCAAGACCTGTCAGGCACACTCCAAATGCACAAGATCTAAGAATGCCAGAGTAATTCAACGGACTACATTTGCCGAGTATTATGAAATAAATCGCAGAAACTTTCAGGAGAAGGAGCGCCTCTATAAACGCCGTCAGGCTATTGTTGAACATCCGTATGGTACTTTAAAACGACAATGGGGATTCAGCTATATTCTTACTAAGAAGGGAATAAGCAGGGCAATCTCCGATGTTGGGTTTATGTTTATTGCATATAATTTAAGGCGAATTGGTAATATTTTGACCAGAGATCGGCTGAAAGAGTACCTCAGGATACTTGTTTCGATGTTTTTAGACCTTTTTGGGATCAATTTTAGACAACTCAACGAGAAAAGGGGGCTAAAGCTGGCTTAAATGAAAAATCCAGATAGGTTATAAGACAAACTCCCGTTAGCTGCCATACATGCCATAACAAAATACCATGTAACTCCCAATACCAATATCAAAAAGATATGTAAAACAATAATACTTCAAACTGATTTATAATAAATTGATTAATAACATGTTTCCCATCACATGCTAACCTAATCTCAATCGTTATCCTGATTATGAAAAAATACTCATACAACCTTTTCCCTAAACCATTTATTATACTCGGATATATTCTAATATTCCTGGCAATTGCAGCAGTACTGATAAGTCTTAATTCAACGAAAAATGAAAATCACTTTAATTATTTTACCGCTTCATTTGCTATGATGATTATCGGTCTGATAATGATTTCGTTTAAATCAAAATTAATTGTTGATGATAAATCAAGCTTTATTCTTAAGGAATCCAGCTTTTTAAGTATGACACTATCAAAAGAGAAAATAAGAATCCCTCACAATTGTAACAGAATATTAATTAAACAAAAAAATAAAAGAGGTACTGGTTACTACAGATTCATCCTTCCCGTAACCTATAATTTTAAATCTTTTGATATGTTTTTTTATTCAGAAACGGGTATGGTCAGATTGATAAATACTGATTACAAAAGAGCTATAAAAATTGCGGAATTTCTTAAGTCTAATTTTGAACTTGAGTACATATTTGAAAAATAAATCCTTCAGCTAATACTGATAATAAAGTAAATAAGTTTCCCGCTTCCTCGTCACGATGCCCCACCCCCGGTATGCACAGGGAGATTTATAGAGAGGCAGCGCTATTTCTTTACCTTAAAATTTTTATTGTCAATATCTTTCACACACCTGAATCCGACAGTTGAACTTCTGTCAAAACCCGGTGACACCAAAAGCATAATCTGTGTTTTATCCAGAGATTGCGGACCTCCCTGTATGTACCACCAGCTTGATTCAGGCTTGTAATAACTACCCCCGCGTATAATTGTAAAATAATTTGTCCCGTTGAAATACATATCGTTAGTCATCTGCCAGACGTTACCAACCATATCCATTACTCCATAAGGGCTTTGACCTTTCGGGAAAGCATCAACAGGTGTTGATCTGTTGAAAGAATTGTTGCAGTTGGTTCCGTGGAACTCATCACCCCATGGCCATTTTCGATTATCAGTACCCTGTGCAGCAAGCTGCCATTCAGCCTGCGTCGGTAATCTTTTGTTTGCCCAATTTGCATATGCCATAGCATCTTCATAACTGATGTAAACCACAGGATATTTATCCTGACCCTGTTTAAATGTACCTGATTCCCAGTGCCTTAAATATCTTGAAGTATCTGCAGGTATATACCCTGAATTGATTATAAAATCAAAATATTGTGCATTGGTGACAGGATATTTATCGATCAGAAAACTATCGATACTGACAGGAATATTATTCACGTCGGGATATGGCATGAAATCTTCAGTGGTAGTAACGTTAAAAGAAAAAAGAGTGCCAGGTACGAGTACCATGTCTGAAGGAATATTCACCGATCTTGTTGTAAGTGCTACCTTGCTTATGATCCATGGTTTTCCACCCTTCAGTATCAGAACATTTTCATCTCTTAACCGTTTGTTCTCAATAAGCTGAATAACAATCTTCCCTTCATAATAACCGAAAAGGGATTTTACACTTATTACAGTATCGTTTATAATCCTTAATTCTTTATTTAAAGTACTGTAAGACGGATTTCCTTTCCAGATGACCACTTTCCCCAATCCAGGGCTGTTTAACATTATTGAATCACCAGCAAGCTTCGATTTCAATATGTCAGAAAATTCGGCTATGCAATCAACTGATCCCTCCTTTCTTGTTCCTGAATAAGAAGTCTGCCACCCCTCAGCCCTGGCTGAGACAAAAGCATTTCTGTTCTCGATCACGGGTATAATATTTTCGTGGTTCCAGATAGAGACGTAGTGTTTACCAGATGGATTATCAACCTTAAAGAGTTTTCCGGAGACTCCTTCCGGTCTCATATTTAAAATAGTATAAACTGTCTTATCTCCTGAATTCCACCGGTTTACGAAAACATTATCCATTGTGGTCTCTATAAGCGGTGTCCAGTTATTATCGAGGAATGCATCGTTATTCTGTCTGAGGGTGAATGTTGTGCGGGCAAGGTATTCAAGATCATCTCTGTAATTTTCATCTCTTCCGCCAGGCCGGAACATATTAAGTTCTGTTCCGTAGCCATTAAAGAATGCTATCGCGAGTTCACGGTGGACAAGGTCCTCCCCTACATCGCAAACCCTGAAAATTGAAAAATCCGGTTTTATTACTTTATTGAGATTCAATTCAGGACTATAGTATATGGCATTATGAACACGTCCGGATATTATGCCTGGCATGTCACTGGTTATTGCCATTCCTTCAGAATACATTACAACACCTGTCCTAACGCTATCTGCAGCAGCTTGCAATTCGTGACTTGAACTCCCTCTTGTATCGAGAACCACACCATCCGCTTCAGTTTCTGCAATAAGTTTTGCCATTCCTTTGTAATGGTTTTCCTTTCTTGTACTGTTGTCCCATGGATTGTACGCAATAAAAAATCTCGTACCAGACATTCGCGATAGCTTTGCGAAATTCCTGAGTTGTTCAGTTCCTCCCGGAAGGTCTCTGTATAAATCCCACTGATTTCGCTGATCAAGCCCGAGTCGCGGCCATGTTGGCCATATTCCAAACACATCAACATATCCGAAGAGGTCTATCCCTTTTCTTAAGACTTCTGCATATGTATATTTACCGGTAAGTCTGTCATAGAATTCTCTGTCCCAGGCCATCTGGAGAATGATGAGATAACTCTCCTTTATCCATGCAAGGTCCTTTCTTTCGAATAATGTATTGTCAAATTTATCAAGATCGTGTAAGTACCTGTCCCTGAACATTAAACGAAGTCCTTCCTGCCATTCACCTCTGAAAACATCTGCATAGACCATATAATTAACTTTTGCTCCAGGAGGTAGTACTGTTTCATACCTTTGTCTCTGCCCTCCTTCTGTCTTCTGGCGACGGGCTAAAGCACAAACTGATAAATCCTTATCAGCAAAAAAAGAAGAATATCCAAGTTCCCAGGCATTATCAGGGAGAATGACCCTCAGAGGCCGGAAACCAGGACGGAAAAGAAATGCCCGGGCCAGATCCCATGGACCATCACCTGTTATGTAGACCGATGTTTTATCTTCTCCGAAGGGAACAACGTTGCTCAGAGAAACAGTATCGTTTCCTTTGTTTTCAAAAACTATTTCACTTTGCCAGCCGGCGACAGAAAGATCAGAAATCATGAAAGTAACATTCATGTAATCATCAAAAACCTGGGTATAGATATTGTTGCTCCTTTGTACATCAGCATCTGCTGAACTATGAAATTTCCCATCTAAAAGGAAACTGAACAGCGGTCTGCTCCTATGGAGATCCAGGACAGAACTGTCGGACAGTGTAATATTTTCCGTATTCAGTCCTACTGTGCCTGCAATCTCAATATTTTTTATATTCTGCGGGTAAGCCAGAGACGGAATTACCATCAGAATTATGAATAAAAACCTAAATGCTTTCCCTGAAATATTCATTTTTGACAGAGGATATTTTAAAATAAATCTAAACAAATCTTAATGTATAAAACTAATTTACGGCATCAATATTTTAAGAATCGTTGAAGAATTTTACTACAATATATCATTTCCAAATTATTATTTAACAAATTGTTGCAACATAATTTATAGACATTCGTTAAATATTAGAAAATTGAATCATTTTTTTTAACTAAAAATATTGTATTTTTAGGGATGATTCATTAATAAGAAGTGTGAATGTCCAAATCAATCAAAATATTAAGTTACCTGTTAATTTTTTTCCTTGTTGCGATCCTTACAGATTGTGCTTCCTCAAAAAAGAATCCATGGATTGAAAAAAGAGAGAAAGCTTCAAGGATTAATACATCACAACTTGGAAGAAACAGGTACTATTTTTCAACTCATTATCAGAAAAAGCTTTATAAAAGCTATAAAAGGAAAAGATTTTAGGATTTCTATTCATCACAGACCAGGCTCATCTCATCATAGGCAAGCATAATGCCAGGAGGTAATTCTTTTGCAATATCGTTATAACAACCCATCTGATGGCTTATATGGGTTATGAATGCCTTTTTTGGTGAAATCTCCCTGATAAAATCTATGGCTTCTCTCAGACTGAAATGAGAGATATGCTTTTCTTTCCTGAGAGCATTGATAACAAGATATTTAACTCCTATCAATCTTTCCTTGCTCTCTTCAGGGATATAATTTGCATCTGTGATATAAGCAAAATTGCCAATCCTGAAACCATAGATTTCCAGGTGGTAATGCCGCACTCTGACAGGTATTACTTCTATACCCTTTACCATGAATCCATGATCAGGGATAGAAATCAGTTTCATTTTTGGTATACCCGGATACTGGTATTCTGCAAACACGTATGAAAACTCTTTCCTGATGGCATTCTGTACTCTTTCTTCTGCATAAATATCTATAGCATCCTGGCTTTTATAATTAAATGCCCTTACGTCATCCATACCTGCTATATGATCTTTATGCTCATGGGTAATGATAATTGAATCGAGTTTCTTAACATTTGCCCTGAGCATTTGCTGACGAAAATCAGGACCTGCGTCAAATAGCAGGATAATCCCGTCTTTTTCCAGAAGAAGGGAAGTTCTGAGTCTTTTATCATGATGATCTTCAGAACGGCAGGTTTTACATTCACAAGCTATTACCGGAACGCCCTGAGATGTACCGGTACCAAGAAAAGTAATTTTCACTGTCAGAATATTTCATGACAAACCTATATTAAAAATCAATAACAGCCAACTGGTATGGCTATTTTGTTGCTATAAATGAACCCGGTTTATTTGTTATATTTGATACATAAAAGTAAAGCCGTGACCGGAAGGATTTATCTTATACCAGTAACTCTGGGCGGGATTGATTTCTTAAAAGTGATTCCTGAAAAAGTACTTGAGATTACCAGAAAACTGAGGTTCTTTATTGTCGAGGATATCCGAAGTGCGCGACGGTATTTAAGACTCATTGACAAAGAATTTCCTGTTGATGGTTCAGTTTTTTTTGAACTAAATGAACATACCGGGGAATCGGATATTGAACATTTTCTGGATCCTGTATTGAATGGTTCGGATATCGGACTGATGAGCGAAGCCGGGCTTCCGGGTATTGCCGATCCGGGTGCCAGGATAATTTCTTTAGCCCACAGAAAAAAAATCACGGTAACTCCTTTGGCAGGACCATCATCAATAATTATGGCACTAATCTCATCAGGTTTAAACGGCCAGAATTTCTCATTCAACGGGTACCTGCCCGTTGATGCTGATAAAAGAGCTGCAAAACTCAGGGAACTGGAAAAAAAAGCCAGGGAAGGATATGCACAGATATTTATGGAAACACCTTACAGGAACCAGAAGATGCTGGAATCGATACTGGCAACCTGCCATATAAATACGCTTCTATGTATCGCTGCTGATATTACCCTGCCTGCTGAATTTATAAAAACAAAGAAAATATCGGAATGGAAAAAGAGCATTCCGATTCTCAATGACAGGCTAGTCGTATTTGTTATTCAATGATTCCTATTTCCCGGGACCTGGACCTGGAATAAGTTTCACGAGTTCCACATCAAATAATAAAGGGGTATATGCAGCCATATAGTATCCAGAATTTCCGTATCCCAAATCTGACGATAACAGAAATGTGGCTTTGCCGCCTTCACGCATGTAAGTGACTCCTTCATCAAATCCGGGTATAAGCCATCCCTCATTGACCAGGAAGATCAGGGTATCAGTAGTTCCGACATTTGTTCCAAACACTGTTCCGCTCAGGTAGGTCCCTGTATACCAAACATAGGCTGTATCGTGAGTTACAGCAAGTGGTCCCGGGCCG
Source organism: Bacteroidales bacterium (assembly GCA_022865305.1). Taxonomy (GTDB): domain Bacteria; phylum Bacteroidota; class Bacteroidia; order Bacteroidales; family VadinHA17; genus LD21. The sequence goes on along the minus strand of JALHSP010000094.1, from coordinate 4,247 downwards.
GTTAATACTTCGAGGTAATATAATCCGCTTGCTTTCTTCTGAAAATCCAGAGCAGGATGATTGTCAAGGTACGTCTGGATTTTTGCCGCTTCTTCCTTCTCATACTTATCAGTCCGATTACATGAGACAGACAGTATAAGGCTGATACCAACAACTGCAAAAAGTTTGATTTTCATTATTTGTGTCATAGTATTAAGATTATATCGCATTAATCGCAAAAATCATTCCACGAATTTATGAACCTGCAAGATATTAACATTATAAACAATTACCGCTCTTGAAGGTATTTTTTCCCCATCACCTGTAAACCCGTATGCCAAAAAAGGAGGAATTATAAAAACAGCCTCTCCCCCTGTTCTCAGCATTCTCAAACCCTGGTTAAGTCCTGCTTCCAGTTCGCTTCTGCCCAGAACAATTTCCTTCACTCCGTCCTTTTCTGATGAATAGCAGATTGTTCCATCAAGAAGGGAACAATTATACTCAATCACAATTTTATCGTTATCTGTAATATAACTCCCCTGCCCTTCCTTTTTTATAAAATACCACAGGCCTGTCGGAGATTCAGTCATATCCAGGTTTTTCCTGTCAATATAATTCTCAATTCTTTCCCGGTCCTTTTGCACCAGGTACCTGTTCATCTCTGCCATTTCATTGCTTCCTGGTACTGAACGTACATTACTCTTTTCGGAACCTGTATTACATGAGACTGTCACCAAAAATAAAAACGTATATGTCAGAAACTTTATTGTCATAACTTATTATCATCAAATCTCCACGCATTTTCCTTCAGGGCATGAAGGAAATATGCTATAGTATTTTCAAGTGTATCGGCGTATTCGCCTCCGGAAGCATTCAAGTGGCCACCTCCTGAAAAATACTTTGATGCAAATTCATTTACAGGGAAATTTCCTTTGGAACGAAAAGAGAGCTTGATGAATCCATCTTTTTCAATAAAAAGCGCGGAAAAGACTATTCTCTTTATAGAAAGCGGCAGATTGACAAAGCCTTCTGTATCGCCCTTTACATGGTTATAAGTGTTCAGATCGTTCCTGGAAAGTGAAATGTAAGCTGTCTTATACTCCGGAATGATAACCATTCTTTTATTCAGAGCAAATCCCAGGAGCTGCATACGATCTGAGGAAAAGTTGTTATAAATACGGTTAATGATTTTCTCCTTTTCTATCCCTGTTTCCACCAGATCAGCAACAATTCTGAATGTATTACCTGTATAAGTTCCATGTTCAAAATTACCCGTATCGGTAATTATCCCAACATATATAGCTTCAGCATAGCCTTTGTGCAGAAATGGTACACCGTTCATTATATTAATCAGCTGATGAACCAGCTCTGCAGTTGAGCATTTTGACGGATCTGAAATGGCTAAATCAACATAATTTTCCAGACCAAGATGATGATCAATGATCACTTTTCTGGCACCGGAAGCAATTACGTGATTTTCAGCTTCACCCAGCCTGTTGGATTGATTAAAATCCAGCATTACAATTAAATCAGCCGATTCAATAAGCTTTTTACATCTTTCCCTGTTCCTTATAAAGATGTTTATTAAATCTGCACCATCCATCCATTTGAGAAACTCCTGAAGGTAGTTGGGTGAGATCATCTCAACATTCCTGTTTTTCTCTTTAAGATAATGATATAGTGCTAATTGGGAACCTATTGCATCTCCGTCCGGATTGATATGGCAAACCAGTAATATATTCTCCGACGAGAAGAAAAGTTTCGATAATTCTTTTGTATATTTGGCCAGTTCTAACACTTTTCCTGCTATTTTTTAAGTTGGTAAAGATAAAAAATATTCCTGAAGACAAAGTTTGATTGTTAAATCTCAAAATCAGCTGCAAATGAACGGTGATTTCACTTTTGCAATTATAAAGCCTAATGCTGTAAGAACAGGAAAAACAGGGCCGATATTGGCTATGATCAATGAAGCTGGATTTGAAATAGTTGCCATGAAAATGGTAAAGATGACACTTCCCCAGGCCGAGACATTTTATGCTGTCCACAAGGGAAAACCATTTTTCGAGAGTCTTGTCGAGTTCATGACCTCCGGTCCTGTATTTGTCATGATTCTTAAGCATGCAAATGCTGTTGAGGAATTCAGAAAGCTCATAGGAGCCACAGATCCCAGCAAAGCAGAACAGGGAACAATCAGAAAATTGTTTGCAGTCTCGGTTCAGATGAATGCAGTCCATGGATCAGACAGTAATGAGAACGCTGAAAGGGAGGCTAATTTTTTCTTTTCAGGTTTTGAGAGATTCATGTAATTATGTAAGGTTTTGATACTATCTATGGATTCAAATTTTATTGCAGACTTTTCCGATAAGAAGATCCTTGAAAAATATTCGTCTGCTTTCACCCTCTCCGATATGGAGATTTTTATTTTTCCGGAATTATTTTACCCGCTGGTGCTTGCCAATATTATGTCGCCTCTGCTTTGGAAGTGGAGGCATGATATATGGTTCAGGGATATTGAGAAGAAAGGATTCACTTACAAAGCAAACAGGATTAAACAGTATATTATCCAGAATTATGTTTTTAACCTCGATCTGTCAACATGGGGGCTCACTACAAAGAGCAGGGAGATCGAAAGATTTAAGAATTTTTTTGACATCGAGCTCCTGAGACAATCAAATGCTCTGTTCGGTTATGAGGGCGACAAGTACTATTTTGACATTGATATCAGAAAACATTTTGGTCTTGACAAGTACGATTCAGACATTATTCCCTTCTGGAAAACAGAGACCATAGAAGCAATGACAGCTTTCAGATACAAAGAAAACTTCACCACAGGGGCAGGTGAATGTGTATCTCTATCCGCTCTTTATGCTGCTGCAATGTTTGTAGTGGGAAGAATTCCGCTTGAAAAAATATTTCTCATTGCCACACCGCTTCACTCGCAAAACTTCATAATTGAAAAAGAAGGATTAATAACCAACAACAGGAGAATTGTTACCAAAAACATGTGGTATAATGGCACTTCTCTTTCGGAAAAGGCAAGAAGAGCCCTCGAGAACGAAAAAGTGACAATAGTATCACATATTTCAGGGTATATACACACCCTGTACAAGGAAGCCACAATAGACAGGAATGCCTATGAGTTCTTTTCACTTAAACTCAGGGAGTTCCTGACTGTGGACCTGACAAACGTGATATTCATAAACTTCCTGCGGTTCAAATCGAGATACAAATCTCTTTTCCAGTATCAATGCGACTGTTCTGGCAAAAAAAGGTATATATCACTCGAAAAGTTATTTGAATATGAACATACCAGCAAATTCAATGCGTCTGCTGAGACACGCGCCCTGCTGGTAAAAGAAATTGAAGGTGATGAATTTCACCTGAGTCCTTTACAGGGGAAAATCATGCTTAATGATACTGAGGAGATAATTGAAAAAAGTTACGGGAAAAGCCTGCAAGAAATTGAAAATGAATTTGCCAGATTTAACGGTATCGCCCCGCCCGGGATTATTCATGAGATGTTCACAGACCTTGCAGATTTTATTTATACAGATCCAAAAATCCCTGATGACAGAAAGGACTATTTAAAAACAAGCATACCCCGTATAACAATTGATGACAGCAGGGAGAAAATAATAAGTTCGATTTTAAGGCATTCCGAACATTCTGAACTTGCACTTCTGACACTTTATGTTTTCAGGCAAATGGATAAGCTGGACTGGCTTCCATATGTTAAGGCAGCGATAGAACGAAATCCTGTCTGCTTTAATGATCTTAACGGGAAGACTATTTCAGATGTTTTTGAAATAATAACTAAAATGCCCAACCACTCGATATATGATGATCAGCGGCTTGCTCTGCCGGACGAGGTATGGAATTTCGGACGTGGTGATGGAATAGAAAAAGCGCTGTTGCTGGCTGACTTTATTATTCAGAAGAATCCCTCTTCAACCTTAACAATTGATACCGATCATAAAAAAGTAAAATTGACGTATAACGGTTCTGATTATACCTTTGAATCTAATAAAAATTTCAGGAAATCGATTGACATATCCGGGACTACTTACAAAATTAAATAGTACTTAAATATAATGCCCCCCATTCCCCCCTGAAGGAGGGCTAATACTTAATTAGGGTTTGCTGAGGAAGTCTTTTAATGCACATATAATGTTAATAATCAACGATATATGTTAATATCTTTAGCTTGAATAAATAGTAAAAATGCAAATAAAAACATAAATTCCGTTAAAAATATTTGCATTTATGAT
>JALHSP010000093.1 GCA_022865305.1 Bacteroidales bacterium | reverse complement strand
GGCTATAGCTGGGATTATAATCTCCATAGCCTTTAAAGAAAAACTCAAACCGGTAATGGTTTTATCTTATGTGGTTATGGGATTACTCATTGTCGTTGCCTTTAAACCAATGCTGCTGACACTTCCTCAAAAAATGATTTTCTGTCTTTTTATCGGGGGAGTTTTTTACCTCTTGGGAATAATCTTTTATTTATGGAAAAGATTGCCTTACCACCACCCCATCTGGCATCGTTTTGTCCTGGGGGGAAGCATTTCTCATTTTTTTGGTATATTATTTTATCTCACTTAAGACTTTGTCAAAGGACCGTCCCTTGACAAATTATTATAATAAAATAATTATTTCTTAGATCCTAAATCAATTAATTTTCAAGATTTCTTAAAATCTTGCTGATTAAGTATTATGAATGACTAATCACACCGGCTAAATGAGCAATTTCTTCGCACCATTGTTTCATCCATTTCTCTTTTTGTTCAGAATCGAGAACTTCTCTTCTTTTCATTTCAACTATTAACTGTTCCTATTCCTTGAAGCTAGCTCTACAGTCTCTTGTTAAGAACCAAGATTACCTATAGTATTATCGAAGACGGTGCGTTTCAGGGTCAACACTAATGCTGGCAAGATAGGGGGATTTAAACAAGAATAGAAAGGCTTCCAATATCACAAAAAGAAAACCTAACGTTGCAATTACAAAGGTGGGGCCAGTAATCTCTATTTTTGTTCCAACATATATCAGTAGAGCACTATGAAAAAATAGAAAATAACCATACCCCATTTCTAATAATGTTTTGTATATAACATCAATTCTAGCAAGGGGGCTTACCCAATGAGTATGATACTTTTCTATAATTTCGATCACACGAAGAAAGTCGCATTCATCCGGTGGGTTGTTCATTATATGTATTTGTACATGTCTTTGAATGGAAGACCATCGCATTACATTTATATAAGCCTTTGCGGTTCTAACTCCAAAGTGCAAAGTAATAGGGAGAGCAAACCAAAGTAACGCCCATGACAAAAGGTCTGGGAACTGCTCTCTCACAAAGATAGCAGCAACAATCCCTATTGTCGTAACAACACCCCAATTAACAGTGTTATGTAAATATTCAAGAGATGTGGACAGAAAACCAGTTAGTTGTGCGTAATAATCCTCTCGGAGCCATCTTTCTAGCTCAACACGGTTTTCTATGTTAGGTAGTTTTGCACACATTTCTTGATTACCCCTATTTTATCAGATTATCGTTAATGAAGAAAATAACATTTCTCCGGCTAACCTTAGATATAAAGCAGATATACAGCTATTTTTTTACAATAAAAGCTCCTACAGGTTTAGAGAGTATTATTTTGCCTTGTCTACTAATAAGTCCGTAAGCTAACTTTTTTACTTGCTTAACCAAAAACTTTTTCTTATCGCTTGGAATGTCTTTTCGTTCAGACATTGCTGTATAGGGCACGCTAGCCAAATAAAACTGCATAAACGAGCTAACATCTGTAAATATGATACTGTCATCATGTTTAAATGTGGATACTTTCGCCGATGAAAAGTATCTGTTAATCCACTGGTAACCATTTTCCAAGCAAAATCTTTTTGAAATAGATTCGTCAAATCTATGATCGAGCATAAT
>JALHSP010000092.1 GCA_022865305.1 Bacteroidales bacterium | reverse complement strand
GCGTCAATAAGTTATCCGGATATTTTGATTTTCCAGTCATTTTAGAACAACGTTAAGTATAAAATATACTGTAAATATCTGTAAATGAAGTTAATCGCTTAGCGCTAACGGCCCGGCAATAAAGGGAGGTTGTGTTACCCGACGCCGCATCCGGGTAGAATCCTGGTACTTTAGCCAGTAAGCTGTCACGGTGCAAGGAGGGTATGGCGCACTTTTTGCCGTCATGGTACAAATTTTATTGAGCATTACGCGTGTCGCGGTACAAGTTTGATCGGAGCTGCGAATTTATCACCGGTTACAAAGTTGGTGGAGGGCACTGGCGCAGTGTCGTGGTACAAACTATCTCGGAGCCAGAAATTTGTCAAGGTGCAGGATTTTAATTGCGGGCAGATGAGCGTGTCCGGGTTTAGCAACGTATTGAAAGCCGTCTTAAAAGCAGTATTAAAAGCAAAAAGTGTGACAAACAACTTAACTTTATTGTCCGTGTTACAAGCCGTTTTTATTTTAATATGATCTCAACTGCTTTTTCTAAAAGTTCATCTTGATTTCTTTTCAAGCCTTGAATTGTTGGCTTAATTTCTATATCTGGAATAATTCCAACTCTTTGAGTTTCACTGCCATCAGGATAATACACACCTATTCCTGTTATCATAGTATTAACCCCCCCGGGTAAGGAAAATGGAGATACATTTCCATCTGCTCCGGCGGTGGTTGATCCTACAACAGTGGCTTTCGGAGCTATTCTTAAAGCCATAGCTGTATATTCTGCCTGACTGATTGTAGTTTCATTGACCAGAATAATTACTTTCCCTTTATAAAAATCGCTGTTGTTTCTTCCAACACTAAGAAGTCCTTTATCTATTACAAAAAGTCCGGGATACTCAATGCTACCTCTGGAAAATTTGACAAAGGGGGTATTTTGAGGCATAAGGAAGGAACTTAATGTAAAAACAATAAATTCAGAGGGATAACATCTTAAATCAATAATAAGTCCTTTTGAGTCTTGGACTTTGCTCATTATTGATGGTAAATATTTATTTTTAATAGATCCAGGGTATAAATAGGCAATATCAGGTTGAATAAACTTGAAACAAGTGTCCATTTTTTGTGTCATATTGATCTTTTCCTGTGGAAATGTTCTCACAATTCTTTGAAGTGAGATATCACCTCTTTTAAATTCAATATTTAATATAGAGTCGTTTGTCCTGAGTAAGTTCCTTGCAATATATCTGAGTTTGGTTGGATAATTTGAAGCAGGACTTATTTCTACCCTATCAGAAAGGATTTTATCAACGGGCTTCTTGTTTATACTTAAAATAACATCACCTTTTTGAAGTTGTGGACTGAAATTAGATCTGACCTCATAACAATTACTTATAACAGGTACTCCTTCAATAAATTGGATTTCATATGGAGCATAATTAATTCCCAGATATCTGGAAAGAATATTATCACTCCATATATTTGCATGAGTATCATTTACTCTAGCTATTAATTCCAACACTTTAAGTCGATATTGTGTTTCATCTGAAGCATTAATAAATTTTGGTATAAATTCTCCCAAAACTTCTTCCCAATTCTCTTCAATTAAGTATTTATATGGAGAGTAATATTGAATAATATTCCAATATCGGTATAATGACAATAATCTGAATCCAATATCAGGAAAATTCATCCAAGCATAAGCATTTTCATTTGAAAAAACAGGATTTCTAACATTGTCAGCTAAAGAGATATAATAGTTTTTCCCTGTTCTTTTGGCATTTTCCACATTTAACAATAATGTAGTAAGTTCTTTTGATAAATTTGATTTCGAGATCCATTCCAGGTCAGGCATAATTTTTATTTCAGAATCTGCTTCAAATGATTTTCCATTATTATCAAAAGCACCAAGAGATGTTATCCAATTGCACAGAATATTATCCCGTTCTTTTGGACTTTTGGTTTTTATAATTTGTGGAATGATTCGGAATAATTCATAATCCCAATTGAAATTTCCTGCTGCAATGTTAGGATGATAGTACTTTAAAAAGCCCCATACAAGTCCCAGCAATTTTAAATCCTCAATCCTTTGTTCGTTTATTTCAAAATTCTGTATTCCTGACCCTTTATCAAATTCCCTGTCTAAGTCAGCTTTTAATTCTTCCGGTTTAACCTTTTTTACTTTCTCTATACTTACACCATCAATTAAAAGCTCAAAATCATCGACCCAAAGTTGTCCTTTGCCGGAAAGTATAGCACCAATATAAATTGTTTTTGCCCTTTGAGGGTAAGGTAATTTAACTGAATATAATGTCCAATCTGAAGTTCCCATTATATTCTTTCGTTGCATATTATCAAATTGTAATGAGCCTGAGGATCCATCAATCCTGAGCATTAGACCAATTGGACCTTCAGAGACGTCTAAAAGTTTCATAAAAGCTCTTAATTCTATTTCCTTGCCCTCATATTGGGCTGGGATAGAATATGCAACACATCCAAACGAATTTGCTGTTCTTCCTTCTGATGGTTGAATAATTATAGAATTTTCCCCACTATGTTTAATAGAGGTATCAATACTTATTAAATAATTACTTCCCCATTGAAACCATTTGTCTGGAAGCTTCTGTGTTATGGAAGTATTCTCAAAACCGAAATTAAAGTCGGTTGTAACCACATTACTTTGGCTAAATGCATCAGCTGTCAAAGTGGTTAGGATAATTGCAAAGAGGGTTTTATTCATCGAAGTAGCATTAAATGTCGAAGTAGTATTAAATGGCTTGTAACGGTTGGCGGTAAGTGCCGTGCGGCTTAGTGGCAGTTAATGTTCAATTATCAGTTGTTTTCTTAAAGTTAGTAATTTGTCTTTCTACTCAAATGCAAGCATGGCATTTACCGACCTGTTAGGGCGGCGTTGGAGTGC
>JALHSP010000091.1 GCA_022865305.1 Bacteroidales bacterium | reverse complement strand
TGGACTTAATCTGATAGTAGCCCGCTTTCCCCATGGTCGTTCCACTATGTGTTACGTCGTTCCCATTCCTGGCCTTATTATACCAGTCATAACAAAAATGTCAAGGCTTTTTGGCTCTATTATGCATTTTTGTGGGAAAATTTAAGAAGAAACTAAGGTCGTAAGAACACCGCAGCGAAGAAGCTAAACGAAAGGAGGTTTTACCACCAACGGCTAAGAACCAACAAAAGGGGACACAATTCTACTAACACTTAAAGATTACGAAGTACAGCAAGTGTGACAAGATAAGGAGGGAGGCTAGTGATAGACACAAAATGCTCCCTTCGTGGCTTGGCACTTTCGCTCTCATCCATAAGAGCTCCAAGTCAAACCATCTTCACTAAGTAAGTACATTGTGATCCTGTGTGGGCAGGCCAGATATTGAACAAGCCGCCCAATTGTGCAATTAAGCAAGCTAAGTACGAAGAGGGTGGCCAAATAAACGAAGTGTTAGATGAGTCTCTCAATAGATGAAATCACTAGTCGCTACTGGAGTTGGGTATTTTCGGATCAAATAAAAGTTCTAACTTAAGAATCGGGAGGCTATTACAAACCCGATGAGGGAGAGAAAGGCAATAGGAGGTAAAGCCGGCATGGGCTTACCCTTGAGCCAGAGCAATTGGATCGGGAAAGCACTCATGAGCCCCATCAGGGCAAACACACCCACGAGCATCGCACTGGCCAGACCAGCCGCAAAGAAAACGGAACCCGTGAGCATCAGGGGAAAGCCAATATCACCACCGCCCAATATGGCGTATTCGCGTCTATCGGGTTCCTCCTTTTTCAGATCACCCACCCGTATGTTCTTGAGGCGCAGTCTCCAATCTTTGATTTTCTTGGAGAAAACGAAGGCTGGCATGGTAGCGGACTCAGAAAGTTTATCAGCCATCCAGACCATGAAACCAAAACGTACCGCCACAACGTCATAGACAGCTATAACCAGCATGAAAATTATAAACGTCCACGGAGAAAAAAGAAAACCAAAAACCGCGCCAGCTCCAGAGAGGGTAATGAGAAGGAGCAGGTCATGCAGCCATATCCTGTCCCAGAATAGCCAGGTCATGCCGGCAATTATCGCTACAGGATAAGCCACAGCTGGTGGTAGTATCAGGGCAATGACAATAAATACTCCCCAGGCGAACATCAGGGTAAACAGTGCCCGAAAAATCCACCGCAACTTGCTTAAAGGGATGATAAAAAGAATCAAACCCATCACCACCACCACGCCAAAAAAGTAGGCGGTTACTGGCCCGAGAGAGATATCTGGCGAGACAACCTGGTTTTCTTCAAAAAACAGCTTTTCCCGGGTGGCTACATAAAGGGTAAGTGCCAGAGCCAGCACCATCACGGTGCCGCTCCAGAGAAACGGGCTAAGTTTTGACTTCATGGTTTCATAAGAATCTGAGAATTTCCCCTAATTATAGAAAGGGGACAAGCTAAAAGCAATTCCGGAGGCGTAATGAGGAGAGCAAGTTACGATGGTCAAAAACAAGTAACAGCGGGTGGATTCGAAACGCTTTCCACACTCTTTATTTTACGCTGATGATCCTTTGCCAGCAGAGGCAAATACCAAGGAGATATAAGATTGAACTTTCCGCTAAATCGTGCAATATGGGCTCGTATCTGGTCAATGCCGCTGAGCATTGCTTGCCCTCAGTGAGAGTTATAAACGTGACTTAACAAAAGCTCAAAAAAGCTTGACACCCTTTTCCCAATTCTGATAAAAATTTTTAAAATCTCAAAAACCCCCACTTGACAAGGTGTGATATAATAGACCCAATAT
>JALHSP010000090.1 GCA_022865305.1 Bacteroidales bacterium | reverse complement strand
TAACCAGGGCTAATAGACTTTAATACTTCTTTTCTAATGTCCGGTGATCAGGAGAATGTCAGGCGTACCCTTGAGGTAGCTGTTGCCGGAGGACAAAATATTATTATGATCGGTCCTCACGGAGCAGGTGAGACAATGTTAACCAAACCACTGCCGACTATCTTGAATGGAATCAAGCCATGAACTTGGTAAGAAATCTCTACAATGACAAAAATTATAAAATGTCATTACTAATTTCATTTGGTTCGTTTTGGGGATTGCGGATTTCTGACATTCTTTCATTGAAATGGGAGCAGGTGTATGACAAGGATGAATTTGAGTTGACGGAAAGAAAAACCAAAAAGAACAGAGAAATAAAGATAAATGCTCAACTGAAGCGACATATCTCAGATTGCCATGGAAAAATGAACCCTCGAACACTTGATGAATATATCTTCACGAGCCAGAAAGGCAGTGTTTACTCGATCCAGCGAGTAAATGTGATTCTAAAAGACCTGAGAACCAAGTACAATCTGAAAATAAAGAATTTCAGTTCGCATAGTCTTCGGAAGTCTTTTGGTAGGGAAATTTTCAACCGAAGTGCCGAAAATGCAGAATTAGCAATTGTAAAACTAAGTCAGTTATTCAATCACAGCAATCCTGCAATAACAAGACGTTACTTGGGAATCAGCCAGAAAGAACTGCTTGATACCTATGATGTGTTGAGTTTTTAAAGTTTCAGGATTTAGTATCAAGTCTATTTCAGCAAAGGAACAATATATGGCTACCTTTGGATTACTAATTGACTATCACAAAACTTTATCAATATGAAAGAGCAACTTATTACATGCCCTCATTGCAACAAAAAGTTTCCATTATCGGAAGCCATGAAGCACGAGATCGAAGAACAAGTAAAGTCTGACCACCAAAAAATGTTGGATGACCTTGAAAAAGAACATTTACGGCAAATGGAAAATGCTAAAAAGGAAGCAGCAAGTCAAGCAGCATTAAAAGCAAAGAAAGAAGTTCAAGCGGAAGTAGAAAACCTTAAGAACCAGGTAAAAGAATTTGAAACCAAGTCAGAAGATTTTACTGAAAAAGAACTTAAATTTTTGAAACGAGAAAGAGAAATTGCCGATAAAGAAAAAAAGATTGAACTTGATCAGCAACGTTTCATCAATAAGAAAACCGAAGAACTTCAAACTACTATTCGGGAAGAAGTTGAAACCGAATTGAAAGGAAAACTTTCAGAGAAAGACCAAAAAATCACCAGGTTGGAGAAATTGGCAGAAGAACTCCAGAAAAAAGCCAAGCAGGGTTCAATGGAAGAACAGGGCGAAGCATTTGAGCAAGAGTTGGAGAATATTTTAAGAAGTTGTTTTCCAATAGATGAGTTTGATCCTATCCCAAAAGGCAAAAGAGGTGCTGATATTATTCATCGTGTTAAAACAGAAAACCACAAACATTGCGGAACAATTATCTGGGAAGCAAAGAATGCCGAGAACTGGAGTGACGGATGGATTGCAAAACTCAAGGATGACCAAAGGCAAACCGGTGGTGAAACCGTAGGGATAATTGTAACCAAAGCATTGCCAAAAACAATAAAACGTTTCGGTTTTCAGGATGGAGTTTGGATTTCAGACTTTTATTCAATCATTGGTCTTGCTACAGCAATACGGACAAAATTTCAGGAACTTCATCAGACAAAATCAGCCATTGCTGGTCGTTCAAGCATTATGGATTTAATCTACAATTATATTACAGGAACTGAATTCCGAACAAGAATTGAAGCAACAGGTGAAGCACTAAAAGAATTGAAAGCGGATATTGAAAAAGAAAGGACTGCAATGGAAAAGATATGGGCGAAGCGAGAGAAACAACTTTATCGGATTGTCCATAACATGGCAGGTGTTTATGGCGATCTTACAGGTTTGGGTGCAACTTTACAGAAGGTTCAAACTTTAGAACTTGATTCAGGAGATGTCAAGGAATAATAAACTAAGCCTAAAAATCGTCCCCCAAGTAATCCTTGGGGGATTTTTATACCTAAACACCCCAAACTTCCCTGTACTTCGGAAATAATAAAACTCTCCGGTTTTTTTGATAACATACTTGTTGAATATTAATACCTTAGTGATAAAATAATTTACCAGATGATTATAAAAGATATTTTTATTCAAAATTTTAGGTCCATTAAACGATCCCATATCCGCTTCGATACTCATAATCTAATCTGTGGACAAAATAACATAGGGAAATCGACAATATTAGAAGCCGTAAATCTGGTATCAATATCTCGATGAATTTAATAAAATGAATTTTTATCCATTATGGTGGATAAGTCTTGCTAAACATGATCCTATGCTTGCCAGTATCCGTAACGAAGAGCGATTTCAAAAGATCCTTCAAAACATGGAAGCAAAATACCAGGCAGAGCATGAAAGAGTAAGAAAATGGCTCGAAGAACAGGGAACGTTGTAAGAATTCCCGGACTGTACGGAAACCGATAACATAAACTCCCCATCTCCCCCTCACGCAATCTCCCCTTATACTTCTTAAACTTCTTAAACTTTCTTTAACCTTTTCAACCACTTCAACTTTTTCAACTTTTAAACTTTTTTCTTTATCCTTTTATCTTTAATCTTCCTATATTTGATACTGTGTTTCCTGAACGTGCTGTTAATTTAAAATTATGTTAGTAAGGACATTTGCCAGTGCTGTTACCGGTATTGATGCCGTTACAGTAACAATTGAAGTTAACGTTTCCCGTGGTATCCGTTTTTTCCTTGTCGGGCTTCCTGATGTCGCTGTAAAGGAAAGTCAACAGCGGATTGAATCAGCTTTACGAACGCTCGGTTTTCATTGGCCCGGGAAACAGGTGGTAATAAATATGGCTCCGGCAGATATCCGAAAAGAGGGATCTTCATACGATCTGCCGCTGGCGATGGGCATTCTGACTGCAGATGAGAAAGTAATTAAGGGTGAGATAGAAAGTTACATCATTATGGGTGAACTCTCCCTTGACGGAACTTTACAGCCGGTCAAAGGAGTACTGCCTATAGCTCTCAGAGCCAGGGAGGAAGGCTTTAAAGGGGTAATAGTTCCCGTTAAAAATGCACGTGAGGCCGCCGTCGTGAACGAACTGGATGTTTATGGTATGGAAAAACTTGGCGATGTGGTTGATTTCTTTAACGGTACAAGGAAGTTTATACCGGTCAAAGTAGATCTGATGGAGATTTTTAATAATGAAGCCAACAAATATGATATCGATTTTTCGGATGTACGTGGTCAGGAGAATGTCAAGCGTGCCCTTGAGGTAGCTGCAGCCGGCGGGCATAATATTATTATGATCGGTCCCCCCGGAGCAGGTAAGACAATGTTAGCCAAACGATTACCTACTATCATACCCCCGTTGACGCTTGAAGAAGCTCTTGAAACAACAAAAATACATTCGGTGGCCGGCAAGATTGATGATCATACTGCTTTGATGACGAAAAGGCCGTTCAGATCGCCACACCATACTATATCAGATGTGGCGCTCGTCGGTGGAGGCACCTTCCCGCAGCCCGGAGAGATATCTCTCGGCCATAATGGTGTGCTTTTTCTCGATGAGCTGCCGGAATTTAAAAGAACCGTCCTTGAAGTCATGAGACAGCCGCTGGAGGACCGGGTGATAACTATATCACGGGCAAAATCGACTGTTGACTACCCGGCAAGTTTCATGCTGGTGGCAAGTATGAATCCATGCCCCTGCGGATTTCATAACCACCCCGAAAAAGAGTGCATGTGCTCACCGGGAATGGTACAAAAATACCTCAACAGAATCTCCGGCCCTCTCCTTGACCGGATAGATATTCATATTGAAGTGGTTCCGGTCAAATATGAAAAACTATCCGACTCCGGGAAAGTTGAAAATTCGGCAGTGGTACGCGAAAGGGTTATAAAGGCAAGAGCAATACAGGCAAAACGTTTTGAATCAATCAGCGGGGTATATTCAAATGCCCAGATGTCATCATCCATGCAACGGAAATATTGCCAGCTTGATGAGGCAGGAGGACGACTCCTGAAAACAGCAATGGAAATCAGGAGCCTTTCAGCAAGGGCTTACGACAGAATACTGAAAGTAGCAAGGACAATTGCAGACCTTGCTGGATCAGAAAATATCACTGCCGAACACATTTCAGAGGCAATCAACTACCGTAACCTCGATCGAGAAGGCTGGGCCGGGTAAGTTCGTCTGGGTTCGGCTTCGCTCACCCAGATGATACCTCATCTTAATTAAAGGATGGGATCTAAAGAAAGATTTTAAACAACCTTAATATTTTCCAGGACCATATGAATTTCCTTACGACGATTTTCTAAATCGGTTATTAAGGATTTATTTGTAAGTGATTTTATGCTGAAACGGAGTGTATTCAGGCGTTCCCGGAATATTTCCTGGTAAAAAAGCACAAGGTACCCGGTCACTGGTACCAGTAATCCGAGAAGAAATCCGGTCAATCCTAAAAATACAGACAGAAGTATAAGCACAAGTGGGAAATAAATGAGGTAAAGAACTGTTCCGGAACCTATATAGGCAGAACTGTAAAACCTTGGATCTTTGATTAACCTGTTGCAGATCGACCTGGGAACGATAAAAGGTATCAGATTGCTCAGAAATCCTGCAAGGACCAGAGGAAATCCTGCAATAAGTGCGAAATATCTTAACCAGCCCCAATCAAGTTTTCTTGCCACATTTTCATCCTTCAGCCCGTTTGAAGAGAGTAGACCGGCATATTCTTTAACCTTACCATTAAGTAATTCAGTCTCTTCAGGTGATGTTTTTGAAAGATAGTTGGTTTTCTCAGTCAGGATTTTTTCCATCATTCTCCTGTCGTCGTTTTTGAAAAACCATTTAAAGAAAGGGAGAACCATGTCATGCCGGGCCATCACCAGGAGCTGTTCAGCAAGCCAGTCGTTTTTCGGATCTTCAACTATGATAACTTCTTTCAGAAGGCCTGCATAACATTTTTCATTAAATGAAAGCAGGGCTTTTGCAGGATGAGCTATGTAAATATCTTTGAGCTCCCTGATACTGAAAGAATCATGGAAATTTATCATCACCTCTTTCCGGAAACTTGCCGGATAGGTATAATTAATTCCAACCGGAACAATATGAACATCCAGACCAAATTTTTCTTCAGCACCGAAAGCGAGCCTGGCTGTTCCTTTCCTAAGTTTATGAAGGCGCTTCTCCTGGATACAAACCCCTTCGGAGAACATTATAAAATTCCCGTTTTTCCGCAGTATATCATATATGGCGGTAAAAGATTCAAGATTCTTGTGCACATTTTCTAAACCCTCCTCAATCCTGTAAACAGGCGACACATTCAGCTCATGAAGACAAAACCTGGCTACAGGATTCCTGAACATATCAGCCCTCATCGTGAAATGTATCGGCTGAGGCAGGTACGATCCCACAAGCATCCCGTCCGTGAAGGAATTCTGATGGTTGCCGACAAAAAGGAGTGGTTTCTCAAGAGGTACTTTTTTCAGATTTGAATAAAAAATCCGTCTGAAGAACACCCTGTAAACAAAAGGTGGAATAATATATTTTAAAAACCTTGAAAACATTTGAAAATCCCTTTTTTACCCTGCACTTATAGCGAACAAGGTAGAAAAAATAACTGATAATGTGCATGGGTTTTAAATGGTAATGGCAACATTTCTGACTTTCAAACAGAAAAAGATTGTAATTCAATGTGTTGTACAAATAGTGGCTTTTACTGTTTTTGTTTTTTGCAGAGTTGTCGATTTTTTTTAATTTTATGGACTTTAGAACAAACCTGATCTTCTTTTTTACATGGATCTTACACATCGGATTCGAGATAAGATGATGAAAGAACGCCTGATGTTTGTGTACAGAGGTGTTGTCACCAGAGATAATTCTATACCTCTTCTCATGCTTCTCGAAAAAGAGATGGAGAATTCAGAATTTGGATTTGTCGGGAGAAAAAGACTCTTCATGTTTGTACTTGAAAGCCTTCAGAATGTCTCCAGGCACAGTGACAATAACCTCCACGCAAATATGTCGCTGGTCGTTTATTCCAAACTCAACAGAGGTTATACAGTTACGACGGGAAATGTTATTTCTTCATCCAATATTGATGATCTTAAAAGAAGACTTGATGAGATCAATAATCTTGAAACAGAAGAGATAAGAAGTGTTTACAGGCATATGCTAAGCACTTCCGAGTTCAGCAGCAAGGGCGGTGCGGGATTGGGGCTGATTGAAATGGCGAAGAAAACAGGCAATAAACTTGATTACGACTTTGTTAACCTGGATAATGATAACTATTATTTTATCCTGAGCAAAACAGTTGACTCAGAGGGCATTGGAATTCCTATAGGAGAGAATGAAAAGCCATTTCGCGCCAAGACTGTTGAACAACTCGAAAGGCTGATGGCTGAAAACAAGGTCTATCTGATCTGGTCCGGACATATAACCTCTGATGTCGGAAAAGAAGTTCTTTCATTTACAGAAACCAAACTTACAGAAGATGAGATTGTATCAAGTGTGCGCCGGAGAGTATTTAGCATTCTGGTTGAGATAATTGAAAATGTTGCTAAGTTTAGTCCGGGACGTGATCCCGAAGAAAAATTCGGAATGCCGGTTGCTATGATCAGATTTGAGAATAAGATCTACTCGGTTACGACAGGCAATCTGATCCTTAATACCAGGGTTGACGAGCTGAAAGAGAAAATTGATACAATTAACCAGTATGACAAAGTTGGTCTGAAAGCATTTTTCAGGAAATCACTGTCGGAGCAAACCTCAGGTTCTGACAGTACCGGTAATATGGGGCTAATCGAAATGGCAAGGAAATCAGGCAACAAACTGATTTACCAGTTCGATAGGATTAATGAAATCTATACGTATTATACTCTTACTGTAAAGGTTGAAGACAGGATCAGCTAAGATAACAGTTTAAGAGAAAGTGTATTGCCATCCCATTCGGCATAACTGGCATTTTTAATCCAGTCGCCCAGAAAAATAATTTCCGTGCCGCTCTTCAGTTTGATAGTTTTTACCAGATGGCGGTGACCAAATATAAAATAATCAATTTTTTCATCATCCGGGAAGGTTTTGGCATACCTTATCAGGTCCTCTTTATCCTCACCCTGGAAATCCCGTGATATGCCTTTTGCAAGTCTGGAGCTTAGAGACCAGCCATGACCGATACCTACACCAATAGAAGGGTGAATAGCTGAATAAAATATCCGTGCCGGTTTATTGCGGAATACGGAAAGAAGTATCTTATACCATGGATTTGTTAAACCAAGTCCTTCTCCATGGGCGAGATGAAATTTTTTGCCGTTAAAAGTAGTGGATAATGGGCCGGTATGTATTATCATCCCGCATTCAGTTGACAGATAATCTTTAATCCACATATCGTGGTTTCCGGTGAAAAAATGGACCGGAATGCCTGAATCGGTTATTGAAGCGATTGTTCCCAGGAACCTCGTAAATCCGCGCGGAACAACAAGCTTATATTCCCACCAGAAATCAAATATATCCCCTATAAGGTATATCTCTTCCGCGAATGGAGTTATAGAATTAAGCCAGGCAACTACTTTTTTTTCCCTCTCTAAGGGGTGTAAGCCGGTCTTTAGACCCAGGTGAAAATCTGAAGCAAAAAATATTTTACCCGGTTGTGCCAAAATAAAAATTAGTTAGTGAATAACTGCTCCAATTTTAACTGTAAAGATTTGCCATGAAGGTTTGATGCAACTATTTTACCCTGTTTATCGAAAAGATAATTAGTCGGAAGGACTTTTACGTTAAAAAGTCTGGCATTTTCAGGATCAGCCGGATTGTCTTCCCTTGTGCTTATCCATGGCAGTTCATCAAACTTTACTGCGGTTTTCCATTTAGATTCGTCTTCATCAAGACTGATCTGGTAAATTTCAAATCCCTTTCTGTTGTAGGTTTTGTAAAATTCTTTCAGCTGGAAATTTTCCGAAACGCAATCTCTCGATTCTGACGACCAGAATGCAAGCAGAACATATTTCCCCCTTAGTGACGACAAAGCAATTCTTTTTCCGTTAATATCTTTTAAATCAGGATCCAGTTTTGTTTCAGGGAGAGTACTCGTAATTTGCTGAAGCTGCCTTGCATTTAGCTGATTCATTTCTTTTTCGAAATCACTTACCAGGGCTTTTGTATGCCTTGAATCAGGATAGTGACGTTTTAAGGAATCTGAAACAATCTTAAGATACTGAAGATCGCGAGTTTCATAAAGCACATATGTCTGGTCGTTTATTCTCTGGTAAAGTGCCTTAATTGAAGCCAGCGAGTTTATATTATTAATAATGAATACGATATTAAATTTTCGTTGCTCTTTTAGAAGATTCAGGTACTCCTGTTCCAGAAGAGGTCTTTTTACTTCAGGATCTGGTTCTGTACCAGCTCTTTCATAAGCAGTACTTAAAGAATCAAGTTTGCTTTTTGTTTTAATAAGCTGAAGGTCAAGGATCTGAACCAGCTCAGAACCTTTCGATCCTGAAATGGTGTAATTATCAGAGAGGTTGTGCCCATTAAAAGCAAGCTGAATCTTTTCTCCGGGTTCAGCCAGAAGAGTCACAAAATCTTTATCAGAATAACCAACCTGGTAGAAATCAGGCTCTGTTGTTTTTACTCTGAATCTGAAGCTGCCTTTCTTGTCGATTATGGAAGAATCGATCAGAACAGTTGTATTGATATCAACCTTTTGGATATAGATGTATTTCTGGATGTTTTCTTTTACGGTACCGCTCACAGTGAAAAGATTGTTTTTCCTGCAGGCCGAGCTGATCAAAATAAGAAACAGAAGTATCAGATATTTTTTCATCAATGAAGGTATTTTCCTTTTAAATATTGATTTAGTTTATTTATTAAACAGTTCATCAAGTTTTTTTTGTAACATTTCTCCCCTGAGGTTTGATGCAATTATCCTGCCTTCCTTATCCAGGAGAAAATTGAATGGAATGCTTTCAATGCTGTAAATCGGAACAACAACAGAATTCCAGTATTTTACATCACTTACATGGATCCATTTCTCCAGATGGTCATTCTGGATGCCCTTTAACCATGCTTCCCTGGTTTTATCGAGCGATACCTGGTAGATCTGGAATCCATACTTATGATAAAGGTCATAGACTTTAACAAGAGTTGGATTTTGCCGTCTGCAGGGGGTGCACCACGATGCCCAGAAATCAAGCAAAACTACCGATCCTCTCGTGGATGATAACTTATTAGTATCTCCCTGTGGATTGGGAAGTGATATCTCCGGAGCTTCCATTCCTACCTGTGAGATTGGAGAAATTAAATCCTGGGCCCTGACATCCGAAATTAATTCCTGTACCTGTTCATGTAGTGAAATAGCTGGTTCGTAATCCGGATAAAGGAGAGACATTGATGAGTCTACTTTTACAAAATACTTAATATCCTTTTCAGGATGAAGAATATATTCTCCGGGAGCTACCTGCTGATAAAGAGCAACAAGACTAACCAGGGAGGTCAGGTTATCATCAATATATTTCTTTGTGTATGCATTTATTGCATTCAGATATGTTTGTGCCAGGCTGTCAAGGCTGTCCATAATAGAAGGCAATTCAGGAGTGCCCAGATACCGGATATAAATCTCACGCAATCCCTTTAACTGATCAATTGTTTTTTTCAGGGTTTTATTGTATTCGACCATTAGTTTAGTTCCTTCAGATCCTGAAACAGAGACGGGATAATTCAAAGAATCATGATGAGCATTCAGATTGATTTTTTGTCCGGGTTCAAGAAGCATAGTAAGAAAATTAGTTTCATTTATCTTCAAAAGATAGAATGAAGGGAATTCGACTTTTCTTTTAAAATTAAAGGCCCCATCCTCTGAAACTATGGCAGAATCCACAGTTATAAGTTCGGTTGATTTAAGTTCATCGAGATATATGTATTCTTCATTTTGGGGATTTTCGAGTTTGCCGGTTATTTCAATTATGTTATTTTTGCATCCTGCAACAATCATTGTAGCAAGAATAAAAATAATAAGCTTATTATTCATTGAGCAAAACGTTAGTAAAGACTATTATGAATTATTGAACTGCAAAGTTATTCTTTTTTTTATCCGGCAGTGCTTTTACAGGATTTAATAGTTTTTAAGCTTCCGGGAATATAGGTTTGCAATGTTGAATAATATGTATTATATTAAAAAACTTTTTTATGTCAGACAAAATTGTAATTATATGAGTTACATTAAGTTCGAAAAGGGTCAAATTGTCAATCTTGAGTATTCGCTTGGAAGGGAAATCATAAGGACAAACAGGGCAGGATCTTATGCATCGACGACTCTTGTGGAATGTAATACACGCAAATACCATGGATTACTCATTTGCCCGGTGGATGAACTTGGCGGAGGAAGATATGTACTTCTTTCTTCGCTCGATGTTACTGTAATTAATAATAATCAAAGTTTTAACGTAGGAATCAAAAAATATAAGGGAGATTATTTCAGCCCCAAAGGGCATAAATATATTGAGGACTTTGAAACAGAAGTAATCCCGATGAGGATTTACAGGGTAGGAGGTGTTTTACTGAAAATGGAAAGGCTTCTTGTTCATTATGAGGAGCAATTACTTGTCAGGTATACTGTTCTGGAAGCCCAGGAACAAATGAAACTCCAGATACGCCCGTTTCTTGCATTCAGAAGTATCCACCAGCTTACGCATGCAAATCTTGCGGCTAATACAAAAATTGAATTAATCAGGAACGGTATAAAATCCAGGATGTATGAAGGTTTTCCCTCATTGCATTTGCAGTTTTCGAAAAAAGCAGGATTTGTGCATGTCCCTGACTGGTATCGTGGTGTAGAGTACCTTGAGGAACAAAAAAGAGGTTATGATTATTCTGAAGATCTTTTCACACCCGGATTTTTTGAACTGGAGGCAAAGAAGGGAGACGTTATTGTCTTGTCAGCATCTACACGGGAAGAGAATCCTGCGGGATTTAAAGGTAAATTTACGAAAACAGTTGAGGGAAAAATACCAAGAGACAGTTTTATCAACTGCCTGAAAAATGCAGCCCAGCAATTTGTAGAAAAGAGAGGTGGAGGAACCCTTATTATTGCAGGTTATCCATGGTTCGGGGCATGGGGAAGAGATACATTTATTGCACTTCCGGGACTGGCATCTGCCAGGCATAAACTGGCACTTTACAGTGAGGTGCTGGATACCCAGGTAAACCGGATGAAAGATGGATTGTTCCCGAATCTGGGTTCAGGCGGGAGTCTGGCATATAATTCAGTTGATGCCCCGATGTGGTTTTTCTGGTCTCTTCAGCAGTATCTTGAAAATGGAGGTTCCGATTGTTGGGAAAGATACGGAATTGCTGCTAAATCCATCCTCGCTGCCTATAAAAACGGTACCGCATTTAATATCCATATGGAAAATAATGGACTTGTCTATGCAGATGCTCCAGGGAAATCACTAACATGGATGGATGCTGTGGTACATGGTGTTCCTGTAACTCAGAGAAGAGGCTATGCTGTTGAGATCAATGCTCTCTGGTATAATGCCATCTGTTTTTCCCTCGAAATGGCAAGGATTGAAAAAGACAAGAAGTTTGTAAAGGAATTTGAAAATCTCCCGGAGCTGATAAAAAAATCATTCATAGAGCTTTTCTGGAATGACAAGCTTGGATATCTGGCTGATTATGTTAATGATGAAGAAGGGAAAAACTATTTTGTAAGACCAAATATGGTTATAGCTGTTTCTTTGCCATTCTCCATGCTGGATAAGGAACAAATGAGAAAAATATTAGAAATTGCTGATAAAGAACTTGTTACGCCAAGAGGTTTAAGAACACTATCGCCTGGCAATAAATTTTATAAAGGCACTTATTGTGGTAACCAGGAGGAAAGGGATAAAGCCTATCACCAGGGAACCGTCTGGCCATGGTTATATGGTCCATTCTGTGAAGGGTGGCTGAAAGTATATGGAAAGCAAGGG
The DNA here is from genome assembly GCA_022865305.1 of Bacteroidales bacterium. GTDB lineage: Bacteria > Bacteroidota > Bacteroidia > Bacteroidales > VadinHA17 > LD21. The sequence continues at coordinate 48,790 of JALHSP010000090.1, read as the reverse complement.
GAAAATAAAGTAAAGAAGCTTATTTTTGGACTTGAAGAAGTGATGGGTGAGCATGGTATAAGTACTCTGTCAGAAATTCATGACGGAGACCCGCCTCATGCTCCTCGTGGGGCTATTTCTCAGGCATGGAGCGTGGGTGAAGTATTAAGAATAATCGACCTGCTCGAAACGAAATATGCAAATTAATAATACTGGTAGGATATGCGTGTGTTAATGTTCGGATGGGAATTTCCGCCACACATTTCAGGCGGATTGGGAACAGCCAGCTATGGTCTGACAAAAGGGATGACAACCCTGGACGACCTGGAAGTAATATTTGTAGTACCAAAAGCGTGGGGAGATGAAGATCCGGGAGTGGTAAGGCTGATTGGCGCAAATAAAGTCCCTGTTGCATATAAACAAATATATTATAAAGGGGTCAGAAGTCCTCTGGAAAAAATTGAAATCTCTTCGAAAATTGTTCCTTATGTTGATCCTGAAGATTTCTGGAGACTTATCAGTTCGGAAGTTTCAGGCTACCGGCTATTTATCCAGTCAAACAGCAGAGGGATGGTCGATTTTTCGGGAAAATATAATGGTAACCTTTTAGATGAAATCTACAAATATTCAGTAGTCGCTTCTGTAATTGCTGAAGAAAATGAGTTTGACATCATACATGCGCATGACTGGCTTGCCTATCCTGCAGGGATTGCTGCAATGGAAGTGTCAGGAAAGCCACTTATAATTCATGTACACGCAACTGATTTTGACAGAAGCGGTGGCAATGTCAATCCCGACGTTTACAGGATTGAGAAGAACGGCATGGATGCTGCGTCTAAAATAATTACAGTCAGTAACCTCACAAGAGATGTTGTTATCAATAAATACAATATTGATCCTGATAAGGTTGAAACTGTATACAATGCAGTGGAACCTGTAAATATCTCAGAAGATATTACTATAAATAAAGGATTTGATGAAAAGGTTGTTACATTTCTTGGCAGGATAACATTACAAAAAGGCCCGGAATATTTTATTGAAGCAGCACATAAGGTGCTGAAGGTAATGCCTGATGTAAGATTTGTTATGGCAGGATCGGGTGATATGATGGGAAGAATGATGAGAAGAGCCGCTTACCTGAAAATAACTGATCGTTTCCACTTTACAGGATTCCTCAGAGGAAAAGATGTTTTCACGATGCTGTCCATGAGCGATGTTTATATAATGCCATCGGTTTCAGAGCCGTTTGGAATATCTCCCCTCGAAGCAATGCAATCAAATGTGCCTGTTATTATCAGTAAACAGTCGGGAGTATCTGAAATTCTTACCCATGCTGTAAAAACAGATTTCTGGGATATTGATGCTATGGCAGATGCTATTTATGGTATTCTGAACTATCCGGCACTGGCTAAAATGTTTATTAAAAACGGGAAAGAAGAAGTTGTAAGACTTAAATGGGATAATTCAGCCAGACATGTGAGGGATATCTATCAAAGAGTGATTTGGAAAAAATAAGTAATAAGATATGAGCGCAGCAAGCAAGAAAGCGATATGCTTCTATTTTCAGGTTCATCAGCCTTTCCGGTTAAAGCGTTACAGGTTTTTTGATCTGGGGCATGATCATTATTATTATGATGATTTCTCGAATGAGTCTATCATGAGAAAAGTGGCAGATAAGTGCTATATCCCCGCCAATAACATTTTGATGGATATTATTCTTAAGAATAAAGGGAGGTTTAAAGTTACTTTCTCCCTTTCAGGAATTGTAATAAACCAGTTCAGACTATATGCCCCTGAAGTTCTTGATTCGTTCAGAAAACTGGCAGATACCGGTATGGTGGAATTCCTTGCTGAAACAGATTCTCACTCACTGGCATCACTGAAAAGCAGAAGCCATTTTGAGGACCAGGTAGCACTTCATAAAAAAATGATCAAGGAGTACCTGGGAGTTGAAACAACATCCTTCCGGAATACTGAATTAATATATTCTGACCTTATAGGATCGTGGGTCACCGATATGGGATTCAAATCAATGCTTACTGAAGGAGCTAAGCATATCCTGGGGTGGAAAAGCCCTAATTATCTGTATTGCAATGCTATAAATCCACGGCTTAAAGTATTGCTGAGAAACTTTGTCCTGAGTGATGATATAGCTTTCAGATTCTCCAATACTAACTGGAGTGCCTGGCCATTGACTGCTGATAAATATGCTTCATGGCTTAACAAGCTTGCTCCAAAAAGCGAACTTGTAAATATTTTTCTCGATTATGAGACTTTCGGGGAACACAACTGGAAAGAAACAGGAATATTTGACTTCCTTTATCATTTACCGGGTGCAATTCTTAAAAAAACACCCTTTAAATTCATGACTCCATCGGAAATTGCCGATACATTACAGCCGGTTTCTGCAATCAGTGTACCTTCACCTATTTCGTGGGCTGACGAAGAACGCGATATAACTGCATGGCTGGGAAATGAATTGCAGGTAGCCGCTTTTGATAAATTATATGAGCTGTCGGAAAAAGTATTAAAGTGCAATGATGATACAATAAAGAAAGACTGGGAATATCTGCAGTCAAGTGATCATTTTTATTATATGGCTACAAAGTTCTTCTCCGACGGAGCAGTTCATTCATATTTCAATCCATATGAAACACCCTATGATGCATTTATGAACTATATGAATGTGCTGAGCGATTTTGAAATCAGACTGAACAGGTGTTTACCGGCAACTGATGAACAGGTACAGATTGCAAAACTTGATTCCCTCCTTATTGAGAAAGATAAAATTATTGAGCAGCAGGCAGCCAAGCTCGAAAAGCTGGCCACTAAATCGAAACCACGCGGAAGACCCGCTGTGAAAAAAGTACAGGAAACGGTGGCAAAAGAGCAGGCAGAAATCAATGATGAAGGTATCGAAACTAAAACACCGGTCAAAAGAATAACCAGAACGAAAACAAGGTCAACATCTAAAACTACTCCTTCCAAAACTGTCAAAGCAGAGAGGAGGGTCAAAAAATAAAACTTCGATAATCCGACAAAAACAATAATCTGAAAATGAAGGTTGAATTTCTTTTTGAAACCAGTTGGGAAGTATGCAACAAGGTTGGCGGAATACATACAGTAATTTCAACAAAAGCCCTTAATATCGTTGATGAACTTGGCGATAATTATATAACTATCGGGCCTGATGTTTGGCGGGAGGATGTAACACATCCGGAATTTATACCTGATGAATCTCTCTTTGTTGAATGGAAAGGCAGAGCTGCCGCTGATGGTCTAAGGGTAAAAACAGGAAGATGGAATATTGCGGGAAAGCCTATTGTTATTCTGATAGATTTTACACCTTATTTTGGCCAGCAAAATGAAATATTTGCCTTGTTCTGGGAAATATATAAACTAGACAGTATTTCAGGACAATGGGATTATGTAGAACCTGCTCTTTTTGGATATGCAGCCGGTAAACTTATTGAGAGTTTTACTTCATTCTACCACGATCATAATAATATAGTTGCACAGTTTCATGAGTGGATGACCGGAACGGGAATTCTATACCTGAAAAAGTATGCCCCATGGGTTGCAACTGCATTTACGACACATGCAACCGTTTTAGGTAGATGTATTGCAGGCAACAACCGTCCTCTGTATGGAAAGATGAAAGAATACAGCCCTGCCCAGACAGCCCGTGAATGTAATGTTACAGCAAAACAATCACTCGAAAAAATATCCGCTGCTGAAGCTGATGTGTTTACTACAGTAAGTGAGATAACTTCTCACGAATGCAGCCATTTTCTGGGGAAAGAAGTCGATATTGTAACTCCCAATGGTTTTGAAGACTCCTTTGTCCCGGGGAATGATGTTTTTGCGGAAAGAAGAAAAGTTGCAAGATTGAAGCTCAAAAGCGTCGCTGAGGCAATACTTGGTTATTCGCTACCTGAAGATTGTTTGCTTTTGGCAAACAGCGGCAGATATGAATTCAGAAATAAAGGTGTTGATATATTTATCGATTCATTGGGGGAACTGAACAAGCAAGAAAACCTGAAAAAAGAATGTATTGCATTTATCCTGATGCCTGCGTACCATAAAGGTCCGCGTCAGGATGTGGTTGATATCCTGTATAATAAGGGACCAGTTAACGGAGGTAACAGATACCTTACCCACAATCTGCACTATCCTTCAACTGATCCTGTACTTCAGAGAATTAACACCAATAACCTGTATAATGATCAGAAATCAAAGGTTAAGATAATTTTTGCACCTTCATACCTTAATGGTAATGATGGCATTTTCAATATGCCATATTATGATCTTCTGATAGGGTTCGACCTCTCGGTATTCCCGTCATACTATGAGCCATGGGGGTATACACCACTTGAAAGTCTGATGTTTTCAATCCCTACTGTCACAACAACTCTTTCCGGATTTGGATTATGGGTAAAAGAATATTTTGATAATCCCGGAAATGGCATTGCAATAATTGAAAGAACTGACGATAATGAAAATAAAGTGATATCAGACATCAGGCAGTTCATATCAATGTTTATCGGACTAAATGAAAATGAGATAAAAGAAGCAAGAGATAAAGCTCATGCTATCTCCAGAATTGCTATGTGGGACACTCTTGTTGAGCATTATTTTTCTGCTTTTGATATAGCACTCAGCGGCAGCAGTGAAAGGAGGGAAGAACCGAGGGAATTTATCAGGTTTGTAGAAGCTCCGGGCTTGCATGTAAGAAAACCTCACCAGGTCCCTGTCTGGAAAGATATTTATGTTCAGAGTGATGTCCCTGATAAGCTGGCATCCCTTAAAAATCTTTCAAATAACCTCTGGTGGTCATGGAATTCAGAAGCTGAATTATTATTTAAAAGAATGGATCCTTCTCTTTGGGAGGAGGTTCGGCATAATCCAAAATTATTACTTGAAAAGATTGATTATAAACGACTTCTGGTACTTGAGGATGATGAAGAATTTGTTGCAGACCTGAAAAAAGTCTATGATGTTTTTAAAGATTATATTAATCGTCCAAATGATCCAGGAAAACCATGTGTTGCCTATTTCAGCATGGAATTTGGAATTCATCCCTGTCTGAAGCTTTACTCGGGCGGGCTTGGAGTTCTTGCCGGGGACTATCTGAAAGAAGCAAGCGATTCAAACATCAATATAATCGGCATCGGTCTGCTGTACAGGTATGGTTATTTCAGGCAGAAACTGGGACCCAAAGGAGAACAAATGGCAATTTATGAAGCTGAAGAGTTCTCACGGCTGCCAATTAATCCTGTTAAAAATTCAGAAGGCAATCAACTTTTTGTGAGTCTTGTCTGGCCCGGTAGAACTGTAAAAATACGAGTCTGGGAAACCATGGTGGGCAAAGTAAAGCTTCTTCTGCTTGACACAGACTTTGACGATAACACTCCGGAAGATCGTACCGTAACGCATTATTTATATGGCGGGGACCATGAGAACAGATTAAGACAGGAACTTTTACTTGGGATCGGTGGTATCAGGGCTCTGGTAGCATTGGGAATTAAGCCGGATCTCTATCACAGCAATGAAGGACATTCCGCATTCATAAGTTTTGAAAGGCTAAGGACAATGGTTGAAGAGAATCATCTCACATTCAATCAAGCGCTTGAAGCAATCAGGGCATCTACTTTGTTTACGACTCATACTCCCGTTCCTGCAGGACATGATGCTTTTGATGAGGACTTGCTTCGTAAATATATTTCTCATTATCACAGTCGTCTGAATATTAAATGGGATGAGCTTATGGCGCTTGGCCGTTGTGAAAGTGATCTGGACAAAAAATTCAATATGAGCTATCTGGCCACACGTATGTCACAGGAAGTAAATGGAGTCAGTAAGCTGCATGGTGAGGTCAGCCAGGGTATGTTCAGTAAATTATGGCCAGGTTATCTCAAGGAAGAGCTATTCATAGGATATGTAACAAACGGAGTGCATCATCCTACATGGACAGCACCTGAATGGAAAGAACTATATAAAGAGCTTACCGGCAGCAAAAATTTTGATCAAACCGACAGGAACCTGTGGGAAAAGCTATACAATGTTGATGATAAGAAGATATATGATATAAAAACAGGACTGAAGAAGGATTTATTTGCCCATATCAGGAGAATGCTTCAGACCGATATGATAGAAAAGCATGTAAGTCCCCGAACTCTGCTTAATATCAGCAGTCACCTTGATGAGAAAGCCCTGACAATTGGTTTTGCACGGCGTTTTGCAACTTATAAAAGAGCGTCGCTTTTATTCAGGGATCTGGACCGGCTCTCACGAATTGTGAATAATCCTGAAAAGCCTGTTCAGTTTATATATGCCGGGAAAGCTCATCCCAATGACGGAGGAGGGAAGGATCTTATCAAAAGAATATTCGAAATATCTCAGATGCCACAGTTCTCAGGGAAAGTAATATTCCTTGAAAACTATGATATTGAACTGGCAAAATATATGGTTCGGGGTGTCGATATATGGCTGAATACTCCGACCAGACCACTGGAAGCTTCCGGAACAAGCGGAGAAAAAGCCGTTATGAACGGAACTTTACATTTCAGTGTACTGGATGGCTGGTGGGTTGAAGGTTACAGGGCATTCGCCGGCTGGGCATTGCCAAAGAAAAGAACATTCGAAAACCAGGAACTTCAGGATGACGTTGATGCTGAAACTATATATAATATGCTCGAATATGAAATAATTCCCGCATATTATTCATTTAATGACCAGGGTGTACCGGTAGAATGGATAAGTCATATCAAGAATACAATGGTAAAAATAGCCCCGGAGTTTACTACGAAACGGATGATTGATGATTATTTTGAAAAATATTATTCCAGGCTATTTATCCGTAGCAAAAACCTGATAGCAAATGATTTTGAAAAAGCAAAAGCGCTTGCAGCCTGGAAGAAAACAATGAAGGATGAATGGGATAATATTGAAGTACTGAATTACAGTTTTGAAAAACCCGGAGAGAATGTATATCATTCAGGGCATGACTACAAAGCTGAAATAGCTCTTAATGTAAATAAGATCCCGAAAGAAAATGTTGGTGTGGAATTTATAATAACACACATGACCAGAAAGGGGGAACACGAGTTTGTTGCGAGCAAAGAATTTGCGATAGTAAGCTGTAAAAGCGGCAAATGTCTGTACAGGGCTAACCTGGTGCCGGAAAAAGCCGGTACATTCTTTTATGGGATACGCATTTATCCTAAACATAAAGATCTTCCCCATAAACAGGATTTCTACCTTCTTCGATGGATTGATTAAATATCGGTCGCTTTTCTTACAGTTTCTGTCTTAAATACGAGGGCTGTACGTGAAGGCAGATAAAGATACAGGTAGAAGGGCACATTTATATTGTGCCTTTCTGCTTTTCTGACAGAGGTATAGGCAGCTTTTCTGTCAACACGGTCAAATCCACCAAAGGCCGGATCATCTGAGTCAATGACAATTCTGAACTTTCCTTTCAAGGGTATTCCATAGTCTGTAAAAGAGACAGTCGGGTGGAAGTTAAAAACAAAAAGCAGATTGCCCCTCATGAAAGCGATCACCTTGTCATGATTATTTTCATATATCCTGTTTATGTAGAGATCATCAAGGATTCTGAAATCGTGGTAAAGCTTCACCATTTGTCTGTCGAAACTGGCCAGGAACTGATATTTCAGTTCTTTGTTCTCAACAAGCTGCCATTGCCGGCGTGCATACTTATAGCTCCAGTTATTTCCTTCACGCGGAAAATCAATCCATTCAGGATGGCCGAATTCATTTCCCATAAAATTCAGGTAACCTCCACCTGCTGTGCTGAAGGTGATAAGCCTTATCATTTTGTGAAGGGCAATGCCGCGGTCAATAGTGATACTGTGATAAGCTTTTGTCATCCCTGTATACATCTCTGCATCAATCATTCTGAATATGAGTGTCTTATCACCAACAAGAGCCTGATCGTGCGATTCGCAATACGAAATGATTCTCTCTTCAGGACGATGTTGTGTCAGTTCATGCATCAGCTTGCCCATGTCCCAGTGTTCATCGGGAGTCTCTTTAGTAAGCTTAATCCAGAAGTCCGGAACACCCATTGATAACCGGTAATCGAATCCATAGCCTTTTATGGAAGTACCTGAAGCAATGCCGGGCATGCCGCTCATTTCTTCTGCAATGGTCAGCGCTCCAGGTTTAAACGTATGGATCATTTTGTTGGCAAGGTAGAGATATATAAGTGCGTCAATATCCTGCCCTCCGTCAAAATAATCATTGTATGGGGTAAAATTCTTCTCCAGGCCATGATCATAATATATCATGCTGGTAATACCATCAAACCTGAATCCGTCAAATTTATATTCTTCAAGCCAGTAGCGGCAGTTTGACAAAAGAAAATGAATTACATTATCCTTTCCATAGTCGAAGCATAATGAATCCCATGCAACATGATTTCTCCTGTTGTTTGTGTGAAAGTATTGTCCTGGTGAACCGTCAAAAAGGCCGAGCCCCTCATTGACGTTCTTAACAGCGTGCGAATGAACCAGATCCATAATAACTCTTATCCCGGCTAAATGGGCACTGTCAATAAGTTCTTTCAGGTCTTCAGGGGTACCAAACCGGGAAGAGGCAGAAAAAAAGTTCGAGACATGATACCCGAATGATCCGTAAAAAGGATGTTCCTGGATGGCCATCAACTGGATAGTATTGTATCCTGATTTAATAATTATCGGAAGGATCTTCTCTGTGAATTCACGATACGTACCGGTTTTTTCTTCGGAAGTTGACATCCCGATATGAGCTTCATAAATCACCGGAGACGTTGTAGAAGATCTGAAGTCTTTAATATGCCATTTATAAACATGTACAGGATCCCATACCTGGGTAGAAAAGATTTTGGTTTTATCATCCTGAACGACACGGGTTGCATATGAAGGAATACGTTCACCTTGTCCTCCTTCCCAGTGAACCGAAAGCTTATAGAGATCTCCGTGTTTTAAGGTATTATAAGAGATATTTATTTCCCAGTCTCCATAAGCATTAATTCTTTGCATACTAAACTCCGGCTTCTCCTTCCAGCCGGTAAATGTTCCGATGATATAAATTTTTGAGGCATTGGGTGCCCATTCCCTGAAAATCCAACCATTATTAGCCCGGTGCAGTCCATAATAGTGATGCCCCATGGCAAAATCGCAAAGAGACCCATTGCCGGCAAGAAGCCTTTCTTTTAAAATGCACCTGTTGATGCGTTCTTCAATAACACCAATAAATGGATTCAGCCATGGATCAGACATATAGAATTTCCCAGCATTCATTTTAACCGGTAATAAGGTAATTCCTTATAAAAATACAAAAACAAAATCATTATTTTGTTTCATATACTTTGTCTTTACTAATTTTGCATACATAGCGTTCTGATATGGTAATTCATAACGGATATAAAGATCTTAAACTTATCTCTCCTGTTGTGACTCTGGGAATTTTTGACGGAGTCCACCGTGGACACCAGGGTCTGCTTGCATGTCTGGTTTCGCGGGCAAAAGAGAATAATGGAGAATCGGTTGTAATAACTTTCGATCCTCATCCGCGGCTGGTGCTTGATAAAAACAGAAATGAGCTCTCATTTCTGACAACCATGGAAGAAAAAAAGGCACTGCTCGAAAAAGCTGATATCGATCATTTAATTATAATCGAGTTTACACGGAAATTCAGCAGAATAAACGCCTGCGATTTTGTAAAAAAAGTGCTTGTTCAGAAAATCAGATCCAGTTACCTGATTGTAGGATATGATCATCATTTCGGCAAAGATGGTGAAGGGAATTATGATACAATAAAGGAAAGTGCCGGATCATTTGGCTTCAGGGTTGAACAGGTGCAGGGACTTAAAACCGAAGAATGTGCAATCAGCTCATCCATTATCCGTGAGGCATTACTGAAAGGAAAACTTGATGATGCCAACAGATTGCTTGGATATAATTATTCCCTGAAAGGATCGATAGTGGAAGGTCGCAGGATTGGAAGAGTGTTAGGATTCCCAACAGCAAACATTAAGCCTGACTATCCATATAAATTGATTCCCGGCGATGGTGTATATGCTGTCGAGGTTCATATTGACAAGACCAGGTTACAGGGGATGCTGAGCATTGGAAAGAATCCGACTGTCAGCACCGCATCTGATACCCGGTCAATTGAAGTCAATATTTTCAATTTTAAAAAAGATATATACGGAAAGGAAATAAAGGTTGTGTTCAGGAACCGTTTAAGGGATGAGATAAAATTTAACAATATTGACCAGCTGGCCCGGCAAATGGAGCTTGACAGAGAACAAGCCATACGATTGCTGACCTGAACGCCTGTTTTTTTTTATTATCTTTGCATTCTGAAAATCGTTTATTTATGGAATTAGTTATTGATAAGATGCAATACCGGGTAAAAGACATTTCTCTTGCCGATTTTGGCAGGAAGGAGATTGAAATAGCTGAAAAGGAAATGCCAGGTCTTCTGGCTATCAGAAAGAAATATTCTTCTGAAAAACCTCTGAAGGGCGCCAGAATAACCGGTTCCCTGCACATGACAATACAAACAGCAGTTCTTATTGAAACTCTTGTTGAGCTGGGAGCTGATGTAAGGTGGGCAAGCTGTAATATTTTTTCAACGCAGGACCATGCTGCTGCTGCAATAGCAGCAAAAGGGATTCCTGTGTTTGCATGGAAGGGTGAAACACTGGAGGAATACTGGTGGTGCACTGCACAGGCACTTTCATTTCCTGATGGTAAAGGTCCGAGCTTAATTGTAGATGATGGAGGGGACGCATCACTGATTGTTCACATGGGATACAAAGCTGAAAACGATCCTTCGTTACTTGAAAAAAAGCCTGCAAACAGGGAAGAGTCAATAATACTTTCCACACTGAAAGAGATACTGGGAAAAGAACCGGACAAATGGCACAAGGCTGTAAAAGAGCTTAAAGGGATTTCGGAAGAGACAACGACTGGAGTTCACAGGTTATACCAGATGCTTGAAAACAATGAATTACTTGTGCCTGCAATCAATGTTAATGATTCTGTAACAAAATCAAAATTCGATAACCTTTACGGATGCCGGGAATCGCTTGCTGACGGAATAAAAAGGGCAACCGATGTTATGATAGCAGGGAAAGTGGTTGTTGTCTGTGGGTATGGTGATGTAGGCAAAGGATGCGCAAAATCGATGAGAGCCTATGGAGCCAGGGTTATTATTACTGAAATTGATCCTATCTGCGCTCTTCAGGCATCTATGGAAGGCTTTGAAGTTAAAACAGTTGAGGATTCACTTGAAGAGGGTAATATATTTGTAACAGCAACAGGCAACCGCGATATCATCAGAGTCGATCATATGCAGAAAATGAAAGACCAGGCTATCATTTGCAATATCGGCCATTTTGATAATGAGATACAGATTGATGGTCTTAACAACCTGAAAGGAATTAAGAAGATAAATATTAAACCACAGGTTGATAAATATGTATTTCCTGACGGGCATGCAATTTTTATACTGGCAGAAGGAAGGCTGGTTAATCTCGGATGTGCAACAGGACATCCTTCCTTTGTGATGAGTAACTCATTCAGCAATCAGACGCTCGCACAGATAGACCTCTGGAAGAAAAATTATAAAATAGGTGTCTACAGGTTGCCCAAACAACTTGATGAAGAAGTTGCCAGGTTACATCTTGATCAGCTTGGAGTAAAACTTACTAAGCTTACAAAGGAACAGTCTGATTATATAGGGGTACCTCCCGAAGGTCCGTATAAACCGGAACATTACAGGTATTGAGAATTTACCTCTGCCTAAACTCACACTCTGATTTGACTCACCTCATACCCACGCTCTGATTTACCTCACCCCATACCCCTCTCCTGAAGGAGAGGGGCTTAAAAAATAAATCAACGTATTAAAAAACGTTTTTTAATACGTTGTTATTACACAAAGGTTTTTTTGGTGAGAGTAAAGTAAAGGTGATTTAGTAATTCCACACTCTTAGATATCTCCCGTTGTAACTTGTCTTATAATTTTTAAGATAGTATTTCCCAGGACCGGAACTTGGATAACCACCTCCCGATAGCTCATAATAAGTACTGCATTTTGGGCAAATAGCCTGGAAGAAATCTACGTTGACTTTTACGCTTAGATCATTGACGGCATAATCGTGAGGACATGTCCGGTCATAAGCGTAAAACTCCGGAGCAAGTCCATCAAGATTAACTCTGTATATAATTATGCCGTTATTATTAAAACCGGCAGCATAAATACCCCAGTTGTTGGTTTGAGATGTAACAATAACATGATTGCCTATTGTGGAGAGATTGGTAAACAGAATATCACCGCCGATATCCATTTCGAAGCTGACATAAACATCAGGTATAACATCATTTTTATTTCTTTCACAGGAATTCAAAAAAGCGGCAATTGCGAGCGAAATAAAAAAATATTTTATTTTTGATGTTTTTGTCACCCGGCAGTATTTAATAATGCAAAATTAGTACTACATCCGGAAAAGTAACGAGACATGATAATATTTATTGTAAATCTCCGGAAATGAATAATTTATCAATCAGAAAGTTTTTATTGTTTGTTTTACTTTTTTCTCTTTCTGTAGCTGTGTGTGAGGCACAATCTTTTAAACGATATCCTACCAGGCATCCTGGACGCAGTTTAAGCCGCAAATCACCCGGAGGAAGGTCAAAAGATGTAAAAATAAGAGAACCCAGGTCTGTTGAGAAGGCGAAAAATAAACAGGCAGCCAAAGAAAAACAATATAAACAGGATTATTCAAATTCTATTAAAGATAATCGAAAGTATTTCTTAGAAATACAAACACCTGAAGTGCAGGCTCGTATGAAGGAGAACCGAAAAAATGCAGATGCCACGGTCAAGGCAAAAAAGAAAAAAAATGCATCGGGTATGAAAAAAGCCGGTAAAAAGTACAGGAGATAAAGAAAAAATCAGAATAAAACATGTAAAGTACTAATTTACAGGATTTTTTTTGTAGTTAATTAAAACATTTTATATATTTGTGATACGAAGAGTTCCGGAAACCCCGGGATTCTTCTTATTTTTTTAAATATTAGAGCAACAATGTCAGAGGTTTTATATGTGACAGAAGAGGGTCTTCAAAAACTTAAAGAAGAGCTTGAGCATCTCAGGACTGTAGAGAGACCAATGATATCCAAGATGTTAGCGGATGCCAGGGATAAAGGGGACCTTACCGAAAACGCAGAGTATGCTGCTGCCAAGGAGGTGCAGGGAATGCTTGAAGCTAAAATTGCAAAACTCGAGGATGTTGTTGCACGATCAAGAATTATAGATGAGACCAAAATAGATACTTCTACTGTCGGAATTCTTAATAAGGTGAAGATCAGAAACATGATGAACAATACCATCATGGAGTATCAGCTTGTTCCTGAAAGTGAGGCAAACTTTAAGCTTGGCAAAATTGCTGTCAGTTCACCGATCGCACAAGGCCTTATGGGGAAGAAAGTTGGTGAAACAGTAGAAATCAAAGTCCCTTCAGGGATAATCCCTCTTGAGATTATTTCAATTTCGATCTAATTCACTGAAGTAAAATTGACATGGCAACTATTTTTACGAAAATCATCAGAGGGGAGATACCCTGTTATAAAATCGCTGAGAATGACAGATATTTTGCCTTTCTTGATATCAACCCTTTGAAGGCTGGACATACTCTCGTTGTGCCCAAAAACGAGGTTGATTACATATTTGAACTGGATGATGATCAGCTGTCTGGAATGATTCTTTTTTCAAAAAAGGTTGCAGCAGCAATTAAGTGTGCTATACCATGTAATCGTATCGGTATTGCTGTTCTGGGTCTTGAGGTACCTCATGCCCATATTCACCTTGTACCAATGGATTCCATGGAGGACATAAACTTTAGAAATCCCAAGCTTAAATTTACTCCTGAAGAGTTTAAGGAAATTGCAAAAAAAATCAGAGGGAAAGTAGTCCTTTAACTGACCCCCCAACCCCTCCCGTCCTTCGGTCGGGACAAGCTCTAAAGGGGGGCTAAATAAGCTATTACGAGGATTAATAAGATAAGAAGAGTTTTTCCTATCTTTACAGAAATAATTCTGCTCGCTGCATGAATTTCATTTATGATCTGTGGGATGATTTTATAAGTCTTCTCTTTCCCCGGCTTTGTTATGCCTGTGGTAACCATTTGCTGAGGAATGAAAAACTAATATGTACAGCGTGTTATATTCAGATACCCAGGACCAATTACCATCTCGAGGATGATAATCCGGTGGCACAGCTATTCTGGGGAAGATGCAGAATTGAAAAGGCTGCGGCTTTTTCATTCTACAACAGGGGAAGCCGGATAAGAAACCTCATTCATTGTCTTAAATATAAAGGGATAAAGGAGATAGGAGATGAGCTTGGCAGGATTTATGGATTAATATTAAAGAATTCAGGTTTTACTGAGGGAATTGATCTGATAATTCCAGTGCCTCTTCATCCCTCAAAAAAACGCATTCGCGGATTTAATCAGAGTGACTCAATCTCGAAAGGTATTTCTGTTGTTACAGGATTGCCTGTCGATACCACATCACTTGCCAGAATATCAGTTTCCGGTACCCAGACGAAAAGATCCAGGTATGAAAGATGGACTAATGTCGAAGGTATTTTCAGTACCACCGATACTGAAATCATCAGAGGTAAACATATTTTGCTCGTAGATGACGTAATTACCACCGGATCGACGATTGAATCATGTGCCAGTGAACTCCTTAAAACAGAGGGAGTCAGGGTGAGTGTTGCAGCATTGGCTTTTGCAGTAATCTGAAACGGAGTAATTTTATTTTACTCTTTTAGGATTCTTGTTCATGAAATCTTTCCAGCCTGTATAACTTTTTTTCTGGACAGGATTATTTGACTGGTAGAAATGACACAATGCCGCAGCCAGACCATCGGTAGCATCGAGTTTTATTTCTGTTATTTTGAAATTAAGGATTTTCATCAGCATCGAAGCAACCTGTTCCTTTGAAGCAGCTCCCTGTCCGGTTATTGACATTTTGATTTTTCGCGGTGCATATTCAAATATTGGCAATGACCGGCTTAACGCTGCTGCAATGGCAGCTCCCTGTGCCCTTCCCAGCTTAAGCATAGACTGTACATTCTTCCCGTAGAACGGAGCTTCTATGGCCAGCTCATCAGGATGATATTCGTCGATGATCCCGATAGTCCTGTCGAAAATATGCTTCAGCTTCAGATAATGATCACCAAACTTCGACAGGTCAATAGAACCTATTGTAATGAGCTGCGGAACCTGCCCTGCGGCTTTAATAACACCATATCCTGTAATGCTGGTTCCGGGATCAATACCAAGAATAATCCGTTCTTTTATCTTTTGTTTCAATAAACTTTACCTGTTGAGAGGCTCATTAATTATAATTGCGTCATTAAACCTTTCAGGTTTTTCTGCAAATTGTTTGGAAGGCTGATAAAGGTATATGCTTTTGGGCGAAACACTTCCATGCTCGAGATAATAGATTGCTTCCTTCAGACACAGCTCATTCCTGTCATCCCAGTCATGTGTACGATCATCAGGAACATATTTTTCAGGAGGGAATCCATCATAAAAATCACCCTGATAAGCTGAATTCTCGACTGAATAGCATATTGGCCAGAACATATAATCTGTTTTATATGCTAATCCCAGCATCCCGACAGGTTTGCCGTTTGTTGTGTCACCAATGCAAATGACATCCAGATGTGGTTTTAATCCGTTGATCAGATCTTCACTGGCAGAAGCAGTTGATCTGGTGCAGATAACAACCACCTTTTTCAGATTCAGGGGAGATGCTACACTTTTGAAATTATAAATTTCATTTTCTGCGGAATTCTTGTCATTATAATTAAATCTCAGAAAGGGTGTACTGAATTTTGCTGAACCGGCTATGTAACTTGCCATATTGGTCAGAACTCCCAGATCACCGCCTGTGTTATATCTTAAATCCACAATAAGATTGACGATGTTTTCCTGTTTAAGAAATGCAAATGCAGTAGCCAATTCCTGGTTTGAAATCGGGATAAACTGATCAAGAACAAGATAGCCCGTTTTGTCTGATTTAAGATTTAAAGTATCGCAATGAATGACTGTATTTAAAGTAAAGGAAGATTTTGTAGCTGTAATTGTGGAATCTCTGCCATCAGGGATTTGAAAAAGAAAGGTATTAGTAATTCCTGCCTCAGGAGGACCAATTATTGACTCGGAACGAGTGTTCCATTCACCAGCAATAAAAATCGGAGCCGGATCGGTTCCATTAATTTTTTTTATGATCCATCCTCTGCGTACACCTTTTAAATACATCTGCGAATTCTTGTATATCTGGACAATCCTGACTTTATTTTCCTGATCAAGGCCCATTCTTATTCCATGACCGACAAAACTGCCCTTATACATTGCTACAAATTCATTGTAGGTTTGTACAAAGCTCCATCTGTCAAGAGTCTCATACCTCATTGCATCCATAAGTTCATAGGGATCCTTGTAATCCTCTTTAACCACATCCGGCATTTGATCGTACCAGAGATATAATTCATTCATGGCCTCAAAGAGATAATCCCTGGCAGCCTCATCAGTAGTATATGGCACCTCTTCTTCCTTTTTACAGGAAGTAATAAAAACCATGAATAACAGGATGATAATATAGATTTTTTTCATATCAAATACTGGCAACAAATAAGACTGACTTTTTAAAATTTAAGTACAAATATAACTATTAAATACCGGTTCTGATTTTCCTGTTCTGGACATAAATCCCCGAGATGATTAACAGTAAACCAATCGGTGTTGTATAATAAACGGGTTCGTGAATAAAAAAGTGTACAAAAAACAGGGAAAGAAACGGAGCAAGATATACAAGATTACTGACCATATCGGTGGTTGGAGCCATCTTAAGCGCTTTTAGCCAGAAATAAAAGGTGATTCCCATTTCAAAAACGCCGATATATACTGAAGATGCTACCCCCTTAAATCCGTATTCTGTCTGCCAGTCACCTGTAATAATCATAGCTACAATGAGATAAACAGTACCAAACAGGAAATTAAAGAACAGTTTCAGAGCTTCATCCCTGTTATCCCTGACATTGAGGATAAAATAAACAGCCCAGAATATTGAACTTCCTGTCGCAAGGAGTATCCCTTTAATATCTGACTGACCTGGATTGAATGGTCTTCCCTGAGAAGATATGATATAGACACCTGCAAAGCTGATAAAAAGTGCAATAAAGCTTTTGCTTTTTATCTTCTGCCCCAGGATAGGCACAGAGAGGAATACAAGAATTATCGGCCAGATCATATTCAAAGGTTGTGCAACCTGTGCCGGAAGCAGCTGGTAAGCTTTGAACAGTATGATATAATATAGAAAAGGATTTATCAGTCCCAGAAGGGCTGACCTTAAAAGTTCCTTCCATGTGGCTTTCCTGATAAGACCAGTTTTTTTACCTGCTGCCATAATTATTAACAAAACCATTGCAGATGTAAAGGATGCAATGGTTAGCACAGGCATGATATCCAGGGCACTGAGACTTATTTTAAATACAGTGGGTACTGTCGACCAGAAAAAAATTGCCAGCAGGGCATATATATAGGATTGACGGGTCTTTTCCATTGTTTTTTTGAAGTAAGAACAATGAACATTCGAATTTTGAATGCAGAATTTTTGTACTTCTTAATTCGCTATTCGTTTGTTCTTTATTCTTACTTCTTTTTGCGTCTTCTTAAGCAGTAAGAAATCATAGATACTCTTAATTGATCAGAACAAAACCAGTATAAGGAACCAGCACATCAGGAACCTTTATTCCTGACTCAGTCTGATTATTTTCAAGGATAGCTGCAACAATTCTGGGTAATGCCAGGGCACTGCCGTTAAGTGTATGAGCAAGCCGGGTCTGTTTATCTCCTTTATCTTTAAATCTGCACTTCAGACGGTTGGCCTGGAATGCTTCAAAATTGGAAACTGAGCTGACCTCCAGCCATCTTTTCTGGGCAGCAGACCATACCTCAAAATCGTAAGTCAGGGATGATGTGAACGACATGTCCCCTCCGCAAAGCCTCATTATCCGGTATGGAAGAGCAAGTTTTTTTACCAGGCCTTCCACATGGCTGACCATCTCATCGAGAGATTCATAGGAATGATCGGGGTGTGCGATCCGGACAATTTCAACTTTGTCGAACTGGTGGAGACGGTTAAGTCCTCTTACATGTGCTCCCCATGAGCCTGCTTCTCTCCGGAAACAAGGCGTATATGCAATATTCTTTACTGGCAGATCATCCCCATTAAGAATAACGTCCCTGTAAATATTGGTTACAGGGACTTCAGCAGTAGGGATAAGATAGAAATTATCCAGTGTAGCATGATACATTTGTCCCTCTTTGTCGGGTAGCTGCCCGGTTCCAAAACCTGAATCCTCGTTAACCATTATCGGAGGTAATACTTCAGTATATCCTGCTTTTTCACCTTCGTCAAGAAAGAAACTGATAAGCGCTCTTTCAAGTTTGGCTCCTTTACCTTTGTATACCGGAAATCCGGCACCGGTTAGTTTGATTCCCATTTCGAAATCAATAATATCATATTTTTTGATCAGATCCCAGTGCGGAAGAGCTGTGTCAGGAATAAGTGGAATTTTACCGCCCTCTCTTACCTTTACATTATCATCAGCTCCATGTCCCGGATTAACAGATTCATGAGGCAGATTGGGTAACTGTATTATTTCATTTCGTAAATCATTTTCTACAGGTATCAGTTTATCGGAAAGGGATTTGATATCTTCCTTAAGTTTATATGTTCTTTCCTTTGCTGCTTTAGCCTCGGTTTCCTTTCCCTCTTTCATCAAAGTTCCGATTTCTTTGGAGATGCGGTTCAATTCGCCCTGCATCATATCTGTTTTCGTCTGTATTTCACGGCGTGATGAATCGAGTAACAGGATTTTACTGATAATCTCTTCAGCTTCAAAGTTCTTTACTTTAAGACGTTCAATAATAAAATCTTTCTTTTCGCGGATAAGGTTTATTGTCAGCATAATTAATATATGGTTAATAAAAAAGCAGGCTGAAAAAGGCCTGCTGTAAAATTATTAAAAACTCCCGATAATGCTTTTCTGTAACAAAAAAGAATTTCGGGAGTCAGGATATCTGAAATTTGCTTATTTACTTACCGGTTTAACCGACACATAGATCCTGTCATCTTTTCTCTTTTTAAACTCAATTTCTCCGTCGGTAAGTGCAAAGAGAGTATGGTCTTTTCCCATTCCGACATTGAGACCAGGATTATGTCTTGTACCTCTCTGGCGAACAATAATATTGCCTGATTTGGCTATATGTCCTCCGAAGAGCTTCACACCCAGCCGTTTGCTTTGTGAATCGCGACCGTTACGCGAACTGCCTGCCCCTTTCTTGTGTGCCATGGTTTTGTATTTTATATTTTACTATAGATCGTTCTTTAAGCTTTCCCTTTAGAAGGTTTTTTTGTAACTGTTTTTTTCTCAGCAGGTTTCTTTTCGGTTACCTTTTTGACTGAAGGTTTTTTTGCCTCAACCTCTTTTTTTTCTGTCTTTTTAGATGCCGGTTTCTTAGTTTCAGGCTTTTTCTCAATTTCTTTTTTCTCTCCGGCAGATTCTTTGGTGACTGCAGCTACTTCTTTTTTAACTGTTGCTTTCTTTGGAGTGGTTTTTCCGTTAATGCTGACTATTTCAACCCTTGTAAAGTTCTGACGGTGACCATTTTTTACCCTGTAACCTTTTTTCCTTTTTTTCTTGAAGATAATCACCTTATCCCCTTTTACCTGGCTAATGACTTTTCCTTCTACAAAGGCATCTTTGACTGTTGGTTCTCCGACAGCAATTTTGCCATCTTCTTCAAGCAAAAGAACCTGATCGAATTCAATTTTTTTTCCTTCTTCAATATCCAGCCGGTGGACAAAAATATTTTTTCCTTCTTCAACTTTAAATTGCTGGCCTGCAATTTCTACGATTGCGTACATGTTCTATTTTTTAATGTTACTCCGTAAGGCGCATATGATTTTTAAAAATCACACATCTTCCAAAAGCCCTGGCGGATTAATCCAAATTCGGACTGCAAAGATATACAAAATAGGTAATTTACAAACCAATACAGGGATTTTTTTAATTGTTATTGTTCTATGTTATGAAAGATTGATTTATAGACTCAGATTTCATGAAATAATGAGAAAGTAAAGTACCAGGATAAGGTATTGACTGTTGAAAAAAAAGGTTTCACTTAACTGTACTGTTACTCTATTATCTTTATATTTGTCTGATACAAGGCATTTATCCGGCGCATAAAGATTTGATATGAAGAGAATAAAACTTAAAGTGTTGGGCATATCTTATAGCCAAACTCAGTCAGGGGCTTATGCGTTATTATTGATTGAAGAAAACGGAGAGAGAAGAATACCTATTATTATCGGTGGTTTTGAAGCACAGGCTATTGTAATTAAACTTGAGAATCTGGAGCCACCACGACCGCTGACGCATGACCTTTTTAAAAAATTTGCAGATGAATTTAATATTGCAGTAATTGAAGTAATGATATATAAACTGGAGGAGGGAGTTTTCTTTTCCAAACTTATCTGCAACAACGGAAAAAAGGAAGATTCAATTGATAGCAGAACCTCGGATGCTGTTGCAATAGCTTTAAGATTTGGATGTCCGATATACATAAGTGAAGATATCCTTGAAAAGGCACAATTGACAATTAATCCCTCCGATGCTGAAGCTATTTCTTCAAATGAGCCTGAAAATTTATTTGAACAGGGTGGCCACAAATATGGAACGTATACTGACGAAGAACTCTACAAAATGATAGATGAAGCAGTTAAGACAGAAGATTACGAACGGGCTGCTGCAATCAGAGATGAAATTGAAAAACGGAAGAAGAAAAAACCCTGACCGGTTTGTATTTTATGCACCTCTGTGTGCAGTTTGAAAATACTATTTGCTCTTTACAGCAAAAATCAATTTATAAAACAAATATAGAAAAATGAAACGCATCTTTCTGGTGATATTTTTACTGTTATTAACAGTAAACTATTCTTTAGCAAAGGATTACAAAGTCAGCTCTCCTGACGGTAAAATTGTAATGACCATAAATGCAGGAACTGATCTGAAATGGTCTGTGACATACGAGGGTAAAGAAATTATTACCTCCGTTAAAACCGGTATGGTTCTTGAAAACAATAGAGTGCTGGGAATAAACGAAACCATCAAAAAGGCGACCCCCGGCAAACTCAACCAAATCCTGGAACCTGTTATTGCTAATAAAAGATCCAGGATAACCGATAATTGTAACATCCTGGTAATTGCTTTCAGGTCAGGTTTTGCAATTCAGTTCAGAGCTTACAATGATGGTGTCGCATACAGATTTGAGACTTTTATGAAGGATGAAATTATTGTCAAGAGTGAAATTTCAGATCTTCAGTTCCCTGCCGGTTCAAATGCATGGTATCCTCTTGAGGAGAGCTTCATGTCGCATAACGAAAGACTATTTATTTATACCTCACTCGATACTATTAGTGACAAACATCTTGCAAGTTTACCCACCCTTTTCAAAATAAATGATGTAAGCGTTTTACTCACAGAGTCGGACATTGAAGACTACCCGGGAATGTGGCTGAAGGGAGCCGGTTCGGGCAAGCTTACAGGTATTTATCCTCAATATCCTGATGCAGAAGAGCTCAGAAGGGATCGTGATCTGTTAGTTACAGCGACAAAAGATTATATTGCTAAAACGAAAGGGACAAGGAGTTTCCCCTGGAGGGTATTTGTAATTGCCGGTAATGATGGCCAGCTTCTCGAAAGTGATCTCGTATTCAAGCTTGCCGCACCTAATAAAATTGCCGATACGAAATGGATAAAACCAGGACAGGTTGCATGGGACTGGTGGAATGCAAATAATGTTTACGGAGTAGATTTCAGGGCAGGAATAAATAACGATACTTATAAATATTATATCGATTTTGCTTCAAAAAACGGTATTGAATATATCATTCTTGATGAAGGATGGTACAAGACCGGAACGGTTCTGGAATCAATTCCGTCAATTGATGTCCCGGAATTATGCCAGTATGCTCAAAGTAAAAATGTAGGAGTTATCCTGTGGGTTGTCTGGAAAACTTTTTGGGACAGGATTGACGAAGCTGTCGCCCTGTATGAAAAATGGGGAGTAAAGGGAGTCAAAGTAGATTTTATGCAAAGAGATGATCAGAAAGTAGTTAATTTTTATCCTGAGGCAGCACAGAAAACTGCTGATCATCATCTTCTTATCGATTTCCATGGTTCGTACAAGCCGGATGGTTTAGGGCGTACTTACCCAAACGCACTTACTAGGGAAGGTGTCAGGGGAATGGAAAACAGCAAGTGGAGCAAGGATATAACACCTGAACATGATGTGATACTTCCTTTTACAAGGTTGGTAACAGGTCCGATGGACTATACTCCGGGTGCGATGATCAATATGGACAGAGCCAACTTCAATCCGCAGTTTACACGACCGGCAAGCCAGGGAACAAGAGTTCACCAGATGGCATTATATGTAATATTTGAAAGTCCGTTGCAGATGCTTTCCGACTCTCCTTCAAACTATATGAAAGAACAGGAATGCACCGATTTCATAGTCAAAATACCTGTTGTATGGGATGATCTGAAAGTTCTTGAAGGAAAAGTTGGTGATTATCTGCTTCTGGCAAGACGGTCAGGCACTGACTGGTTTATCGGAGCATTGACAGACTGGAATAAACGCGAAATGGAACTTGATCTGTCATTCCTTCCTGAAGGTGAGTTTATAATAGAAATATTCCAGGATGGAATAAATGCCGACAGACATGCTCAGGATTATAAGCATTTGAAATCAAGTGTTAAATCGGGTGAAAAAATAAAAATAGATCTTGCACCCGGAGGTGGCTGGGTGGCCAGGGTATCACCAAAATAAATCAATTTTATTATTTCAGAGAATGAAGCAATATCTTGAGCTTCTAAGTCATGTACTGAAGAACGGAACCGAGAAACGCGACAGAACAGGTACAGGTACAATAAGTGTTTTTGGATACCAGATGAGATTTAACCTGGAAGATGGTTTCCCATTGTTAACTACAAAGAAGCTCCATCTTAAATCGATTATTCACGAACTGCTCTGGTTTATCTCAGGTGATACAAATACCAGGTATTTGAATGATAATGGAGTGAAAATATGGAATGAGTGGGCGGATAAGGATGGCAATCTTGGTCCGGTATATGGATACCAGTGGCGTTCATGGCCTGCTAAAGATGGCCGGAAAATTGACCAGCTGTCATCCGTAATCGAATCCATTAAAAGGACCCCTGATTCGCGGCGCCTGATTGTGAGCGCATGGAACGTAGGAGAACTTGAAAAAATGGCCCTTCCTCCTTGTCATCTGATGTTCCAGTTTTATGTTGCAGGGGGGAAATTGTCATGCCAGCTGTATCAACGAAGTTGTGATATTTTTCTCGGGGTGCCTTTTAATATTGCATCCTATGCCCTGTTGACATTGATGGTATCACGGGTTACAGGATTAAAACCAGGAGAATTTGTTCATACCCTGGGCGATGCACATATCTATCTTAATCATCTGGAACAGGTCAAACTTCAACTGACAAGAGTACCTTATCCTCTGCCGGGTATGGTAATAAATCCTAATGTTACTGACATTGTTAGTTTCAGGTATGACGATTTCAGGCTGACTGATTACGTTGCCCATCCTCACATAAAAGGAGAAATTTCCGTATAATAACTGATTGTATGATTTCAATTATTGCTGCCGTCTCGGAAGATCTTGGAATTGGAAAAGATAATAAACTTCTGTGGCATATCCCGGAAGATATGAAACGGTTTAAAAAGCTGACTTACGGTAAAACTGTTATCATGGGTAAGAAAACATGGGAATCGTTGCCTAAAAGACCTCTTCCGGGACGTAAGAACATCGTTATTACTGATGTACCGGGGGAATGTATCGATTGTTCCGTTACAGCGTACTCGATTGACGATGCATTGAGCAAATGCGAAAAAGGAGAAGAGATCTTTATAATAGGAGGAGGAAGTATATACCGGCAGTTTATGCCGCACGCTGACAGGCTTTATCTAACCCGGGTTCATAAAAAAGCTCCGGCAGATGTATTCTTCCCCAAAATAGATCCGAAAGACTGGAAGATCATTGATAAAGAAGATTATAAAGCCGGAGATAAAAATGATATTCCATATACATACATTATTTACGAAAAAAACTCCAGGTAAATAATTTGTGGAACCGCTCTGTGGTTCATGATTTTATTTTATTATTATTGCTAACAAGAGGCTGTCTCAAAAGTCATATAAACCAACCCGTCCCTGACCGAAGTGTCAGGGGGAGGTGGTGTCTTTTTGATGCACCTTCTTTCTTTAATACCTGATTAAACCTTTTTTTACGGGCAGCATCTAATGTATTGTTAATCGGAATTAATATTTTAAAAATGGAACTTATGAGAACAAAGATTTTCCTGATTATTGCAACTATTGCAATACTTACATTTACCGCATGTACAAAAGATACCGGGATAGATCAGAGCAGCGTTGATCTTGCAGACGATGATGCTGTAAGTAATGCTGTCTTTGATGATATTTTCAACACTGTTGATAATGCTGACATCATTCTTGACGGATTTCAGAAAGGTGATGCCACAAAATCAGACATTGTCATCACTGATTCATGTCCTTCAGTTACATTAACCCATCCTTCAGACGGAATATGGCCTAAAACCATAACTGTTGATTACGGAACCGGCTGCACCGGATTTTATGATAATACCAGATCAGGCAGGATAATAATTATAGTGACAGGTCCAAGACTGGAAAAAGGGTCTAAAAAAACTGTCACCTTTGATGACTATTTCTTTAATGGGATTAAGGTTGAGGGTACAAAGGAATTTGAAAACACCGGATACAGCGAAAACCAGCACCTAGTCTTTTCAGTCAGGCTTACCGGCGGAAAGCTTATTCTGCCGGATGAAACTGTAATAGAAAGGTCATTTCAGCATCAGAAAGAATGGATTGCAGGATTGCTTACAAGGAATATCTGGGATGATGAATGTCTGATAACAGGAACTGCAAATGGTGTAAATATTAATGGTGTTGATTATACCAACATTATAATGACCGCATTGCACTGGAAAAGGGCTTGCAGGTTTATTGTCAGTGGGGTGGTAAAAATTGAGAGAGAAGATAAGGATCCCATAATGGTTGATTATGGAACAGGAGAATGTGATGCTGTTGCAACAATTACAATGGGAGGTGATGTAAAAGAGATTTTGTTAAAGCACAGGCATCGTAAGATGTGAAAAACAAACAGGGACGTTGTGTGCAACGTCCCTGTTTGTTTTTTATGATGCTTTCAGCACCGTCATATCAATTCGTTCAAGTTTTCGGCTGGCATAATCAATGGTAATCTTAAACTCATCTTTACCTACTGAAGGCATTTCGAACATGGCATCGAGCATTATAGCTTCGCATATTGACCTTAGTCCACGCGCACCCAGCTTGAATTCCTCTGCTTTGTCGACAATAAAATCAAGAACACCATCAGCAAATGTCAGTTCAATATTATCCATCTGAAACAGTTTGGTGTATTGCTTGACAAGTGCATTTTTCGGTTCAGTCAGAATTGCTCTAAGGGCTTTTTTGTCAAGAGGATCAAGATGAGTCACAATCGGAAGTCTTCCAATAATCTCAGGGATCAGTCCATAGGCTCTCAGATCCTGTGGAGCAATGTATTTTAGCAGATTATCATTATCATACTTGTCCCTTATTTTTGATGTGCCATAACCTACAATCTGAGTATTAAGTCTTTGTGCTATTTTCTTTTCGATCCCTATAAATGCCCCTCCGCAGATGAATAGTATATTTTTGGTATCAACGGGGATCATTTTCTGCTCGGGATGTTTACGGCCTCCCTGTGGTGGTACATTAACTATTGAGCCTTCAAGAAGCTTCAGGAGCCCCTGCTGTACGCCTTCTCCCGATACATCGCGGGTTATTGAAGGATTGTCTCCTTTTCTAGCTATTTTATCGATCTCATCAATAAAGACAATTCCTTTTTCTGCTGCCTTAACATCATAATCTGCATTTTGCAGCAATCTGACCAGAAGGCTTTCAACATCCTCACCGACGTAACCTGCTTCAGTAAGTACAGTGGCATCTACAATTGTAAACGGCACATGGAGCATTTTTGCCACAGTTTTTGCAAGGAGTGTTTTACCGGTTCCTGTTTCGCCTACCAGAATGATATTCGATTTTTCTATTTCAATATCCTCAGAATC
The DNA here is from genome assembly GCA_022865305.1 of Bacteroidales bacterium. Lineage (GTDB taxonomy): Bacteria > Bacteroidota > Bacteroidia > Bacteroidales > VadinHA17 > LD21. The sequence goes on along the minus strand of JALHSP010000090.1, from coordinate 22,441 downwards.
CGGTTTTTGCATTAACCTTTTGTAATGATTGTATACTGCAACGGATATGATTTTTTTGGCCATATCCTGACCGATAACATACTGGTCGAGAAAATTCTTTATTTCGGTGGGCTTGAGAAGGTTAATTGTGTCGAGCTGGATATTTCTTTTAATACCCAGCTCTTCGTTCATAATAGTGTGGGCCTGTTCAATGCAATGATCACAAATATGACCTTCGAGACCGGCAATAAGTATGTTGGCCTCTTTCTTTGTTCTGCCGCAGAATGAACATTTATCCATCTTATCCTAACGATCGTTTTTCTTAAGTATTTCATCGATCATCCCATAATCTTTTGCTTCCTGGGATGTCATCCAGTAATCCCTGTCAGAGTCTTTTTCAACTTTTTCAACAGAGTTCCCGGAATGTAATGCGATTATCTCGTAAAGCTCTTTTTTAATCTTTATAATTTCGCGAGCCTGGATCTCGATATCTGATGCCTGGCCTTCAAATCCACCTGCCGGTTGATGGATCATTATCCTTGAGTGTTTCAGGGCAGATCTTTTCCCTTTTGTTCCTGCTGTAAGAAGGACTGCTCCCATTGAGGCAGCCATTCCGGTACAGATAGTTGCAATGTCGGCAGAAATGTACTGCATAGTATCGTAGATTCCCAGTCCTGCATTAACGGATCCCCCCGGAGTATTGAAGTAGATCTGGATATCTTTCCCCGGATCGGATGAATCGAGATAGAGAAGCTGTGCCTGAATAATATTCGCTACGTAATCGTCGATAGGCAAGCCAAGGAAAATGATCCTGTCCATCATCAGACGGGAGAAGACATCCATGGAAGCAACATTTAATTGTCTTTCCTCTATGATTGTGGGAGAAATATAACTTCCCATGACTGAAGCATACTTGTGAAGGGTCAGGGTGCTGATTCCACGCTTGCTCCTTGCATATTTACCAAAATCGTTAATATTATTCATTTTTCTATTGTCTTGAAATTAAGGAACAAAGATATAAAATTTAAAATTATCATTGATTTACAGGAGGCTCTTCAAAAAGTTTATTGAATTCTTCTACGGTTACGCTCTTTTCTTCAACTTTGACAAGCTCTTTCAAATGCGCTAAAACTTTATCATCCAGTATTTTATCGGCTATTCTTTTAGCGTCTTCTTCTCTCTTGAGGGTTTCTTTGGCATAATTGGATATCTGTTCATCAGTGGTATAGAATAATCCATACTGCTGAAACTGATACCTGGTAACCTTCTCAGCCTCTTTCTGCAGTTCTTCCTCTGTAATCTTTACTCCGTTGTCTTTTGCCACTTTATTTCTTATGAGCTGCCATTTAAGATCTTGTGTGAAGTTACCGAATTCTTTGTCAACATGCTCCTGTGTGGTTTTTTCATTTACTTTCAGAAGCCATTTCTTCAGGAATTCCTCAGGAAGATTAAAGTCTGTTTTTTCAAGCGCAAGTTTTTTAATATCCTGCATCATTTTAAACTCGCTTTCCCGCTTTAGGCTGGAAGTAATCTCCTCTTCAATCTTCTTCATAAATTCTTCTTCAGTGCTAACAACACCTTCTCCGTATATCCTGTTAAAGAGCTCTGTTCCGATATCTGCAGGATGAAATCTAGTTATCTCGCTGATCGTAAATCTGAACTTACCTTTAATATTTTCAATTTCTTCTTTCTTCTTTTTTAACAGGCCGGCTATTTCGTTATCGTTCGGGAATGCTTTTTTAATATCAAAATCGATAGTATCATTCTCATTTTTGCCTATGAATCCTTTTTTTATCTTTTTATCCTTAATAACGTCAATGGCAAGGGTTGTGCTTTCAGCAGATACACCCTCAGGAATAAGATCACCTCTTTCATCTATTGCCTCAATTTTGCCTTTCAGTATATCTTTATCCTCCGTTACATCTGCTTTCCTGAATTCACCAAACCGCCGGGTATAGTTACCGACATAGTCGTTTTTCATTTTGTCATCGACTTTGATTTCATAAAGGTTTACTTTATTTTTCTTGCTGATTTTCAAATCAACAGCAGGAGCCAATCCCAATTCAAAGGAGAAAGTAAATTCCTCCTGTGCGTCAAAGTCAATTTTTTCCTGTTCGTCCCTTTTTGGAAGAGGGTCTCCGAGTATCTCAAGTTTTTCGTCGGTAAGGTATTTCTGAATGTTTTCCGTGACAATTTTATTGATCTCATCAATCTGCACGGCTTTGCCATACATTTTTTTGATAAGTCCGAATGGCACCATTCCTGGTCTGAATCCTTTGATGTTTGCCTTTTTACGATAATCCTTCAATACATTATCAACTTTCTCTTCATAGTCGTTTTTTTCGATTTTTATTTTCAGAACGGCATTCAGATCGTCTATGTTTTCTCTGTTGATATTCATATTAATTATGGTTTATTTTTTATTTAAAAAACCGCCAAAACGCACTGTTAAAGAGGTTAGAGGCGGTTTGTCATGTTTGTGCGGATGAAGGGACTCGAACCCCCACGTCATTAAGACACAAGATCCTAAGTCTTGCTCGGCTACCAATTACGACACATCCGCGCTAAAATCCACGCAAAAGTATTGAAAATAACCATAAAAACAAACAGACGGGATTACCTGCGGAGTTCGAAGTTCTTACCCAGATATACTTTTCTTACATGTTCATCTTCAGCCAGTTGTGAAGAAGTGCCTGATTTCAGTATTCTCCCTTCAAAGAGGAGGTAAGCACGATCGGTAATAGAAAGAGTTTCATGAACATTATGGTCGGTTATAAGAATACCAATATTCTTGCTTCTCAAATGAGATACAATACTTTGTATATCTTCAACAGCGATAGGATCAACACCTGCAAAAGGTTCATCAAGCAAAATAAATTTTGGTTTCAATGCCAGTGTTCTTGCTATTTCTGTGCGTCTTCTCTCACCACCGGAAAGCTGAATTCCTTTATTTTTCCTGATTTTCTGGAGACCAAATTCATTCAGCAGCGTTTCAACTCTTGTGGCCTGCTCTTCTTTTGTGAATCCAGATAATTCAAGAACCGCACGTAAATTATCTTCTACCGAAAGATTTCTGAAAACAGAAGCCTCCTGCGCAAGATATCCGATACCTTTGCGTGCACGTTTATAAACAGGCAAGGTGGTTATTTCTTCTTCATCCAGGAATATTTTGCCTTCTCTTGGTCTTATTAATCCGACAATCATATAGAAGGAGGTGGTTTTGCCTGCGCCATTAGGGCCAAGCAGACCGACAATTTCACCCTGTTCCACTTCGATAGAAACATGATCCACAACTGTCCGGTTACGATATTTCTTTACAAGGTTTTCGGTATATAGTTTCATTTCAGAATTTATGTTGTTGCATTTTCGGTATTGAAGGAAGTATCATCCTTCATAAAATCAGAATGATCTTTTTCTTTTCTTTTCATAACCCGCCAGGAAATAAAAATGCTTACTTCATAAAGCAAAAGAAGCGGAATACATACAAGCATCTGGGAAAAGACATCAGGCGGTGTGATAATTGCAGCAACAATAAAAATCACAACGATGGCATGCTTTCTGTATTTCCTCATGAAGTCAGGTGTGATCACACCAATCCTGGTAAGAAAAAAAGCTATTATCGGGAGCTCAAATACGAGTCCCGTTGCGAGACAGATTGATGTGAGGGTGCCGATATAAGATCTGATATTTATTTGATTAACAACATCAGGGCTTATAGTGTAAGAGCTTAAGAAATGGATGGAGAGCGGAGCCAGCAGATAATATCCGAAAAGGACGCCTGTGAAAAAAAGTGCTGATGAAAAAAGAACAGCCCCTCTTGCATATTTTGCTTCATTGGAATGAAGGGCCGGCTTGAAAAATTTCCAGAATTCCCAAATAATTACAGGGAATGCAAGAATCAGACCGGCAACCAGTGCGACAGTAATATGGGTAGTTATCTGCCCTGACATTTTAATACTAATGAGATTTAGTTGTTTTGTATTGATACACAACAGGTCAGGATTTTTAATAATGCTCCAACGCTCACTTAAATAATGCCCAAGCTGACAAAAAATCCGGTTAGTAATGAATTGAGGATCTTTCGGAGCAAGGATTACATTGCCGAAAATGAAATTCTTGAAAAGGAAAGCAACAACCATCAGAATTACAATGGCCAGTATTGAACGTATTATATGCCACCTCAATTCTTCAAGATGTTCCAGAAATGACATCTCGCCATCTCCCTTCTTTCCTTTTTTCCAATTAAAGGCCATCAGAACAAACGAATTATTGATTAAAATTTCAGCGTGTAAAGATGATAAATCTTCTTATGCAAAACAATATCAATCTGATGATAAGTTGTATTTCAGTCAATCAATTTTGTTAATAATCAAATAAAACTATTATTTGATTCAGAAATTTATTAACTTTATTAGACTGTAATAAAATAATAAGATATCAGTCATCTGAGATGATCATTCAGGGTAAAAAATGGTGAGCGATGTTGTAATACGCGATTATTTAAAAAAGTATTTTGGCTTTGACACCTTTAAAGGAAATCAGGAACAGATAATAAAGAATGTACTGGCCAGGAGGGATACCTTTGTCCTTATGCCTACCGGTGGCGGTAAATCTCTTTGTTACCAGTTACCTGCAGTAATGGAGGAAGGTACGGCTATTGTAATCTCTCCGCTTATTGCACTTATGAAAAATCAGGTTGATGCAATGCGGAACTTCAGCACCGAGGATGAAATTGCGCATTTCCTAAATTCTTCACTCACGAAATCGGAAATTACAAGAGTAAAAAAAGATGTAATAAACCAGAAGACAAAACTGCTTTATGTCGCCCCTGAATCGCTTACAAAAGAAGATAACATAGAATTTCTCAAGGGCATCAGGATTTCTTTTTATGCAATCGACGAAGCTCACTGCATCTCTGAGTGGGGACATGATTTCAGACCTGAATACAGGCGTATAAGGCCAATAATTGACACTATCGGACGATCCCCGATTATCGCATTAACAGCAACTGCCACACCCAAGGTTCAGCATGATATTCAGAAGAACCTGGGGATTCTGGAGGCTGATATTTTTAAATCGTCCTTTAACAGACCAAATCTTTATTATGAAGTTAAATCAAAGCAGGATGTAACCAAGGAGATCATCAAGTTTATAAAGAACAACTCAGGAAAATCAGGTATAATCTATTGCCTAAGCCGTAAAAAGGTTGAAGAGATGGCTGAAGTATTAAAAGTAAATGGCATCAGAGCACTTGCTTACCATGCGGGAATGGATTCAGCTACGAGAACTTTGAATCAGGATAAATTCCTGATGGAAGATGCAGATATAATCGTTGCAACAATTGCTTTCGGCATGGGAATTGACAAACCTGATGTAAGATTCGTTATTCATTACGATATACCAAAGAGCCTTGAAGGCTATTACCAGGAGACAGGTCGTGCAGGCCGTGACGGAGGTGAAGGGAATTGCATAGCATATTATAGCTACAAAGATATAATGAAGCTTGAGAAATTTATGCAGGGGAAACCGATTGCCGAACAGGAGATCGGAAAGCAGCTCCTTCTTGAAACTGTTTCTTATGCTGAATCTTCAGTGTGCCGCAGGAAGCTTTTGCTTCATTATTTTGGAGAGGAGTATCCGAAAGAAAACTGCGAAGCCTGCGATAATTGCCTTCATCCTAAATCACAATTTGAAGGCAGTGAATCTGTTGTGAATGTTTTGGAAACGATCCTTGCAGTTAAGGAGAAATTCAAAGCTGATCATATTGCTAATATCCTTGCAGGAAAAATCACTTCTGCAATAAAATCATACAAGCATCATAAACTCGAATTCTTCGGATTAGGTGAAGACAAGGATGAGAAATTCTGGAATATGGTAATCAGGCAGGCACTGATAGCCAAGTTTCTCACAAAGGATATTGAGAATTACGGACTCTTAAAAGTCACTCAGAAAGGAATGGAATTCCTTGAGAATCCTGGTTCCTTTATGCTTGCGGAAGATCACGATTATGCTGATACAGCTGATGAGGAAAACGCATTCGGTGCAAAAACAGCCGCAGTTGATGAAGAGCTATTCAGTATCCTGAAAGATCTGAGGAAAAAAATATCAAAACTAAAAGATGTACCCCCTTTTGTAATATTTCAGGATCCTTCACTCGAAGATATGGCAATCCAATACCCTATAACCCTTGATGAGCTTCAGAATATATCAGGTGTTGGAGCTGGTAAAGCCCAGCGTTACGGTGCAGAATTTGTAGAGATCATAAAAAAATATGTTGAAGAGAAGGAAATTATCCGGCCACTCGACATGGTCGTTAAATCAGTTGTTAATAAATCAGGAATTAAGGTCTATATCATCCAGAGTATTGATATGAAAAGACTTCTTGAGGATATTGCGGAAGCCAAAGGACTTGAGATGGGAGAACTGATTTCCGAAATCGAAGCAATAGTAAATTCCGGTACACGAATTAACCTCGATTATTATATTAACATGATGATTGATGAGGAACGTCAGCATGATATTTATTCATATTTCAGGGAAGAGGCTGAATCCGATTCTCTTGAAGATGCTATTAAGGAGCTTGGAAGTGAATTTGAAGAGGAGGAGATCAGGCTGATGAGAATTAAATTCCTTTCGGAGATGGGGAATTAAAATCATCCCTTTTGGCAGGAAAAACTGACCAGAGAACCACAAAAATTACATAAAAAGGATAAATGAGCTGTGAAGGAAGAAACCATTTCATCAGGTCTCTTTTGCCATATCTTGAAGTAGAATTTTGCAAAATCAGAAAGTCCGGGACCGATTTTAAAAGGAAAACTGCCAGGAAAATCACCAGAAAAATCGGATTAAATAGCCCTGCGATCAGGAGAATTACCTGAAACAGAATTGTAACAAATGTTACAATTGCAAGTACCTGTGTGGATCTGTCATTATAAGCTCCCGCTTTTGATATCCATCTGGCCCGCTGCCTTAAAAATGAACATAGATTTTCTGAAGCCACGGAAGATACGATTGCCTTTTGAGATTCGAGCCACATAATTTTATTTTCCGGATCTCTTTTTATGCTATGAAGGAGGAAAACATCATCACCACTGACCAGCTCATCATGGAGATTATCCGAATATTTATGATAAGTTCCTTTCGTGAAAGCCAGATTTGCTCCATTGCACATGACCGGATTACCGGTCACCGCAGTTCCGGCAGTGACACCTTGCAGGCTGAGGAATTCAAGCTCCTGGAACCTGTTAAGAAAGCCTGTTTTGCTAAGTAAAATGACCTGACCAATTATCAATTCCGGTTTCTTATCATCAAAAAATGATGCTATAGTCTTTATCCACGCTTTTCCCATACGGCAGTCAGCATCAGTTAAGATAATAAAATCATCCGCGGAAGAATTCACTCCCGTCCGGATTGCATGCTTCTTTCCTTTCCCGTCATTCTTAATTACTTTAATGTTTTTAATCCCTTTAAATTCAGATGCCAGGTTAAAAGTTCTGTCAGAAGAATTATCATCAATTATTATTAATTCGAATAAATCAGGGTGATAATCCTGAACTGAAATATCGTTAAGCAAGGAGGGAAGATATTTTTCCTCATTACGGCAGGCAACAACAACTGACACAAATATTTTTGGATCGGAACCGGATTTAAATGATTTGATTTTTAAGAGGTTTCTGTATATTCTGAGAAGCAGACAGAAATAGGGGAGAATCAATATAACGGGCAGCCAGTGCATTTGCTATTTCCTCATCCATTCATAGAAAGAATAATGTTCACTACTCATTCCAAGAGCCTCATAGGTTTTCTTTGCCCTGGCATTATTTGTTTCAACATAAAGCCGGAGTCCGGCAATTCCCTGTTCTTCAGCCTTTGTCCTGACATGTGTGTACATTTTCCTGAATATACCCTGCCGACGGTAATCTGGCAGGACATAGACCGACTGAAACCACCAGACATTGCAATTCCGCCAGTCGCTCCATTCATAAGTAATAAGAAGTGAGGCAACAACATTGCCGCCGGTTTCAGCAACAAAATATTGTCCACGGGAGTTATCCAGGAAAACAGCATTTACCCCTTTGGTTACTGTTTCAGGTTCAAGAGTCATCTTTTCGGTCTCCAATGCCATTTTCTGCTGAAAATCGATTATTGTTGGTGCGTCAGAAGGATTGGCTTTACGAATGATTATCATTTTAATAATGTTTGAAATTTCTGATATTTATTTTTCACCATAGACTTAACAGATTCATAGATTTATCATTTTGTTTCACTCTGCCATCCTCTCTTATGTTTTGCCTCTCCCCAACCCTCTCCCAGGAGAGAGGGGTTAAATCATTGTCATTATGAAGTTTACCCCCTTCTCTTTTAGGAGAAGGGAGCCAGGGGGATGAGGTTAGATCCCCCTTTTACTTATAGGCATCCCAGCTTTTTATTTCCAGGTCGTTTTCAGTCAAGCGGCAAAAAGCAAGGATAAAGGCACTTGCAAGCCTTGCATTAGTCAGGAGAGGGACATTATAATCAACAGCATTTCTTCTTATTGAATAGTCGTTATCAAGTTCAGATTCACTCAGGTTTTTGGGAATATTCACAACAAGATCAACTTCCCGGTTCCTGATTAGCTCAATAGTGTTTGGTGATTTGTTTTCATCAGGCCAGAAAGCTACATGTGCTTCAACTCCGGCATTCTTCAGGAACTGCTGGGTGCCTCTTGTGGCATAAAGCTTATGTCCTTTTTCAATCAGCGCTCTGGCACTGTTAAGAAGCTCCACTTTTGAACGGGCAGGACCAGTTGAAAGAAGTATGCTCTTTTTCGGGACTCTATAGCCAACTGAAAACATCGCTTTTAATATTGCCTCATAGAAACCTTCTCCTATACAACCAACCTCGCCTGTCGATGACATATCAACTCCAAGGACCGGATCGGCTTTAGCCAGACGTGAAAAGCTGAACTGGGGCGCTTTGACACCGACATAATCAAGATCGAACACCGATTTATGAGGCTTTTCGGAAGGAACACCCAGCATCACCTTTGTTGCAAGCTCAATAAGATTGATTTTCAACACTTTTGAAACAAAGGGCATACTACGGCTTGCCCTAAGGTTGCATTCAATGACTTTAATGTCGTTGTCCCTGGCAAGGAACTGAATATTGAATGGGCCCGATATATTCAGCTCCCTTGCAATCAGCCGTGAGATACGTTTTATACGCCTGGCAGTTTCAAAATATATTTTCTGGGCAGGAAAAACTATTGTGGCATCACCCGAATGTACTCCGGCAAATTCCACATGTTCGCTAATTGCATAAGCAATTATTTCACCATCTCTGGCTACTGCATCAATCTCTATTTCCTTGGCATTTTCAATAAATTCCGAGACTACAACAGGATACTGTTTTGATACTCTCGCTGCCAGTTCAAGATAATGTTTCAGTTCATTCTTATTTGAAACAACGTTCATCGCCGCACCAGAAAGGACGTAGGATGGCCTTATCAGGGCAGGAAATCCTATCCTGTCAACAAATTCAAAAATATCTTCAATAGCAGATAATTCTTTCCATCTGGGCTGGTCAACAGAAAGGTCATCGAGCATCCTGGAGAATTTATGCCGGTTTTCAGCATTGTCGATAGATACAGGCGAAGTGCCAAGCACCGGTACCTTTTCTTTATAAAGCTTCATCGCAAGGTTATTCGGGATCTGGCCACCAACTGATACAATAACACCTGCCGGGTTCTCAAGCTCAATGATATCCAATACCCTTTCGAAGGTAAGTTCATCAAAGTAAAGTCTGTCACAAATATCATAATCTGTACTTACAGTCTCTGGATTATAATTAATCATTATTGACCTGAAACCTTCCTTTTTTATTGTATCGATGGCATTAACCGAACACCAGTCGAACTCAACACTTGAACCAATCCTGTATGCTCCTGATCCAAGGACAATTACAGATTTCCTGTCATTTTCATATATTATGTCGTGCTCCGATGCACTATAAGTAAGATAGAGGTAGTTTGTAATTGCAGGATATTCTGCAGCCAGTGTATCAATTTGTTTTACATAGGGGATAATTCCAAGTGATTTTCTGTAGCTTCTTACTTTCATCAGATCGTCGTTAATTTGTCCCGGACCTGACCTGAGCACATGCCTGGCTATCTGAAAATCGCTGAACCCGTATATTTTAGCATGGGAAAGAAACTCTGCGGGTAAGCTTTCTATGGTTTTGTATTTACAAAGCTCATCTTTGATATTAATAATATTTTTAAGCTTATAAAGGAACCATTTATCGATTTTAGTAAGTTCATAAATTCTGTCGACCGACATCCCTTTTTCAAGTGCTTCAGAAATTGAAAAGATCCTCATATCGGTTGGTTCGGATAGCTCTTTTTCAATATCCTTAAAGCTGAGATCCCGGTTCCCCGTAAAGCCGTGCATTCCCTGCCCGATCATTCTTAAGCCTTTCTGGATGACCTCTTCAAAGGTTCTCCCTATTGACATAACCTCACCGACACTCTTCATACTGCTTCCGATGGCATGGGAGACTCCTTTGAACTTATCGAGATCCCATCGCGGGATTTTGCATACAATATAATCAAGAGCCGGTTCGAAAAATGCTGATGTATTTTTTGTGACAGAATTCTTAAGCTCATGAAGGCCATATCCTATTCCAAGCTTTGCTGCTATAAATGCAAGAGGATAACCTGTTGCTTTTGAGGCAAGTGCACTGGATCTGGACAACCTTGCATTAACTTCAATAACACGGTAATCATCAGAATCAGGAGCAAGTGCATACTGAACATTACATTCGCCGACAACACCTATATGCCTGATTATAATTATAGAAAGTTCTCTCAGCTTGTGATATTCACTGTTAGTCAGGGTCTGGGACGGAGCAACAACAATACTTTCCCCGGTATGGATCCCAAGGGGATCGAAGTTTTCCATATTGCAGACAGTGATACAATTGTCGTATTTATCCCTTACAACCTCATATTCAATCTCCTTCCATCCTTTAAGCGATTCTTCCACAAGTATCTGATTTGTATAGGAAAATGCTTTGGATGCAAGAATTTTCAGTTCCTGGTCATTGACGGCAAAGCCACTTCCCTGGCCGCCAAGTGTATACGCAGCCCTGATTATGACCGGATACCCGAGCTTGTCTGCTGCTTCAAGAGCCGAATCAACACCGGATACCGCGATGCTGCGTGGAGTTTTAATATCTTTTTCTTTGAGTTTTCTGACAAACAACTCTCTGTCTTCAGTTTCCATTATCGCAGTAACAGGCGTGCCCAGGACTTTTACATTATGTTTTTTAAAAATCCCTGCTTTAAATAGTTCTGTTCCGCAGTTAAGCGCAGTCTGTCCTCCGAAGGATAAAAGAATTCCATCAGGTTTTTCTTTCTCTATTACTTTCTCAACAAAGTATGGAGTGACAGGCAGAAAATAGATTTTTCCTGCCAGCTCCTCTGAAGTTTGTACGGTAGCTATGTTGGGATTAATGAGTACAGTATTAATGCCTTCCTCTTTTAATGCTTTAAGTGCCTGTGAACCAGAATAATCAAATTCACCTGCCTCGCCGATCTTCAGTGCCCCCGACCCAAGGATTATCACCTTTCTTATATCATCTTTCATCGAACGGAATTGAGGCTTAAAAATAGTATAATTTTTAAAGGGTTTGAATTTATCAAAAAATGAATATATTTGCAAAATAAATGAATAAATATGCAAAAAACAAAACGACTTCTTGCAATTGAAAAAATCATTGCTGAAGAAAATATATCATCTCAGGATATTTTGCTTAAAAAACTTAAGGGAAAAGGAATAATCTGTACCCAGGCTACCTTATCCCGCAATTTGAGGCAGATTGGTGCAGGAAGGATTCCTGACGGCAAAGGTGGTTACAGGTATTTAATGTCGGATATTCCCAGAAGCTACCGGAAGATAACCGGCAAACTGCAAGTCTTACCGGCAATTCAGGAAATAATTGATGCAAAAGGTCTTATGGTGATCAGAACTCTGCCGGGCAATGCAAGCAGTACAGCTTATTATATTGATAACTCCGGCAGGTTTGAAATAGCCGGAACAATTGCAGGGGATGATACAATTCTGGTAATCCCCAGAGACGGAATAACAATTCCGCAGGTACATAGTTGCCTTGAAATTGTGTTACCTGGTTTACATGATAAGGTAAAAAATAAATAAACTGTTCCGGAATTTCTGTTGAAGACCCTGTTATATGGTACAAATTCTTAAATAAATATTTAAAAAAAATAGAAAGAAAAATGATGAAAGAAAAGGTGGTTCTCGCGTACAGCGGAGGTTTGGATACTTCTGTAATACTTAAATGGCTGATTGAAAAAAATTATGAAGTAATTGCTTTTATTGCAGACGTAGGGCAGGATGATGATTTTGAGGAGTGCAGGAAAAAGGCATTATTGCTGGGTGCTGCCAAAGTCATAATATCTGATCTTAAGAGGGAATTCATTGAAAACTACGTTCTTAAAGCAATAATGGCAAATGCCATCTATGAGGACAGGTATCTCCTGGGCACAGCACTTGCCAGACCTCTGATTGCCAAAAAGCAGATTGAGGTAGCAAAATCAGAAGGAGCTTCTGCTGTAGCTCATGGCGCGACGGGTAAAGGCAATGACCAGGTAAGATTTGAACTCTGTTACTATGCCCTGATGCCTGGTGTTAAAGTTATTTCACCATGGAAAGATAAAGAGTTCCTTGCCACATTCAAAGGAAGGACTGACCTTTTAAAGTATGCTTCTGAAAAAAAGATACCTGTGAAAGCCAGCATCGAAAAACCATACAGCGAAGATGATAATCTTATGCATATCAGTCATGAAGCCGGGATTCTTGAAGACCCGATGTTTTCGATGAACAAATCCATGCTAACAAAAATGGTGATGCCACAGGATGCCCCGGATAAGGAGACCAGGATTGCCATTCATTTCAAGGATGGGATACCTGTCAGGCTGGTTAACAAAAATGATGGTACAGTAATAGATGATTCATATGATTTGTTTGTCTATTTAAATGGTATTGCCGGTAAAAACGGTATAGGGCTGCTTGATATGGTCGAGAACAGATTTGTTGGCATAAAATCGAGAGGTGTTTATGAAACTCCTGCTGCCACAGTGCTGCATATTGCCCACCGGGATATTGAAGGCATAGCTATGGACAGGGAGGTGATGAGACTAAGGAATATGCTTACCCCGAAATTTGCAGAACTTATTTATAATGGTTTCTGGTTCAGTCCGGAAATGGATTTTCTTATGGCGGCAATTAAAAAAAGCCAGGAGATCATTGACGGTAGTGTTCATCTTTGCCTTTATAAAGGGAATGTAATTATAGAAGGACGGGAGTCTCCATCATCACTGTACAATAAAAATCTGTCAAGTATGGATATTGAAGGTGGCTTTGATCAGACTGACAGCAAAGGATTTATCAGAATAAATGCAATACGACTTATGGCTCACAGGGCTATTATTGAAGAGAGTCAGAAAAAGCACTGAAAGGCGCCGATTAAAAATCAACGCCAGCAGATGGAACTTAGGTTTGTTAGGCTGGCGCGGATTTGGCTTCGCCGAGCTCGTCCCGCTGAAGCGGGACTCGGCTGCAATCCGTGCCATTATATTGGAAATCATTAATAAAAGAACATATGAAACTTTGGGAAAAAGGCATAAATCCGGAACCTGCCATAATTGAATTCACAGCAGGCAGAGACAGAAAAACCGATCTTAACCTTACCAAATGGGATATTATCGGATCGATGGCCCATGTAATTATGCTTCAGGAAGTAGGAATTATAATTGAAAATGAGAAAAATGAAATGCTTAAAACGCTGCATTCTCTCTTTTTACTGGCCGAAGACGGGGGTCTGGTAATAGAAAAAGATATTGAGGATATACATTCCCAGATAGAAAAGGAGATGTCATCCATACTTGGAACGACCGGGAAAAAAATTCACACCGGTCGATCAAGAAATGATCAGGTGCTGGTTGATATCCGGCTTTTTACACGTGAAGAAATCGATAAACTGGCACAGATCATTCAAAAACTCTTTACTAAAATTCAGTCTCTGAGCGAACAGTACAGTGAAGTTCTTCTGCCTGGTTATACCCATATGCAGCCGGCAATGGTTTCATCATTCGGATTATGGTTTGGATCCTATGCCGAATGCCTGGCTGATGATATTCTTCTGCTTGCAGGTGCGCGCGAGCTTAATAACAGAAATCCTCTCGGAACTGCAGCCGGGTATGGCACTACTCTTCCCATAAACAGGAAACGAACCACGGAACTTCTCGAATTTGATGATCTTCTGTATAATTCAGCATACGCAAGCCTGAGCAGAGGCAAAGTCGAACTTGCAATAGCCTCTGCCCTTGCTTCTGTTGCGCAAACTCTATCACGCTTTTCAATGGATATATGCATTTATATGACTTCTGAATTCAGATTCATCGATTTCCCCGATGAATATGTCACCGGGTCAAGTATAATGCCCCAGAAAAAAAATCCTGATGTATTCGAACTCATCAGGGCGCGATCAAACATGATTCAAACCCTCCCGAATCAGGTTGCAATGCTTACAAGTAACCTTCAGTCGGGGTACAACAGGGATCTTCAGTTACTTAAGCAAATGATTTTTGATGCTTTCGGGGATGTGAAAGAGTGTATCGAAATCATGTTTTTAATGCTAAACAATATTAAAATCCGTAAAAATATAACTGACAATCCTTTATACAATAATATATTCAGTGCAGAGGAGGTTAACCGCCTTGTTAAACAGGGTATACCTTTCAGGGATGCTTATAAAGCTGTATCGGAGATGGTTAAAAATTCCCCGTTTTCCAAGACTACGTTATCTGACTATATCCATGAAGGCAGTATAGGGAAACTCTGTAATAACGAAATTTCTGCGATTTTCAATAAAAGGATGAATTGTTTTAAGAGCAGATCAGCAGCTGAGATTGAAGCGAAGATGATGCAATATGTGAAATAAACCCTCATATTATTAACCCCCCTTTAGGGGGGCAGGGGGGTAGACTAACGTGGGCAGGGGGGTAGACAAAGTAGGCAGGGGGGATAAAATACTGGGGTTAAATCATTGATTTTCTGATATTTTCTATGAACACATCGAACAGGAAATCCGTATCTGTCGGTCCGCCGGAAGCTTCCGGGTGAAACTGGGTTGAAAAGAATGGTTTGGTCTTATGTATCATTCCCTCGTTTGTGTTGTCATTTATATTTATGAAGAGCGGATTCCAGTCTTTTCCAAGAGTTTTATTATCAACTGCAAATCCGTGATTTTGTGATGTGATATAGGCTTTATCAGTTCCAACCTGAAGTACCGGTTGGTTATGACTTCTGTGACCATATTTCAGCTTATAGGTGTCGGCACCTGAGGCCAGCGCCATAAGCTGATTCCCCAGGCATATTCCGAAAACGGGTTTTTCACCTTCAAGCGATTTTTTAATATTTTCGATAGTGATACCGCACATTTTCGGATCACCCGGACCATTAGAAAGGAAAAGTCCGTCGAAATCTTCCTTATGATAATCATAATCCCATGGTACCCTTATTATCATTGTGTCACGCTTTAAAAGATTCCTGATAATATTGTATTTAACGCCGGAATCTACGAGCAGTATCCTGTATTTCCCGGAACCATAGATTTTCTTCTCATGGGTGCTTACTTCTGCAACCAGGTTTACCTTGTTGGGATCGTAGAAATCGGTTTCTGTTCCGTCAGGTTCAATTTTACCAAGCATTGCACCTTTCTCGCGTATCCTTTTTGTCAGGGCTCTTGTATCTATCCCGTATATTCCAGGGATATTATTTCTTTTAAGCCATTCATCAAGACTTTCAGTTGCGTTCCAGTGGCTGTACTCAAAGGAATAATCAGACACAACCAGTCCTGAAATATGAATTGAAGATGACTCATAAAATCTGTAAAGATCATTCTCTTCAGTTTTGCCTGGTGCGCCGTAATTTCCAACAAGAGGGTATGTTAGACATAGTATCTGACCCCGGTATGATGGATCAGTAAGGCTTTCAGGATACCCGGTCATCGCAGTATTGAATACAACTTCACCAGCAGTCGTAACAGGTGATCCGAAGGTTCTGCCCTGATAAACCATTCCATCTTCAAGTGTCAGACGGACAAGTGTCCTGTTCTTCATCTGATATAATAAATATTTCAGTTTATCTTATCGATGCAACAGCCTTTTCAATCTGTTCCATTGCTTTTACTACCGTCTGATGCGGAGATGCCAGATTCATTCTCATAAATCCCTCTCCGCCGGGTCCAAAGGTAGAGCCTTCGTTCATGCCGACACCTGCCCTGTGTACAAAAAAATTCTGCAGTTCTTTCCCGTTCATGGCAAATTTCCGGCAATCAAGCCATATCATGTAAGTTCCCTCAGGCTGAACAGGAACTATTTCGGGAATCATCTTCCTGCAATAATCAATAACATAACCTGCATTAATATCCAGGTATTCAAGCAGAGCATCGAGCCATTCATGTCCATGGGAATATGCTGCTATTGAAGCAGTTGTGCCGAAGATATTCCCATTTCCGATATGAAGATTGCCTACAATTTTCTTAAATGATTTTCTTAAAACCGGATTTGGAATGATAACTGACGATGTTGAGAGACCGGCCAGATTGAATGTTTTGCTCGGAGAGATACACGTAATGGTTATAGCGGCAATTTTTTCTGACAGAGATGCAACCGGAGTATGTCTGAACCCCGGCAGAACAAGATCACAGTGAATTTCGTCTGATAGGATCAGTATATTGTTATTAAGGCAGATATCTGCAAGGATATTAAGCTCTTCAGGTGTCCATGTTCTTCCAACCGGATTATGAGGATTGGATATTATTATCATTTTTGTCTTTCCGTCAACAGAAGCTTTCAATGAATTAAAATCCATTTCCCATTTCCCGTCTGACTCCTTAAGGGTGTTAAAAATTAGTCTGCGGCCATGTAATTCGACGGCAGAGAAAAAAGGAAAATAGACAGGTGGCTGTACGAGTATTCTGTCTCCGGGACTTGTAAATGCAAGAGTGCAGAAATTAAGTGCCGGAACAATACCCGGACAAAAACATATCCATTCTTTTTCGACCGTCCAGTTATGTCTTTTTGCAAACCAGCTGGAAACTGAAAGAAAATATCTGTCAGGACGAAAAGAGTATCCGAAAATATTGTGGTTAAGGCGTTCCTGAATACTGTTTACAATGAAATCGGGAGTTTTAAAGTCCATATCAGCCACCCACATCGGAATAATATCATTAATTCCGAAAGTCTCCTTCCTGAGATCATATTTTACACAATCGGTCCCTTCCCTCCTTATAACTTCATCAAAATTCCATCTCATTAAAAATGGTATAGATTCAGAGGCTTAAAGATA
Organism: Bacteroidales bacterium; assembly: GCA_022865305.1. GTDB lineage: Bacteria > Bacteroidota > Bacteroidia > Bacteroidales > VadinHA17 > LD21. The sequence goes on along the minus strand of JALHSP010000090.1, from coordinate 5,051 downwards.
TATAAAAACAGAAATAATTGGTCAATATAATTATTAAAGCAACCGGTATAATCAGGAACTGTTAAAGACTGTAAGTGTTTTGCTGTCGGACAAATAAGCTTAAAATTCAATTTATAGAACACTTCTGAGATTTATTAAATATTATTTATTACTTTTATGGGCGGATTGGAATGATGTATTAATTTAAAAAAACAAATATGAAAAAGACTTTTGGAGTTTTAATACTTCCTGTGTTTCTGACAAGTTTTATATTCATTTCCTGTAATTCCTGTAAAAACATGGCTGAAAAAAAAGAACAGAAAAAATTGGAGATGGAACAGGAAAAAACGCTTGAAGATGAGATCGAAACACATGTTTATCCTTTGCCGACTTCAGCAGAGGTAATCAAAATGCTTACTGATCTTGAAGTTGGTTATAATATTGGAATTACAAATCCCGTAAGTAATACAAAAAAATATTTCGAAAGCACTAAGAAAGCAATCAATATGGGGGTTTATGGTGCCGATCTGAGTTATGTTACATTGTACAACATTCAACAGGAAGTTATTAATTATCTGGATGTAATCAGGAGTCTTACAAATGATCTCAATATGTCTAAAGTATATGATCAATCGGTGTATGACAGTATAAGAGCAAATTTTGATTACAAAGATGAGCTGGTAAAAATTCTGACAAGGACTTTTGAAGAAACTTATTCATATCTGAGCGAGAATGATCAGCAGGATTTAGCCCTGCTTGTCGTTGGCGGTGCTTGGGTTGAAGGTATGTATCTGACTACTCACGTTTCAGCGGCCGCTTATAATGTAGCCGGGATCTCAAAAAATCTGATAGAACAGAAAAAATCATTCGAGCTTTATCTGGAGATTACAAAATCCTACAGTTCTGATCCGGTTGTCAGTGATTTTGTGAAGCTGCTTGATCCTATTAAAAAAGTATATGAAGGGCTTACTACCAGTCTTTACGAAAAGGACATCAGGGATATAACCAAAGCTATTGAAGGAGTACGAGCCCAAATAGTTGAATAATTTTTTGCAGTTGATTTGACCGCAAAGAATCTAACTTTGCGGTCTTTTTTTTAGTTGTTGTCTTTATGAGGGAATCTGTTTTACTTGCACTGATCCATATTTTTGCCATTGTCTCAACAGTCAATCCGGTAGGGATTTCATCAAGAGGTAAAAAGATACTGCGCAGCTACCTGAGGAGATACCTGAACAGAGAACTTGAGGAAGAATATTATGCACTTTTTGAAAATAATCTTGAATTTTATTCCAATGAATTAAAAACTGTTGATAAGGATGAATTATCAGATGAGGATTCTCTTATTTCGTTTCAGATTACAAACATCTGCAGGCAGATAAGAAAAGGGCTCTTTCTTGAAGAAAGGATGATAGTATTTCTTCAGCTTATTGAATTTGCTTTTGAAGACGGACTGATAACCGAACAGGAAAAAACAATTATTGATATTGTTGCCAGGACTTTTAATATTCCGAAAAAAGAATATGAAAATGCCAATGCATTCATGATTGGCAGATCATATGATGGAATTTCCCCCGATTGTATTTTAGTAATAGAAAGTGATAATCCTGATTTCTCGGTTGCAAAAGATTATAAGAATTATGAGAAATGGCGGCATATCAGGATAAGAGGATTCAAGGGACATCTTGTTGTTCTTCACATTGAAAGCACCGGCACTCTTCTTCTCACTTATGATGGGCCACTAGCTCTTTATTTCAAGGGGAGGGATATTATTGCCTGCAGACCTTATCTCCTCGAACGTGGAGTTAATATAAAAGGGCAGGGGATTGAACCAATATATTATTCTAAAATCTACAAAAAATTTGTATCAAGAAAATTCCCTGAAAAGATAATTTTTGAAGGACACGGAATAGAATTTTTCTTTAAAGGATCTGAGAATGGCGTTCAGAAAATGAATTTCAGGGTTGAATCGGGCAACCTGATAGGTATTATGGGTGGGAGTGGCGTTGGGAAAACCACATTGCTAAATCTGCTTCATGGGAAGATCAGACCGGTAGCCGGTAACCTGTATATAAATGGTTTCGACATACATTCAGACTCAGAAGAAATTAAGGGATTGATAGGTTATGTTCCACAGGATGATATGCTTATTGAGGAACTCACTGTTTATCAGAATTTATATTTTAATGCACGGTTATGTTTTGGTGATTATGATGAGGAACAGTTAAGAAACACTGTTGAAAAAGTTCTTGTTGATCTGGATTTATTAGAAATAAAGGATCTTCAGGTCGGGGATCCCCTTAATAAAAAAGTAAGTGGAGGCCAGCGTAAACGTCTTAATATTGGTCTTGAACTGATGCGTGAACCTGTTGTACTGTTCATTGACGAACCCACTTCCGGCTTGTCTTCATTCGATTCAGAAAAAGTAATGAACCTTTTAAGAAACCAGGCATTAAGCGGCAAACTTGTTTTTGCAAATATACATCAGCCTTCTTCAGATATTCTGAAGATGTTCGACAGGTTATGGCTTCTCGATAAAGGTGGTTATATGATCTATGACGGAGATCCTGTAGAAGCTCTGGTTTATTTTAAAAGTGAAACATCGCAGGCAAATGCTGCTGAAAGTGAGTGCCCGAATTGCGGTAATATTGATACAGATAATATCCTTCATATTGTTGAGGTAAAAATAATTGACAACTCAGGTCTCCCTGGAAAAGAACGGCAGGTTAGTCCGATGGAATGGTACGAAAGATATAAGAAAAAGATGATGCCTGCTCTTGAGGGGCACCCTCCTAAATCAGCTGTACCGCCCAGTAACTTCAAAGTTCCTGAAAAGGCGAGCCAGATAAGAACATTTATAAAACGTAATATAACGCGCAAACTGGCCGACAGACAGTATATAACTATCAACCTGATGGAAGCTCCTCTGCTTGCATTTATCCTTGGTTATATTTCAAAATACAGTGAAGATGGGATTTATCTTTTTTCCACAAATAAAAATTATCCCGTTTTCCTTTTCATGGCAGTTATTGTAGCTCTTTTCATTGGGCTGACTGTAAGTGCTGAGGAGATATTCCGTGACAGGAAAATCCTGGAACGGGAAAAATTTCTGGACTTAAGCCGGTTGAGTTATCTGTTATCAAAGGTCAGCATACTTTTTGTCATATCAGCAATTCAGTCATTATCGTTTGTAGTTGTTGCAAATGCAATTTTGGAAGTGAGAGGCATGCTCTTCCAGCAGTGGTTAATCCTGTTCTCGACAGCCTGTTTTGGCAATATACTGGGATTGAACATTTCAGCTGGTATGAGAACAGCCGTAAGCATTTATATCCTGATACCTCTTATCCTTGTGCCACAGTTGCTGCTGGGAGGTGCAATGATAAAATTTGATGACCTCCACCAGTCAATCAGCAAGAAGATTTATGTGCCGGTGGTCGGAGATATTATGGCAACACGGTGGGCTTATGAAGCTATATGTGTGGAACAATTTAAAAGTAACAGATTTGAAAGGCCCTTTTTTAAATATGACATGGAAAAAAGTCAGAACGACTGGTATGCTTCTTTCCTTATTCCGACTCTGAATGTAAAGGTGGATGGATGTCTTAGTGCAGGTAAGAAGCCAGAAAATAAGTATTATTCAGAGAAAAATTTTAGAAAAATCAATTTTCATATTAAGGATCTTTCTGAACTGACAGGTATAAAACCGGGAAAATGGATCAGAAGCGTTAACTATTCAGGATTCAATGATATTATTGCTGATGAAACGAAACTTTTCCTTGACAGTCTGAGAAACCTGTTCAGGCAAAAGGGCAAGATTATAACAATACAACATGATTCATTAATTGATCTGAAAAAAAGCCAGATTGGTGAAGAGCAATTTATAAGGTTAAGGGAAAATGACTATAATGAAAGCCTTGCGGATTTTGTTCTTAACAGAAATACTACCAATAAGATATATGACGCTGAAGATAAGCTGATTCAGAAAGCCGATCCGGTTTTCATGAAACCAGGATCAAAATACGGACGGGCACATTTCTTTGCTCCATATAAACAGTTTGGGAATCTGAAAATAGGAATATTATTTTTCAATATGATTGCCATCTGGATAATGACCTTTATCTTTTTTATAACATTATATTATAATATCCTTAAACGGTTTATCCTCTTTCTTGAAACTCTTAAATTGCCGATCTGGAGAAAATTCGGAAGAGAACTGCTGCAGATATAAATCAGGATCACTGCTAATTCCCCGCAAATGGGCAAGGTACAACCAAAAAAAAATCTTGGTCAGCACTTTCTGCAGGACAAAAATATTGCCGCGAAGATAGCTGCATCATTGACTGGAGAGGGATACAAGTCTGTACTTGAAATCGGACCCGGAATGGGAATACTTACTAGGTTCCTGATTGAAAGAAATTTTCCGGATTTCAGGGTGATTGAACTGGATAATGAGTCGGTTCATTATCTGAAAGTCAATTTCCCTGATTTAAGGGAAATAATCAGAGGTGATTTTCTGGCGATGGATATTGATTCATACTTTACAGATAATCTTGCTGTTATCGGCAATTTTCCGTATAATATTTCATCACAGATATTATTTAAGGTGTTAAAGTACCGGGAAAAAATTGTTGAAGTGACCGGGATGCTCCAGAAAGAGGTAGCGGAAAGAATATGTTCTTCCCCCGGATCAAAAACATATGGTATTCTAAGTGTTCTTTTGCAGGCTTTTTACACAGCTGAGTATCTTTTTACAGTACCGGAACATGTCTTTTCACCTCCTCCAAAAGTAAAATCAGGGGTAATAAGATTGAAAAGAAATCAGATAAAAAGACTGGAATGTGATGAATCTTTGTTTTTCACTGTAGTAAAAGCCTGCTTTAACCAGCGAAGGAAAACACTTAGAAACTCGGTTAAGTCTGCATTTAGTCTCAGGAAAGAAGACTACAGTGAATTTGGATTAAGACCGGAGCAGTTGTCAGTTGACCAGTTTGTTCAACTGACAAGGTGGATTGAAGAAAACAGATATTATCCGAATGTATAACCTATTGCATCGACAGGATTCATTTTAGCAGCAG
>JALHSP010000089.1 GCA_022865305.1 Bacteroidales bacterium | reverse complement strand
GTGCCAAGTTATACCTCGTATTTAGCTTGACTGATGGGGGTGACTCTTTTACAGCATCAATGTGCTAGCCTTCCATCCCCCTCATTCAGCAAACTAAAGATTTTAATCCGAATCTTTGAATAAACAAACATATAAGCCTTCAGAATTTATTGCAAGCTATGAGAAAAGTAAGATTTCGACACCGTTAAGTAATTCCTTCTTCGGAAGGGAGAAGGAAATAGAGAATGGATTAAATCTACTAGATAAAAGTGATATTCTATTGGTTCATGGAGCTGCTGGCACAGGCAAATCAAAATACTCGCTTGAACTCGAAAAGTTATATTCAGATAAAAATCATTTTTCTTTCCTATGTATTGGGAATAAAGGCATTTCAATATGGGAAGATTTAAAATTAAATCTTAAATCTAACACAAAGTATATATTACTAATCGATGATGCAAATAGGCTAGCTCAAAACTTTCAATTGATTTTAAGTTTATTATTAGAACGAGAATCTAGTACTTTAAAATTAATAGTTACCGTAAGAGATTATGCGTTATTACAAGTTAAATCTATTGCTGCAAATTTTAATTATTCAACTCTTGAAATAATTACATTCTCCAATAACGATATAGAAAAGATTATAAAATCAAAAGATTTTAATATCAATGAACCTACGTATGTAGATAGGATTCTCAAAATTGCTCAAGGGAATGCCCGTTTGGCAATTATGTGTGCCAAAGTTGCTCTTACCGCAAAAAACATCTTAGAACTTCAAGATGCATCTCAAATTTATGATGAATATTTTCAACCTTTATTTAAAGAAGTAGATCTTTTAAAAGAACCAATATCTCAAAAATCTTTAGCTATCATATCCTTCTATTCTCGAATAGATAAAAATGATAGGGTTCTATGTGATTTCATCTTTAGTAGCCTCGATTTTGACGAGAACAAATTTTGGGAAATTTGTTATTCGCTTCACGAATCCGAATTAGTTGACTTATTCGAACAGCAAGTCGTAAAAATATCAGATCAAGTTTTTGCAACTTATATTTTCTATAAAGCTGTAATAGAAAATTCGACTTTAAGTTTTAATTTTTTTCTTGATAGATATTTGGACTATGAAAATAGAATCACAGATACAATTGTTCCAGTAATCAATACATTTAATTATAAGCAAATAGAGGCAAAACTAAAGCCCATAATTCTTAGGAAATGGTTAGATGTTGAAAAAGAAGGTAATAATAATAATTCACTAAAATATCTTGACTTATTTTGGTTTTATTTGAGTCCGCAAGTCTTTGCATACTTAAAAAAACAAATCGACAATCAGGTAGTTGAAACCACAGGTGGATTCAGATATAGTTATGATTTAAATGAATTTTCAACTGGAACCGGAAAATATCTAGAAATTCTAGCTCGGTTTAAATATCATAAGGATGAATTCTTCAAAGATGCATTGGAATTAATGTTCTATTATGCTGTAAAAGTACCTTCCATAATGCCGGCAGTGGTTTACACTCTTAAAGAAAAATTCTGTTTTACCAGACTTGGGTATTTGTATGGAGACCGCATTCAACATTTACTTTTTGACTTTCTAATAAATAATGCACAGACCAACCCAGACAGAATCATTTATGAAAATGTTTTAACTGAAATACTACCCTCTTACCTAAAACTTGAGTTTAATGAACATGAAGGAAATGGAAGGTCGATAACTATTTACACATTCCATTTATGGCTTTCAGATTCAGTTAAGTCCTTTAGAGAAAAATGTTTCAATTATCTTTTACTATATGCAAATAAGTCAACAATATTACATGTCCTATATGGCTTAAACTATTTTGACTATAAACATTCAAATGAAATACTACTAAACGATTTAAGCTTTATTTACAAAATAATAAATAAACATTTTAACCCAGATGAATTTGAAGACTGCTTTACTCTTCAAAATATCCTTGAAGGATTGGATTGGCTCAAAGTTGACTATTCAAAAGATATAATAAAGGATTATAAGAACAGACTTTATCAATTAGGGGAGGTATTGAAAAGCGACAGACAAAGAAAGAAAGAAATTGATTGGCAAGAAGAGGAAAGGCTTCATAAAGAAGAACTTCAGGAATATTGTAAAGGATTCGATCTACATAAATATAAGTCTCTTTTTACGAATATTTCTTCAATCCTTGGGCATGTTAACAAGGTAAGCCGTGGCAATTTGGTTTGGCAATATGAAAGTTCTTTAAATACAATTTTTAGTAATCTAGCCGAAACTGATGCAACTCTCTTTCTTGAAGCACTTAAACTAAATTTCGAAATATTCAAGTTTAATCTCAATTTCACGTATGTTTTCAGTTGCTTTTTTCGCGCATCACCACAGAAGTATTTTGAGCTCCATGAACTAATTCATACTCAAGAAGTAAATGTTAAGTTTTGCTATCACCAGACAATTAGTATCGAAAAGGTTAAAGAGGAGCACTTATCTTTATTATATTCAGACTTATTAAACTCTTTTAAATCAATAAAGACTCCATACAATTTTTGGGATTTGACTTTCATAAGTAAATACCAGAAGATAAAGGCAGAGAAAGATATTTACTCTGAAATTTTAGGAGTTTCTTTATCAAAAATAAAGAATGAAGAAGTTAAAATTAGTGTCGGACATCAATTCATTGAGAGATGTACAAAGTTTGACAATTTCCCCACCAAATTGATCATAGAAGCATATTTATATTCAAATAAGTTTGAGCACTATTTTGATCATGATAAGAAAGTTTTTAGAACACTTATTCAACGTGATTCAAATGTTATTATCCAGCTATTAAAATTTAACTTCCCTAACAAAATATCTTATCATGATTTAGAGCATGAGAATTTCGATTTTATATGGGAGTTGGATGAACATATTGAAATTATTAATTCCATCTTTGAGTATATCATATCTAACGAAACACATTATTTTTCAGAAAGGGCTATTGCAGCTTTCTTCCCGATGGTAAAAGATAAATATGGCGATAGACCCATAGAATACTTGGGAACACTAATCAATGAAAAATACCTAGATGACAAGTATATGGATATCGTTTTTAGTATTATCTGTTACAGATACCCTGAATTGAAAATCGAATTTCTCGAACGGTTTCTTAGATTAAATTGTGATTTTGATACTTTTAAAAGCCTTGAGATAATTCAAAGAAGTAAAAGCTGGTCCGGGAGCTACATTCCAATTTTAGAAAGTGAGAAAAAAATTTGGGAAAGTATCTTGACCATACTTGACAGATTACCCAATAGAATAAATTATTATGACCATAAAGAATATGTAAATCGGCAGATTGGTTATTGTGAACTAAGAATTAAAGATGAAATGAAAAGAGAGTTCTATGACGATTTTAGATAATTTTCTAAATAGGCAAGCACATTGTTTGGTCGCACAATTCGACGCACAACCAAAACCAACCAAAGAGCCTGCCATTTTAACATGCGGACAATCAAAAATAATGCACGATACGCTAAAAACGAGTTAGCGTTCATGTAGAGTGCAGAGACGAGGATTAGAACATTATACAAATACTATTAGAACACTTTTACAATCTTTAACTCAATGTATCTTTAATCAGAAGATTTTCACAATGTTAAATTTAAGAGGATGACATACGAAGATAAAATACAAAAACTTAAGGAATTTAAAAATGAAGCTGCCTTTAGGTTTTTTCTACTAGACCTACTAACTAGAATGGGTTTTAAGGATCTTATTGAGACTCATAAGTACGGTTCACCAGAATTCGGAAAAGATATTATCGGAGCAGTAGAACATAAATTTGAAAGAATTGAACATTATGCATTTGTTGTAAAGATTGGTAAAATAAAAGGCGATACTAAAAGAATAGAAGAAATTAAAAACCAAATTAAACAATGCTTTGAATATCCATATAAAGATATATATGGCAATGATATTAAGATTAATAAGGTTAAAGTAATTACAAACGAAACTATATCAAAGGGAGCCATAGAAGCTATACAGAATAGTTCTATCTTAAAAAACTTAAACAATTATTATTTTGTTTGGAATGAAAACCTTATTGAAATTATTAATGAATATTTCCCAGACTTTTGGGAAAACCCGGCTATAAATACAGCTGAGTATATTGAAAATTTAATGAATATAATTCTTCATGAATTCAGATCCCCACTTCAAGAAATTCTAAATTCAAATTCATACATTCTTGAAAAGATTAAACGTGACTATAATAAGGTTGATATCTCAAATCATCTTATTGAGATAAATAATATCATTCATCTCTTTAAATACTATTTATTAGATTATGAATATTTATTAAGGAAGAATAAAACTCATTCTCTCTCAACCTCATTTGATTTGAATGGCGCAGTTTCAGGAACAATCAGTCTAATCTCTTCTTTTGCAAAAACTGATAAAGGAATCACAATTAAAAATTTAGTACCTGAAAAAATAATTATAAATACAGACAAATGGGCATTTCAACAAGTATTATATAATCTTATAAAAAATGCCGTCATCTACTCAAAAAATTCAAATAATGTTGAAATAGCATATAGATCTGAATTGGACAAGGGATTATCAAATTCCATTAAATATAATGTTCTTGATATTAAAAACTGGGGCGGTACCCTAGACGGACAGGAAAAAGATCTTATTTTCGAGAAGTACTACCGCGGTACTAACTCAAGTTTCTATAATTCTGCAGGTAGAGGCTTAGGACTCTATGTAAGTAAACAAATAATGGAAGATTTAAATGGAACTTTAAAAATTACAAAATTAAAAGGTCCTATTACTTTTTCTGTATATATACCAATCAAATGAGAATTCTATTTATTGATGATGAAATAAAAGCTAATCGAGATCTCGTTTTATATTTGCAAGAATTTGAAAACCATCATGTTGAATGGTTAGAGAGACCAAGTCAAGTATTGGAAATGGAGATTGATCTTCTGAAAAGCTATGATATTATAATACTTGATATTATGATGCCATTGGATTATTCTTTTCCTCTGAATGATATTTCAATTGCTTGTCAAGGTCATTCAACAGGTATTTATTTAATCAAAAAAATTAGAGAAAAAACTGATACTCCAGTCATAATATATAGTGCTAGAGGAGATGTCCATTATCTTGAAAAAAAATTTATGAAAATAAGGTTTCTTCAGAAACCGGTTTCTATGGAGACACTTGTAAAAGAATTAATTTCAATGACAACTTGATGAACATATACCAATATATTGAAAATGATTTTAATAAAGTAGCCTCATTATTTTTAAATATAAACAAAGCACGAAACGCTAACACGGACAATATGGGTAAGTTGTTTGTCACACTTTTTGCTTTTACTCCTGCATCCAAGACAAATTCGTAATGGCCGTTGCACCCGGACACGCGCATCTGCACACAATTAAAATCCTGCACCTTGACAAATTTCTGGCTCCGAGACAAATTTTACCGCGACACTGCGCCAGTACCTATCATCAACTTTGTAACCGGGGATAAATTCGCGGCTCCGATCAAATTTGTACCGCGACACGCGTAATGCTCAATAAAACTTGTACCCGGACGGCAAAAAGTGCGCCATACCCTCCTTGCACCGTGACAGCTTTCTGGCTAAAGTACCAGGACTCTGCCGGTGCTCGCGTCGGCTAACACAACCTCCCCATATTGCCGGGCCGTTAGCAGCAATTGTGTGCCTTGAATGAGACCGACCAAAGATCGGAATCAATGCTGTAACTAAGATGGAGGTAGACCCTCCGCAGGTATTGTACAGGCGAAACCTGCAAACTGCCCTACGGTGCTTCCCGGGTGACTGGGTGGTATTGAACGGATAGGGAAAAAGTCCTGTTAGAAGGATTAGGTAAGGATAGAAAAGATGAACGAAAGTGAACCTTCGATGAGGTGCCGTGAAAACGAACATTCTGTCAGAACTACCGTACAGTTACTGCGGAGGAGGAGCGTAGCAGAAACCTGTTTTACTGGCTACGCGGCAGACGTCATAGAGGAGGCATGAGTTCTATTCGGGCTTAGTTATGGAACAAGGGAAGTCTTGCAGAGATGGTAAAGGAAAGGTACAAGCTAGGTAAGCACTGGCGAGACCGAATACTGACGCTTTGCAAGATGGCAGACTATCTCGTAGTAGTGATGAAACTCTTGTAATGGGAGCGGAGCGAAGGGGATAGCAGCTTGATATGATGTTGTTACGTAGACAACTACAAAAAGTGGGAGGATCTACTTACTGAGTATCAACTGAAGAGCCGTATGATGGGAGACTATCACGTACGGTTCCGTGAGAGGTTTAGGGGTGAAACTCCCCTTTACCTACTCGATC
>JALHSP010000088.1 GCA_022865305.1 Bacteroidales bacterium | reverse complement strand
ACGCGAGCTGGGTTCAGAACGTCGTGAGACAGTTCGGTCCCTATCTGTTGTGGGCGTAGGAGATTTGAGAGAACCTGACACTAGTACGAGAGGACCGTGTTGGACAGACCTCTAGTGTACCTGTTGTGGCGCCAGCTGCATTGCAGGGTAGCTATGTTTGGAAGAGATAAGCACTGAAAGCATCTAAGTACGAAGCTCGTCTCAAGATGAGATCTCCCTTAAGGGTCGTTGAAGACTACGACGTTGATAGGCTGCAGGTGTAAAGGCAGTAATGCCAAAGCTGAGCAGTACTAATTACCCGTGAACTTTCAGAGTAAGATATTATTAACTTTCTTGACCGATGTGTCATAAGGTATTAACAACCTTAAGGTGACTATAGCGACGGGGTTCCACCTCTTCCCATTCCGAACAGAGAAGTTAAGCCCGCCAGCGCCGATGGTACTGCGATAGTGGGAGAGTAGGTCGTCGCCGACTTTAATGAAGAGCCCTGGAGAAATCCGGGGCTTTTTATTTTCCCATACCCAGCTTTCCAAACTTAAATAAGAAGAAGTAAGAACGAAGAACATTCGAATGCTGAAGTAAGAACTTCTGCATTCTGACTTCAATGGTTCTAATGTTCTTACTTCAAAATACTACTTTAAGTATACTCCTTAGTGCTCTTTGTGATTTGGCAAATCACGAAGAGCACTAAGGAAGAGTATCAGTGGTGTGTAAATAAAAAAGGTGCCTCTACGACACCTTTTCCCTTCTTATGAAAAGACTGTTAATAGAACTTATACCTCTTATCCACAATGTTTGCGTCTTTACGCAGTGCTTCATATGCTTCGTAGTTGCCTCTCATCTGTAAAGTAGTCATAAGTCTTTCCTGCAGTAATTTCAGATCCTCACTGTCAGATGTAGTAAGGCTGTTCACAAAAAACATATAAACACCGTTATTCCCTTTTACGGGTCCGGAAACAATTCCCTGCTTTGCTGCTGACGCAGCTGCAATAAGGGTTGGCTCAGATCCTACCCCCGGCAGAGTATACGATCTGAAATTTATCTGGGTCGCTTCCTGTGCGCTGAGCCCCATAGCTCTGGCAATATCATCAAGAGTTTTGTCTGATTCAGTGTTCTTTATGAATTCAGCTGAGATAAGCTCTGCTTTCTTGTCTTTCATCAGATCAAATCTTATTTCATTCTCAACATCTTTAAGCGGAGCGATACCTTCTTCCTGTGCTTTTGTACAGAATGCTACTACATACTTATCTCCCACTTCAAATACAGCCTGATCGCTATTGTCAAGAACAATTTTCCCTTTTTCAGTCGAAAATAATGCTATTACAAGAGATCTGGGATTATCGAGTCCGGGAAGAGTCTTTTGCTGGGGAATAACATCATTGGCAATCCTCTTATTCAGATTCTGAGAAGCAATAGCACTGTTGAATTTGTCATACGTGTTATTGTTTCCAGCGAACTGGCTTGCCTCGCTGTATATCCTCTGGTTGGTGACAGAACTGGCAATGATTTTCCTGTCAACAATTCCTATATCATATTTACGAGTGTTTTTTGACTGTGCAAGGATCTCAATAATATGGATCCCATAATTTGTTTCTGCAGTTACAATCTCCCCCTTTTTCCCAGTAAAGCAGGCATTATTGAATGGAACAACCATTCTTCCTTCAGGGAACCATCCAAGATCACCACCAATTTGTGCGGAACCCTGATCTTCTGAATTGGCTATTGCAAGCGCCTCAAAAGGTGAACCCGACTTGATGAGTTTAATAAGGCTGTCTGCCATGGCTTTAGTCTGCTCCAGGGTTCTTGTCTGGTTAGGAGATAGAAGTATGTGTCTGACATGTACTGAATCAGGTCTGTCTGTAACATCTAGTAACCTGGCAACCTTAAATATACCATCTTCCTGAAATGGCCCGAAAACAGTCGTGAGATCTTCTTTCTTTACAAATTCCCTTAGGTTTTCAGGAACATCGCTTAATGGAAGAAAGAATCCTATATAACGTGAATCAGCAGTAAGGTTTATAAACTGAACGGGATCTTTCGCAGCGGCAAATTCTTCTTTGGTTTTATTAATCCACTCTTCAGCCTGCCTGATATCATCCTCGGAAGGTACAACATCAAATGTAACATACTCTATATCTCTTAGAGCGTTTCTCTTGTATTTATCTTTATGGATTGAATAGTACGACTCTAAATCATTCTGGGAAATTGTAACGGAAGAGTCGGATATTGATGCATAATTTTTCACGATAAAACTAAAATCAACGGTTGCATTGGTCAGGGCTTTATCATATTCGGCCTGTTTTGAAGTTGCATATAATCCTTTAGAGACAAGACTGTTATATTTAGTATTCATCCTGTCTTTTACAATTTCATCTTCAAAGAACAGCCAGTATTTTTTTGAATTTTCGTCCAGATCAATCTGTTTCAGGAAATTTACAAGAAAAGATTTGTTGAAAGTCCCTGTTGTTTGATCTGTGAACAATTGCATTACAATCGGATGAGGATTGTTGCCCAGAACCAGTTCATCAACCTCCTCAGTACTTACATCGATACCAAGTTTCTTAAATTGATTATCCTGGATTTTTTCTCTCACCATTTGTTGCCAGACCTGCTCCCTTATTGATTCGTTAGTTGCTTCATCAATATTTGAAGTTCCGGAAAGCTTATATATCTCAAGAAGACTCTGCACCCTTTCTTCATAATCCTGATATGAAATATATTGACCGGCAATTTGTCCTAATTCATAATATTTTCTTTGTTGTATTCTTTGCGTTCTGCCATTCCCGAAGAAATCACTCACCACGAACAGGAAAAGTGAAAGACCAATAGCTCCTGCAACAAATACTCCTGCTTTTTCCCTTAAAAATTGAATTGCTGACATGAAATATGTTCTTAATTAATTAATAGGATTATTACTTTTTTTATACAGGCGACAAATATAACAAAATTCCTTTAAAAAACTGATCTGATAATATTTTGTTATGAGTTAGGTAATTGTCAGTATAACAGGTTTATAACAAAAACAGTGTGTTTTTTAATTCAGACAAGAACTCTATTCAGGCCGGGATTATACAATTTTATCAGTCGAAAATCATTAATGGTGATTATTGCACCTCAATGGAAATAGGGTATTGAAAGAAAAATAACCAAAATATATACAGTTAGCCTGTAAAATAATAGGGGATAAAACAAAAATATATATAAAAAATACAAAAAGTATTAAAAAAACAGGGGGGTGAATCAAAAAACATATATATTTGTCAAAAAAATAACTGAAATATGGCAGAACTTAGATTTAGTGCATTAAGAGAGGTTTTCAACAGAGAACCTGTCACATTCGAGACACCTTCAAAAATTATTTCCGAATACTTCGGAGCGGATGTTTTTGATCTTCACAAAATGGAGCATTACCTCTCAAAAGAAGCATATAGAGTGGTTAAGAAAGCTATCGAAGAAGGAAAATCGTTAAATCGTCAGGAAGCTGAACAGGTTGCAATCGGTCTGAAAGCATGGGCATTGGAGAGAGGAGCAACGCATTTTACACACTGGTTTCATCCTCTTACAGACGGAACTGCTGAAAAGCACGATGGATTTCTTGAGATCGGAGATAAGGGACATGTTGTTGAAAATTTTTCCGGTGAAGTCCTTGTTCAGTCTGAACCGGATGCTTCAAGTTTTCCGAGCGGAGGTATCAGAAATACTTTTGAAGCAAGAGGATACACTGCATGGGATGTATCTTCACCGGTGTTTATAGTTGGCACGACCTTATGTATACCAACAATATTTGTTTCATATACCGGCGAGGCTCTTGATTATAAAGCCCCGCTTCTGAAAGCCCTTTCAGAACTTGACAGGGCTGCAGTTGAAGTTTGTAAGTATTTCGACAAAAATATCACTAAAGTTTTTGGAACCCTGGGTATTGAACAGGAATATTTCCTTATTGATGAGGCATTATATTATGCCCGTCCCGACATTGTGCTTGCCGAAAGAACCCTGATGGGGCATCAGTCACCCAAAGACCAGCAGCTTGCCGACCACTATTTCGGTTCAATACCTGAACGAGTAATGTGGTTTATTAAAAACTTTGAATTTGAGGCTCATAAGCTTGGAATTCCGGTCAGAACCCGTCATAATGAAGTCGCTCCAAACCAGTTCGAGTGTGCACCAGAATTTGAAGAGGTAAATCTTGCAGTGGATCACAACCAGCTGCTTATGGATATAATGAAGCGTGTTGCCCGCAAACACAAATTCAGGGTATTGTTTCATGAGAAACCCTTCTCCGGGATAAACGGTTCCGGTAAGCATAATAACTGGTCACTTGCAACAAATACTGGTGTAAATCTTTTATCACCCGGGAGAAATCCAAAATCCAACCTGCAGTTCATTACATTCCTTGTAAATGTTATTAAAGCTGTCAATGACAATAATGAATTAATCCGGGCATCTGTTATAAATGAATCAAACTCCTACCGTCTTGGCGGTAATGAGGCTCCACCTGCTATTATTTCTATCTTTCTGGGAACTTATCTTACCAATATGCTGGAAAATATTGCGCGCAAAGTAACAGATAAGAAAATGACCCCGGCATTGAAGACTGAGCTTAAGCTTGGAATAGGCAAAATTCCTGAGATCTTACTTGATAATACTGACCGTAACCGTACTTCACCTTTCGCATTTACAGGGAACAGGTTTGAATTCAGGGCGGTGGGCTCATCAGCTAACTGCAGCGCAGCAATGATTGTTCTGAATGCAGCCATAGCCCGGCAGCTTAAAAAATTTAAGGAAGAAGTAGATGTGATAATCAGAAAAGGCAGGAACAAAGATGAGGCGATCTTCCAGGTGCTGAAAAAATATATTATTGAATCGGAAAGAGTTCTGTTTGAAGGTGACGGATATAGCAAGGAATGGCATAAAGAGGCACAAAAAAGAGGATTATCAAATATCGCGAGCGTACCTGAATCAATCAGCCGCTATCTGACTCCGAATTCAAAAGATGTACTTATCAGGACAGGTGTTTTCACTGAAAAAGAGCTTGAAAGTCGTGTTGAAGTTGAATATGAGAAATTCACAAAAAAAGTACAGATTGAAGCAAGAGTCCTTGGCGATCTGGCAATCAATCATATAGTTCCTACTGCAATCAGATACATGACTTCACTTCTTGAAAATGTAAAAGGACTTAAGGATGTTTTTAATGACCTGGAATTTGGTAGACTGGCAGGTGCCAGAAAAGAAATGATAGTAACAATATCAGATCATATATCAATGATCAAAAAACTGGTCAATGACATGGTGGAGGAACGAAAAAAAGCCAACATAATAGAAGATTCTTATAAAAAAGCAATAGCCTATGAGAAACATGTAAAGCCTTACCTTGATGAAATCAGAGCCCATATCGACAAACTCGAGCTCATAGTCGATAATGAAATCTGGCCGCTTCCCAAATACAGGGAGCTGCTCTTCACCAGGTAGAAATACAAGCCATGATGTTACGCAGGGACGTTGCAATGCAACGTCCTTACATATTTATAATAATTGTAGGTTGCTGTCGTTAGTAATTATTATCATTCTCATTAAAATAATTACATTTATGGTCAAATAGAAAAGGATATTATGAGAAGATTTTCAATCCTTATTATATTGTTGATAATTGCAGCGATCCAAGACTCTCCTGCACAGAAACGAAAAGCTGAAAGAGCTTATGCTGCTTTTAATGCCGGAGAATATTTTGATGCTATTGACGAATTCAAGGATTCATATTCCAAAACAAAAAAGACCGATAAAGCATCACGTACCGAACTTGTATTTATGATAGCTGAGTGTTACAGGTTTATCAATGATCCCAAAAATTCAGAAACATGGTATAAGCTTGCAGTTAAATCACCAAACTCAAAACCTGAAGCTCAATACTGGCTTGCAGTATCACTTAAAAAGAACGGTAAATATCAGCAGGCAATAGATGAGTTTAAGAAATATAAACAGATAGTTCCCTCCGATCCGAAAGCTGATCGGGAAATCAGGGCATGCGAACTGGCCATTGAATGGCAGCGAAATCCGGAAGCATATAAAGTGGACGAGCTGAAAGATCTGAACTCGAAAGAATCTGACTACAGCCCATCTTACGCGCGCGATGATTTCGGAATAGTCTATTTTACTTCTGCCCGTGATGATGCTGAAGGAAATAAAACACATGGTGCTACCGGTCAGGGTTATACTGATATCTTCGAAAGTCGTATTGATAAGAAATCAAAATGGAGCACACCTGTACCGGTAGATAAGATTAACAGTGAATTTGAAGATGGAACGCCTTTCTTTGTGGGCGATTATAAGGAACTTTACTTCACAAGGTGTGAAGCAGGGAAGCGTGAAAAAAAAGGTTGCGTGATTATGTTTTCGAAAAAATCCGGAGACACCTGGAGTGAACCTAAGAGTATTGATATTCTTCCCGACTCGGTGGTTGCCGCACATCCTGCTCTGACATCTGATGGACTTTCTCTTTATTTTGTATCTGATATATCAGGAGGATTTGGTGGTAAAGATATCTGGAAGGCAACTCGGACAGGAGAAGGTGAAAATTGGTCAAAACCAGTTAATCTGGGACCGGATATAAATACAGGTGGTGATGAACTTTTCCCTTATTTAAGGGATGATGGGACTCTTTATTTTTCATCTGATGGACTAATTGGGATGGGGGGACTGGATATTTTTAAAGCAACACCTCAGCCGGATGGTTCCTGGGTAGTTCAGAATTTTAAATCGCCTGTCAATAGCTTTGCAGACGATTTTGGAATCACCTTTGAAAACGGGAATGAACGTGGAATTTTCAGTTCAACACGCAAAGGAAGAGGTAATGATGAGCTCTATTCTTTTGAGCTTCCTCCTCTGAGATTCAATATTAACGGACTGGTAAAGGATGAGAAAACAGGTGCTGTAATTATCGGATCCACAATTCAGCTGATTGCCAGTGATGGTTCAAATCTGCAGGCAGAAACAGGTACCAGCGGTGATTTCAAATTTGCTCTTAAACCTGATGTTGATTATATTTTCCTTGCTTCAAAGAAAGGTTACCTGAATGGAAAAGAAAAAGAAACAACCAAAGGTCAGGTAAAAAGCCGCGATTTCATGGTTACAATTCTCCTCACCGCAATAGATAAACCAATAGAATTACCTAATATCTTTTATGATTTTGGTAAATGGGACCTGCGTCCCGAATCTATGGTATCGCTCGATAAGCTTGTGGAAACCCTTACTGACAATCTAAATGTTACTATTGAACTTATGTCTCACACAGACTCCCGGGACACTGAAGAGTATAACCAGGATCTGTCTCAGAAACGAGCTCAGTCAGTAGTCCAGTATCTTATCGAGAAAGGAGTTGAACCGGACCGGCTCTCAGCAAGAGGTTATGGTGAGTCCAGTCCTAAAGTTGTTGATGCAGCCATAAATGCCCAGTCTCCATTCCTTAAGACCGGAACTTCTCTTTCAGAACAATATATCAACACTCTTGCAAATGAAGAACAGAAAGAGATAGCTCACCAGATAAACCGCAGAACTGAATTCAGAGTGATGAGGATAGATTATGAGCCACCGAAGAAATAACTAATAAATCTCATGTACTCACCCCCTTTATCCCTCTCTCTACTTCGTAAAGGGGGGGAAAATTAATTAATAATCAATGTATTACTCTCCCTTCTTTGCGATAGCAGAGGAGGGGGTCGGTGGGATGAGTAAGTGTGTTCACATTATTGAAATCAGATTTTTTGCTAAATTGGCATTACCTTAAATTTCATTTATTCATTATGAGAACTATTATATCCTTAATGTTTTTTATCACAACAGTATTGCTACCAGCCTCAAATCCTTCCAAGTCTATCCGTATCCTCGTCATAACCGGCGGACATAGCTATAAAACGGAACAATTCAACCAGATGCTTTCAAGCCTGGGACCATCAATAACTTATCAGATAGCTGAATTGCCCGGTGCCTATGATATGTTTCTTCCTGAAAACAGGAATAAATACGATGTACTTGTTTTTTACCATATGTGGCAGCAAATTACGGATGAACAGGCAAAGGTATTTGCTGAGTGTATCAGGAACGGCAAACCTGTTGTCGCCCTTCATCACAGTATCTGTGCCTTTGATGACTGGCCGGAATACTGGAATATTATCGGTGGAAAATACTTTCATAAGGTCACGACTTTTAAGGGCAAAGAGTTTCAACCCTGTTCCTATATCCATGATTTGCATTTCAACGTGAAAGTTGCCCGTCCGAAACACCCTGTTACAAAAGGTGTTAAGGATTTTGAGATTTTCGACGAGACCTATAAAGGTTATTATGTTGAAGATGGAGTAACACCATTATTGACTACCGATGAAACAAGCAGTACACCGGTTATCGGTTGGGCAAAAAAATATGGCAAAGCCCGAATTGCGACATTGCAGAGCGGACACGATGCACCTACATTTGAAAATCCCAGCTTCAGAAGGTTACTGAAACAGGCCATTGAATGGGTTTATAAAAAGTGAGACTTTGGGGCTCTCTTTTCTGTGATAAACCCCCCTGCCCCCTGAAAGGGGTAAAATAGTAGTTCTTTAGTAGGATATTACTATAGATAAAGAAATTAGCCCCCCTTTTAGGGGGGATGGGGGGTATTATTACAGGGTTACTAATCCGGCTTCCTTAAGAATATTAATATAGTTAATAACGTCCTGAAGATCAGTTTCGCCCTGTCTCATCTGAGTATCAAGCAGTTTTTTGATATCAAGTGCTGAGTTTTTCCCGTTACATAATCTTGCAAGTTCCTGCGTATCCAGCCCACGACCTTTTAATGGAAATTTCTCCCTCACTGACGGATCAAGTTTCGTTAATGCCTGGGTATTTCCTCTGTAGCTATTTTCAAGTACGCTGCTGGTTGTTTTGGGGACAATTTTCTTTGCATTGGTTTCCAGTATGGTTGGTTGGACGTCAATGCCTGTCAAACCAAGAGCTTTAGCTTGCAATTCAGCATAACCATCAAAGCCTGAAACAGTGGCTTCCCCTGATGCATCAATCAATTCTGTCAGCTTTAAGAGGTAAGTATTGAATGTAGCAGAATTTGTGACAAGTTCGGACAAAGTTGCCAGAGTTGCTTTTTCATTGATTACAGACGCTTCGATATATCCTTTTGTCCTTTTGTAGAGTGTTTCAAAATCTTCCTTTTTTGCGTTTTTTAGCTCATCTATAGCTCTTTCCATCTGTTTCCCGATACGGGCAGATGCATTTCCTGCAACCTCACCCGCAATTCGTGCAGCAACTGATTCATCAGCATTGGCAATGGTATAAGCTGCAGCTGCCCCGATAAAACATACTCTTTTAAACTGAGTTGCATCACATTTGTCAGAGATATCCTGTGATGTATGATAATAAAGATCAGGCCATGTGATCATCATAATTCCTGGTACCTGAACCCCCCAGTCATTAAATACTTCATGATCAGAAGCACCGTAATGATCGTCGATTGCGAAATAGAAAGGATCATCAGAACCTGTAGGTGCAACAATACGCTTTACAAATCCTCCTCTTCCTGATACGGCCAGACCTTCCCTGTTCCCCAGACCGACAAAGTTGTAGTAATTTTCCATTACATCATTAATATAGTGAGGATTGCCAAAAGTTGTACGATGCATGCACAGGAACGACTGGCTCGGTTTTAACCATAAGCCTACCATATCGAGATTAATATTACACAGAGTCTTTTTCATTAATTCCTTATTTTCAGTCACCCATGGACCAGTTCCTGAAAATTCAGGAGCCCAGATGAACCTTATAGTTCTTTTAGGCCGGTCAAGTCTGCCTTCATTTATCATTGTATTCAGCATCCGGGCTATCTCAAGGATTGCAGCACAACCCGAAAGATCATCATTTGCTCCCATCTTTACAAAACCCTCATAAAGATGAGCTGAGAATATCACCTCGCCTGCACCCGGATCAGTTCCTTTAATTATGCATGAAGGTACTTCCAGATCAAATTCAAGATTCTGAGCCTGGACAACAGCATGAACAGTGATCTTCTCCCGTCCGAGTAGTCTGTCGCGCAGGATAGTGCCTTCCCTTGGAGGAAGGAAAAAACCAAATTTTGCCTTGCTTTCACTGCTACGTCTTCCTCCAATTCCTGTGATTGGGATGGCCAGCGGAACCTCCAAAGGTCTTGGTGAATTATACGAGATAACTCCAAGAGCACCTTTTGCACCAGCCAGTGAATGAACCATTCCAATGCTGCCGGATGTTACAGCAATTTTGCCTTCTACACCCGCCTTCTCAATATCTTCCTGTCTTCCTTCCCCGACCCAGACAAGGTCAGCAGTCACATCTGCATTTGTACTTCCCGAGGCAAGCATTGCAGGGAGATCTCCGTAATCGGCAATTTTTGATATACCCGGGCTTACCTCCCAGAGCGTGGCTTTTATTCCATCCCAGGTTGTCCCACCTGGATATTTGTTGACAACCGTACCTTCAAGACCGTATTCCCTAAGTTTGTTGAGAACATATTGGGTTTCAAAAAAATAACCGGAATATTCAGAATCAGGGCGATCATGGATGTAGGCAGCCATTTCAATAATATGGTTCATTGCCCTTTCTCCTGACGATTCACCGATCAGTTCATCAATAATTTTCTCTGGAAGCAGGGTTCTGGGAGTGGAGTTCTGCCCATTACCTGAAATAAATATCATAGTAAGACCGGCAAGTACAACTAAAATTCTTTTTGTTTTCATTGGTACATATCTTTGGTAATTCAGAATATCGCTTTGTGCATTTATAAAGGTATCAAAGAAGTTAATGCAGTACATTAAAAGTTTTATCTTTTTACAATTATTAACATTTACTGATTTTTTAATCAATAATTTTAAAATTTCTGAGATTTTTTTGTCACAAAAAATAATCTTATTAGTCATAACTATATAGCCGGCTAACTAGAGTATTCTTCCATGTCTTTTGATGAAGTATACAGGAAATATTATAAGGAATTAAGGCGATTCGGACACCATTTGAATATTACATCTGAAAAAGCCGAAGATCTGATCCAGGAGACTTTTTTACGGTATTATCTGGAACTTGAAAAGGATGTTGTTTTTAAAAATACTAGGGCCTGGCTGTATAAAGTTCTGCTGAACCTTTTCAAAACACAGTTTAATGCTGGGAAGAAAGAATTTGAGATAAGGGAAGATCTGGTAGTTGAAAAGGGCAGAATATATGATCCTCAGGATGAATATCTTAACAATGAAAAGCAACAGGTCATACTCAAAATGCTTGATAGAATGGCAGGGAAGGACAGGGAAATTTTGTTGCTGTACCATAACGGATTTTCATATGCTGAAATGGCGGAGATACTTGAAATCAATCCGAATTCCGTCGGTCAAACCCTTGTCAGGGCGATTGAAAAGCTGAAAGAAATCTTAAAACTTCATTACCATGAAATGTTTGAGCAGAACTGAGATCCAGGAATTTCTGGATAAGGAAATTGAACCTTCATTGATGGCAGAAATATCTGACCATATAGAAAAATGTGAGAATTGTTCGATGATCTATCAGCTGGCTGTTGAAGATAAGGAAATGATAGGCAAGTTGTTAGATAGTAGTGTTGATGAAAATATCTCAATTCCCGAATTCAGGCCACCAGTACACGGCAGGAAAAGGAATATTTTTTACCGGGCAATTCCTGTCATGGTTGCAGCTGCTTTTATAGGTTTTATTTTTTTGTTTCGTATTGACCGGGAACCGGTAATGGAACGAATTCCTGAAGCTGAAATGCTTATGTATGAATTTCTCGACGGAAAAGATCTCAATAAATTGTGGCACGATAAATCACAGATTTTCATCCTCCAGGATGAGAAAGGTAAAGTAATTCAATCATTTATAACTTATTAATATACAACATCATGAAAAAAATAATCATCTCTGTATTTATTTCAGGACTGTTTTTAAGTACCATTTCAGCCCAGAAACTATTGGATATATATAAAAATGGTCCTGTGAAACTAATCCCTGAAGAAACATATGGTGCAGGGAATAAATGGGAAACATTATTCAACCTTTATTATGACACTGTCAGCACCTATGACAGACCCCGTGAAAGAGACAAAAAGATTATTGTCGCCCCTGGCGGATCAGTCTTTATGAGCCATAAGAACAGGCATGAGATATGGAAATTCGGACCTGACGGAAATTTCATTAAAAGCTTCGGGAGCAAAGGAGGTAAACCAAACCAATTTCCTATGTTACCCTCTATCCAGCCTGTCGTAGATGGGAAGTATGTCTTCACTACCGATGTTAACGCCCGTCTGAAATTTTTCGACCTGGATGGGAATTACTTCAAATCAATTACTCTCGACTATATGCCTGGGAATTTCCAGCCTATAGGTAATGGTAAGATTCTTTTATATGGACGAGTATTATGGAGGAAGCAAGAGCCTGGTACAAATGATATTGTTTTTAATAACCGGAATATCGTTGTTAATCTTGATATGAATACCGGGAAAGAAAAAATCATTTATGATTACTTTGACGATTATTCCTCCAGATATACAAAAACAACAGATAAAGATACCGTTCAAAGGGTATCCTATTCTCCTCCCCCAGTAAAAATATACATGCCTCCGCCTCCGCCCGGAACAAGCCGTCCCGTAATAACTTTTTTACCGGATGGACGGTTTATTAAATCAGACAGAAGAAAGGGAGAAATGAAAGTATTTGATATCACAGGGAAGGAGATAAACAATTTTAAGTTGAACATTTCACCTGTTGCAGTTACAGAAGAAGATGCGAAAGAAAACTATGAAAAGACAAAACAAAGTATCTTAAAATCAATAGAAAGAATCAATGCAAGCCCGAACCTACCGGAATCAGGGAAACAACGAATGCTAAGTCAAAACAAAAGATTACTTGATAGTGTTGAAAAATATAAAGATCTCAAAAATTACAATAAATATTTGCCATATTTTTCAAATGTTATTCTTGATGATGAGGGAAATATTCTGGTTTTTGAGTATACAAGCCGGGAGGAGAAACAAAGCAATATTTTCAATGTAATCGCATACGACAGCAACGGCCAGAAACTGGCAAGGACAAGCTTCGTCTGTGATGATTACGACCTGAGCTTTTCAGATGCTACTTTTGTTATTTCGAAAGGATATGTCTATTCCGTAGCAAAGCTGAAAAACTTTACCGGTATGCCTTTAAGATTAGTAAAGTTTAAGATTACAAACTAAATTTTACATTGAATTCTCATTTATTAGGATTCTGAATTTTCTCAATAGTACCAGGTTAGGTATTCATTTTATCCGGAAGAAAAATTTCTCTTCCGGATTTTCTTTTCTTCTCCAACCGTCGGCTGAAGCCGACGGTAATTGAAAACCAGGGATTCAGCACCGAGCACCGAGCACCGAGCACCGAGTACCGAGTACCGAGCACCGAGCAACTATTCCTCTTTTTTCCTATCTTTATCGTTGATTCTCTATTTATGGCCGCCGAATCCAAATACAGCAGACGGGGTGTATCTTCAGCAAAAGAAGATGTTCATGCAGCAATTAAGAATATTGATAAAGGCCTTTATTCCAAAGCATTCTGTAAAATAATACCTGATATCCTTGGTGGTGATGATGCTTATTGCAATATCATGCATGCAGACGGGGCTGGAACAAAATCATCCCTTGCATATATTTACTGGAAAGAGACCGGTGATATGTCGGTCTGGAAGGGGATTGCACAGGATGCCATAGTAATGAATACAGATGACCTTCTGTGCATTGGTGCCTGTGGTAATATCCTCCTGTCATCAACAATCGGACGTAATAGGAATTTGATTCCCGGTGAGGTAGTCTCAGCAATCATAAACGGAACTGAAGAAGTTTTGCAGGAATTCAGGGACCTTGGGATAAGAATCTGGTCAACAGGTGGAGAGACAGCCGATCTGGGTGACCTTATAAGGACAATTGTGGTTGATTCAACTGTTATCACCCGTATGAAAAGGGCTGATGTAATTTCAAATCATAATATAAAAGCCGGTGATGTCATTGTCGGGCTGGCATCATACGGACAAACAAATTATGAAAAAGAATATAACAGCGGCATGGGCAGCAATGGCCTCACTTCAGCACGACATGATGTTTTCGGACCATATCTTGCGCCCAAATACCCTGAAAGCTTCGACTCTTCCCTGCCTTATGATCTGTTTTATTCAGGACAATTAAAACTTACGGATCCTGTCAGCGGTTTGAATATGAATGCAGGTAAACTTGTACTCTCACCGACTCGCACCTATGCTCCGGTAGTAAAAAAGATACTTGAAACAATGCGTCCTGAAATCCATGGCATGGTGCACTGCTCGGGTGGAGGACAAACAAAAGATTTGCATTTTGTAGATAATCTTCATGTTATAAAAGAAAACCTCTTCCCTCTTCCTCCTCTCTTCAGGATAATCCATGAACAATCCCAAACCCCCTGGCAGGAGATGTATAAAGTGTTCAATATGGGTCACAGGTTCGAGATATATTTGGATCAGAAAAATGCAAATGAAATAATCAGCATTGCAGAAGGTTTCAATCTTAAAGCAAAAGTTATAGGGCATTGTGAAGCTTCTGAAACAAAGAAACTGACGATTATTTCTGAATTTGGGACTTTTAAGTATTAAGCCTCACCCCCTCCCGTCCCCCGCTCCCATAGAAAGCGTGGGAAGCTAAATCACGTCAGAAAAATTTAAGTCCCTCCCTCCTGGGGGAGAGCCTGTCCCGCTTCAGCGGGAGATTTAGGGAGAGGTTGACGTTATACCCTTGCACCTTTACGCCTTTGCGCCTTTGCACCTTTTTATTATCTTTGCCCCCTGAAAATTAGTGAGTCTATGGCAACCAACATGATTCTTGAGAGGCTGGAGGGTGTGAAAGCACGTTTCATCGAGGTGGGAGAGCTTCTTACCAAACCCGATGTCCTTTCGGATATGGAGAGGTATATCAAACTGAATAAAGAATATAAGGAACTTCAACCCATTATTGAATCTTATGAGAGATATAAGCTGACCCTCAGTAATATTGCAAGTACAAAAGAGCTCCTGGGGACCGAGAAGGACGAGGAAATGAGAGAGATGGCCAAGATTGAATTCGAGGAGCTTAATTCCCGTATCCCCGAAATGGAGGAGGAGATCAAGATGCTTCTTATTCCTGTTGACCCTGAGGATGATAAGAATGCGGTTATGGAGATAAGGGCGGGCACAGGTGGTGATGAAGCAAGTATTTTTGCCGGTGATCTCTTCAGGATGTATACTAAATTTTTTGAGCAGAAAGGGTGGAAAGCTGAAGTAAACAGGTATTCAGAGGGAACAGCAGGTGGCTATAAGGAAATCGTTCTAAGCGTCACTGGCGAAGGTGTCTATGGTATAATGAAATACGAATCTGGCGTACACAGAGTACAGCGTGTACCACAAACCGAAACACAAGGACGTATTCATACATCTGCAGCCTCAGTTGTTGTGCTTCCTGAAGCGGATGAATTCGATGTTGAGATAAAGAATGAGGATATCAGGAAGGATACCTATTGCTCATCCGGTCCGGGCGGACAATCAGTAAACACAACCTACTCGGCAATCCGTCTCACACATATCCCTACTGGTACTGTTGTTACCTGTCAGGATGAAAAATCACAGCTTAAAAACTACGAAAAGGCACTTAAGGAATTAAGAACCAGGCTTTATAATCTGGAATATCAGAAATACCTGGATGAAGTTTCGCATAAGAGAAAGACAATGGTTTCTACCGGAGACAGATCGGCCAAGATACGCACTTATAATTATCCTCAGGGAAGGATGACAGACCACAGAATTAACTTTACACTTTATAACCTGCCTTCAATTCTCGATGGTAACATCCAGGAGGTTATCGATAAACTCCAGATGGCAGAGAATGCTGAGCGGCTCAAAGAAAACAATATCTAAACCGGCAGGAAATGGATAGTTCGCAATTATTCAATAACATAGTCAGGAAGAAATCTTTTCTCTGCGTAGGTCTCGACCCGGAAAATGAGAAGATTCCATCATTTCTTCAAAAGAGAAAAGATCCCGTTTTTGAATTTAACAGAAGGATAATAGATGCAACACATGAGTATGCAGTTGCTTATAAACTCAATGTTGCATTTTATGAATCCTCCGGTTCTTCAGGATGGTTATCGCTTGAATCAACCGTAAAATATATTAAGAAAAAATATCCGGATCTTTTCGTTATTGCCGATGCCAAGAGAGGCGATATAGGGAATACTTCAAAAATGTATGCTAAAGCATTTCTTGAAAATATGCCATTCGATGCTGTTACTGTTGCTCCATACATGGGCGAAGATTCAGTGACTCCTTTTCTATCATATAGTAAAAAATGGGTAGTGCTTCTTGCGCTTACCTCTAACAAAGGAGCTGATGATTTTCAGTATCATGATGAAGATGGCATCCGGCTTTTCGAAAGAGTCCTTTCAGTTTCGCAGAAATGGGGGAACGTGGATAACATGATGTATGTCGTCGGAGCCACCCGTGCTATAATGCTTGCAGAAGTCAGGCGGATTGTTCCCGAGCATTTTCTGCTGGTTCCTGGCGTGGGAGCACAGGGCGGAAGCCTTGCGGAAGTTGTAAAGTATGGTATGAACAGCCATTGCGGATTGCTTGTGAATTCCTCCAGGGGGATAATCTTTGCGGATAATTCCCGGAATTTTGATAAGGTCGCAGGAGCGAAAGCCAGGGAATTACAAATGGAAATGGAAAAGTATCTCTCTGAAAAAAACCTGATCTGAAGTTTTTTTAAGTCGTGCGGTCGTGTGGTTTTTTTTTGCCTTTATGCCTTTTTTCTTATCTTTATAGTTTCGCTGCTGTTTCATTTAATCCGTGCTGCCATGAAAGAGGAATTCCTTCATTACCTGTGGAAATACAGTCTTTATGATCCTGATTGTCTTTTCGACAATGAACAGAACCAAATCATTGTCATCCATCCGGGTGAATATAACCGTGATTCAGGTCCTGATTTTTTCAATGCCAGGATACGTATTAATGATACTGATTGGGCAGGTAATGTTGAAATACATACCCGGGCTTCTCAATATTACTCTCACGGCCATCATCTTGATCAGGCTTATGATAATGTTATCCTTCATGTGGTAGCTGAAAACGACAGGAAGGTTTTCAATACAAAAGGTGAAGAGTTGCTGACAACTGAACTGATTTTTGATACGACCCTTTATGATAAATACCTTAACCTCGTGAATAATCCTTTTATTATAGCCTGTCAGGATGAAATTAGTAAGCTGGATAAGTTTTTTCTTCACCATTGGATGAATTCACTTGTTATTGAAAGATTTCAGGATAAATCAGAAATGATGCTGAAGATATTTTCAGAAACAGGACACGACTGGGACGAGACATTTTACAGGATATTATCTCGTTATTTTGGATTCAGGGTAAATACCGAACCATTTGAAATGCTTGCTACAGCTTTGCCTTTCAAAATAATACGGAAACATGCTGATAACAGGTTTCAGATTGAAGCTTTGCTTTTTGGTACAGCAGGCATGCTTGAAGAGGGACTTTTCAAAGAGGCAATACATGATGATTATTACATTAAATTGATCCGGGAATATAAAATTCTTTCGGTCAAGTATTCTCTTCAACCGATTCATGGATGGATCTGGAAATTTAGCAGATTACGACCGGCGAATTTTCCGACTGTGAGACTTTCACAGCTGGCTGCTATGCTTTCTGTTACAGGCGGTTTGTTTTCCAAAGCTCTGGAAGCTAGCGATATACGACAACTTAAAAAAATATTTGAGGTGACAGCATCTGAATATTGGGATGATCATTTTATTTTCGGAAAATCCAGCAGAGCTTATTCCAAGAACGCCGGATCGCAGGCAACGGATATTTTTCTGATTAATGCTGTCATACCGGCAATATTTGTTTTTGGACAAAGCAGAAATTCCCCGCATATATGTGAAAGAGCACTGGATTTTCTGGAAAATATTCATGCAGAGCAAAACTCAATAATCAATGAATGGAAAACCGCCGGGATCATAGCAGAATCAGCTTTCTATTCACAGGCACTTATACAGCTGAGAAATAACTATTGTAAAAAAAGAAGATGCCTCGATTGCCGGGTAGGCAGTAAATTAATCAGCATGGGAAAGCAGTTTAAGAATAAGGAAGATCTTATACTTGAACCAAATTTAAGAAAGAAGGGTTGAATGGGAGAGTGGGAGATGTTATAAAAAGGATCCCCTCCTGGGAGAGCCTGTCCCGACCGAAGCGTCGGGAGGTCTGGGGTGGGTTTCTTAACATCTTTTGACCAATTGTTGAAATTGTTTGATAAACAGTTCAATAATTATGTACTTCCACGCAACGTTTAGTATAATTTTTGCGTCTTTTCTAAAATAGAAGCAATATTTTTTTAATGGAGTTCGTTACTGAAAGAAGAATAGAGGAGTATAAATTTTAAAAAAAAAGTCAATTGTTTGATAATTTACATAAAAAAGCCTTATTTTTGCGTTCCAAAATTGGAGATTTAATTTATTTGTGGATAAACAATATTTTAGTAAGAGACATGTATTTAACAACTGAAAAGAAACAGGAATTTTTCAAAACTTTTGGAACGTCTGAGATTGATACAGGGACAGCTGAAGGGCAGATTGCACTATTTTCATACAGGATCAATCATCTGACTGAGCATCTCAAAAAGAATAAAAAAGATTTCAGTACACAGCAGGCGCTTATAAAGCTAGTAGGGAAAAGAAGAAGGCTTCTGGATTATCTGAGAGTAAAAGATATCAACCGGTATCGGGAAATAATAAAAGCACTGAAATTACGTAAGTAGATGAAGAAGGCAATTTTGAATTGCCTTTTTTCATACTATTTTTACATCTTGTAATTTCAGCAATCATAAATCATAAAATAATGTTTAAAGTAAAAGAGAAAACTATTGATCTTGGTGACGGGAGAAGTATTATCCTGGAAACAGGGCGGTTAGCCAGACAGGCTGACGGTTCAGTATTATTGAAAATGGGAAAAACAATGTTACTTGCAACAGTTGTTGCAGCAAAAGAGGCAAAAGAAGATACTGACTTCATGCCATTATCAGTGGAATATAAGGAAAAATATGCTTCATCAGGGCGTATTCCTGGCGGATTTCTGAAAAGGGAGGCCAGACCTTCAGATTATGAAATTCTTATTTCCAGACTGGTTGACAGGGCATTGCGGCCGCTTTTCCCTGATGATTTTCATGCAGAAACTTTTGTTACAATCAGCTTGATTTCGGCAGATATTGATATTATCCCGGATTCCCTTGCAGGACTTGCTGCATCAGCTGCTTTAACAGTTTCAGATATCCCCTTCAAAGGGCCTATTTCGGAAGTCAGAGTCGCAAGAATTAACAATAAATTTATTATAAATCCTACAGCTACCCAGCTGAAAGAAGCTGATATTGATCTGATGGTAGGTGCAACATACGATAACATTCTTATGGTTGAAGGAGAATTGAAAGAGGTTTCCGAAGCTGATATGCTTGAAGCCCTGAAAATTGCTCACGAAGCTATAAAAGGGCACTGTAAAGCTCAAATGGAATTTGCCTCAGAGGTTGGATCAACTGTTAAACGGGAATATTGTCATGAAGTTAATGATGATGATCTCAGGGGAAAAGTACGGAAGGAGACTTATGACAAATGCTATCAGATAGCAAAGTCATCCATTGCAAATAAGCAAAAACGGATGCAGGCTTTTGAAACCGTTGTAACAGATTTTCTTGCTCAGTACACTAAAGAAGATGAAATTAATGAAGTACTTGTAAGAAAGTACTTCAATGAAGTTCTTAAAGAAGCTGCAAGAAGACTTGTACTTGATGAACAGACACGTCTCGACGGAAGAAAACCTGATGATATACGTCCTATAATATGCGAAATTGATCCTCTTCCGGCCACACATGGCTCAGCGTTGTTTACCAGAGGTGAAACACAATCGCTTACAACGGTTACTCTTGGTACCAAATTAGATGAAAAGATTATTGATGATGTTTTGAATCAGGGCTCAGAGAAATTTACTTTGCATTATAATTTTCCACCATTTTCGACCGGTGATGCAAAGCCTGCCAGGGGTATAAGCAGAAGAGAGATAGGTCATGGAAACCTTGCTCACAGGGCAATTAAAAATATGATGCCGCCCGATGAAGAAAATCCTTATGCAATAAGAGTCGTTTCAGATATCCTTGAATCCAACGGTTCTTCTTCCATGGCAACAGTCTGCGCCAGTACTCTTGCACTTATGGATGCCGGAATAAAGCTCAGTAAGCCGGTTTCAGGGATTGCTATGGGACTGATTACAGATAAGGATACAAATAAATATGCGATTCTTTCCGATATTCTTGGTGATGAGGATCATCTTGGCGACATGGATTTCAAAGTAGCAGGTACTCGCGATGGTATTACTGCAACGCAAATGGATATAAAGGTAGAAGGATTATCCTTCGAAATTCTGGCAAAAGCTCTTGAACAGGCGAAAGCAGGCAGAATGCATATACTGAATATTATGAACCAGACTATTTCAGAACCGCGTCCGGAACTTAAGCCTCATGCCCCGAGAATTGAAATGCTGTCAATACCTAAAGATATGATCGGTGCCCTTATTGGTCCTGGTGGAAAAGTGATACAGGAGATACAACGTGTAACCGGTGCAACCATAATTGTTGAAGAAATTGAAGGTCGGGGTGATGTCAATATTTTCGGTGAGAACAAGGAAATAATTTCCGCTGCTGTCGAATGGGTGAAAAAGATTGTTACGGTTCCTGAAGTAGGACAGGTGTATAAAGGGAAAGTTAAGACCATTGTTCAGTTCGGGGCATTTGTTGAAATCCTTCCGAATAAGGATGGACTTCTTCACATCTCAGAGATTGACTGGAAAAAGATTAAAACAGTTGACGAGGTTCTGAAGGTAGGCGATGAGGTTGAAGTAAAGCTTATTGATATTGATCCCAAAAGCGGGAAACTGAAATTATCCAGAAAAGCGCTCCTTCCACGCCCGCCTAAACAGGAACAGGAACACAAAAAGCCTGAGGATCAGAAAAACTGATTAAGGAGGTCCCCTCCCGCTAAAGCGGAACTCCCCCTGAAGGGGGAGAAAAATCAATTCTTTTACATGGATCTTCCTAAATGGAAGATATTTATCCCCCCTTCAGGGGGGACAAAGGGGGGTATCTCTTGGATTTTCTTAACTCTTTATTGTTATTCCCTTTTTCAATTCCTAAATTTGATTAATTGAATCAGCAATTCATTTAAGGATGAAAATCAGGTACAATTATGTGGTTATTGAGGGCAATATAGGCGCAGGTAAAACAACCCTTGCATGCAGAATTGCGGAACAGTTTAATGCACACCTTATCCTCGAGCATTTTGCCGATAATCCTTTTCTACCAAAATTCTATGATGATCCGGAGAAATACTCTTTCCCTCTTGAATTGTCATTTCTTGCCAGCCGTTACAAACAACTGAAAGAAGAACTGGTACCGCAGGATCTGTTTAAAGAATTTACAATTGCGGATTATTATTTCATGAAATCGCTTGTTTTTGCAGCATCAACCCTGAAAGGAGAGGAATATAATCTCTACCGGCAGATTTTCTATATTATTTATGGATCTCTGCCTAAACCCGATATCTATGTCTATCTTCATCTGAGCCCTGAAAGATTGCTTCAGAATATTAAAAAACGGGGCCGGAGCTATGAAAAATCAATAACTTTAAAATATCTCGAAAAAATACAGGACAGTTATTTCACCTTTTTTAAACAGAATCCGGGAAACAAATACCTTGTTATTGATATAAATGGACTAGATTTTGTGGCAAATACAGATCATTATGAAAGACTGGTAAATGCCATCTTTTTTGACGATTATCCGACAGGATTGAATAAATTGATTTTATAATTATTTAAGAAAATTTGACAGATACTCTAACTTTTTTTTTAGATTTGCATATAATTAGTATATTGTATGTTATTTATTCAATAAAACCGATCATAAACAAATAAGTTTAACTATGAAAAAAATCAGAAGCTATTTTATCCTTATTCTGGCCGCAATTGTAATGACCAGTTGCAGTGGACTGAATAAGATGAAGAAAAACTCAGACTTAATAAAGTATGAGGTTACACCAAAAGTACTGGAGACCCATGCAGGCCTTGTTAATGTCACAATCAAAGGTGTATTCCCCGAGAAGTATTTCGACAAAAAGACTACACTGACAGCTACACCTGTACTTACTTATACCGGTGGTGAAACCGCTTTTGAAAAGGTTCAGGTTCTTCAGGGTGAGAGCGTTCAGGCTAACAACCAGGTGATTACTTATAGCGGAGGTAATTTTACCTATACTGCTGCGGTTCCTTATAAGGACGCCATGAAGGTCTCAGAACTGATGTTAAGAGTAACTGCTGCAAGAGGTGCAAAAAGCCTCGATTTTGATCCTGTAAAATTAGCAGACGGCGTAATTGCAACGTCAACCCTTGTTCAAATACATGGAAGAGCTATGATGTTGAAGGATAATTTTGTCAGGATTACTCCGGAAAGTCAGGTTGCAGATATAAACTATGTAATCAACAGATATGATATTCGCAGCAATGAGCTGAAAGCTGAAGATATTACTCTTCTCAAAGATTATATTAAATCTGTCAGCACAGATCCGAATCGGCAGTTAAAAACTGCTGCTATCAGTTCATATGCTTCACCGGATGGCAAATTTGACTTCAACGAAAAGCTTTCGGTTAACAGAGGTGCATCAGCTGATAAATTCATTAAGAAAGAATTTGAGAAAGTTGAAGCTGCTAAAGCTCCGGGTTTCTTTGATGCAAAAACCACTGCTGAAGACTGGGACGGATTTAAGACAGAAGTTGAGAATTCAACATTACAGGACAGAGACCTTATTCTGCGTGTCCTTTCAATGTATTCCGACCCTGATGTACGCGAAAAAGAAATCAGGAACATGTCATCTGCATTTGAGTCTCTGAAAAACGACATTCTTCCAAAACTCAGAAGATCAAAAATGCTTATCAGCGTTGATAAAGTAGGCCGCAGTGATGAACAGATTCTTGCTCAGGCTAAAGCAGATCCCAAAGTACTTAGTCTCGAGGAGACGTTGTACGCTGCTTCTCTTACAACTGATGCTAATGAGCAGCTCAAATTCTATCAGGCAGCACTTGAAAGTAATCCCACTGACATTCGTGCAGCAAACAATGTAGGTTATGCTTATATGGCTTTAGGCAAAACCGATGAGGCAGTTGCTGCTTTCGAAAGAGCAAAAACTATCGAGAATAACGACGTGGTCAAGAATAACCTCGGCTTCGGCTCACTGGTAAAAGGAGATCTCGCAAAAGCTGAAGAGTATTTCAATTCGATGACCGCTGCAACAACTGAATCAAAGTGGGGTCTTGGCGTTATAGCAATAACAAAAGGCGAATATGACAAAGCAGTTAACTATTTTGGTACAGAGCCATGCTTCAACAATGCTCTTGCACTGGTTCTTAAAGGCGATGTCAATAAAGCAAAAACTATGCTTGACGGCATGAAGGAAATGTGCAAATGCGGAAAACCTTCATACCTGAAAGCAGTTATTGGTGCTCGTCTTGATGACAGAAACTATATGCTTAACGGCTTACGGGAAGCAATCGGATTTAAAGCTGATTGGAAAGATTATGCAAAAACTGATCTTGAATTAGCTAAGTTCTGGAATGATGATACTTTCAAATCAGCAGTCCAGTAATTAAGAATCTTATAAATAATAAGGCCGCATCACAAATGCGGCCTTATTTTATTCAACTCCCAAAGAACAATCCCCGCACTCACCGCAATATTAAACGAGTGCTTGGTACCAAACTGTGGTATCTCAACAACATAATCACATTCATTAAGAATTTCCTGTTCAACACCGTTTACCTCATGCCCGAAAACCAAAGCATATCTGAGTCCATTTTTAACTTCAAAATCACCAAGCCCCGCAGATCCTGCTGCCTGCTCGATCCCAATTATTTTGTAACCGAGATTTTTGAGTTCTTTTAAGGCATCAGATGTTCTCTGAAAATATTTCCATGCGACAGATTCGGTTGCTCCAAGGGCAGTCTTATTAATTTCCCTGTGAGGTGGCCTGGAAGTAATACCGCACAGATAAATTCTTTCAACAAGAAAAGCATCAGCTGTTCTGAAAATTGACCCCACATTACTATTGCTCCTTACATTGTCGAGGACAATTACAAAGGGGGATTTTTCAGATTCGCGGTATTGCTTTACAGTTTTTCTTCCAAGTTCGCTATTGAGAAGCTTACGCATTCTTTTTTGTACGAAAATAACCAAAAATTTCATTTATTATTTTTATTTTGTATCATTGAAATCTATGATTAAGAGAGTGTTATTTTAATTAAACTGTAACCGATGAATATTCACGAATTCCAGGGTAAATCTTTATTAAGAGCATATAATGTTGATATTCAGGAAGGATTCGTAGCTGAAACACCTGAACAGGCAGTAATGGTAGCCGGGCAGCTAAAAGAGAAATTCGGATCAGAGTATTTTGTTGTGAAAGCACAGATACATGCCGGAGGCAGAGGTAAAGGTGGTGGTGTAAAACTGGCCAGATCAGCAGAAGAAGCCGGACGCCTTGCAGAACAGATGATCGGTATGCAGTTAATTACACCTCAGACAGGTCCTGGCGGTAAAAGAGTAAACAGGGTTTTGATCGCACAGGATGTTTATTATAAGGGAGAATCGGAACCAAAAGAATTCTATGTCAGTATTCTTCTCGACCGGAGCAAAGGAAGATATATTATATTGTATTCTCCGCAGGGAGGAATGTCGATTGAAGAAGTTGCAGAAAAAACACCTGATTTAATTTTTACAGAAGAAATCAATCCGGGAATCGGTCTGCAGTTATTTCAATGCCGAAACATAGCATTTAATCTGGGTTTGTCAGGTATCTCATTTAAGAATATGCAGAAATTTTTGTCAGGGATTTATGAAACTTTCATTGGATGTGATGCCCAGTTACTTGAAGTAAATCCGGTGCTTAAGACCAGTGACAACAGGATACTTGCCGTTGATTGCAAACTTGTCCTTGACGATAATGCACTGTACCGGCATCCTGACCTGGCAGAAATGAGAGATATAACCGAAGAAGATCCGGTTGAAGTAGAAGCCGGAAATTATAACCTGAACTTCGTAAAACTCGATGGTAATGTCGGTTGCATGGTAAACGGAGCAGGTCTTGCAATGGCAACAATGGACATAATAAAACTTTCGGGAGGATCTCCGGCAAATTTCCTTGATGTAGGGGGTGGAGCCAGTGCAAAAACAGTCGAAGCCGGATTCAGGATCATCCTGAAAGATCCTGCTGTAAAGGCTATACTTATCAATATCTTCGGTGGAATTGTAAGATGCGACAGGGTGGCAAATGGCGTGGTAGAGGCTTATAAATCTATCGGAAAAATCAATATTCCTGTAATAGTAAGGTTGCAGGGAACAAATGCCAGAGAGGCTAAAGATATCATTGACAACTCAGGGCTTGCAGTATCTTCTGCGATATCTTTCAAAGAGGCAGCTGAAAGAGTAAAATTTGCTTTGAATGACAATTAAAATACTTTAATCTTCATTTCTTATGCGACCTGTCGCAGTACGGCTTATTACCCGAGCGACCACATCTGCACAGGTACACTTCACCAGAATTATCAGTTATATCCTTTTTCAGGTCTTTTAACAGTAAATTCCCTGAAATTTTCAGAGGTCCGGAATCTATTACCTCGACCACTGCCTGTGATTTATTCTCTTTCTTTTCTTCCATATTCATTGAATTAACCGTTAAAACCAATATGTCTGTGCTTTCCATCACAGAAAGGCATATGATCGCTTGCACCGCACCGGCATATTGAGATCAGGCTTTCGTTTATTTCTTTGTTGTTCCCGCTATATATCAGGGTAAAATTCCCTTTAATAACAACTGGTCCGTCAGCCATAATTTTTACTGAAACAGGATTCTCTTTTGATTCAGGAGTAGATTCCTCAATAAGTTCCGGTCTTCTGAACTTGATATGGTTAGTCTGATCATTACCAACTGTTTTATTCCTTTCTTCATCATTCCACTTCCATGTAAGAGCTTCGGTCGGGCACATATTGACTGTTTCAATAATCCTGGCTGTTGGAGCTCCATTCATATCCACCCATGGCCTGCTGCTTGGATCAAAAACCTCAATAAGCTCCCTGTAACAGTATGATGCATGTACACAGGCAGATGGTTTCCAGTATACGGTTATTTCTTTATTGCTGTATTTTCTATTACCTGAAAACGATTTTTCTCTTTCCATTTTAAAAGTGATTTTTTAACCGGGCAACTGTTTGCAATTTAACACTTTTTGTGAAAAAAAGATCATGAATTGATCCTTTGAATCTTTATATTTGCGCCATATCCTGAATTTATAAATTGAGAAAGTCTTAAAATCAGCCATTACTTGATTTTGTTATGACAAGAGGAGTTGGGAAAATAGTAAAAGACAGATCCGGCAGATATTTGGCATATCTGGTGTTAACGTTTATTATAACTCTATTGCCTGTTCAATCTTTTTGTGCAGATAGAAGCATATTTTATTTTCCAGCTATCACTCTGAATTCTGTTACTATATTCTCTAAATCGCTTCTTCACCTGCTTCTTACACTCCTGGGTGCTCTTATCATCATCTGCATCATTATTATAATTTTTTCGAAAAAACTTAAAAAGGTTAACAGGGAACTCCGGAACAGAAATCAACAGATTGAAAAAATCAACAAAGATCTTCAAAACAAAAATAAAGAGCTGGCAATCCAGAAAGACCTGGTTACAAAAGAACATTCCGAATCCGATAAATTCTATAGAATGTTGATACAATCAGCTGATGATGGTATTTCATTTTACGACAGGGACTGGAACCTGAAATTCGCAAATTCAGCATTTTATTCTTTGATAGGCCATGACAGGGAATCATATCTCTCAAGTAATCCGGCTGATTTTGTACACCCTGATGATCAGGAATATCTCGTAAAAAGGGTAAAATCAATTATTGATAATGGATTTTTTGAATGTGAACTCAGGCTAAGACATAAGGATGGACATTATGTCTCCCTCTCCTCAAGGTCTGTGGCTGTTATAGATGATAGTGGAGAGGTTCTCGGTTCACTTACGATTTCGAGGGATATTACCAAACTTAAGCAAGCGCATGAAGAATTAATTAAGGCAAATGTGGAAGTTGAAACAAGCAACAGGCTTAAAACCAGTTTTCTTGCCAATATTTCACATGAAATACGAACTCCTCTGAACAGTGTGGTAGGATTCTCGAACCTTCTACTTTCAAATGATATAACCAGAGAAGCCAAAGAAGAATATATTGAACATATTAACCACAATAGCGAAAAACTATTACAGATAATAGGGGATATTATTGATCTCTCCAGGCTTGAAAGCTCACAGATTGAAATTACATATGAAGAAGCATCAGTAAATGCTATTGTTAATGAGATCATTGATGAAGCCCGGAAGGTAATCAGGCGAAATGAAAAATCAATTATCCTGAATGTAAAAAATCAGTTTGAGGAAAACGCAGATCTGATCTTTACTGACAGAATATGGCTTAAACGTGTATTAAGCCATCTTATGGACAATGCAGTTAAATTCACTCTCGACGGATCGATTGAATTATCCTATTACAGGGAAAATGAGAATCTGGTTTTTAAAATTAAGGATACCGGTATTGGCATTAATAAAGAAAATCTGGGACGTATTTTTGAAGAATTCAGGCAGGAAATTGACGGGCATCATCGTCCTTTTGAAGGGCTTGGCATCGGATTAACTCTTGCAAAAGAAGTAATTGAGAGGATGGGCGGCAGGATTTTTGTTCAGTCAGAAAAAGGCATGGGTTCCGAATTCAGCTTTTCTATTCCTTACCGGCCTGCCGGAACCACCAAGACAAAAATGCAGGCCTTTATTAAAGATCAGCTCGTAAATCCGATAAACTGGAGTTCGAGAAAATGCCTTCTTGTGGATGACAACAAAGATGTCCTTATTTACCTGACCCGGGTACTCACAGATACCGGTATAACAATCATCACAGCCCGGTCAGGATTTGATGCTATTGAACTGATTAAAAACACCCCGGATATTGATGTTGTTCTGCTCGATATGCAGATGCCAGAAATGAACGGCATTGAAGCAGCAAAAGAGATCAGGAAGATAAAAAAGGATCTTCCCATTATAGCTCAGACTGCCTATATTTTTGAAGACGAGAAAGACATAATTCTTGAAGCAGGCTGCGATGCCTGCCTGATAAAACCAATCAGAAAAGAACACCTTCTTACGATAATGTCTTCGTTTATCAAATCGGACTAATTTTAGATTTGTCCTCCCTGTCGCTTCGCAACATCCCCCCTGAAAGGGGGATTAGTGAAGTTGTATTTCAATATGTTGATAATATTAGCCCCCCTTTACGGGGGGTGGGGGGTCAATCTCTCCTTATTTCTTCTTACTTTGCATTATGACTTTCAAGTTTGCAGATATTATTTTACCGCTGGCAATAAGGGGAAGATTCACTTATTTAATCCCTGATGAATTTTCTGAAACAATAAAACAAGGTAAAAGAGTCCTGGTCCAGTTTGGCAATAAAAAACTCTATTCCGGTGTAGTCTGCAGACTGCATAACGATACTCCCGGCATAGAGAATATAAGACCTGTAAAAGATGTAATTGATACCTCGCCTGTTGTTAATGATATACAGTTAAAACACTGGCAGTGGATTTCTGATTATTATATGTGCAGCGAGGGAGAAGTGATGAAAGCAGCAATGCCGGCAGCATTTTTCCCGGAGGGAGAAACCAGTGTCCCTGTTATTGAAAAATACAAACCAAAAGAAGAGTCATTTATTAAACTGGCATCAGAGTTTACCGAAAAGAAATTAAATGAGATTCTGGATAGCCTGTCCAGAGCACCAAAACAATATGAAACGCTTTCTGCTTATCTCAGGCTGACAGGATATGCCTCAGGAATGGAAATAAAGCCAGTCAGGAAATCTTTGTTACTGAAAGAAGCAGAATCCTCTCCCGGCATTATTGAAGTTTTATCGGTAAAAAGCATATTAACAGCTGTTTCAATAGAGGTGGGTAGACTGAAAAATACCGAAAACATTCCTGAACCTTTAAGAAAATTGAGTGAAGCTCAGTTAATTACTTATAATTCAATATGTAATGCATTTAAAGGAAAAGAAATTACGTTACTTCACGGAGTGACTTCGAGCGGTAAAACGGAAATATATATTCATTTCATTGAGGAACAGCTGAAAAAGGGGAAACAGGTTCTCTATACGCTGCCTGAAATAGCGCTGACATCACAGATAATATTAAGGTTAAAGAAACACTTCGGAAATGTTACCGGCATCTATCACTCCAGGTTTAACGATCAGGAGAGGGTTGAAATCTGGAAGAAAGTCGCAGATGAGAATCCCTGCACCGGTTACCGGTTATTACTTGGGGTGAGGTCCTCAATTTTTCTGCCATTCAGTAACCTCGGACTGGTCATTATAGATGAAGAACATGACGGTTCATATAAGCAGCACGATCCGGCTCCAAGATATCACGCACGGGATTCTGCAATAATTCTGGCTGGACTCCATAAGGCAAAAACTCTGCTAGGCTCAGCTTCTCCCTCTGTTGAAAGTTATAACAATGTGGTTCAGGGGAAATATGGATTCGCAGTACTGAAGGAAAGATACGGGTTAATAAAACTACCGGAAATCATCCTGGCAAACACTCGTGAAGCATATAGAAAAAGGCTTATGGTTTCACATTTTACACCGGAATTGCTTCATGCTGTTGAAGAAGCTCTTGGCAAAAATGAACAGGTAATTCTTTTTCAGAACAGGAGAGGTTTTTCTCCATATATAGAATGTTCGGAATGCGGTTGGATACCGGTATGCATTCAGTGTGCAGTTAACCTGACATATCATAAAGGGATTAATAAACTGGTCTGTCATTACTGCGGTTTTACAACCAGTTTG
Source organism: Bacteroidales bacterium (assembly GCA_022865305.1). GTDB lineage: Bacteria > Bacteroidota > Bacteroidia > Bacteroidales > VadinHA17 > LD21. The sequence goes on along the minus strand of JALHSP010000088.1, from coordinate 50,537 downwards.
CCATCACGGTGCGGAAGCTGTAATTCAACGGGAATGGTTACAAGGGGATTTGGAACTGAGAAAATTGAAGACGAAATAAAAATTGTGTTTCCATCGGCACGTGTTGCAAGAATGGACCAGGATACGACAAGAAATAAAAACGCATTTCATAAAATAATCAGGGCTTTTGAAGAACAACGCATAGATATTCTTATTGGCACACAAATGATCTCCAAAGGCCTAGATTTTGAAAATCTTACAGTGGTCGGAGTACTCAATGCTGACAACCTTTTAAATTACCCCGATTTCAGGGCACATGAGAGAAGCTTTCAACTCCTCGAACAGGTAAGCGGAAGAGCAGGACGAAGACAAAAACAGGGAAAAGTAATAATTCAGACTGCAGATCCTGCAAATAAAATTATCAGGATGGTATTACGGCATGATTATTTAAGCATGTTTAAAATGCAGGCTGAAGAGAGAAAAACTTTCAATTATCCCCCTTTCTGCCGAATGATAAGGATCAGCTTAAAGCATAAGGACAGGGCTCAGTTAAACAATTATGCAGGTATACTTGGAGGTGACCTGAAAACACTTTTCGGGAAAAGAATACTGGGGCCGGAATACCCGCTTATTTCGCGTATACAGTCATGGTACATTAAAACCATCCTCATAAAAATCGAAAAGGAGATTTCTGGCGCAAAAAGCAGGCAACTTATCCTTGAATCAATTGAACGGCTTGAAATGTTTAAAGGAGCTTCTTCGCTTAGAATAGCAATTGATGTGGATCCGTATTGAAAAATTCACCTCTCCCCAAACCCCTCTCCCAGGAGAGAGGGGCTTAAAACAGTTCGAAAATAAAAATAATGAATTATCATCCCCCGCTCTCCTGGGAGCGGGGGACAGGAGGGGGTGAGGTTTTGAAATAGTAATAACAATGAAAAAGAGGATCAAAATTTAAAATTCATGCAGGAAATAATACTAATTTTGAGTAATAATACACTTTATGAAAATTGAAGTCTCAAACGGCGAGATCATCGATAAGCTGACCATTATTCAGATAAAAATGGAACGCATAAGGGATAAAGCCAAGCTTAAAAACCTGAGAAAGGAATATGATGAACTTATCCGGGTGACTTCATCAATAATGAGTAAATCAGATCCCTTATTTGAAGCTCTTTACAGAATTAATTGTGATTTATGGGATATTGAAGATCATATACGGGATCTGGAGCGGAAAAAGGATTTTGGAGATGACTTTATTTCAACAGCACGCCAGGTTTATTTAATGAATGATAAACGAGCCGGGCTAAAAAGGGAAATAAATATCAGAACATCTTCAGGACTGATTGAAGAAAAATCTTACGAAGAATATTGAAATGCGTTTCCTTGTTATCCGTACCTCATCCATGGGTGACGTAGCTCTTGCAGCACCCGTTATCACAGAGATATTAAAGCAATACCCGCAAATTGAAATCACATTAGTCACGCAATCTGCTTTTGGATCATTTTTCCGTTCCATCCGGAACCTGCAGCTTTTTTATCCCGATTTTAAAAAAAGACACAAAGGATTATATGGGTTATTTCGTCTTTTCAGGGACATAAAAAAACAATATAGAATAGATTATGTTATTGATCTTCACGATGTTTTGAGATCTAAATTCCTCAGATGGTTTTTTAAACTCACAGGAGTTCCGGTAGCGGTTATTGATAAGGGAAGAACTGAAAAAAGACAGGTAATAAAGGGGAAAAAGAAAATACATCTGAAGCATACAGTCGAGAGATATTATGATGTTTTTGCAAGGGCGGGATTCTCTGTACAGCCAGAAGACGGACCATGGATAATTCCTGCAACCGAGAAACAAGGGGAAATTTCTGCCCTATTAGGTGCCCCCGGGATACTAAACATTGGTGTGGCACCTTATGCTAAACATGCTCTCAAAATGTGGCCTGAAGAAAATATGGTCAGGCTTCTCAACTTGATTTCTGAAAAGCTAAAAGTTAAATTCTGGCTGTTTGGTGGCATTGACGAATATGAGCGTCTTGTTGCCTTTCAGAGTAAAGTGATTTCTTCTTCCGTTGTGGCCGGTAAGCACGGACTGGATGAGGAGCTTACCCTTATCAGTAAATTGGATTTTATGATAACCATGGATTCTGCAAATATGCATATGGCCTCCCTGGTCGGTACACGGGTAATTTCAATATGGGGAGGTACCGATCCTTTAACAGGTTTCGGGGCATGGAAGCAGCCTGATGATTACTCCATAAGGATTCCTGTCAGTGAACTGACCTGCCGTCCCTGCACGATATACGGAAAAGGCAGGTGCCGAAGGGGTGACCTTGCTTGTATGAACTGGCTTACTCCTGAGAAGGTGTTCGAAAAACTGGTCAATTTGAAAATTGTTTAATTTGAAAATGTTTGTTCAAAGGCCTCCCTTTGTGGAACTTAAAGACCTGGTGCCTTGGTCGCATTTATTTGCCGCAAAGGTGCAAAGACTTAAAGATTCACTAGGGAATTTATAAATACTCATGAAATGTGGAAGAATATTTCTTTTAATCGTATTGTTAATATTTTAACAATACTCACGGCAATTTTTGTTTTACAACTTATTGGCTGTTCGGAAAATAAAACCGAAACAGAATTTGATCCTGTTGAACTGGTAAATCCTTTAATGGGCACTGATTCTGAATTCAGGCTTTCCACAGGGAATACTTATCCTGCCATTGCATTGCCCTGGGGAATGAATTTCTGGACTCCTCAAACCCGTGTAATGGGCAATGGATGGGCATATACATATAATGACAACAAAATTATGGGCATTAAACAAACCCATCAGCCCAGCCCATGGATAAACGATTATGCAGCTTTTTCGCTTATGGCTGAAACCGGCACCCTTAAGCTAAAGGAAACAGACAGAGCTTCATGGTTCTCCCATAAAGCAGAAATAGTAAAACCGTATTATTACAGTGTTTATCTTGCTGATTATGATGTAACTGCTGAAGTAACACCAACTGAACGAGCCGCTATTTTCAGGTTTACATTTCCGGAAAGCGATTCATCATTTATCCTGCTGGATGCATTTAATGAAGGATCGATGGTAAATATAATTCCGTCCGAACGAAAGGTTACAGGTTACTGTCGGAATAATAGCGGAGGAGTCCCGGGTAACTTCCACAACTGGTTCGTTGTAGTCTTTGATAAGGATTTCACTTCAAATCATACATGGCATGGAGATACACTGAATGTTGACAAATTAACTGAAGAAAGCAATCATACAGGGGCAGTTCTGGGATTTAAAACTGGCAGAGGTGAAAAGATAAATGTTTATGTTGCTTCATCATTCATCAGCCCTGAACAGGCTGAACTGAACCTGAAACGTGAGACAGGCGGAAAGGATTTTGAGCAAATAAGGAAGGAGGGGAAAGATGCCTGGAATAAAGAGCTCAACCGGATTAGAGTTGAAGGAGGCACTATCGACCAGCAAAGGACATTTTACTCATGTCTGTACCGAATGATTTTGTTTCCGCGGAGTTTTTATGAATTAAATGAAAAGAATGAAGTCATTCATTACAGTCCTTATAACGGTGAGGTTCTTCCCGGTTATATGTTCACTGATAATGGATTCTGGGATACCTTCAGAGCTCTTTTCCCTTTTACAACATTAATGTATCCTGAACTGAACAGCAGGATAATGGAAGGGTTGGTAAATACATATAAAGAGAGCGGCTGGCTTCCGGAATGGGCAAGTCCCGGCCATCGCGACTGCATGATAGGATCAAATTCAGCCTCACTCATAACCGATTCATATTTAAAAGGTATCAGAGGGTATGATATTGAAACTCTGTATAAGGCGATCCTGAAAAATACCGACAGTGTCGGACCTGTCTCATCAGTTGGAAGACTTGGGGCCGCTTACTATAACAAGCTTGGTTATGTGCCTTATAATGTCGGGATCAATGAGAATGCTGCCCGTACTCTGGAATATGCATATGCGGATTTCTGTATCTGGAAGCTTGCAAAAGTACTTGATCGTCCTGAAGAAGAGATTAACCTGTTTGCAAAGAGGGCAATGAATTATAAAAACGTATTTGATCCCGGCAGAAAGCTTATGCGTGGGCGTAATGAAGACGGCACATTTCAGTCACCTTTCAGCCCGTATAAATGGGGAGATGCTTTTACAGAAGGCAACAGCTGGAATTATACATGGAGCGTATTTCAGGATATTGCAGGACTTGCAGATCTGATGGGAGGAAGGGAAAAGTTCGCTGCAAAGCTTGATTCAATCTTTGAGGTACCACCAGTTTTCGACTATTCTTATTATGGCCTTGTGATCCATGAAATACGCGAAATGCAGATCATGAATATGGGCAATTATGCACATGGTAATCAACCCATCCAGCATATGATATACCTCTATAATTATGCCGGTCAGCCATGGAAATCTCAATGCCGGATACGTGAGGTTCTCGACAAACTGTACAATTATACTCCGGACGGATATTGCGGCGATGAAGATAACGGGCAGACTTCCGCATGGTATGTATTCTCAGCTCTTGGATTTTACCCCGTGACTCCCGGAACTGATGAATATGTTTTAGGTTCTCCGTTGTTTAATAAAGCAATACTGAATTTTGAAAATGGCAAAGAACTTGTCATAGAAGCACCCGGGAACAGTAAGCAAAATGTTTATGTTTGGGCTATTAAGCTCAATGGTAAGACTTTAGATAAGAACTACATCCGGCACAGTGAGCTTCAGAAGGGCGGCAAGCTTCTGTTTGATATGAGCAATAAACCCGATTATAGAAGAGGTATAAATGAAGATGCATATCCCTATTCCATGAGCAGCGAGAAGTAACATGTTTCCCGGGTTAACAATTTAAAGCTTCAGCCTGATATTAATTCGTGCCAGCAAAGCTGTCAGTCCGGCCATAAGCAGAGCCCATATTATTGAACCGGCAACCACTATCAGAGGTTCGGATGATTGCTTGTAAATAAGTACAGGAAGCCCTGACATCCAAATCAGATGATAAAGAATGTCAGGTGCAAGATAAGTTGTAAGTGAGTTTTCCGCAGCAGGTTTTAAGAATGCAGCCCATGTATTTTTATTCTTCACATCGACAATCCAGTAAATAAGTATGAATAACAGGAAGCTGATTCCATTGCATATCATGCCCCAGCTGGGTGCAGCCTTTATTTTTGAGATGATAAACCAGTTTCGCAAAACAAATCCTGAGATAATGCATAAGATTCCGAGACCAACAAAAACGGGAATAATGGTTTTAAATTCCGTTGAAGGTAATTTTTTGATAATAAGTCCTGCAAGTAATCCTGTTAATACGATAAATGGAACGTTCCCGTCGATAATAACTCCGAAATAAGGTTTCGCAGGGTTGAGATAATCAAGTAAATTCCACCCTGAAAGCATATTCATTGCAAGGAAAAAAACTGTAACAACCGCTGTTTTGAAAATTGAATCCCGGCAAACTAGGTAAGTAAAAGCAGAAACAAGATATCCCCATCCAATAAGTCCAAGAATACCCCACCAGCCTGTAATCAGGGAACCATTATTTTCAGGTTCACCCGACCTGAATTTAAAGACCAGGAAAATTAAAATTCCAAGTCCTGCCAGTTTTAGCCCTGTTATTGTAAAAAATTTGTTTTCCTTATCAGGATAATCATTCCAAAAGAGAAATACAGCAATATACATTAATAGCGCCCATAAGCTTTTACTAAAACCTGTCAGCTCAGGATTAACCCTGCCGGTATTGAGCATGAGCACTCCGATAATGATAAGGCTAAGAGATCTTGTCAGTATGTGACTGCTGATATCATGAATTGAGTCTCCCCTTGAAAATCTCTTTGAAAATGCAAACGGGATAGCCATTCCGACAATAAAAAGAAATCCTGGAAATACCCAGTCAGCCAGCCCCATGCCGTCAAAATCAGCGTCCATATGACCAAGCCATGAAGGAGCAACTTTCATATTCAGGTCGTTTACAAACAGCATAAGGAGCAGAGTAAGACCTCGCATAATATCAATTGAAAGGATCCTGTTTTGTTTATTCATTGAGCAGGGATGATTAAGGATGTAAAGATTACAAAATTTTATTAATTTTGTCTTCCAGCTTATTTTCGGGGTGTAGCACAGTTGGTTAGCGCGCCACGTTCGGGACGTGGAGGTCGGAAGTTCGAGTCTTCTCACCCCGACCTTTATTAAACGCAATTAACATTATATCAGTTGATTGCGTTTATTTATTTTTATAAGTTTCACCACTAATCTACCACAATGTTTAAAACTCATTAAAAAATACCTGATGATTTAAACGGTCCTTAAAATATATTTTTCTGTGCAAAAGATTATCATGTTTATAGAAAACCATATACAAAATTAGTATTATCTCGCAGTTAGTTCACATAATTGAAAGTGTATATCTCATTAACTAACTGATAATTAAAGCATTAACATCAATTAATACTTGAGATAATGTCCATAATTCACTCTTTATTAAAGTTATAAAATGATTGTTCTGAGAACCTACCTTAGTGCATTATCCTGATGGAGCTGATTCCAGAATACAATTTAATTATTCTTTTGACTGGCAATAGTCTTCCAAGCTGTGGGTCGCGCGTTCGAGTCGCACCGGAATCACTTGAAAATAAGCGCAATCAGTTGATATTTAACGGGGTGCGATTCTTTATTTATGCCTATTTCTACAACAATTCTACAACAGAAGGGAAATCTCATTATAAAGGAAGGCCGGCAAAGAGCATTAAAAGAAAATCTGAAAACAGCCTGATTGATCTGATAAATAGGGAATACCTTTAAAAGTGACTTAAATCCAAAATATTATGCCATAATATTTTCCCTTTCAAAAAAAAATATGACATTTGACACTGTTGTAATAACACATTAATAATTGAATTATGAACATTTACGTCGGAAAGCTTCCTTATCAAACGAATGAAGCAGAATTAAATGAATTATTTAAAGAGTATGGCGAAGTAACATCCGTAAAAATCATTATGGACAAATACTCTGGGAAAAGCAAAGGATTTGGTTTCGTAGGAATGCCTAATGAAGCCGAAGCAAAAAAGGCCATAAAAGAACTTAATGGTGCTGAAGTTCAGGGAAGGAACATTATTGTGAATGAGTCTATTGAACGAACTGACAGAAGAAGTAATTCCGGGGGTGGTGACAGTCGCCGCGGAGGAGGAGGAGGAAATAGGTGGAACAACAGGTAGAAAATTAATCCATTACTGGCTTAACATCTGCAAACGCATCCGCCGAAAATTCACATTCTGACAGATTTGAAATTACATTATGTAATGTAAATCTTAATTATTTAACTCTTTATTATAGATCACACGATGCGGACTGTCATCAAACCGCCTCAAAGATTCTTCTAATGTCTTAATATAATCTTCCAGAACTTTAATACTTACGTCTTTTAATCTGAGGAGTTCGCGCAAGTGTTTTATTTCGTCTGCTTCCATAACGTAAATAAAAAAGCCCCCGGAGCTGATTCCGAGGGCTGCTTATTTCCAAAATGCTTTATTTTATCGAAAAAAACCGTGGCGAACTTATTTACTTCTTCACTTTTTTCTTCGCCGCTTTTGGTTTAGCTGTCTTCACTTTTTTAACGGGTGCTGCTTTTTTTGTTGCTTTTTTTGTTTTTTTCATAGTACTGAAGATTAAAGGTTATACAAAACTTTCTTTTCTATTTATCAAAGATAAACTTTGTATAAGCCAAAGTCAATTTTATTTTAAATCGGGAAATAAAGAACCAACACCTTTAAGCCAAAAGAAATTCAACTTGTCTGCAGTCGAAAAGAGCTTGTGGGTGTCGGCATTTCAAAGGTAGTAAATTCGAAACAGTAGCAATTCACGTTTTTATTATAATTGGTCCTCCCGGAGAAGGTAAGACAATGTAAGCAAAACGATTACCGACAATCATCCCGCCGCTAACCCTTGAGGAAGCCCTTGAAACAACAAAAATACATTCTGTAGCCGGCAAGATAGATGACCATACTGCATTGATGACCAAAAGACCATTCAGGTCTCCCCATCATACCATTTCGGACCATGACGTGTGGTCATTAGCAATTTTGATCTTGAGTGAATCTGCAGTGACATTACCAATAAAGCATAATCAGAATAATTGTTTTCATAAAAGAAATCTTTTAGCGGAAGTAAACAAAATTGGCTTAGAATCGATTATTTACTCATTAAAAAGAACTTAATAAATATTCTATATACGTTAATGCTGCTATATATTGAAACAATAGCTGTAATTATAAATATAATGAATACTAAGCCAGGCAATAAATCAAGAACCACTTCAGGAAGGTTAGGATATTTATCAGGGTTGTTCCAAAGATGTCCAAGTATAAAAAATAATATACTGGTTAATGACCATAAAATAATTGATATTAATGATAATCTTAATTTATTTTTAGTGTCAAATTCCTTAAATCTTGTCCCAAATATTTTGCCTTTCATCTCAGGTTGAATTATCGGGATACCGAAATAGATCAACTGAATCTTTACAACGTCATTTGGATCAAAAAACTTCCATTTTAATTTCAATGAAATTGAATCCACACGTTGAACGATGAATTTTGATGCTTCTAAATCTTTTTCAACAATTAAGTTATAATGAATTATAGTATCTATACCTTCAAATGTAATAATCAAATCTTTTCTAATAAGAGACCCGATACCTGATATTGTAAAAATGCTTGAAGACAAAGGTTATTTGGTTATTGAAGTCGAAGTATCAAAGGATTTTGATGGTATGAAGGCTGAGGCTGGTGATAAGAAAGTTATTGTTCTGCGTCAGGATTACAATGGAGATGTCGTTCGTAAACGTTTTACTGCATTGCATGAACTGGCTCATCATTCATTAAAATTTCCAAATGATTTATCTGAGAAGGACAGAGAGAAGCTATGCCATGTATTTGCTTCAGCTGTGTTATATCCTGAAGAAATGGCAATAAAAGAATTGCACTATGATAGATTTCATTTTTACCAGAAAGAACTCGAAATGGTTAAGGAACGGTGGGGTATTTCATTTTCAGCTATATTTAATAGAGCTTTAAGGTTGGGCATAATAAATGAATATGTTTTTAGGAATCTGAATATTGGATACCGTTCCCGAATGTTGCACTTGCATGAGCCAGCAACTTTTTTAAGCAAAGAAAAACCTGTAAAATTTGAAAGGCTAATATATTTTGCTTTGGGTAAAGAATTAATTTCCGTGAATGAAGCTGCATATTATTCAGGGAAAAGTGTCTGGGAATTCAGAGAACAATTACATCAACTGGTATGAGGCTGATTATCACAGACACAAATGTATTGCTGGAGCAGTTAATAGCTACAAGTAGCTGGCTACCAAGAAATGAAATTGAAAAACGGATTAATAAACTGAAATAAAAAGAGTTATTGTATGGCAAATTTTAAAAAACATTTAGCGGTGGGTGCAATTGTTGGGACTGTTACAGGGGCAGGAATATATTTGATTCACTATTTTCAAGACAAAGAAGAAAACCCTGAAGCCATATTTCAGTGCAGTAAGTTTATTCAATCATTACTTACTTGATGTGCAAACACCAAAATCTTTACCAATAATCGGTATTTAATTCTTCGAAAACTTTTACTGATTCTCACATATACTGCGTATTTTTATATTTCGTTTTTAACCTAACGATATTCGAAATTAATGGCAAAACTTGAAGTAAAAGAACAGCTTAAAAGTCTGTTGAGAGAACTTTTCCAACTTGATAATGCCGACCTTGATTTTGGCATATACAGTCTGGATTCCGCCTTTCATAAAGATTTTAGTGATTCCGTTCTCACAGGAATAATAGCGCAAGAGCTTCATCACCAGAAACAATATCTTGAAATGGGGATTTTTCGCTACCTCAGGCTTGCCGTTTGATTCATAACATCACGCAAAGTACAGACATCAGAGGAGAGGGCAACAGACAGGCTCACCATTGAAAAAGGTTATGGCAGGCAATTATACGAACTTTCAAAGATCCAATATTTTGACAAAAAGCATGGAAGGATAAATGAAAACTACCTTTCACTGGAGGAGATCAAATCCTATTCTGAAAGTATCAGGAAATGGTGAATCACCTATAAATCGGGGAAAAACAGTACATTACCAATAGTTTTGCCGGCTCCTTCAGGGAGCACCTGACAGCCGATGATTATAACTGATTGTAGATGAAATAGTTTTTCACATGTGGAAAATAAGAATATACTCAGTATTGACTGTTACTGCTTTTGGTATCCTCTATTTCTTTACTACAGTAATAATAATCATCCTGATGCCTTTTTTGTTTTTCAAAATGAAAAAAACGGTCACGTTCTTAATGCAGTTCTGGGCCAAAACAGTTTTTTCCCTTATTGGAAAAAAACTTCATATTGAAGGTGTTGAGAATATAAAAAAAGATGAGAAATATATTCTGATTGCCAACCATTCAAGTCTGTTCGATATAGTAGCCATCATATCATTTTTCCCCGGTTTATCATGGTTCGGACATGAACGTCTTACCAGGATACCGGTGTTCCGTAAGGTTCTTGAACTAACCGACTACATTCCACTGAAAAAGACAAGCATTAAAAATACAAAGGAGATGATCAATCAGCTTATCGAAAAATCAAAGGGGCATACAATTGCAATCTTTCCTGAAGGAACCAGAACGCTTAACGGGAAGGTTAATGATTTCTACCGGGGGTTTGTAATTCTTCTCAGAAGAGCTGAAATTGATGTACTTCCTGTTACACTTAACGGATTCTATGGTTTAAAGCCAAAAAACAGGTTTTATATTGGTTTTAATTCAAAATTGTACGTGATCATTCATAAACCGATCCCTCGCGAAGAGTTGATAAGCAGGAATGATTCGGAAATTATTGACACAGTTAAAAGCAGAATTGAATCCTCAGTATTACATTAATATAAAGTAATATAATATACTGAAAATCATTATAATTATTATATACCAGAAAATTATGAATGAGGAAAGGAAATGGGTCTTTATCATTAATCCGATTGCCGGAAACGGTTTTGCCCTGACCCTTGCTGAAGAGCTGAAAAATAAGATACAGAAGCACAATGTGGATGCTGATATGGTTTTCACAGAAAGAAAAGGTCATGCCACTGAGCTCTCTGAAAAATATGCCGCCATGGGATATTCTTATATTATCGGTGTCGGGGGTGATGGTACATTTAACGAAATTGCTTCGCCACTGATTAATAATAGGAATATCACAACGGGGCTGATCTCCGGAGGAACAGGGAATGATTTCATCCAGATACTGGGTTTTCCTGACCGTTTTGAAGAGCAGCACTGGGGAATATTTTTCGAAAAAAATGTAATTCAGATGGATGTAGGTAAATGCAACGGGATGCTATTTTTTAACGGTATGGGACTGGGTTTTGATGCCCAGGTGGCTGCAGAGAATTATACTGAGCCCGGTGAAGTAAAACGTGGCGGAAAAAATAAATATATCTGGCATATCCTCAAAACACTCCTGTTTTTCAAAGAGAAAAAAATGACAGTTCTGTCTGAGGGTAAAAAATCGGAGACAGATTGCTTTATTAATACTATCGCCAACGGCAGAAGATTTGCCGGAGGCTTCCTTCTGACTCCAAAAGCTGTAGCAAATGACGGACTTCTGGATGTTTGCTCGATAAAAAGATTATCACTTCCGCAGAGACTTAAGATATTACTCATGGTCCCGAAGGGGACTCATATAAATGATAAGAAGGTTAACTATTACCAGACAAATAAGCTATCGCTGGAATTCCCTGGCGAGGTTCCGTTTCATTTGGATGGTGAGTTGTATTTTTCGCAACATTTTGAAGTCGGGATAATGCCAGGGGCATTGAATATTATTTATAATCCCTCGGGGCCCCATTATTTTAGCAAAACGGATTAATTCCGATTTTAAAGTCTCTGCTTTTAATGAATGCCCCGAAAAGCTATATAGTATTTTTTGATCTTGACCAGACTCTTATCAGTCGGAACAGCGGTTCATTGGTTGTCTGGCAGGCATACAAAAACGGAGTGATGAGCACCGTAAATCTCATTAATGCTCACTTTCAGTCTTACCTGTATAAATTTAAACTCAGGGATACAAATCTGATAATTTTGAAAATGGGAACATGGTTAAAAGGTTTACGTCATGAGGTTATTGATGAACTGTCTAAAGAGGTGGTTGATAAGTATTTAATCAGGTCCATCCGCCCTGAAATTATTAAAGAGATGGGCTTTCATAGAGAAAATAATGCCTGTTTGGTCATTCTTTCTTCAGCTATTTCATCAATCTGTTTTCCGATTGGCAGACATTTAGGAGTTGAAGAAATTATTTGCACTACTATGGAAACCGCTGAAGGAATTATGACTGGTGGTCCTGCAGGTAATTTCTGTTTTGGAGATGAAAAACGGATCCGGCTTTTATCTTTTTGTGAAAAGAATCAATACGATCCTGCAGAAGCATGGTATTATGCTGATTCCGTTTCAGATCTTCCCGCATTTGAAGTTGTCGGACATCCTGTTTGCATAACACCGGATAAAAAGCTCTCACGGATTGCCCGTGAAAAGGGCTGGAAAATATGTGTTTGGTAATCAGTGATTCTAATTGTTGTGATAAAAATTTGATTCATAACAATTTGCACCATATAATTTGTAACTTTTAGTTTATCAATATTTGGCCATACATATTTATCGGGCATCCTTACGAGAGGAGTCTCATCAAATTCCGGATATACTTTTAAAAGGTTTCCCATCCTGTTTTACAAATCAAGCAAGCTCTTTTTGTAAAACCGGAGAAAAACCTTTTAATATCAGTGTGAAATATTTTTGACGAAAGAATTTAATAGATTCTTTATTTGAAAGATCGATAGTGTGTACAACAAATCTTAATCGCGGATGATTGAAAAGAATAGCAATTGTTGAGATGAAAGACACCAGTATTTTCAGAAAATAAAGTTCGTTTTTATTCTCGCTTCCCATTGAAATTGGAAGTGAAAAATAGCGTTTGCTTTTATAGTTAATAGACAATAGTTTCTCAAAGTACAATGGTGATAAGCTCTTTATAAACTTCCAGCCTGTTGGAATTGCAATCCAGCAGGGTGGACAGATACCAGTTTTAATTTGAAGTATTTCATTTAATTTATTATATCTAAACTTATTTACTTCCGCCTGAAAAGTATTGCTTATGAATTCTGCCTGATATTTATGATACCATGAAAATAATTTTCCAGTGCCAACGGGGCATTGATGCGATACTCCATGAAAAACTATTTCTAATTGTTTATTATCAACCTCCTTTTTCAAAAAGCGAAAAGTTTCATCATCACCACTCACATCTTTATCCATCACAAGATGTATTGTAATTGGACCGGATTTGAAGAATTCCCGAACACTTTTAATTGTTTCGACAATTTTTTCCCTGTCTGAAACCCTTAAATCGTGAATACATAATGCAACTTTCTTCATAAATACTCGCTAGCCACCATTTCGTGGAGTTTTGAAAATGTAATAATCGATGCTTCGAGGTCGACAGGAAGAGGTTTTACGGAAATCTTTTTTACATTCAGGACCTCATTGATAAGCGATGCTAATTCCTCGGCAGTATTAAAATTATAAATATGGCGAAACTTATCGGCATTTTGACCTAAATAACCTACAGGGGTTGAAAAAACAGGAAGTCCCCTGGAATAAGCCTCCAAAGAAGAAAGAGAATACATTTCCGTTTTGGAAGCCAAGACATAGGCATCTAATTGATCCAAATACGGGATTACATCATCCACAAATCCTGTAATTGTCGTGTTAACATGGGGATATTGACTTACTAACGTGCCAGCCTCAGATCCTCCACCGATTAATAACAATCTGATATTATTCTTATTATATTTCTTCTGATAAATATCGGCTGCTTTGAAAAGTTGTTCAATACTTTTTTCAGGTTCGAGCCTGCCACAGAAACCAATTGTTAAAATATCATTATTGTGATCTCCATTCCGATATGATTTCTCATTCACAAATCTTTCGTTTATAGGTGGAGGCACGTACTTAAACTTGCTGAAAAATTTATTGCTCCGTATCTTTTCAGTATTATTTAGATGGTAAAAAGCAACATCAGAATGTTTTAACACTGTCCTCTCAACAAAAATTGCGACTAACTGAAAAAACCATTGAAAACCTACCGGGATTTTTAGATGATTGCACCATAAATCGCCATCAAAACAATGCTTGGTGTAAATAACAGGATATTTATTTTTAGCCAGATGGGCAGCTCTCAGTCCAAGAGGACCAATAGTATGTATCCATATAATATCGGGTTTAAACTTATTCAGGGCTTTTTTCATTCCTCCGGGCAAAGAGAAATTAAATTGATCCGAGCTGAAGATCTCAAGATTTTTAAATTCCTTAACTTCAACCTTATGGATGACTAACCTGCGTTTTTCAGGGATTAAAGGCATTGAAGAAAATACCATTAATTTTTCTCCCCCTTTATGGGCACATTCCAATAATTCATTGATATAGGTAGAAACTCCATCATAGTTATAAATTGAACCATCAATTACATGCAGAATTTTCATACAGGGAGTGTCATCTAGTAATTTGTAAAACTCAAAGGTATAATATTTTTCATTTTTTAAGAACTAAGATTGGCTGGAAAGGAAGAAATTATAATATATAAATTGTTGATTTAAAGAAACATGTATACTTTCCTAAATCACCAATCGAGAATATAAATAATAATTATTTCAGTGTTTCTATATCGAGAATTACAAATGAGTTTGGTTTTACAGGTGGCCGATGGTTCGTGGCATTACAAACAGTACTCTTTTATCAATATAATATAATGCAGTTTTTTTTGCATTATATCTATTAAATTTTATAAAATACTCTAATTCCAAGGCCTGGGAGACCGATTTTGTAAGGAAAAGAATGATTAAATGCATCGATTATAATATTATTATTTTTGTATCGAAAAACAAATTCATGATTAATAAAATACGAACATATTGAATACTGGATTAAATACTTTCTCCCAAATAGAGATTAATAATCCTTTTCAGAAAGAAAAAATTGCATTGGACTATGAACAATTATTAAAAGCTCCCTTTGCACGCCAGATTCGACGGGATGAAACAAAGCTACTAACCCAGCTTTTCCAGGAAAATCTTAGTAAGGATGATATAGTATTAGAAATTGGTGCTGGCACAGGATATTATTCCCTTACTATCGCTTCTTTAGTAAAACATTTGACAGCAATAGAACCTGCGAAAGGTATGGCTCAACAGTTAAGGGAAAAAGCAACTCTACATCAAATAACAAATATCGAGCTTCACGAAAAATATTTCGAACAATTCGACTCAGCTTTTAGTTTTGACCATGTAATTGCTATTGGAGTGCTTGACTATATAACAAATCCCAATGTTTTTATCGAACGCTGCTTGTCTTTATCTAAAAAGAAGTTCATCTTTACTGCTCCTCACCGAGGCCTATGGACTTTGTTTTATAAAATGGGAGCTCTTTTTCAACAAACTAAAATTTATCGGTATTCCAAAAAAGATCTAAAACAGCTATTACCCAATTCGATGTTACAAATAGATGATGTTGGACTAAAATCTTCGTTAACCAGGGGATTTAGTTTAATTTGTATGGCTTCTGGTGTATTAGCCCCTTAAATGGTTGGACAAATAATCTTCAAACAGATTACACCCTTTAGCATACGCACCCTCACCTATAAGAAATGACAAGTGATTGGGGCAGACTATTAATTCTCACCCCGACAAATAATAATTCAATATCAGCAAGTTACGAGGATTTTGTACTGATTGTTTCTAAGGTCGGCTACCCCAGTTAATATTCTAACGGCACCTTTCCTTATCCACCCTGTATTATTAATATTTTATAACCGTCCATTTATTTATTCTTTAATTTATATTCTTACTAATACGAACAGAATTGAATTCGAACTTAAATAACTGGTAATAGGATATTTATAATTATTATCCTGTTAATGAAGCAATCTACCCTGTTAATAAAACATTAAACAAATAGCTATTTTTTGTCTGACGATTATTTTAGCTTGCTTGATATGAAAGTTATTGTGGAATCGTCCATAAATAATCTCCAGTTGATGTAATGAAAAAAGTTTTAGTTTTTCTTTTGACGATTTTTATAATGTTGTCGTGCAGTAATGTCTCAAATATAAAGAATGAAGACATTTGTGGTAAAAGGTACACAAGCAGTACTCCAAGTGCGATATCAGAAGGAGTTTCTTTCGACACTGGCACAACTTTAAAATGTGATGGTACTTTTGAATCTGGTGCAGTATCCCGGATGACTGGTTTTAATTCTGTTGACCGTGCCTATTTTACCGGTAATTGGGAAGTTATTAAAGAAATTCCTGATGAAGTCAGGCTAGCTGTGAAAAAATATGGTCTTGACCATAACAATTATTCAATTATTAAATATTCCAGTAGCAACGGAGTTAACGGGTACTGCTTGTATTATAGAGTTTCATATGATAATTCTATCAATTTCGAACCTCTTTATATGGGACAGGTAGCAATGTCTGCCTATGAAAATGAAGATGGCGCTCTTGGTATTTTTGGCGGGTTTTTAGAAGAATAACTAAAATTTTTGTAACATGAAAAAAATTGGCTGTGGAACTATTATAGCAATTATCGTACTTGTAGCAATAATTGGCTCTTTTTTCAAAGTAGATATCAATGATGAAGAAAAGGTTATAAAAGATATGCAGGGCACATGGGTTGGTACTGTACTACTCAAACAGATGACGAACCCTCCTTGGCATCTCAGCAAGATGAAACAAGTACTTTTACATTAAGTCCGGTCCAGGGTTATACTAATTCTACTGATAAATACAGAAATATAAATTTTTACAAAGAAGGTGGAGGATATGGCGACAATTCATTAAATGCAAGAGTATTTACCAAAATTAGTTTACGATGATGGTGGTGGCTTATATGTTGTCGGCTGGGGTGAGATGAAAAAGAAGTAATTAATTTTTATCCGATTATATGCTGCCTCCGGGATTGTAATTCTATGATATTAAGCCATATAAAATTTATGGTATCCGGTTTGCTTGCGGAGACTATAAACCAGCTAATTTTGTTAAATACAAAACCATTTCAATCATGACCGCTCTTGAAACTTTAAAAAACCTTGTGCTTGCCCCCTATATCCTGAAAGCAACCGCTTTGATAGGAGTAGAACGGAAAGTGGGTGGCAACCAGTTCCGACATTGTTTTTTCACATTGGGGATCCTGCTTGATTATAAGTTTTTCGACGACAGTATACTGCTGAAAGCCTCCCTGCTTCACGACCTCCTCGAAGACCTGCCGGAGACCAAAGTAGATGAGATCAGGGGAATTGACAATGAGGGTTCACGGGTGGTTGAACTGGTTCTGGAAGTGACAAAACGAAGGGAGGAAACAAAGGTCCAATACCTGCAGCGGTTACTCAACAACGGTTCCAGGAATGCAATGCTGCTCAAATGTGCCGACCGGATCAGCAACCTTACCGATCTTCACCGTGATACCCATACCGACCAGAATATTTCTGATTACCTCGATCAGACTGAACAATTTGTGATTCCAATGGCACGGAAGGTAAATAAAGACATGGTCATCGAACTAACAGACCTGGTTGCTAAAAGAAGAGGAATATTAAAAATGATGAAAGACGGTAAATTAGGAGAGTAAGAAAACAAAGCTAATCATTGCCCCAGCAGTTGCTTTACTTTTACAGAGATCTCTTTTCCATCGGCTTTTCCTGCAAGTTCTTTCATTGCAACACCCATTACTCTGCCCAGGTCAGCCAGAGATTTTGCACCCACGCATTCAATAATCGCTTTTCAATACCATCAATATTTTTTACCGCAAACGCGACATGATGAATCCCTTCTCCATTTTTATTCAGAAATTCCTGCCAGGTACTTTTTCCGCCAAGCGGCTGGATCAGTTCTATTTGCAGATTACTCATTGCAAAAAAAGCAAGTTTTGCTTTTGCATCTGAGGGACTTCCCTGGTAAAGAGTTGGCCTTGAGAAGTGTGATTCAGCAACACTCACCTCAGGAGCTTTCACACCCAGCACTTCGGCCCAGGCATTTCTGGCTTTGTCAATATCTTTTACAATAACACCAACCTGGGTTATGGTTTTAGAAGCTATTATTGGCTCCTGTTCGTTATACTTACTGGATAGGAAAGAAACCGAAACAAGACCGATTGTCAATGCAGTGATAAGCAGGATATTTTTCATGTCTTACAGATATTTGTGAAAAAGCTTCTTATAAGTGATCTTCTTACAGGTAAAAATACATATTTCCTGATTCTCTTTAATTAAAATCAGCACACATATTGAGGTTCACTCAAATTGAATAAATTAAAGGGGAAAATACCTTAACTTGCAATATGTAACTTGAAACTGGCAATTAAGATTAATTATCCTTTATGTAAAAGATTATGAAACACTTTACTGCGCTTACACTTACTTTTATAATTCTGATTACCGGTTGCACAGCCCAGAAGAATGTAAAAAACTGGACTAATATAAACTATGCCGGTGATACAATGACATATCATAAGTTAGATATTTATTTGCCTGAAATCAGCAAATCCTCTTACCCTGCTGTAATAGTAATATACGGAAGTGCGTGGTTCGGAAACAACCTGAAATCTGCGGCATTCAGGAATTATGGAAAAACATTGCTCAATAATGGCTTTGCAGTGGTGGCGGTAAACCACAGGTCAAGCAGGGACGCTATTTTCCCGGCACAGATAAATGACATTAAAGCTGCTGTGAGGTTTATCAGGGCAAATGCCAGGAAATATAAGATTGATAAATCATTTATAGGAGTAACAGGTTACTCTTCCGGCGGGCATCTTTCAGCCCTCCTGGGTACATCCGGTTCTGTAGGCAGGTATGAGGTTAACAAGGCTTCAGCTGACCTGGAGGGTAATGTTGGTTCCTTCACAGGAACCAGCAGTTCTGTGGACGCAGTTGTTGACTGGTTCGGACCTACTGCATTCCACCTGATGGATTCCTGTGCGAACAGTTCTTCGCACGACGCTGCGGGTTCACCTGAATCAACTCTTATCGGAGGTCCGATTCAGGATAACCATGACAAGTGCGCTTTAGCCAATCCAATAACTTATGTTGACAAAGATGACCCGCCATTCCTCATTCTTCATGGCGATGCAGATCCGCTTGTGCCTCACTGCCAAAGCGAAATGCTATATAAAGCACTGCAGGATAAAGGAGTTAAGAGCGAGATGGTTCTTGTTCCCGGAGGAAAACATGGCCCGGGTCTGTTTGAAGAGAAATATTTCAGGATGATGGCTGACTTTTTTATCAGGGAATCCACAAAATAATAAGTGTATTTTGTACACTTAATCAACAGAAAATACTATTAAAAATAAAATCCTTGATATTACCTGCCTGAAGGAAGTTCCGGAGGAATTCTTATTTGGAATAATTTATCATCATTTAATTTATAATTGATCTGAACAAAACAGATCGTCCGGTAATGAAAAGTGTTTTACCATCCTTACCGCCGAAAACGATAGTTGAAGGACGATCCGGAACATGGATCATGGTAATCTGTTTACCGTCAGGGCCGAAGACGTAAATTTCACCATCAGCTACATACACATTACCCTGGTAATCAGGAACTGAACTGAATTCACCTTTTTCGGCAAAATAGACCAGATCTGAGACGTATCCTTGGGAATCAACATCCAGTTTCACAGTGCGTTTGTCATATTCATCTGCTATATATACAGGCTTATAAGGAAATGCCTCTGCCAGTGCACAGGAGCGGGCCAGGTCATAACATACCGGAATAATGGTTTTTCCATCAGGAGCAACAAAACATTCACTATTTCTGGCTATCGTAATGGAATTGAAATCGTGAGAATCGCGCCAGCGGTTTGATGGATAAAGCGCTTTATGAATATTGTTGATACTCCCCATAGGAATTTTTTCCAGCTTCTTTATAGTCTCTTCCGGATTTTCAGGATCTACAGCATATACCAGTGTCCCGAATCCTGAATTTCCCCAGGCGCTGAATGAGGTTCCTGATGCATCCGGTGGATTAGTGTACCTTTCAGGTTCTCCGTTTATTATGTATCCGGGTTGCGGATTGTACCTGAAGACGACTAACAGATTGTCTTTTGAATCACATGCCAGTGAAAGAGGTTCCCATGGGAAATCAGCAACCAGGCTAAGAGAATTGGTTTCAACCGACCATTTATATATACGTTTCATACGCTGTTCACAGAAATAAACATTGCCTTT
This sequence comes from Bacteroidales bacterium, assembly GCA_022865305.1. GTDB lineage: Bacteria > Bacteroidota > Bacteroidia > Bacteroidales > VadinHA17 > LD21. Next base: position 30,211 of record JALHSP010000088.1, on the reverse strand, counting down.
TGAATCGTTACATAATCCCATTACAAACTCAAATCCTTTAGCCAGAAGCTGAACCTGATTAATTGAGTTAACTGAACTGAGTTTTGGAGTATTACCGCTTATGAACAACCGTGCCATCTCAACAGGACGAACCTCTATCCCGGTGTTTATGTCGTACAAGGGATTGTCGGTTGTGTATTTGATCTGGCTGTAATTGTGAATATTAAGTATTTCAAGATTCGAACAATCCCAGGTTCTTACCGAATAGGGGTATGGTACTTTTAAACGGATGACACGGAACAAATAAAGGTTTGCAAAGACCATGTCAGTGCACTTCTCTATTTCCAGAGGCTGGCATTCCGGACCTTCCCTGCTCTCCTCCTCAAGCTGAAGGGCATAGACCTTCCAGTTGGAGACGTCTTTAAAACGTACTTCGTTGCGTACATGATGTTCGACCGACATTGCATAAATACGTCCCCGTGTGCTGGTATTCAAGGCATAGAAGCCTGAAATGGCAAAAGTACTTGCAGTCCAGATATTTTTGAAAATACCTCCTCCGTTATTAGTCACCCACAGGCTCCAGTATTGTGTGCCCCATAGTTGCTCGGAACCTGCAGTAACTGGTTGACCCTGCTGTTGCTGTAGTTCCTCCCATTTCCAGGGAACCTTTGGTCCCGGACGCATTGTTCCGTGACCACCAATGAACTTCACATCATCAATCATCGATTTCTCACCGGCCATCCATTTACACGCCACTGCCCTGTAATTACTCTGAGCTGTATAAAGACCAATCCCGGTAATGATATTTGTTCCGCCCTGCGGTGCCTCAATCAATGGTTTTGGGGCTCCAAAGCTTCCAAATGCAGGAGCAGCTTCAGCAATTGCAAAATGGGTTGCCATTGGATGCAGACCGATTAAAACAGTATTTGGTTTAAGCTTCAGTGTTTCAGTTACCCGGTATGAACCTTGCGGAACGTAAATAGTTGGATATCTGTCAACAGCATCCTGAATGGCTTTTGTGTCATCAGTCAGTCCATCGCCTTTTGCACCAAGCGATCTAAGATTCACCCATGTTCCCATTTCAGGGAGTTTAGGAATGTCAGAAATTGATTCAGGTGAAAGTGATTTAAGTATTTCGGTTTCGTAAGTTGTCTTAATTTGAGCTGTCACGTCTAAATCATCCATCTGGAGACCGTAGATGAACCGTTTCACACGGTAAATATCTGCAGGAGCAGTGGTTTTGATATTAAGTTTTGGATACCGAACCAGCGTCGGAACATTCCTGCAGATAAGGTTCCTGATGTTTACCTGCATGTGAGCGTTAGCTTCATTACTGACTTCGATAGCAGGTCCTGCAATATTCTCGAACCGGCAATCCTCCATGAAAAGCTTTTCCCAGTAATTCTCATCTACCAGTATGGCTGACGGAACATTCTTTACACTCATTCGAACGATGGTGAAACCAGCCTCATGCGTTTTAATAGCTGTTATGCGCTGACCTTCAAAATAAGTGTCAAGCATCATAAACTGCCATCCGGGAGAAGCTTTTGTAGTATAAATACCATATTCACCTCCATAAAATTTCACATCTTCGATCATATTTCCGATGTCGAACAGACCGGCTTTACCGTTACCAATATGAATATCACAGTGAGACACAAAACTGTGCTGAGCGAAGTGTGTTCGTAAAGCCACAGCTGCAGGATTTCCATCTTCAATTCTTAAGTCGATGTTCGACATTGCACTGTAAAATGTACCGGCTCCGGCATCCCGGACAGGTTTCCCGGGTTCGGTAATACCACTGGTAAACCAAAACATATATGATGCTTTTCCCTTATCGTCAGGATTTGAAATCTGAAAACCCGGAGAGTTCTTCTTAAGGATAAATACCGGCCGGTTTTTACCATATCCGATTAACCTTATTGCTGCCGGAATGTATATTGTTTTCGATATTATGTAAGTACCTTCTGGAATAAACAGGATTCCAAAGTTCCTTTCCGTTTTTAATAGATTTATTGCTTTTTGAAGCTCTTCAGAAACATCAGTCTTACCGTCAGCTGTAATTGCGAAATTCTCCGATATAAAAAAAACCGCTTCGGGATCATCAGGTTTCCGGGGATAGAATGAATTGCCAGGTTTTATAGCAGCAAATGCATTGATAATGTAACTGTTTAAGAAAATTATCAGTATAATAAAAGCAATTTTTTTCATATGGTTCAAAATAATATAAGTTCGTTAGAGAAAAGTAATGATTTTTAAATTAGATATTTCAGAATATTTAATTACAAAATTTCCTTTGGTATTACAGATGTAACATCAAGTTTACCACACATATGTTCCTGCTGCTCCCGGATTAAGCCTTAAACTCGCATATTTCCCTCTGTACTGAATCCTGAATGAATTTGTTGACCAGGTATCATTAACAACAATCAGTACAATTTTTCCTTCAGGTGTTTTAAATACCACATTTGGCAAAACATCCGTATTTTCGATCAGAGCTGTACGGAAAACCCCTGGTCGTTGTTCGTCTTCATATAAGGCGACAGATTTCTCCCCTTTATTGGTTGACACAATCCTTACCGAACCGGGAAGGACAAATTTTGAAGCATGGGCTATGGTATAATAAGCAACGTTTCTTGTGACATTGTTTCCATCTATAGTTATTGCCCCCTGGCACATGGAGCATCCCCCTTTATCGGTATGAGGATCGTTTAATGGATCTGCCGCAAGATTCCATAATATTACGTTTTTACTCCAGTTCATGGTTGCCCCCAGGATAAGACGTTTTACCGGACCGGTTATATTTATTGTCGGACTACCTGGCCTTTCAGTTACCATTTGTTCGGTGAAATACAGGTTTTTATCAGGACGAGCCAGGTGAACAAGGCTCATTGCATTAAAATCTCCGGCGTAATTATGAAATCCTGAACCGTCGACATACTTTGACACGTCCGGATCGCTAAGCAGAACCAGGGGATAGTCAGGTCTGTCGAGATTGTGATCGAAAAGTATAATCTTTGTTTTTATACCTGCTTTCTTAAAAGCTGGTCCCAAATAGTTTTTAATAAAATCAGCCTGTTCATTTTCAAACCAGAACATACTTGGAGTGTTACGGGAATTAAGAGGCTCATTTTGAATAGTAATGGCATCAATTGTAATGCCATGCACTCTCATTGACAGAATATATTTTACAAAATACAAGGCATAAACTCCATAACACTCTTTCTTTAACTGGCCTCCCCTGATATTATTATTGGTTTTCATCCAGGCCGGAGCTGACCATGGCGACCCTAATACTTTTATTGCCGGATTTATTGCCAGTATCTCCTTCATTACCGGGATAACATCGTTTAAGTCCTGAGCAAGGTTGAATTTTATTAGTTCATAATCAGTTTCTCCTTCAGGTAAATCATTATAAGAAAAAACAAAACTATTAAGATCGGATGCTCCTATAGACAGACGCAGGTAGCTAACACCTATATTTTTATCATCAAAAGCAAATAGCTCTTTCAGTATTCTGGCACGTTCGCCAGCATTCATCTTAATAAGTTGACCGGCACTTCCTCCGGTAAGAGCAAAGCCAAAACCATCTATGGTCTGCATTTGTTGTAAATCGTCAATGACTATTACTGAGCCACCACGATTGTTATTCATATCAGAAAAAAATATGTTATCAGGCTGTCTTGCAAACAAGGCAGTACGATCAGGGTTTGTCACCCAGGCTTCTATCTGAACAGGTTTATCATCCTGGGCAATAATGGAACTTGCTTTCAGCATTATTACTGCAGCCAAAACTAATTTAAATAAGAACTTTGACATGTGATTGGATTTATGTGGATTAAAACAATTTTAATTGCTCCCGGTCTTTTTTCTCTTTTATTTTTGTTTGAGGGACCTCTGTTTCTATTAATTCCTTTTCAATTTCCTCAAGAAAATGACTCCTCTTCTGAAAATATTCCCTGCCCATCAAGAACCGTTGCTGAGCGCTTGTCAGAAACAAATAGTTTTTCGCACGGGTCATTCCAACATATAATAACCGTCTTTCTTCTTCAGGATCGGCATGTTGTTCTTCAAACAGTGAATAGGGCATCAGGTTTTCTTCGCAACCTGTAATAAATACACAATTGAATTCCAGTCCCTTGGAAGCATGAATGGTCATGAGGTTTACAGCTTCAACTTTTGGTTTCCATGAATCGATCCCTGTGCCAAGCAGAATGTGCTGTAAGAAATCCTCTTCATTACTTTCATATTGTTCTGCTATATCTATCAGAAATGTGATCATGAATTTGTGCTCCTCAATATGGTTCCGGAAGTAATTGCTGACTATAAATTCCAGTTTTTCTACAAGATTTTTATCCGCGATCATTTCAACTAATTGCATCAGACCTTTTTCGCTTATAATTTTTTGTTTGACAAGCCGTGATTTCAGAAAGGTATTTCCCGGGTTTGAAGTAAACCTGTATACATCCAATATAGTTTTAACAGGTTCCTGTTTCAGGATTGAATCTTCGCCAATCTTCTGGTAAGGGATATTATGATCTCTTAATGCTTTTTCTATCGGAGGCATCTGCCTGCTGATCCTGCATAAGACAGCAAAGTCCGAAAGACTTTCGATTCCTTCGTCTTTTGTACCTTCAGCAACCTGGCTGTCGATAGAAAAGAATCCCATACCTCCGATCATCTTTTCTATTTTACGGGCAACAAATTCAGCCTCGCTTTTATCTATTGCATTCTCTGATATTTTAATCCTTACTCCTCTTTGCACTCCTTCCAGGAACTTCTGATTTGTTTTCAAAACGTTGCCTGAGGCCTTAAGTATTGAGTCAGTACAGCGATAACTTTTCTTCAATTTAAAAACTGCAGCATCCTTATAATCATCCCTGAACATCTGAATATACCTGACATCAGCTCCCCGGAATCCGTAAATTGCCTGATCGGGATCACCTATTACAAACAGATTTGAGTCTGGTTCTGACATCAGCATTCTTATCATCATGTATTGCGGGAGGTTAATGTCCTGATATTCATCAACCAGTATCCATTCTGTTTTTCTTTGGTATTCATACAGGATATCCGGGTGCTTCTGAAAGATCTGCACCGGAAAACTCACAAGATCATCAAAATCATATGCGTTCGATTGTCTCATTATATGGTTGTATTTATTGAAAATTTTGGCAAGGACTGTGTCAGCAACCTGGTTTTCAGAGATTAATGATTGTTTTATCTCAGATATCTTTTCACTCGTTTTAGCAATAATGGATTTGTCAACATTAATTTCTGACAGGATCTGCCTTTTATCATCTTCATCTATTACAGTTAAGTAATCTGTCACTCCTGAATTTTTGAGATACTCTTTAATTATCGACAATCCGAATGAATGAAAAGTGTAAATTCTGAGATCATTCAGGATCTGGCTATCAAGCATAAGAGCCAGCCTCTCTTTCATTTCCCTGGCTGCTTTATTCGTAAAAGTAATAGCTAAAATGCTGCCCGGATTTATATTTCTTTTCTGAATTAAAAAAGCAATGCGGGTTGTCAGAACTTGTGTTTTCCCGGTTCCCGGACCAGCCAGTATTATTGCCGGGCCGCTAAAATGTTCCGCTGATTCTGTTTGTTCATTATTTAAGCCTGCAGGTCTTTCGCCGGTAAGGATTTCCGGTTTAAAGGACCCGGTTTCTTCAGCTTCTGTCAACGGTTTTTGTTGTTTTAATTTACGGAAAGCCTCCAGGTCAAAGCTGACTAACGGACAAGGGGCATTTACAACAAAATATCTGCTTTCAGATTCTTTAAATAGAGATTCAGAATGGTTGAGACTTCTGGTTTCACCTTCTCTGAAGACTTTTATAATACCAAATTCCCCGTCAAATCCCTCCTGTATATGAACTTCCCTGTTTCGCATCCGCCTGACTGCTTCACATAACAATTCTCCGCCAATTGTCTTAACATGGTTAAGATCAAAATGTAATAAAATGTTAAACTCCGAACCTGCTTTATGAACCAGTTGTTTATAATGCTGATCCACTTTATTGGAGTCAGGCGAAACACCTTCTATTTCCGATAAGATTTCTTTTAATGGTATCAGACTGTAAAAAGGGTGACGGTTTGGTCGTTCTATAATATTATCCCGGTTGGCAAGCTGGGCGATACGGTTCATTACGCCGACGGTGATCTTTTTTCCGCATATGGGACAAATTTCATCATGTTGCAATGTGTCAATTGGGCTCCAGCGGATTCCGCACTTCCTGTGACCGTCATAATGATATTTACCTTCCTGAGGGAAGAAATTTATTGTACCGAGGAAATTCTCTTGATTGCCTGATTTCATGGCATCAATAATTCCATTGTACGACAGGTCAGTTTCAAAGATATTGGCATTCCGTCCCAGCTTTTCCGGTGAATGGGCATCCGAATTGGCAATTAATGTATATGTATCAAGGAAGCTGCACATCCAGTTCATCGGCGGATCGGTAGAAAGGCCCATTTCGACAGCAGTGATATATGCCGATAGGTCTTCATAACATTCATTTACAGTATCAAATCCTGATTTTGAACCCAGCACAGAAAACCATGGCGTCCAGATATGTGCGGGTACAAAGAAAATATCTTCGGAAGCTTCCAGGCATAATTCAAGGAGGTCCCTGCTATCCATCCCTATTATCGGTCTGCCATCGGAAGTAATATTAAAACCATGGATTGCCAGCTTATTCTGTATTTTTTCAACCACACTGAAAGATGGAGCAAAAACTACATTATGCACTTTTCTGACTTCCCCTTTTTTCTTGTATATATTGCTGATTTCAGCGGTAAGGATAAAACTGGCATCTTCTTCGACCGGAGGAGAGATCTTCTTTTTGTTTTCCTTTTTCAGTTTGAAAAGTCCTTCCTCTGCAGGCTCAAGCTGATCCTGTAATTCCTGGAGCCAGCCGGGATGGGTAAAATCACCTGAACCAATCACTTTTATGCCTTTTAACCTTGCCCAGTAATCGAGGAAATCAGGGCGAAGCTCCTTGCTTGTTGCCAGTGAATAATGTGAGTGTAAATGAAAATCTCCGATGAATTTCATCCGGGAGGAATTTTAGAAAATAAAGATAAGAAGAATCTGTTCAGACAGGAAAATTTAAAGTGACTTATCGTTGGTATAATTTTTGTGCCTGATAATTATATCCTAAAAACCTATATCATGAAAAATATTATTTGGGGATTACTCCTAACCTTAACAGGCTCATCGGTTATACTGACCTCATGTGAGATGAGTGGTACAAATGATCTGCCTGGTGACCCGGTAAATATTATTACTGAGGTTTATCAAAAGCAGGTAATTGACTCTGCAAACAGGTTTGCATTTGATCTCTTCAAGCCTGTTATTGCCGATGGCAAGGGTACAGAAAACATAATGATATCTCCGTACAGTATTACCAGTGCCCTTTCTATGACACTCAATGGTGCTGCAGGGGAGACATTCGAGGCTATCAGAAAGACACTCAGGCTGGAGGACAAAATCCTTCAGCAAATAAATGAGACATACCTTAAGCTGATGACTGAGATGGTCCCTGTTGATAAGCGTGTTTTAGTTGAAATAGCCAACTCGGTATGGGTGGAAAAACATGTCACGGTGAAACAGTCTTTTATCACGGCACTTCAAACATGGTACAAAGCCGAGTCGCGTAATATCGACGTAACAGATGCGGATGCAGTGGATATTGTCAACGGGTGGATTGCAGAAAAGACACATGATAAGATCACCGATATGCTGGATTATTTAGATCCTCAACTGGCTATGCTTCTTATTAATGCCATCTATTTCAACGGGAAGTGGAGATATCAGTTCGATAAGGATGATACCTACGACGAACCATTTTATGTAACTGCCTCAACTCCAAAAGATGTTCCCATGATGCATCAGACGGAGAATCTCAAAGTTGCCAGGACCAACAATTTAATTATTGTTGAATTACCCTATGGACAGGGGAACTTCACAATGGTTGTGGTTTTACCTGATGAAAATGTGACTACTGTTGAAGTGGCCGAGGCTCTCACACCCTCAGTATGGCAGGATTGGATGGATATGCTGTCTGGTAATACACAGGAGGTCGATCTGACCTTGCCACGGTTCAAGTATATGTACAAGAGACTTCTCAATGATGATCTTATTGACCTTGGTATGGGTGTCGCTTTTTCTGCCCAGGCCAACTTCAGCAATATCAGCGATCAGGGTCTGATGATAAACAGAGTATTGCATCAGGCATTCATTGAGACCAACGAGGAGGGTACCGAAGCTGCTGCTGCGACAATTGTGGAGTTTAAAGACACTGCTTCGCCATTTACTAACGAGGTCAAAATCAATCATCCGTTTCTTTATTTCATCCGTGAGACCTCAACCGGCACAATATTATTCATGGGAAGAGTTGGTGATCCAACATTAAATTAAGGAGTTTAGGATGGTTCGACGTGGATTGTCACACTCAGGTTTTCATAATTTTTTATTAACTCCTCTTCAATCATATCGCAATAATGATGGGCATTACCTACAGACTCATTTTCAGGTATTTCCACATGGATATCAATAAACCGGTAGTTCCCTGCTATACGTGTCCGGAGGTCATGATAGTTAACATTCATGATATTCAATTTTCTTTCTAAATCTTCAATCTCATCATCTTCCCAGGCGGTATCGAGCAGAGGCGTAAAAGCCCGCTTAAGAAGATTATGTGATTCTTTTAAGATCATAAGTGCAACGAGAATCGCAACAACAGGATCAAACCATTTAATGCCGGTGATTAAGATCAGTCCTAAACCGACTGCTACTCCGACAGAGGTGTAAACATCTGTTTTAAGATGCAGGGCATCTGCTTCGAGAGCAACTGACTTCGTTTCCCGGGCAACTTTATAAAGTTTCCGCGAAACAATGATATTAACTAATGCTGAAATCAGCATAACCACCGATCCGATCCATATTGATTCCAGTACGATTTCTTCTCCTGTAAGTTTTTTGACAGCTTCATAAATGATCCATATGGCAGCAGCAAAAATTAATATTGCTTCAATGACACCTGAAATATTTTCAACCTTCCCATGGCCGTAGGGATGTCTTGTATCGGGTGGGGTATCCGAGACTTTTACTGAAAAGAAAGCTATTATGGCAGCCACAAGATCCATCGATGAATGGATTGCTTCGGAGATAATACTTACGGAACCGCTGATAATTCCAACCACAATCTTCATTATGATCAAAAGAGTATTTGACATAATCGACAGGCGGGCCGTTTTAACTTTTACATTCATAACATTTCTGAGGCAGCGGTTTATCAAAGATAATTAGAAAATAAAGTAAACAGAAATTTATGTCAGACACTAATCAATTCATAACTGGTATTCCCCAATCCAATCTTTTCAGCATGCTCCAGGCCAGCCTGCCAGAAGGTATCGGGATGTGTCAGTTTAAATTTATCCTTGTTGCTCAGATCGCCATGCTGATGGTTTTCGCAGATTCTGCTGCCCGGAAGAGCCGGGGCAGCAGTAACGAGATCGGCACACGCCTGGTCGAGAGCTACCGGATCGTATGATGCAGCAATTCCTATATCAGGAACAAGCGGGTAATCGTTGAATCCATAGCAATCGCAGTCAGGCGAGACATCCATAATAAAATTAATATGAAAAGAAGGTTTGTCTTTTATGGCGGCTAAAGCATATTCAGAAACTCTTCTGCATACTGTTTCTGAAGAATTCTGCCAGACGACTCTAGCGGAATCATACTGGCAGACTGCAACACATTGCCCGCAGCCAACACATTTTTCATAGTTGATATGGGCAATTTTGTCTTTTCCAACCTTTATTGCATCATGAGCACAATATTTTTCACAAATCCTGCAGCCGGTACAGTTTTTTTCATAAATCCTTGGGGAAGAGCCTGAATGAAGAAATAATTTTCCACCCACTGAAGCACAACCCATTCCCAGGTTCTTGAGAGTGCCGCCAAATCCTGTCATCTCATGTCCTTTAAAGTGGGTCATTGAAATGATTATATCTGCATCGGCCACAGCAGCCCCGATTTTTGCTGATCTGCACAATTCAAGGTTTACCTCAATCTCCCTGAAATCGGTTCCCTTTACTCCGTCGGCAATAATAACCGGACAATTTGTTGCTATCGGATTATATCCGTTCTCAAAGGCTGCCTCAAGGTGTGAGGGAGCATTTGATCGTCTCCCATAATAAAGTGTATTGCAATCTGTAAGAAAAGGAATTGCTTCTTTGGATTTCAGCAATCTGACAATATGTGCAGCAAAGTTTGGTCGCAGATAAGCAAGGTTGCCGGGCTCTCCGAAGTGAATTTTTATTGCAACTATTTTTCGCTTAAAATCAATCTTTTCAATACCAGCTTTAATGACAAGCGTCTCAAGTTTTTTGAGCAGATTCTGTGATGGTTTTACCCTCAGGTTCGTAAACCAGACTTCTGATTTTAGCATATCTGTTCCTCTTCTACTTTGTAAAGTTTAAAATATGATAATGTACTTTTTGGATCAGCCATTTAGGAGTTGAAGTGGCTCCGCATATCCCGGCGGATTTTTTGCCCGTGAACCAGGATTGGTCTATCTCTTCCGGTGATGACACAAAATAAGTTTCGGGATTAATACTCCTGCAGACAGAAAAGAGCATTTTCCCGTTTGAGCTCTCTTTGCCACTTACAAAGATCAGAATATCATGTTTTCTGGCAAAAGCTTTCAGATGAGGCTCCCTGTTTGAAACCTGCCCGCAGATTGTTTTATTAACAAACAAGAATTTCCCGGGCTCAGAAATCCCTTTTTCAATCATTTTCAAGCGCAAAAGGTTTGCAAAATAAGTATACTCTTTTAAACTCATGGTTGTCTGTGCAAATAGCCAGACTGGCCTGGTAAGATCGATCTTTTCTATATCCTCAGGACCCGAAACAAGAATCCCTTCATTTAATGTTTGTCCCAGTAATCCAACACCTTCAGCATGTCCGGATTTTCCAAATATCACAATCTGCCCGTTATTTTCCCTGGATTTAAGCCATGTTTCTTTGATATGAGATTGTAATCTTTTCACTATCGGGCATGTAGCCTCAATAATTGTAATGTTGTTTTCTTCAGCCGTCATATAGGTTTCGGGAGGTTCACCATGAGCCCTGATCAGGACTTTACAGTTTCTTAGTTTCCTGAATTTATCATCATTAATTGTAACAAGACCCAGTAATGCAAGGCGCTGGACCTCCTGATCATTGTGAACAATTTGTCCGAGCGAATATACTTTCTCTCCTTTTAAAAGAGCTTTTTCAGCTGTCTCAACAGCATTTTGTACTCCGAAACAGAATCCTGACTTTTTATCAATCTCAACTACCATACATTTTCTTTTCAATTATCTGGCGAACCCAGATCATTTGCTCTTCGACAGTCATTCTGCTGTTGTCAAGTACTATTGCATCGTCTGCTTTGCGTAAAGGACTTATGTCACGGTTTTCATCTGTAATGTCTCTGACAATAATATTTTTCCTGACCTCTTCAAAATTTACTTCTAATCCTTTGTTTATCAGCTCGTCAAATCTTCTTTTAGCTCTTATATCAACAGAAGCTGTCATAAAAATCTTTAAATCGGCATCGGGAAATACTACTGTTCCAATATCCCTTCCATCCATTACTATCCCCTTAAAAACGCCGATCTGTCGCTGCAGTTCAACCATCCGGGCACGTACCTCCGCAATCTGGCTTATCCTGCTAACATGAGAAGTAACCTCTACGCCCCTTATTTCCCTTTCGACATTCTCGGAGTTCAGGTATGTTTCACATTCAAGGATATCAGGATTATAGACAAATTCAATATGTATATCATTAAGTTCGTTAATAATTCCTTCAGTGTTCAATATCCCTTTTCCAACGAAGCCTCTTCTTATGCAATATAGAGTCACTGCCCTGTACATGGCCCCGCTGTCGATAAAAATATAATCAAGCTCCTTTGCAATAGCCCTGGCAAATGTACTTTTCCCGCAGGATGAATACCCGTCGATTGCTATTATCAGTTTCTTCTCCATAACAGGGATTTTACTATCCTTCTTACTGACCCCCCTGTCCTCTAAAGGGGGGTTAATTTAATCGTTTTTTTAGCCCCCTAGGGGGGTGGGGGGGTTACAAAGATTAAAATTAAGGATTACAAATGTAAAATCAAAAATGTTATTTTCGGAACCTGTTATAAATACGGTCAGTCCGTAAAATAACAGATATGTTATTTGAAGATCCTGCAAGATGATAAGTTGCCCTGCCAAATTCAACATTCAGCCATGTAGTATTAATTCCAAATCCCCAGGAAAATCCGGCTGTTGATATTTTTGTGTCATGTTGCAGTTCCCTTCTTCTCTGGTAGTTATATCCGGCACTTATATAAAAATTTTTGTGAGGGATAAGTTCAACACCAGGAATTGCATGCCGTAAAATATTTTCAAAGAATTCGGATGAATGTGAAGTGTTTTCATCAGCTGAAACAGTATTCACGTATTGATGTGTAAGATCAAACTTCTCAAGGTGCCTGAGTGTCAATGAAAAACGAAATGGTGCATGGGCAAGCTTATATGATACGCCTGCCTGGATTTCGAATGGCAGTTTCTGCCGTTTTTCCCCGGCATAGGTGGTAACCTGAAGTCCTGTATTCCTGACGACAATACCCGCCGAAAACAGACCTGTTCTGGTGTGGTAAGCAGCTCCTGCATCAAGCGCAATGCCGAATGAGGTATATTTTTCAAGATGTGATAATACCGGCTTAAAGTTTATACCAAGGGTAAATAATGAATCTATTTCCCGTGAATATATTAAGGAGAAGGCATATTCAGAAGCACTGAAAGTCCCTGTGATAATCCCTGAAGCATCAGCTTCGGTAAAGGAACCATAATTCAGACAGGTAAGTCCGGCGGCAAAATTACCTGCACCGGGAAATGTTCTGGCGTATACGGCAAATCCGTAGTTAATACCTGCAAAATAGTTTACATAATTTAACGCCAGACTTTTATCCATCCTGGTATTTAATAAAGCCGGATTATGATATATAAGATTCGGATTATCTGTATTCAATGAAACGTTTGAGCCACCTAAGGAAGATACTAGTCCTGAGTGAGTCAGATTCAGGAATTCATAAACATTATCTCCTCCTGTTTGTGCATTTAATGGCAATACCAGTATACTGGTTAAAATAATATATAGGATTCTCCTGCCCATATTACAGAAATACTCCAAAGATAAATTGATTTTATATAACGGATAAACTATATAAATTAGTATTAATGAACAGGATATGGATAATCCTTATAAATCAGGCAGTTTTTCCTGTAAGTGTAAGAGCATTATTAATGCTCTTTTGACGTCCGTTAATCTGCGACAGGAAAATCCCGCTTATGACAATAAGCATTCCTGCAATGTTCTGGAGAGAAAGCTTGTCACCGAATATAATAAATGAAAAGGATGCAGTGAAAATGGGGATAAAATTACAGAATACATTTGCTCTTGATATTCCTATATTTTTCACTGACCAGGCAAAAAGAATAAATGCACCACAAGATGCAAAAACGGAAAGTTCAATTATTGGCAAAAAGTCCGTTAAGGGAAAGGAGGTATTTATAAAATGGCGGAAATCGGCAATTACGAATATGGGTAGAAATAGCAGAGATCCGATTATATTCTGGATATAAACTATAAAGACGGGGCTGTAAGAACCTAAAAGTCTGCTTAAAGTTAAATTGTAGCCAACAGCTGAAAGAATAGCAATACTCAGTAATCCTAGGCCTTTAATGTTAAATGAAATACTTCCGTCTTTGTTAAGAATAAACACCAGAATGCCGATAAACGAAATAAGGATTCCTGCATAATTAATTACCCTGAGCCTTTCCCTCAAAATGATACATGCACCAAGAGTTGCAACAACAGGGATTGTAGATATAATTACTGATCCGACAGTTGCTGAAACATATGTAAGTCCGAAACTTTCACCTAAAAAGTATAAAAATGGCTCAAAGACCGACAGTAAGAAGAATAACTTTTTATCACCCTTCTTTATCTTCACATAATTCCCGGTAAGGAAAATAAATAATGTCAGGAGAATAACCGCTAAGACAAGCCGTATAAACACAATAGTCAGAGGGCGAAATGTTTCATTGGCAACCTTGAACCAGATAAAGGAGAAGGACCAGAAGATCATCGCCAGCGCTACCGCAATATATGTCCGGAGAAATTTATTCAATTCTGTTTTCGGATTTTAAAAAATTTCCGGCGTGCGAATTTATACTAAAAACTTGAATTACCTGTTTAATCTGATTTCAAACATTTCGACCATCATTTATACATGGAAGTTTATTTTGATATATAAGCCAGAAATATAATCAGATAGTAAGCAGCGTTGTTTCGAACATGATGAAAAATGATTTGATCCCGGTTTGGAAGTGAAGCATAAATTATTATATTTGCCGCCTCAAAGACTGAGTAGCTGAGCCTGGGATTAATGTAAACAGAAAATGATTAATATAAACACTAAATCAGGGATAAATGAAAATTCTGGTATGTATAAGTAATGTTCCCGACACAACCACAAAAATAAAATTTACTGAAGGCAACAGATCAATTGATACAGCAGGCATTCAATGGGTTATTAATCCATGGGATGAACTGTCGCTCACACGTGCCCTTGAACTGAAGGATGATCCCGCAAACGGGATTAAATCTGTAACCGTGGCTCATGTCGGACCTGGATCATCCGAACCGACAATACGCAAAGCGCTGGCAATAGGTGCCGATGACGGGATACGAATAAATTCAGAATCTGCAGATGCTTATTATGTTGCGGCCCAGCTGGCTGAAGTGATTAAAAAGGAACATTTTGATATTGTACTGTGCGGTATCGAATCAAGCGATTTCAACGGATCCATGGTAGGAGGAATGATCTCCGAGTATCTTGGTATACCTTCAGTATCAGCTGTTTCGGGGATTAAAATTGAAAATGGGCAACCGATATTAATCCGTGAAATAGATGGCGGGAAAGAGGTGGTTTCAGTACCTGCTCCTTTTGTTGCAATAGTCCAGAAAGGTATTGCTAAAGAGCCTCGCATCGCTGCTATGAGAGGTATTATGATGACAAGGACAAAACCTGTGAAAGTATTTGAACCTGTGGCCGCTGAGCCTCTGACTGAAATCACAATTTTCGAAAAGCCTGCTCCCCGTACTGCATGTAAATTCATTGATGCGGAGAACCCTGCACAGCTCATTGAACTCCTGCAGAATGAAGCAAAAGTTATCTAGTTAAAACATAAATAAATTACTACAATATGTCAGTTTTAGTATATACCGAGAACTGGGAGGGAAAATTTAAGAAACTAACTTTTGAACTGGTTTCCTATGCATCCGAAATTGCTAAAATGGTAAACTCTTCTGTAACAGCCGTATCGATCGGAAAAGTGGATGAAACCGAACTAAGAAAGCTTGGAAATTATGGTGCAGCAAAGATAATCAGCATTGAAAATAACCATCTGTCGACTCTTGATAATCAGGCTTATGCAATAGTCCTTGGTGAAATTGCACAAAAAGAAACAGCTTCAGTAATCGTATTATCGAATAATAACACCGGGAAAGCTGTTGCGCCAAGATTATCAGTAAGGCTGAAAGCCGGCATAGGATCCGGCGTCAGTAAACTGCCTTTGAGCATTATTCCGTTTACATTATATAAAAGAACATATTCAGGAAATGCCTTTGCACATGTTGTAATAAAGTCTGAAATTAAGATACTTACCCTTGCACAGAACTCCTTCAGTCTGATCGAAACAGGGAGCAGTGCAACCATTGTGAAAATGGATATTCCTGTTGACAGTTACCTGATAAAGACAAAAGTTAACGATGTACATAAACAGACTGGCAGGATTTTACTGACTGATGCTGACGTTGTTGTATCGGGTGGAAGAGGAATGAAATCTCCTGATAACTGGGCTCCTCTTGTAGAACTGGCTTCAGTGCTGGGAGGGGCGACAGCCTGTTCACGCCCGGTATCAGATGAGGGATGGCGCCCTCATGAGGAACATACAGGGCAGACAGGAAAGATCATTGCACCGAATCTGTATATTGCTG
The DNA here is from genome assembly GCA_022865305.1 of Bacteroidales bacterium. Classification (GTDB taxonomy): domain Bacteria; phylum Bacteroidota; class Bacteroidia; order Bacteroidales; family VadinHA17; genus LD21. The sequence goes on along the minus strand of JALHSP010000088.1, from coordinate 14,126 downwards.
TTGGCATTTCCGGAGCTACTCAGCATCTTGCAGGTATAAGTTCTTCACGGTATATTGTTGCCATCAATACCGATAAGGATGCTCCGATTTTTGAAGCCGCTCAATACGGAATTGTAGGCGATGCAATGAAGGTCCTGCCAAAACTTGTAACGGCTGTTAAGGAGTTAAAGAAATAAAACCTTTGGAAGGGTAGCACGAAGTATCATTAAGGTACATGTATTAGGTTGGTAAATAATAGGATAACTGTTAAAAATGACCAGGCAGATAATATTTGCTATCACACTTTTAATAACATTCGTAGTTTTCTTTTATACGATTAATAGGATCGTCAGATACTTCAGACTGACCAGGCCTGCATTTCCTGTGAGAAACTTATGGAAGCGATTCGGTCTGATGATGAAAGTTGCATTTGGTCAAACGAAAATATTCCGCCGGCCGGTTATCGGATTTGCTCATGCACTGGTATTCTGGGGCTTCTGTGTTATTATTTTCGGGAGCATTGAAATGGTAATAGATGGTCTGACCGGAACAGAAAAAGCTCTTAAATTTCTAGGGCCTGTGCATGACTTTTTTATGGCATCAGGAGATATTTTTGCTCTTCTGGTCGCCGCTTCGATCATCATTTTTATGATCCGCCGTCTCTTCTTTCATATCAGACGTTTCGAGGGGACTGAAATGAAGAAAAGATCTCATATAGATGCTGCTGCCGCGCTTTCTTTAATCCTTTTACTGATGATCTCCCTGCTTGCAATGAATACAGGTTATGTCGGGTGGAAGACAATTGCAGGTGAAAAGATTTACGGTTTATATCCCCTGAGCAGGGTACTGGCAGGACTTTTTCCAGATATGTCTTCCGGAAATTTCAGTATTATGCACCAAATTTCATGGTGGACCCATATCCTTCTGATTTTTATCTTTGCAAATTACCTGCCTTATTCAAAGCATTTTCATGTATTCATGTCGGTTCCGAATGTTTTCCTTTCAAGACTAGAGCCACTTGGTAAACTGACAAACATGGATAATATTACAAGGGAAGTTAGACTTATGCTTGATCACGATGCAGCCCTTGCTGCTGTCCCGGCAGACGCACCTGTTGAAAGGTTCGGGGTAAAGGATGCGGAGGATGCGAACTGGAAAAGCTATTTTGATTCATTATCATGCACCGAGTGTGGCAGATGTACTTCTGTGTGTCCGGCAAACCTGACAGGAAAAAAATTATCGCCCCGGAAGGTAATGATGGACCTGAGGGCAAGAATGAAAGAAAAAGGTCCGTCGGTGCTGAAATACGGAAGAGATTTCAATGATAACCGTTCGTTATTGCGGGATTTTATTTCGGAAGAAGAGCTTTGGGCATGTACAACCTGTAATGCCTGTGCAAAAGAGTGCCCGATAAATATCAATCATCCATCGCTGATTGTTGATATGAGAAGGTACCTGGTTATGGAAGAAGCTTCGGCTCCGGGAGAATTGAAAGCCGTTTTCAATAATATAGAGAACAACGGCGCTCCCTGGCAATATTCCGCTGAAGACCGCCTTAACTGGGCTAAAGACCTGGAAATAAACATAAATTAAGTTCTCGAAATGGCCACCCGGAAAATCGAAGTACCTGTAATGTCGGACCTCTTTGCACGAGGTGAAAGACCCGAATTCCTTTTCTGGGTAGGTTGTGCCGGCGCCTTTGACGACAGGTACAAAAAGGTGGTAAGGGCATTTGTTAAGATACTTGCTCATCTTGATGTCAGTTATGCAGTACTCGGCAAGGAGGAGACATGTACGGGTGATCCTGCCCGTCGGGCAGGCAATGAAATGCTTTATCAGATGCAGGCTCTGCAGGTAATCAGGTTGTTAAAAGCATATGATGTCAAAAAGATCATTACTATTTGTCCGCATTGTTTCAATATTTTTAAAAACGAGTATCCGGATCTTGATGGTAACTTTGAAGTTATAAATTACCTTCAGTTCCTGGAAAGGTTCATTGAAGAAGGAAAACTTAAAATTGACCAGGCATCGTTAAATAATATCTCAGTCACGTATCATGATCCCTGCTATCTTGGCAGGGCAAATGATATTTATCAGGAGCCGCGTTCAATTTTAAAGAGGCTGACCGGCGGTTTTGTCGAGATGCACAGGAACAGGAGCTTTGCATTATGTTGCGGTGCGGGTGGTGGCCAGATGTTCAAGGAAGCTGAGAAAGGTGACAAGGAGATTTTCATTGAAAGAACTGAGGATGCTCTGAAGACTGAAGCATCTGTGATAGCAACTGCATGCCCTTTCTGTATGACCATGCTGACTGACGGGCTTAAATACAAGAACAAAGAGAACGATGTTAAAAACCTCGACATTGCGGAACTGATTGCACAATCACTGGGATTATAAAAAAGTACATAATATAAAACTTACGAAAATGGAAAACAGAAAAGTCCTCAAAAGCGGAGAATTTCTTGTAAGTGAAATTGAATCTAAAGACGTTTTTATTCCTGAGGAATTCAATGAGGAACAACGCATGATCGCCCAGACCTGCCGGGATTTTATTGAAACTGAAGTGTATCCGAATATTGAAGCTCTTGAGAAGGGCGACAGGGAACTTATGAAAAGCCTCTTAAAGAAATCAGGTGAGCTTGGATTGATGGGTATTTCTATACCGGAAGAATTCGGAGGTTTCGGGCAGTCATTTGTCACGCAGATGCTTGTCGCTGAAACAACAGGCACCGGTTATTCATTTTCAGTAGCCTATATGGCACACTGCGGTATCGGGACTTTGCCAATATTGTACTACGGGAACAAAGACCAGCGTGAGCGTTATGTTACGAAACTTGCTTCCGGAGAAATTCTTGGAGCATATTGCCTGACAGAACCGGGTGCCGGCAGTGATGCAAATTCGGGAAAATCGAGTGCAAAACTGTCAGAGGATGGGAAATACTATATTCTTAACGGGCAGAAAATGTGGATCACTAACGCAGGTTTTGCAGATACACTGGTAGTTTTCGCAAAAATTGACAATGACAGGGTTTTGAGTGCATTTATTGTTGAACGCAACTATCCGGGAGTAGTTATAGGACCCGATGAACATAAAATGGGTATTAAAGGATCCTCCACAGCACAGATTTATTTTAACGATGTTAAAGTGCCGGTGGAGAACCTTCTGGGTAAAAGGGGAGAAGGATTCAGGATTGCTTTAAGCATTCTTCACATGGGAAGGCTGAAACTTGGTGCAAATGTTATCGGAGCCGGTAAAAAGGCAATAAACGACTCGGTAAAATATGCTAATGAACGTAAACAGTTCGGTGTGCTTATCTCTACATTTGGTGCCATAAAACATAAGCTGGCAGAGCAGGTCATCAGAGTTTTTGCATCAGAATCAGCTGTATACAGGGTCAGCAAGGATATTGATGATATGATGGATAAACTGAAGACTGATTGTGGCGATACAGGGCGTGCAGCAATAGAAGCAATAAGTCATTACGCTGTTGAGGCAGCTATACTTAAAGTATTCGGATCAGAAATGCTTGATTTTATCGCAGATGAGGCAGTACAGATACATGGCGGAATGGGATATTCTGCAGAAATGGCTGTCGAGAGAGGTTACCGCGATTCAAGAATTAACAGGATATTCGAAGGGACTAATGAGATAAACCGCCTTCTTGTTGTGGATACTGCTATGAAAAGGGCAATGAAAGGTGAATTCGACCTGTTCGGAAAAGCCGAAACTCTTTTCAATAGCCTGGACAATATTTCCGATAGTGAAGTGCCGGGAGAAAGTTATTTCATAGAAAAATCGAGATATATCAGCAATTTCAAGAAGGTAATCCTGATCTGTATTCACGGGGCAGTTAAAAAGTTCGAAAAAAGTCTGATCAATGAGCAGGAAGTATTGAATAATATTTCTGATATGATTATGGAGACTTACGTTACAGAATCATTGTTGTTAAGAGTCGGTAAAATGGAAATGCTGAAAGGTAATATCTCTGTTTATAAGGACATCCTTGATGTAAATCTTTTTGATACAGCAGCGCTTATCAGAAAATCAGCATATGAGGCAGTTTATTCATTTACAGCAGATGAGACCGCCCGGGCAATCATAAAGGCAGTCGATATTCTGACAAAGGTTCGGGGAATAAATGTAAAAGATACCAGGCGGAAAATCGCCGATAAGCTTATTGAAGACAATTCTTATAAATTCTGATGCCAGTAAAAGGTTATATCCGCTGGTGCGGATTTGCAATCCGCGCCTTATTTATGCAAATTTGAACCTGGCACCGATTACAAATCGGCGCCAGCTCTCGGTAGTATTCTGGAATTAATGTCAACCTCTTGCTGCCACAGATGCTGCAACAACAGAGCCAATTATTGCTGCCTGAGTTTCTTTAATTGCCTGGTTGATCTCAGTACTGAAAACGTCACCTTTAAGAAATTCTGAATTCTTTTTACGAATTAATTTCAATTCACCTTTCTCTTTAGAGAGTAGATTGTGTGCTTCTGATGCTTTTATCAGACCCAGCAGCATACTTTGTTTAATGGTAGCCTTCCTGTTATATAGCAAAACGCCTCTCAGCTCTTCTATAATATTAATTCTTAATCTTTTATCAATAAACCAATACCTGTTGTAGGGAATTAGATTCAGGAATTTTTTGTGTTCACACCTGAGGATTCTCTCTTTTTCAAGTGAACTGACAGTCTCCCTGAAAATATACCTGCTTCTATCAGCCAGCCGTCTTGCCCAGAAAGATATTTTTCTTGTTTTTGATGATTTTGTGATTAAATCTGCATACAGGTCATGAGCAGGATCTCCGTTTTTCCTGAATGACAGAATAAGCAGTTTGTTTTCCATGGTAATCTCCCCTTTTTCGAGGTAATCCATAAGTAAAGCACCACTAAGAGTATAACGGAATCGTATACCATCGACTGACACTTTCCCTTTATCAGGATTGATGGCCAGAATAACATATTGCTTAAGGATTGAAAGTTCCATATTACATGATTATATTTATCAGCGATTTAAATAAAATTTAATAATATAAATATAAAGCAAATATCATTGAATTGAATGATATAGATCAATTTTGAATATGATAAAGAGCATAAAAGTAACTCTAAAAATATGCGGTGTAATATATTACTAATCAGTATTCCCGGATATCTTTGTGAATCAATTAACAATAACCGGAAAATGAAACAAAAAGGAAAAAATTCAAAGTTCGGGATAGTGGCTTTTCTTATACTTGCAGGGATTGCTCTGTTTGCATCGTGTGAAAAATATACATATTTAATTGAAACTGTTAATCCTGTAGACTCTGTTCATTTTCAAACAGAAATACAACCCATATTTACTGCAAACTGTATTGTATGTCATAAAGGAACAAGGAATCCTGACCTCAGGGAAGGAAATTCATATACTTCGCTTACCACAGGTGATTTCGTAAATCTGCCTGCAGAATCCAGCAGGCTGTATGTAAAAATCACCTCCAGCAGTCATGAATCATTTTCACTGCCTGTTGAAAAACAAAAGATTCTGATCTGGATCCAGCAGGGTGCTCAGGATAATTAATCAGTATAAAAATTAATAAAACAACATAAAATGGAAAAGACTTTTATATTATTGATGCTTTCGGCCTTTATGGTTTCATTATCGGCACAGGAAGAAGCTCAGACTGAAGAAAAATCCAAACCTGTGAGATTTACTTTTGGAACAAGTATTCTGGTTGATAACCAAACTGTTGCCACTCCTTATAAAGGCGGACTTGAACTGGAAATACACCACAGATTCAGCCTGATTGAAAACATAAATAACCTGTTTGGTATCTATGGAGCTGCAAACACAAGGCTTGGCCTGAATTATGGAATTACTGACAGGATTATGATAGGAGCCGGAACCACTAAAGATTATAAACTTCAGGATATTCAGTGGAAATACCTCATTCTGCAGCAAACTGAGGATAACAAAATGCCTGTTTCTCTTTCATATTATGGTAATATTGTTCTCGATTTACAGAGGAAAGAAGCTTTCGGGCCCTTTGAAAGCTACAGGGATATACATAGATTATCCTATTTCACACAGCTGATCGTTGCCAGGAAATTTAATGATGTTTTTTCATTTCAGCTGGCCCCGTCAGTTATCTATTTCAATGCTGTTCCCCGATATTCGGATGATACAGGATATAAGAATTTGAACTTCGGATTGTCTGCCGGAGCAAAAGCAACTGTTTTTGGATCACATTCTGTTCTGCTTGAATATGACCAGTTACTTACAAAACAGGAACTTGATGTTCAGCCAAAGCCAAATCTGTCTCTTGGATGGGAAATTGGTACGGCAACCCATACATTCCAGGTATTCGTCGCAAATTATTCACAGATCATTAATCAGCGCAATCTTGTTTTCAATACAAACGATTTTACAAAAGGAGAATATCTTGTTGGTTTTAATATTACTGTAAGATTCTAATATCAAGCAAAAAAAAGGAATGAAAATGCCAGGATTCCGGTTTCTGCTCTATATCACCCTGATCTCTTTAAGTTCTGCGGTTACCGCAGGAGGATTCAGTTTTAGAAAGGAAAAACTTAAACTACAGGATACTATCTCCTTTATTTCACCTTTCGAGGAAGATAATGAGCGTTGCTTTAAATGCCATGGACAGGAAAGATATGAATATACCAACGAAAATCTTGGTCTGCAGGTAAAAGCTTTAATGTGTACAAACCGGATAAAAAAAAGAGAAGATTTCTACAATTCTAATCACAAAAACTTCAGTTGTACCGATTGCCATTCGGGAGATTATATAAACTTCCCCCATGCCGGGGAACTGAGAATGGAACAGAAGTTTAACTGCATAGATTGCCATGGCGGTGATGAAAAATTTGCACAGTTTCATTTTGAAGAGATTGAATCAGAGTATCAGCAGAGTACTCATTTTAAACTTGAGGCCGACGGCTTTACATGCTGGAAATGCCATGATCCACATAGTTACAGGATCAGCATCAGGAATAGTGAAAATCTTAAAGAGACAATTTTATACAACAATACAATCTGTCTGAGTTGCCACTCTGATTTCAACCGCTTTCAGCTACTTACCGATCGTGCGGAAATAAATATTTTACAGAAGCACGACTGGCTGCCTGATCAGTCTTCACATTTCAGAAGCGTGAGGTGTATTGAATGTCATACAAAAATTAATGACACCATACTTGTTGCCCATTTAATCCAGCCGAAAGAAAATGCAGTCAAGCGGTGTAATGAGTGCCATTCCAGGAACTCAATGCTGATGGCTTCACTTTATAAGTTCCAGTCGAAAGAACAGCGCCGCGATGGTTTTTTCAATGGGATAATCCTTAACGAATCATATGTGATAGGGGCAAACAGGAATAAGTATCTGAATATTCTAAGCCTGGTGATCTTTGGAATTGTAATTTCAATAATTGGTGTTCATATTTATTTCAGGATAATTAAAATAAAATAAAATAAAATGTATTTATATCCGATATGGGTCAGATTATGGCATGTTATTAATGTAATTTTATTCATAATACTTATTGTTACCGGTCTCAGCATGCAGTATACAGGCAAGCAGGACTATATACTTGTTGTAAGTTTTGCCAGAGCGGTAAAATGGCATAATATAGGTGCTATACTTCTTACTATCAATTATATAATATTCGTTACCGGGAATATAATATCTGAAAATGGCAGGTATTACCGGATCAGTAAAAAGAATTTCTTTTCAGATCTTGGCAAACAGCTTAAGTTTTATTCCTGGAACATGTTTAAAAGTGAAAAACACCCATTCCCTGTTACACTTGATCGGAAATTTAATCCTCTGCAGAAATTAACCTATGTACTTGCAATGTATGTAGCATTACCGCTTCTTATCATTTCCGGTCTGGGATTAATGTTTCCCGAAACCGTTCTTAACCGCTTTTTTGGGATCAGTGGTCTTATTCTGACCGATATTCTGCATATTACCATGGGTTTCTTCCTGACATTATTTATGATAATACATATTTATACCTGTACACTGGGATCCAAACCATCGTCTCTCTTTAAAAGCATGCTTTCCGGTTTCCACGAATCAGATGAATCTTGAGCTGTCAGGCAGTAAATGGGGGGGGAAAATGTTATACTTTTTATGATTGGGATGATCAGATAACTTTTGCACGATAATTGTAATAAATACCAAAATTAAAAATCAATGCTATGAGAAATTTCAAATCAATTTTTACAGGTCCAATAGTTTTAGTTCTGGCTTTGTCACTTATTTCACTTAATGTGAATGCACAGCCAAAACCATGGGATGCGCCTGCTAATTACAAGTCAATGAAAAATCCTGTTGCCAAAGGAGACGCCAGTAACAAAGCAGGAATGGCCCTTTATACAAAGACCTGTGCTCCATGTCACGGAAAAACAGGTCTTGGAGATGGTGTCAAAGCAAGGGCACTTAAAGATTTCCCGGGCGACTTTTCAGGAGCAGCTTACCAGAATCAGACTGATGGTGAACATTTTTACAAAACCAAATTCGGAAGAGGCGAGATGCCAAAGTATGAAGGTAAACTATCAGATGAGGATATCTGGAATTTGGTCAACTACATGAGGACCTTTAAAAAATAAATTTCTGCCAGAATATTATTAAAATGAAGTGGGGACGTTGAATGCAACGTCCCCACTGCTTTTATATAAATAACCGATCAGGTTAATTTAAAATGCTGCAATAGTATTTTCGAGAAGCTTCTTTATATAGAGGTAGTTGTGAACACCCTTACTTGCATCTCTGAAAACCAGCTGGTAATTTAAGATTGCGCCAAATTGAGCATTGGTCAGTGCCGGGAATGCCGGAGTTCCAAAATCCGGATTTTTCCAGTATCCTGTCGAATTTGAGCTTGCATCATAAATATCAATGTATCCGTGATATTGATTGTCTTCAGTATCTTTCTGAAGGATATCATGCCCTGCACCGAGTGCATTAATCTTGGTTGCAAGTTCAGTAAGCTTTGTTGTAATATAAGTCTGTGCAGTTGTCAATGTGGTATTTGTGGCACTCATTGTAGTATGACAGCTGGTAGTATTACATCCTGCAAAATTTCCGGCAGAATTGAATGAATGTCCGCCGGCCAGTCCTGAGGGTGGAGCCATGTGACAGGAGCTGCAAGAAGCAGCATTTGTGTGAGCTGAATTTGTGTAACCAGTGCCGAATTCAATCCCGCCGACACCTGCAGCCATCGCTCCATGTGCACCGTAGTGAATACCTGTCCTGTAAGATACAGATGAAAGGTTATAAGTTGCAGTCGGATCTGATACCAGTTTTGAATAATCAATTAAAGCCCCTGATGATGCAGTGATTGGTCTTGGCTGATGACATTTTGCACAAAGGTTAGATGATGTTTTGGTGAAATTAATACTCTTTGAACCTCCCCACATTGTCATTGGAACTGCAGCTGTTGTTGCCAGAGGCAGGAATTCAGTTGACTCATAGTTTTTATGCAGTGAACTGTGGCAGGTAAAACAACTGATTGCCCCGGGTAAGGGAAGTGCTGAAGCAGTAGCGACATAGTTGTTTATATATTTCGCAGGATCTGAAGGATTGACAACTATAGTAGCTGGTGTATTATTCTTGATTACGTCCAGGAATCCCTGGTGTGAATGGCATGGGGCACAGGAGTTTCTTGTTCCTTCTTCAAAAGCTTCTCCCGTAAAATGCAGGGAGTGTTCATATTCAATAGCTTTCGCCTGAACAACAGTGCTGTTATGACACAGTTTGCAGGTCTCATTGGCATCCGTTCCATCTTTTCCATCTTTCCCGTCTGCTCCGGAAGGACCCATTGGTCCTTCACAGGATGCAAACATTAAACCTGCAAGTGTAATTAGTGTTAAAAACCTGATAGCGATTTTCATATTGTTTTAGTTGAGTTTGACTCGGACGGCAAGCTACAAAAACCTTGTGTTATTTTTAAACAGTACTTATGCTATATGCAATAAATAATGTTGATAGAAATAGGATTTGCAAGTGATAAATATCAATTAATTGGATGATATTTGTTAATTTAATGGTTTTTAGTGTTATTTAATGCCACTTTTGAACCCCTTATATTAAGTATTATGTCAGGTAAGAACTTGATTGAAAGTTGTGCAAGTTGTACCGAAAGATGGAAGAACTTCAGGACTCTGACGAAAAGTGAATTGCAGCATGTGAATGAAAACTGGTATGAAGCAACTTTTAAACCTGGTGAAATTTTATTAAAGCAGGGATCCCCGGCTTCAAATGCATTATTTCTTGCCTCAGGTATGGCTAAAACATATATCGAAGGCATCAACGGAAAGAACTTTATTATGAGTATAGCCATGCCGGGCAGATTGATAATGGGTCCCGGAGCATATGTAAACTCCCGTCATACCTATTCAGTAGCGGCAATTACAAATGTCCAGGCTTGTTTTATAAGCTTCGAGGTATTCCGTCACCTAGTGCGAGTAAATGGTGCTTTTGCTGAAGGCATGCTTGAAGATATCAGCGTAAAATCTATGAGGTCCCATACCAGGATGGTTAACCTTGCGCAAAAAAAGATGCCGGGAAGACTGGCAGAAGCATTACTCTATTTCGCAGATGATATATTCAAATCGGATGAATATGAGATGATTCTTTCACGTCAGGAGCTTGGTGAAATGACAAATATGGCTAAAGAATCTGTGGGGAGGATTTTAAAAGAGCTCGAGGAATCCGGAGTTATTTATTCTGATGCCTCAAAAATAAAAATACTTGATAAAGATAAACTGATTGTTATCTCAAACAGAGGATAACAATAATTATCTAACTATCTGATATTATGAAAGTAATAAAGTTTATTTTTTCTCCCGTATTCATGGGAGTCTTTTTAGTAATTTTTGCTGTGGCAATGGCTGTTGCTACTTTTATCGAAAACGACTTTGGCACATCTGCTGCATATGGAATGGTTTATGATACCAGGTGGTTCGAGATAATACTATTACTTCTTGCTGTTAATCTTATCGGACAGCTGATCATTTTCAAACTATTCAGGAGGGTGAAATTACCTGTTGCACTTTTTCATATTTCATTCGTCCTGATGATAATCGGAGCAGGTATTACAAGATATTTCGGGTGGGAAGGTGTAATTCATATCCGTGAGGGGGAGACATCAAACATCTGTTTCTCAAATGAAAATTATATAGGGTATACAGTAAAGGATAATGATGGTTCACTGATCAGAAGTCATTCGCAGAAATATTCAATAACTTCTGTTTCAGCCGATAATTATAAGAAGAAAATAAGTGTCGGTAATAAAAACTATAAGCTGATACTGGCAGGGATAGTGCCCAATGCAACCGAAACTATCACTGATAGCCCTGAAGGAGAGCCGGCAGTTTCCCTTCTTGTTACAAAGGATATGAATTTGAGAGAGACCATGGTTTTGAAAGAGGGTGAATCAAAAACCTTGCAGGGCTTGACTTTCGGATTTAATACTGCAAATAAGACAGATGTATCTGTCAAACTTGATTCCGGAACATTCCTTATCAGCTCAATATATGTTCTCGCACAGATGAGCATGATGACACAGGAAACCACCATATCAGAACCAGGGAAGCAATCAGAACTAAAACCGATGCAGGTCATTACCGTTCAGGATATTAAGGTTGTGGCACAGAAATTATCACTTGCCGGCACTGTAAATCCTGCTTCTGTCGATCCTGAAGAACAGGAAACCGGGCAGGATGTTTTTATTTTTCAACTGCTTGCCGGAGATCAGTCTGAAACGGTTTACCTGTGGGACAGGAATACGGAAGAAATAACTTCCGGTTCATGTATAATAGATGGAAAAACATTTGAGATCACATATGGATCAAAAATAAGTACACTGCCTTTCAGCCTGAAGCTTGATGATTTTGTTCTTGAAAGATATCCTGGTTCCAACAGCCCGTCAGGATATCGCAGCGAAGTAATACTCATAGATGAAAGAGACAAAGTCGAAAAACCGTATAGTGTTTTCATGAATAATATACTCAAATATAAGGGATACCGGTTCTATCAATCCTCATTCGATCAGGATGAAAAAGGCACGATTCTATCAGTCAGCCATGACAGAGCAGGAATGATAGTAACATATACGGGTTATGCAATGTTGTTCCTGTTTATTATTCTTTCTCTCTTCTCCAAAAATTCAGTATTTCGTAATATTAATGCCGGATACTGGCATTCTTCACTGAGAAAAACCGTGACAACATTAGCTTTGATTTTTATCCTGTCAGGATTATCCGTGGCAAATGCCCAGAAATTTGTTGCCGGGAAAGCCGGTTCAGATGAATTTGGCAAAGTACTTGTTCAGGATCAAAAGGGAAGGACCAAACCTCTGTTTACATTAAGCAATGATATCCTGCGGAAAGTAACACGGGAAAATAAATTTGAAGGATTAACTTCAATGCAGGTTTTTCTTGGGCTTTATTTTGATTTTAATAGCTGGAAAGATGTTCCTCTTATCAGGGTTACCAGCAGGGACCTTCAGCGAAGTATCGGAATCAAAGGAAATCTTGCAAGTTTTTCTGACCTGGTTAACCTCGAAGGGAATGGCATGTATAAATTATCCGAAGAGGTAAACGCAGCCTACGCAAAATCCCCCGGTGAAAGGAATAAAATGGATAAAGAGGTGATGAAGGTCGATGAAAGGGTCAATATTGTCTACATGATTTATAAAGGCGATTTCATGAAGATATTCCCGCTGAAGGATGGGACTCATAACTGGGGATCACCGGATGAAGCTCTTGAAAAAGCTGTCAGCAAAGATGATTCTCTGTATCTTAAAAATATTATTCCGGCTCTTGCCGAAGCACTTCAGACAAACAATGATGTAACAGCCGCCCGGTTGTCTGCTTCCGTGCGTGAGTACCAGGACAGGTTTACGGAATATGCTCTCCCTTCCGCTGCAAAAACCGGCATTGAATTATTTTATTATAAACTGAGCATCTTTGAAAAGTTGTTTCCTTTCTATGCAACAACAGGACTGATAATGCTTTTAGGATTGATTATCGCTGTAATAAGGGGAAGGAATAAATCTTCACTTTTTGTCAGGGGGCTTGGATGGCTGCTTTTTGCAGGATTCCTGTTCCATACTCTCGGATTAGGACTGAGATGGTATATTGCAGGGCACTCACCTATGAGCAATGGATATGAGTCAATGTTATTCATTTCATGGGTGACTCTCCTTGCCGGATTTATTTTCAGCCGCAAATCGATCTTTGCCCTTTCAGCCACTGCAGTTCTTGCCGGTATGACCCTGATGGTGGCACATCTTAGTTTTATGGATCCGGAGATCACTAACCTGGTACCAGTTCTGAAATCATACTGGCTTACACTTCATGTCTCTGTTATAACAGGCAGCTACGGATTTCTTGGCCTTGGCGCCATATTGGGGCTGATAACCATGATACTGCTTGTATTATCGAACGGAAGAAACAGGGAAAGAATAGCCGATACGATTGATGAACTGACAGTAATCAATTATAAAACACTTACCCTCGGACTGTACTTCCTTACAATTGGCACCTTCCTCGGTGCAGTATGGGCAAATGAGTCATGGGGCAGGTACTGGGGCTGGGATCCAAAAGAAACATGGTCGCTTATAACTATCGTAATATATAGTCTTGTAATCCATTCCCGCCTTATCCCGGGTATGAAAGATATATATACATTTAATTTATTATCCCTGTTCGCATTCTCATCAGTACTGATGACCTATTTTGGAGTAAATTATTACCTGTCAGGTCTTCATTCCTATGCTTCTGGCGATCCGGTACCGGTGCCGGTATTTGTCTATATAACTGTTCTGGTGCTGGTTTTGCTTTCCATGGGCGCATATTTTGGGTATAACAGATTTAAGAAAGCAGGAGAGTGATAGGGATTGCCATCTTCGCTTTGCTTCGATGGCGATCCCTGGGGGTGGAAGATGGGATTGTATCTCTTCATTTTGTATATATAGGGATGTTCATAAATAGTGAAAAGTACTGATTGACAAATAGTTAAATCTCATTAATTTTAAGAAAAAACCCCGAAAAAGCTCGTAAAAGCTAAAAATCGGGGTAATTTTCTAAAAATACTATGAGAAAAATACGAAGAATTTACGAGACTGCCCAAGAATTT
>JALHSP010000087.1 GCA_022865305.1 Bacteroidales bacterium | reverse complement strand
CTCGCGCTCCTGTAATGCTTCAATGGCAACTTTTGCCTTAAAGGCTCCTGAATGTTTTTGTCTTTTCGCTTTCATAATTCACTGGTTTAAAGTTATTAAATTTACACTTAACCAGTGGTCTTAATTCAGGGTAGTATTATATTGCTTTAATATCTTCAGGATTGTTTGCTTATCACGCTTGGAATATTCATGGCGGTGAAAAACCAAAAGGTGCTCGTCTTATTCAACAATTATTTTTAAATTTTTTAGGATCATTTGTAGGCTGGGTTATGCTTTGGATAGTTCTTCCCAATTTAATAAAAAGCGTTGGGAGTCCCTCATTGGAAAAATTTACTGCTACAGATATTCTTCTCATTATTGTAGCATTTATAGGAATTACAGGGTATTTGCCAGCTGCACTTGTAAGATTAGCTATGAATTTAAAAGATTTTATAAAACTCCCAACCCAAAATCCCTAATATTTCTACTGGGGATTCGCTGTTTTAAGACTGACTGAATGTGTCAATCTTTGTTCATGAAGGAGGAAGAATATTCTTTGTGAGAATTATTTATTTATCCGAACTTAGTACCTGAGAGGTGGCATCCTTAACCGTTCCTGGTCAACCTTCACATTGCAGACTGAAGTTATAAGCCACCTCTTTTCAATAAAAAACCCCCGGAGCTGATTTCCGAGGGCTATAATCATTTATTGTAATAATGGCAATTTAGTCTTTAACGCAGCGGACTGAAATACCACTTACTTTGCTGTCATCATATCTAGAAATACCTTTCTCATTGTAAAACAGGCAGCGGACATACGCAGTATATTCCTCGTTCTCAGTTGAGCTCCACCAGTAACCTTGCATGCCCTCCCAGAGGAAAATACCATCTTTGCGGTTCTTCCCACCCGGAAGAGCTGTGAATCCACTTTTATTGTTCCCAAAGGTATAGTTGTTTTCATCGTTCGGTGGAATGTTGCTATGAAGCCAATGTTTTGTTCCCTTTTCTTTTAATTTACATCCTTCATCAGTTCCTCTCAATCCCTCATCGTCTGCCTCAGTCTGACTCATTCCAAGAAACATTTCCAGTTTTTTCCACTCTTCATCCGAAGGCAAATGCCAGCCAGCAGGACAGGCATCCATTGCTGTCACCCAGTTGTATAATACTCCATATGTATTATAATTTGAGGTATTTTTCGCTTCAACCACGCTCGTATCCTCATAATCATAAACATAGTAATAAGGTTCGGGCCAGTATTTCTCATCTGGTGGAGAAACTGAAGGCAGATAAGCAAGGTTTTCGCCCATCCAGATTTGATCGCCAATTTCTGTAGTATTGTAAGTATTGTTATCTCGTGGATCGGTAAAAGAATCTGTATTTTTTTCGCAGCTTATTGAAAAGCACATTACAAATAAAACAATAAGAGACCTATATATTATTTTCATGATTACTTGTTTTCTACAAAGTTACACCTTGTTTAAGCCAAAGTCAATTTTATTTAAAAACAAAGCCCCGGGAGCTGATTTCCGAGGGCTGGCACTCTCTGCAATCCAGGTGCAGATCTTACCTGACACAATACTGCAATCTTAAAACCTCACAGGGACTGAAACAAATTTATTTTTAGCGAATTTTTGATTTAAAGCCACTTATTAGGCAATCGGTAGTATACGATTGTATGATAAAAAGAAATGCATTTGACTCATTTTTATTTTCCACTCCTTGCTTTTAATTCTTGTAATATTTCTTCTTTATCAGTTTCATCAAACCATTTTAGATTTAAATAAACTGTTCTATTAATGCAATCAATAATGAGTTTATTTTTTTCTGAGGTAATAATAGATTCTATATCTGTGTATTTTATATTTTGTTTTATCGATAGTAGTGCTATTTTTATTACTACACTGTCTTCCTTTAAAAATACTACTTCTTTATTTAAACTTCGTACTCCGATTATTATCAATCCGATACAAGCTAGTATTGGAACAATATAAATCAAGCCTAATCCCAAAGCAAAGACGAATACGAAAAGACCAATCACACCAAAAGTAATGCTGGGATATGCGTATTTTCTTTTGATTTTGAATCCAACATTTTTTATTTCCAGGTTAGTATCGAACTTTTGCTCAAGTCCTCCTTCCATAAATGATTTAACAGAGATCCAATTCGGTGGTGTGCGAGGGATTCTTACAAAATGCCCGTATGATTCTTCAAGTGGGTTCAGAGTTATGAGCCATTCCGGTTTGATTTCCCCATGTGCAACTTTTTGACGTACCTCATCTTCTGTCAGTTGAGCAAAAAACGATTTATCTCTTTCGTCTCGTTTCACAAAGTAATGCTGCATTTTATCCCCTCCATAAATTTATGATATAAAACTCTAGGTTCTTACATCAGTCAACTACTAAATAGGTTGTAAAATTGCAATCTATTTAGCAGTTAGTTTGTGATTATTATCAAAGTTACACTATGTTTAAGCCAATGTCAATTTATTTGCATATTTAAAAGATTAATCTGAAATTTGATCTTAGCGGCATTTCCTTCCACTATCTTTCGACAGATAATTGCAGCGAGACAATTATATTCTACAGGAGATGCCGCTTTTTAATCATTAAATTATGAAAACAATAGAAGAACGTAAAGCAATTCTTGAAACCGAAATTATTAAACAACAAAAAAAAGGTTGGCGAATATCAAGTAAAACTGAAACAAATTGTCAGTTAATGAGAGATAAGAATCGAAGTGGCTGTCTATTGGTGATATTGTTTTTATTCTTCATTATTCCTGGCATATTTTATTTATTATTAACACATGGGACAACGACTGTTTTTCTCGAAATTAATGAGAATGGAGAAATAAAGTATAGTTGAAAAATTTCCCTCCACACGAACTTGATACATTTATGAAAAAATAGCCTTATGAAAGCAATTATATTAACCTCAGTTTTTATTTTATTTTGCGTGACAGGCTTCAGTCAAAACCTCAGAGCTTTAGAAGACAAATACGGATTTAGAGGAGCAAAACTTGAAATGCCGATAAGTTCATTTAGAAATTTAGAACTAAAAAGGAGTATAGACGTTCTTGATGAAAAAACTTATAGAGTAACTGATGCTGATTTATTTATGGGAGATTATAAGTTAAAGGAAATTGAGTATACCTTTTACAGAGGGAAATTAATGACAATTTGTATCACAGTTAGCAATTATGTTGACCAGCAAGGTGTTTTAAAAGTTTTAGAAGCAGCATATGGAACGTCAATATTTGAAAAAGGTGATACTTATGAAGGACGATATTCCTGGAAAGGTAAAAAAGTATCGATGTACTATTTTCTTAATGATCATCTATCCCATGAGGGGAACATATATATTACTAGTGAAATAATATTTGCACAACGTTTGGAAGACATAAAAATGATAAAGATACAGGAAGAACAGAAAATCTTAGACGCGGCAAAAAAATTATAGTAAATGAATTATTTTCCCGACATTTGGTATTGACGGCATTTCCTTCCTACTACTTCATATTGTAGATTGCAGCGAGACAATTATATTCCACAGGAGATGCCGCTTATTAATAATAATAAGCCCCCGGAGCTGATTTCCGAAGGCTTAGCTTCGATAGGTTCAGGGGAAGGCTCTGAATTTTCTTTTGAAAATTTTAACTTTGCAATCAATACATCCCCAGTGCGGATCATTACCTGTAATAACACAACCGCCGAGAATAATCTTCCCGGCTTCAGCTTCAAGAGAATCCTCATAAGATGGTTCTCCATAAACGATCTTTACCACCTTTGAAGAACCGCATTTCGGACATTTGTCCAGCTTCTTATATGAGGAATACCGCATTTTTATTTTAAAGATACAAATTTCGAGTGTTTAAACATTAAGCCCTGGAGTGTTATCCCAGGACTTGCCCTCGCTTCATTAGCAAAAGTTACTGATTCCCGAACACAATTTGATATTTTTTTGTCTAGCAGTAATTTATTGTTGAAATTTGATAAAAGTATACTTCAGAAGTACTAATTTAAATTTAAACTTATGAAAGCACTAAATTGGATTGCATGGATTTCTGCTGGCATCGGAGTTGTATTTATTTTATTAGGATTTATCTCCGGACTTATAGCTAAGGACATATTGCCTGGTGTTACACATATTGTGAATTATTTTCATATTGCTAACAGTTTCTTTCTTATAACAATTGCTTTGTTTGTTTTTCTTTATAGATGCCAGTGTAAAAAGGAATAAGTTATACTTAAACCGATGAAGTAGAATAGTATTCTGATCCTGACTTCTGTATATAACACTTTACAGAATTGTTTACTTTTATAGTGACCAGCATCCTTCCTTTCAATTCTATGCAGATAGAATTATGTACATTGATGTTAACAGGGTGCTGGCTTCTTATTATGCTCTGACCGCTACCAGGGAGATAGTACCTTAAATGGTCTGTAAATGCCTTTAATGTTAAAACTGGTTGAGGCAAAATAAATTTTGAATTTTCAAAAATCTGATGTAAATTTATTATTGTCAATTATCTGAGTATTGTGAGTGATTTAACCATTATTACCGATCCCGAATTTATAAAGATGCCACTCGTTTTCTTAGAATTAGAATTGGATCAATTTGTTATTCTCTCAGAATCAGAGATTGAACTTTTATTGCAGAGCTATTATAATTCTAATTAAAGAACCTCTGTAATTGTTTTTTGCAGGATTATTTATCTTTGATATTGCCAGCACCTGCCTTCACAATTCAATGCAGACGAATTATGAATTTTCTTATTAAATGGATGCTGATTTCTTTTAAATACAAAGCCCCCGGAGCTGATTTCCGAGGGCTGAAATCGTTGCGATTCTATGATCACCGATTATTCTAATACCCTCTAAAATCTTACTTCAGCAGGAACAACTTCTTCGTTTCAGTTTTGTTCCCGAATTTCAGGTTGCAGAAATATATTCCGCTAGGGAGCCCCTTCGCAGTCCAAATTACCTGGTGCACTCCCTCATACTCGTACTCCCGAACAAGTGTCTCCACTTCTTTACCTGACACATCAAATATCTTCAGCGTTACATATTCATAATTGGGTATATAGTATTTTATTGATGTCGATATTTTGAAAGGATTGGGGTAGTTATCCCCAATATATGATCCGAAAGGGGATCTATTACTGTCCAGATCACTGATACCGGTTATCGTTTCGGTAAACTCAGTGTACTGGTATGCTGCAGTGGTATAGGCATCAACTACGTAATCGGGGTGTGACGGGTCGCCGGTATGGTAAACGTAAACATTCTTCACATAGTAGGGTCCATTCACTCCGTGTTTGTAAATGGAGTCCCCGCGGAAATTAAGCTGTATCACCTGGGGTGTACCTTCTTTCAGTTTTGCTATGTTTTCAGCCCACACTATCTCCTTGTTTTGCGCATCAACCAGTTTGGCCTTGATTATAACAAATCCGCTGTCGGAAAGCATTACACCTGCATCGACCGTCAGATATTCATATGCCTCATCTGAATTAACATCCGTTTTTGTGTCGGAATAATTTCCGGTGAGTTCGATAAGATTTGCAGGTTTCTGGAAATCAGTGAACTTGTATGCGATAGTTGTATCGGCCGAAATTATTGCATCCAGTGAATTTCCAGCTTCATTTTGCAGGCTGATATTCTTCAGGTAATAGGGTCCGTCTACTCCATGCAGGTATATTGAAATGCCGTCAAAGAACAGGTCAACTAGGTTGTCTCCATAACCCGTCTCGCTCTTTCCTATAACGTTTGACTTCGATATCTGGTTGCCGTTTTTATCATACAGGTAGCCAAACACATTGTAGTTGAGGAAATTCCTGAGATTGACGCCTATTGTTACCTTAAGGGAATCAAACCTGTTGTCGCTGTCCTTGTCCACTCCTGATTCAGCAAAGTAACCGTTGAAGATGCCTTTTGCTCTTTCAAATTCCGTGAATAAGTAAAGCCAGTCGATGTAGTACGCATCCAGGATGAAATCCCTTTCACCGTTCCTGCTTATTGAAAGGTATTTCAGGTAGTAGGGGCCGTTCGTTTGGTTCTTCCTGATCTTCTCCCCGGCAAAATTAAAGACAATGTTGCTGGTGCCTGCATCGAGGGCAATCAATGAATCCTGTAATTCTATCACCTTTCCGTTCTCATCGTAAAGCGCCCCTTCACAGAGATAACTACCGGCGGTTGAAATATTCACTTCGGCGCTTACACTGAGATACTTGAACTCTTTGTACACATCCATACCATTGTATTTATGGGCATAATTTCCGGTGAAGTAGAATGGCTTGGTCTTGAATGCGGTATAGTTATATGATGCTGTTGTATATGCATTCGGTTTGAAATCGAGAGTATCTCCGTACTCGTTGTGGATCTGGAATGTCACTTTGTAAGGACCGTCAATTGCTTTTTCCCGGATCTTGAGGCCATCGAAGGTGATATCGACTGTTTGCACTCCCTGTGACAATGTCAGAGCTTGATTGTAGAATGTTATCTCCTTCAGTGTGTTGTCATTCAAACGGGCGACGAGCCTGAATAACCCGGCTGATGTAACGTTGATTCCAGTTACGACCTTCAGGTAGTCAAAGAGGCCGTCGCTGTTCTCATCGACACCAGAATCGGTATACGTTCCCGTAAATGATGCATATGCAAGGTCGGTAAGACCTTTAGGCGATTCCAACGATAGTTCGATGGCATTCTTGGAACCAGTCTGTTTCCCGGGAGATGCCCAGTCCTTAAATGGCTCCCCTGTTACTCCATTCGCGGTGCGCATTGCCATGTATTCGTTGTCGCCGTATTTCCTGTATTCGGAGCCCTTCTTAGTTTCCAGGTTGTAGGTATCGGTATCGTCATTCTTTGTCTTGGAAGTGTTAGTTTCATAGGTATCAGGCAGTTTATCCCAACAGTCTGCAGCCTGAAGACCTTTGTCGGAATCGGGCTCGCGGAATGCTCCTGCTTGCCATTGTTCATTGACCCACTTGTGGTATAACTCGTGGGCAATGATCTCGGCAGTACAATCAATCCCTTTCACTGTCGGGCCACCGAAGCTCTCTGTCCCGAAGGATGAATTGATAACGATCGGGCTGGAATAATGCTGGCCGGCAGAATACGGGGTAAGGTACAATTCTCCCCCGTCGGTCATGTAACCGTCGTAAGCGGAGGAGGCGTCGTATTTCGCCACCCCCATGTTTGGAACAGCACCATCTCTCTTCCAGTACCTGAACCAGTTGGGTTCATTATTGCCGTCGTCGTCACCGCCCTTGTTGAAGAAGAGGTCGAAATCTTTTGAAAGAATGGTCGCTCCAACAACGCAGTTGATCTTATTTTTGTAGGTAATGATGCATGTCACAACCTTATTCCCGTGGCTTCCGGGAGGTGCGGAATATTCATAGGGATTTCCTTTGCCTGTTATGATATCTCCAGTCCAGTCATAATCCGTTATTTCATAATCGGGATTTTCAGATATTTTAGCCTGAAGCTTAACTTTTTCCAATCCTCCCAGCGATGGATCGGATGTTATCAGATTTGTTGCAACGGGAACACCGGTAACCGTTATTTCCTCTATTTCGGGCGGATCAAGAAATATTTCAACTGGCTGATCAGTAACATCACCATAATACCAGGATTCTTCGCAAGGATCGTCGGGATCAAAGTCCCATCCGAGATTTACTCTCATAGAGGTGCTGTTCACCGCTCCGGAAGGAATGCTCACGATATTGCTCGTACTCATCGTGCCGTGGTAGTTGATTCCTATGTATCCTGTAAGGGCAGCATTTAGGACCCTTTCGCTAGATTCGTAAACGTTATTCCCGTTCCAGTCGATCCAGGCGTTTATGTATTCGGGGCTGTCGTCGTACGCGGGACAGGCTTCCGCATAACTGCAGCCGTCAGGGTTACTTATGACAATAATGACCGTAACAGACAGGATCCCTTCCGACATCAACTTATATGAAACCTTCAAGATCCTTTCATACTCATGGCTTCCACCGTTGGAGATGCAATAATTGCCGCATTGGGCGGTGGCTTTGACAGGGACTTTGGCAGTTTTGTTATTATTAACTACAGCCGACCTGCTTTTCGGACAGGTGCTGCATATATCCCTGCCTGTAACAGGATATCCTGTTTCCTGCCATTCATATATTCCGTGTACTAGGTTAAATGTGCTTTTGAATCCCTTTTTCATCAGTGTCTCGCATGCCACCCTGCTTTTCCGCCCGTTCTGGCAGTAAACAATGAATGTCATATCTTTTTTAAAGCTGCTGATGCCCTTTTCAAATTCCACCAATGGCATTGATACGGCGCCGGTCAGGTGGCCCGATTCAAAGTAGGAACGGTCCCTGACATCGAGGATTATGATATTCTGATAGGTGTTGATGATTTGCATCGCCTCTTTTGAGGAGATATTGATATACCCCTCTTTGGTTATTTCAGAGGCGTTAACAGAAACCGGCAGGGAAAATGTTATAGACATTAAGACTGTCAGTAAAAGATTCCGGGACAAATTGCTAAATCTGTTTTTCATGACGGAGATCTGTATTACTTGATATTAAAAATATTTGACTGAACGGTTTCCCTTCATGTCGGGTTCAAGAAATCCGAAACGCGGTATAAACGGCTTTAATAAATACAAAGTTACATCTTGTTTAAGCCAAAGTCAATTTTATTTTTGGAGAGAATATTTTATTATCCGAACTTAGTCCTGGGAGGTGGCACATACGTTTTTCATAAATGGTTATAGTATTATTTTTAGTTTAATGATTTTTGCCACCTCTTTTTAAAAAGAAAGCCCCTGCAGCTGATTTCCGAGGGCTGGGAATAGGTTATTGTTATTAATGATGGTTATGTTTTAGAATAATGTGGAAAATGATTATCTTTGCATAACCAAATAAACAAGCATGGACTTACGTAGCATCATAAAAACACTAAGCCAGGATGAAAAAGCCGAATTAGTACGCTTGCTTCGCCAGGACTTAAAT
>JALHSP010000086.1 GCA_022865305.1 Bacteroidales bacterium | reverse complement strand
AAGGTAAGAAACAAATACTATACAAGTCAAATTTATTTTTATCCACTCACTTAAGTCACCTATTTCAGAGGACAGGGTGAATGGCTTAGCATAATGAATTTTAAGCAGATTGATTATTAAGAGAGCAACCCGAACACCTATTTGCCTGATTAATAAACAATTTATTAATGCTTTATAATTAGTTTCAAATTAAATATATTCTTACCGTCACTTATTTGGACAATGTAGTTACCGTCTGTTAGATTGTTAATAGGAATAGTAAACGTATCACCAGATCTTATTCCCGAAAAGTGTAAATTACTATAAATGTCTAAGATCCTGACAGTGTATGTTTTATTTAAATCTTCAACTTTTGTTTCTAATTCTGAAGATATTTTATTAGTGATTGTAATTATTTCTGAAGCCGGATTGGGGTAAAGGGAAAAATATCCACCGCAATTATAATAATCTGGATAAACTGTGATCCCCGAATATCCTGATGTACCACATGCATTGGTTACAGAGACCCTAACTGCTCCACCGTCGGGATTATACAAAGGTGTTACGAGACTAATAGTATTTTGATATTGATCGTAATTGTACCAGTTGCTTGGATAAGTCCAGGAATAAGAATAAGTTGGCTTATGCCCACCAGGTACCTGAGCTGTATAAGTATAATATGAATCAGGACAAACTGCTACCTGTCCAGTTACAAAAGTGCTTTCAAATGTACCAGACCAAACTTCGAAATAAGGGGTAGGGTACGAGGTACCACAACTGGCAGAATTAATAAATGCTCTTATCCAACCTGGACCATTAGAATTAGAAGCGAAAACTGCAGTATCTCCATTTGAATTTGATGATAAAAGGGTAAGATTGCCAGTCTTTTCCCAAGATACAGTGCAACTCGGTGGCAAATTATTAACAGTAAATGTTGCACCGCTAGAACAGACCAGAGTGGTGCCTGAAATAGTTACATCTGATAACTGGAATGCGCTGCCTACACCTACTGCATACCAAGCATTTGTGACATTTATTACTTGACATGAATTTTCACCAAATAAATCTGAGGCTGCTTCTATAAATGCTTCTCGAGCAAGTGAAAAATTAGTTGTTGCAGTAAAATAGTACAATTCAGCTTGCCAGGCTATAGCAGTGGCATTTGTAATTCCAATACTTGAAACGTTATATTGGTTTCCTAAATCATTTGTGCCAGAACCACCTACTGAAACAAGGTAGAACCAATGACTAAGTACAGTCGAATTTATATGAGAATAGGTCCTTGCATCTTCACCCCTATAATAGAACGTGTAGTCATAAGTATCAGGATAATTCCCCTCTGTAGAATAATCTTTCCTAAATCCTTCTGAATTTGGATTACGGAGCGATCGTAAACAGCTATAGTCATTTTTCATTATTTCCTCAGCCACCATCCAATTTTGCTTAGTTGAGCAGCCCATTGTTCAACTGCTGCAGCCCATATATCACTCATACCTTCACCAATTGCAAACGCTGGATTCCCTGAAGAAAGGATATTAGGATACTATCTTTGGAATATATTGACTTAATAATTCCATTTTGGGCAAATCCAGTTGTAACACATAGGATTGTTGTTAAAAGTGATACCAGTAGTTTTTTCATAAGAAACTATTTAAGGATCATTTATAATTCGCTTTAGGAGTAAGCCATTGTTACCAATAGCAAAACCAGTTGTTGATGTAGCAAATAGTATCTTATTTAATGTATAATCTGAATCATTGTTAGTATACTCTTCCTTCCATGTTTTTCCCCCATCGATAGTTGAAAGTATTTTACTTCCATTACCTGTTCCGAACAGAAAACCATGTTGTTCATCAGCAAAGTAACATTTGAAAGGGATTATCTTAAATTCATCATATATTTTAGAGTTGATACTTGTCCAAGTGGATCCACCATCTATGGTCTTTAATAGTTCTGCTCCAGATTTATATGTACCTACAACACTTCCCTCATAAAGATTGATAATAATATAACCGATATTTTCAGAAATAAACGAAATACCAATTATGCTTTTAAATTTATCAGGTAGAGGTTGCCAAGTATTACCTCCATCTGTTGTTTTTACAATAAGACCTGAGTTGAAACTATCGAAACTAGCACCACCAGCAGCATAACCAGTGGAATTATTCAAGAATTGGATAAAATGTATTCCTGCATATGTAGAGCTATCAAAAACCATTTCAACAGAATTGCAACCATCGTTTGTCCTATAGAGTGAACTTCCAATCGCCCCAATTCCTTCATGATCATTAAAAAAGAATGTTGGTGCACCCAATAATGCCCCCAATTTATACCAATTATAACCTCCATCATTAGATTTAAAATCGCCAGAAATTATCTTAAAATGATTAAAGCAATAAAAATCAGAAAAGCCACCAGTTGTTTGTTTGTCGAAACATCTTTGGGTCCAAGTTCTGCCTTCATCATCACTTTCAAAAATGCAAGTTTTATCAAACGAGTCATCTAACTTGCTTAATATCATAATAGTATCCGGAGGAAGAAGGAAGATATCACTCAAATCTCCTGTGTATGATAAATTAATAACTTCCCATTTTGCATTAAAATTATTTTCTTTTTGACAAGAAATTACTGCTACTGAAACTAAGATAAAAAGTATAGATTTCTTCATGTAAGATTAAAGTTAAGTAAAAGACAGTATTAGAGTACAAGTTCAAGATTAATATCGATATAAGATGAGAACATTAAAGTAAAATTTGGAAATTATTAGACTTTTTAGGAATTTTTTGGAATTCCTAATCTTTTATAAATCAAGTCTTGCATTCTTGGGTTTATCAAACCTATAACTATTTTAATATTTTCTTGTTTAAGCCATTTATTTAAGGTTTTAATGCAGATTCCATATTCATCTGCAATTTGTTGCTTTGATTTGGCATATCTAATTTCCGTTCCCATCGATTTTGAAAAAAAATAGACAGGAGTACTTATAATAATATAAGCACGAAAGAATTGACATATTAGTCAAATCAGTAATTTTAATATCAACGTGATTGTTCCTATCAAGTGAATAGTAAAATGCCATAACAAATGCAATTAGTTTGACACTAACAAACATCAGGAAAAAACTTACGGGGGAATGACTATAACAAAGGTACGAGATAATTACTATACAAGTCAAATTTATTTTTATCCGCTCAACCAGGTCCCTTTATTGGGAATCTGATGAATGATTTAGCACTGTAATAATACAAGAATGAATGATGATCAAGGGAACAATCCGAACACCTATTGACTTGATATACAGGTAATATATTAATGCTTTATAACTAGTTTCAAATTTGATTTATTAATTCCATTGGATATTTGAATAATGTAATTACCATCCTTTAAATTGCTGACTGGAATTGTAAAACTATTCCCTGATCTTGTCCCAGAGAATAGTATATTTCCATAAAGGTCTAAAATCCTAACCTCGCAATTTGTATTTTGCATAACATCAAGACTAGATTTTTTTAAAGTAATTGTTACTATTTCAGATGCTGGGTTGGGTGACAGGTAGTATTCTTCATCACAATCCCAATAAGTTCCAAGGTAATTGGATAAAATGGTTACAGGATTTTGGCAGTAGTTTGAACAACAGGTATTTGCCTTAACTATGACATTTCCACCTGGAGATGAGCCAGTAAAGACACTAATCATATTCTGATATTGCCATGCTAAAGTCCAACCAGAAGGAATTGTCCAACTATAATTCGAAGTCGAACATCCACTGTTATTATTAACATAAATATGATAATATTCATTCGGACACATGAGCCACATTCCACCCTGAAAAGGTGCTGGCTGTCCAGAAGAGTAATAGACATCAAGTCCAACATCACTTGGATCAAGACCTAAAATTAATATTTCCTTTTTAACCTGAATACTAAAACCATAATTATCCGTTAGAGTAAAAGTGATTGTTGCCTTTCCAGGCCAAGTACAAGTCGGATAAATCGTAGCTGAGGAACCATTACCTGAATTTGGTGTAACAATAGATGGACCTGCTTGCCAAGTTACAGAAGCCCCTGCTGGTATATAACTAAGCGAAAAAGTAGATGCCCCACAGACTGTATATGGGCCTGATATTTGTGTTTGTACTGACTCCGATCCAACGCCAACAGCATACCAGGCATTTTGTACTTGTAAGTCTGCTATTGAATTAGTTACTGAAAGAGCTCTTGCGGCATCTGTTATTAATGTCCGAAGTTCAGGATAAGTATCTATATCATCAGATATATGTCCATCATTAAACTCAGCGGTGGAAAGAATTCTTTCTGCATCATCTAGTCCAACACCATATACTGTATATGAATTATCTATATCATTTGTTCCCTTTCCACCTTCAGATAATAAATAAAACCAATGAGAAAAGACACCACTTCTTTCATACCTTTGATTAAAATAATGGGAATGATTATAATCATAACTTCCATATGTTGGAAAAATCGGTCATATAGACCACCCTTCACCGTTTTTGAGAGACCATGCTTAACCGGATGTGAAAGACCACCCCTAAGTTAACATCCTTTTTTGCTTCATTTTTATCACAATTTCCAGGGTGATTTTACAAAGTTATTT
>JALHSP010000085.1 GCA_022865305.1 Bacteroidales bacterium | reverse complement strand
ATGAAATTTACAAAAGCTGCCCATGAACGCATTTGCAAGCGCTCCCAACGCTGCCAACACTCCAACGCTCCCTAACAAACGGTAAATGCAAGGCTTGAATAACGTATAAAAAGAATAATACTAACCATATAGAAAAATACTAAAAACACGAATGATTATCTCCCTTAACCGCCCAGCACTTACCGTCGAACGTTAGCTGTTAGGAGAGACTGCTGACATACCAATGATCCTTTTCAAAATTAACTTTATTGGATAAATCCAGACAACTATGAAAACAAAACTACTATCACCTATTGGCAAATGGAAAAATTCTTCTGGTTTTAGAATGTCTATTTATGAAATTCCTGACAGAAGTGATGATTTTTCAATACAATTAGTTAATGACCAAATAAACGTTTCTTGTACAGTACACCTAAGTAGAGGCAAGGATAACTATTTTCATATATATGATAATGAAATACTTGGGCAAGGGATGCTGAAAATTGCTTCTACTCGGGAAATGGTAATCGACACACCAAAATTTCAAGGATTAGTTCTATATAGAGATTATAGCAAAGAATAATGATATTAATTTTTACTAAAATTTGGAATTAAGGATCATAATGGATAGTGACTTTTTATATCATTATACAAAACTCGAAAATGCAATTGAATTTATATTGCCAGAACGACAATTACGGTTCAACATTTTGAATAATACAAATGATCCACGAGAGTATAAATCCTTCATCTTTGCGGCAAGCTATTGGAATACTGGAATGATTCCAGATATTGAGAAACAAAATGAAATAAATAGCGATATCCTTAGAAGTGATTGTAAAGTAATATGCTTTTCAAGAATGCGTACCCCTTTTTATGGATATGAGCATTCAAGTATGTGGGCTCATTATGCCGGTTTACATAAAGGTGTTTGTCTTAGATTAGATAAAAAGGAATTTATTAAGGAAAATAAAAAATTTATAAAACCAAAGTTATTTAAGAACATCCATTATAAAGATTTTGATATTAAGAAAATGCCTGATCACAAGATTGTTGAGTATCCATTTGAAAAAGACCAACTAGAAAAATATCTAAAAGGAGAATTCAGGAAGGAGCATCTAGCCTTTTTATATTTCAGAAAAACAAAAGAATGGTCTTATGAAAGAGAAACAAGGTTGATATATTTCAGTGACTCAAAAAAAGAAGAATTGTGTTCAATAAGAAATTCATTATCTGCCATTTACTTAGGTCTAAAGTTTAATATGTTTTATCTTCCTTCAATTCTTGAACTCACTGATAGAATTCCAATTTATCAATTTAGATATAGTGATGATAGATTAATACCTATCGAAATTCAAAGAAACAAATATCCCAACAGCTAACACGGACAATAAAGTAAATAAACTTGTCACGCTTTTTGCGGATTATACTGCTTTCAAAAGGGGATCAGTAATTGCCGTAAGGCGACCGCGCAGCTGTTCGCAACAAAAATTCAGTAAGGGGATAGAGACTAACTTCGAAAATGCTTGTACCCCCGTTACTCGCTGCGCTCGCACGGGGCAGGCGCGACACACGTAATGCTCAAAAAAGTTGTGCCATGACTGGCAAAAAGCGCGCCATGCTTTGTTCACTACGGCCTCAGAAACGGACTACCCCGCTCCATGGACAGTGCCACCCGGCCTCCATTCACTCAGCAACATTTACTTACTTTATTGCCGGGCCGTTATAAGCAAGCCGACCGAAAAGAAATATGATTAACCTCTATTTCACATTATCCCCTTCTAGTCTGACAGGCATAATGATAATAGAAATCATCAGATAAATAGATTAGTACATGAATAAATGCTTGACTAGTCCTGTAGAATTTACTAATTTTGATAAAAATAAAATTAGAATTACCAAGATCGATTTGAAATAATCCTTACCCGATGGCAAGCATAATACCTGGCTACGAATATGACATTTTCATCAGCTACCGCCAGAAAGACAATAAGCACGACGGCTGGGTTTCTGAGTTTGTTGATAATCTAAAGGGGGAACTCGAGTCGATTTTTAAGGAGGAAATCAGTGTTTATTTTGATATTAATCCTCATGATGGACTGTTAGAGACACATGATGTAGATGCATCACTGAAAGAGAAGCTGAAGTGCCTGATCTTTGTTCCAATCCTTTCTCAGACCTACTGCGACTCAAAAAGCTTTGCCTGGCAACATGAATTTTGTGCCTTTAATAAACATGCAAAGGAAGATAAGTTTGGAAGAGACATAAGACTTGCCGGTGGAAATGTGGCAAGTAGAATATTGCCTGTTAAGATCCATGACCTCGATCCGGAAGATAAAACTCTTCTTGAAAATGAATTAGGGGGAGTGCTTCGGTGCATTGAGTTCATTTATAAGTCAGCAGGGGTTAACCGGCCTTTGCGGACCAGTGAAGATCATCCACATGATAATCTCAATAAAACTTTCTATCGTGATCAGATCAACAAGGTGGCAAATGCTGTTAAGGAGATTATTACTGCAATAAAGAAGTATAATTCACAGGATGAAGAAGTATCAACACAAGTTGTAAAAGCAAAACCTGAAAAACTAAAAAATCTTAAATCAAGATTCATAATAGCTTCTTTTTTAGTTCTGGCATTGATAGCACTGGGGTATTTCTTTATTCCTAAACTATTTATACCCTCCAAACCGGTTGAAAAATCCATTGCAGTACTTCCTTTTGCAAATCTCGGCAGCGATGAAGATAAAGCCTGGTTTAATGATGGAATGACAGATGTTGTCATTAACCAGTTATCAAAAATATCGGGATTAAGGGTACTAGGCTGGACATCAACTCAAAAATATAAAGAAGGGAATAAGTCCATTTCAGAAATAGGAAAAGAATTGGGTATAAATTATATTATTGAAGGTACGGTCCAACGTCATGGAGATAAAATGAGGATTAGTGTACAATTAATCCGCGTATTTAATGAAAATCACATCTGGTCAAATATTTATGATAGGGATTGGAAAGATATATTTTACGTTCAAAGTGAAATAGCAAAGAGGATTGTTGAAGAATTAGAAACAGTTCTTACACCAAATGAAAAAGAACAAATTGAAAAAAGTGAGACACAGAATCCCGGAGCATACAATCTGTATTTGCAAGGACGCTTTTTTATAGCTAAAAGAACTGAAGAGGGAATCAATAGAAGTATTGAATACTTTGAAAAATCTATAAAGGAAGATCCGGAATATGCATTACCCTATACTGGAATAGCAGATGCATACTGGCTCAGGTCATGGCATGGATGGGCCCCCAAAAAAGAAGGATTTGAAAAAGCTAAGGAATTTGCTTCAAAAGCGATCAAAATTGACAACAATCTTGCCGAAGCTCATTCAACCTTGGGTGTAATCTTACTCTGGAGTGAATGGAAATGGGAAGAGGCAAGGGACGAGCTTAAACGTGCAACAGAATTGAATCAAAAATATGCAAATGGACATTTTTATTATTCATTACTATTAGATATAGTAAAGCAAAATGAAGAAGCCCGGTCACAAATTAATAAGGCAATTGAACTTGATCCCTTCTTTCCGACAATGCACTGGGTAAGTTCGCTTTTTTATTACCATGTTGGAAAATTCAATGAATCTCTTAATGAATGTCTGAAGGCATATGAACTTAACCCTGACATTGGAGCTTATTGGACAGATCAGTATAATTGGATGTTCTTCAACCTTTATATTAAACTTGGTCACGATTTAAAAGCTATAGAGGCCCTCCAGAATGTAACAATAATAAATTCACTAAATTCAGGAAATTCAAATTTTTTATTGGAGAAATATAATAAAGAAGGAATCAATGGAATTATAAACTGGCTAATTAACTCTCAACAAAAAAACGTTGACCCAATCACTCTAGCAAGATGGAATGCAAAACTAAACAGGAAAGATGAAGCTTTGAAGTTATTAGAAACTGGATTTGAGGAATCCGTAGTTGAAATACCAAGAATAAATAATGATCTCGATTTTGAAAGCCTGCGTTCTGAACCTAGATTTCAGGCTTTAATAAAGAAAATGGGATTGTCAACAAATATTACAATAGAATAAGGCCTGCTTATAACACGGACGGTATAATTAATAAGCTCGTCATGGTTTTTGCAATTTGCTCCTACTCCCTTGACAGATTCGTAAAACATTATACCGCGACCGCGCACCTGCTCCGATCCAATTAAGTGTACCTTGACTAATAACTTGCCCCCATTTAAACTTGTACCGCGACACTCGTATAACTCAGAAAGCTTGTACCCGGACGGCAAAAACCACGCCGTGCTTCGCTCCTTCCGGCTGTGTGCCGGGACCCTGCTCGAAACAAAAAAGCTTTTGTGGTCACAGCCTCCAGACGCTCAGCAACGCTTACTAAATTATACCGCCGGGCCGTTAGCGTTCATGCGGGTCGATCACCTCGCAATTTTAAAACAAGACAACAACACAGATATCTATGATAGAAAAAATTGCAAATAACAAATACAATACTGAAAAGCTCAATCTAAATCCTACAGACAAAATCAAGGAAAAATTGGACTATTACAGGACCCTATTCAATAAAACACACGACCTTTCTATGGAAGAATTTGAAAAGCTTGAACAAGATATTAAAACCTTTTTTAACTTAAAACCTGGAGGATATACAGAGGAACCTCCACAAAGATTGGTTCGTATTTCAAACAATAATAGAATTTTAGAAGCACAAGGAAAAGAACTTAGTTATTTGACTGACATTTTTCAACTGCTTGCCCCGCCAATTGATCATTGTAATTTTGGACGCTGCAACATTCCGAAGCAGCAGGTTTTGTATTGTGCTGTAAATGAAGCAGGAGCATATTGGGAGACAAAACCCCAAAATGGTGATGTCATAACAATTTCACATTTTGAGTTAAAGCCTAATTCTAAGGTAAACTGCAATGTTGTAAGAAAAGAAAAAACTAAAGATCCAAAAATATCCCACCAACTTCAGGAAGTCTACTATTTACTTGAAGACTTTTTTGTTGATATTTATAGTTTAGAAATTTTAAAAGATAGACCAGGGGATTATCTATTTAGCGGTTTACTTTCTTCAGAAATGTTGTTCTATCCAGTTGTGTCAAGTAATAATATTGAAGCAATAATTTATCCAAGTGTACAGAAAAAAAATATGGACAAAACTTTGCAATTCGTAATGATTTAATCTTTGAGAAATATAATCTCATTGGTGTTGAGACAAGGTTTATTTTAAACGAATACGAAAACCTTGATCCCACAACTGAAGAAGTAACAACTGATCAACTAATCGGTTCTTTTGGGACCAAGGCATTTGATTTTGATTCTGGTAAAATTCTTTATAATGAAAAAGCAGATGAACTCTTCAAGTTATTTAGGGAGCTTCAAGCATCTGGGGGGAAACAGGTTCGTTACAATCATCCAAATACTCCTAAAAACCTTACTTTTAATTTAACTCCAACCATTGATAAGAAAAAAGAGGAAACCAGTAATAAAAAAACAAAAATGAGTAGGAACCACAGGATTGATGTTGTTTATCAAGACGGGACAATAATAAATAGGGTGAAATATAAAAAAGTTTTGTCAGACATTGAAAGTGGAAGATGCAGGATTTCAAAATATTAAATTGAATAGCACGAAATGCTAAAAACAAGTTAGCGTTCATGCCGAGACCGAGCCAAAATTGAAAAACTGATTAAAACCCAACGCACAAATAGCACATTTGCAAGCTCCAACCCACAAGCTGTCGCTTCAGCTTGCAAAAGAGCTATTTTTGTTCCAACCCACCATAGCAGATGATCGAACTTATACAAATTGAAAATGCGTTAGAAAGGATTAATGGAGATATTTTCCAAGAGTTCTGTAATCATTTCTTATATCTAAAACTTAATCCTAATACAATTACCCCAATTGGAAGTGTAATAGGTAAAGAAAAATCAAGAAAGGGAATACCTGATTCTTATCTGACCACTGCAAATAATGAATTAGTGTTTGCAGAATATACAACAAGAGAAAGATTAAAAACAGGTGAAAGTTTTTACCTGAAACTAAAATCGGATATTGACAATTGTTTTGATACCTCAAAAACTGGATTAAATAAGGATGAAATCGACAAAATAATTCTATGTTTTACAGAACGTATTAAACCAGATGAGAATCAGAGACTTGAAGAATTATGCAAAAAATATAACCCAAAATGTATCCTTGATTTAAAAGGTATAAGAGATTTGGCATTTGCAGTTCTTGATTATCCAATATTGGGAAATTATATTGGAATTAAAGTTGGCACTGGTCAAATTCAAGAGTTATACCGTTAATTTCCAAATAAATTTATGTCAATACTCTACAAATATTATTTAAGTTTGCATCAAAAGATTGCTTTTAGGTGATGCCGTATTCGCATCGATAGATGCTTGGCACCCTTCCAAAGCAATCTTT
>JALHSP010000084.1 GCA_022865305.1 Bacteroidales bacterium | reverse complement strand
GACACTCGTATAAGCCCGCAGGTTTGTGCCATGTCTCCAAAAACCGCGCCATGCTTCGTTCATTCCGGCTGGTACCAGGACTCTACCCCGATGACATTTCCTGCTCCAGCCTTCATTCACTCAGCAACACAAACGCCCTTTATTGCCGGGCCGTTAGCGGTAATTGCTCTGACTATCTGACTGTTAGATTCCAAATAACAACTCTTCAAGAAAACAACTACCGCTAACTATCAATTCGATCAATAATCCTTAAAACTATCTAATATGGACAAATCACCAAACAAATTTTTCGATGAACTGCTTATGGCCACAGAAAAACAATTTAAGAAAAGTCCTGTTTATCAAAAACAGTTAAAACTCCATAAAGAATGGAACTATGCCGTTTGTGCAACACCAATTATAAAAGCCAAAGGAGTAATATTTGGGATTAACTGGGGCGGTGAAAACATATCAGCCCAGACAAAAATGCCTGATGGAACAGATATTTCTAAATATCATTTCATCAAACAAAGCAGACAGTTTCTTGAAGAAAATTGGGGGCTTAACATTTCAACCATCAATTTCAATTACACAAACTTGTGTTTCTTCAGGACACCTAAAGAAAGATATTTGTCACCTGATGACTATGAACTTTCTTTGTCATTGTTTAAAGAATATATAAGTTACATTAAACCTCCTTGGATTCTCTCGATCGGTGGTAAAAATTTGAAAGTGCTTAACAGGTTTGGAGCATTAAAAAATATCAAATGGCATTTTGACAAGCAAGGTAAGTTCAAGGGACACTCCGGACAACTTTGGGACTGGAATATTTTTTCAGTTTCCCATCCAAGTGCAAGACTGACAAGCGAGGCAAGACAAACTATTTGGGAGATAGTGACGGCAGAAATGAAAAATACAACTAACCGCTAACACGGACAATAAAGGTAAGTTGTTCGTCACAGTTTTTGCAATTAGTACCTGCACCCAAGACAGCTTTGTAACTGGTGATAAACCCGGACCGCTCCATTGCAACGCATAAAACTTGTAACCGGTGATAAATATATCGCTCGCATCAAAACTGTACCGCGACACGCGTAATGCCAACGAGCTTTGTACCCGGACGGCAAAAACTGCGCCGCACCCTCCTTGCACCGTGACAACTTCCCGGCTAAAGTACCAGGACCCTGCCCGGTGCTGTCGTCAGGTAACACAACCTCCCTTTATTGCCGGGCCGTTAGCTGCAACTTATGCTCCGATACTAAATAAGCAACCACTTACTTATCAATCTGTTACTAAGAATATATCTCAAACAGCCTCTCCCCTAGTTCTCGACTTAAATGCCTATAAAATGAATCTTAAATTTATCCTTTCAATTTGCTCAATCTTAATGCTGATTGCTTGTACGAATCAAAAAAACAATAAAAATGTAGACCCTCAATTAGTTAAACCATATCCTCACATCATAAACATAAATGAAGGCTTTAAGAATTCCACAGAAATAACACTGAGTTCAATTGCAGATAGCATAAAATATATAGTATTGTCAAAGGAAAAGGACATTTTAATTAAAAACTTTCCTGTACTCCAAATGACAGATAGTGCTTATTTTATAAGCCCAGGAGGTCATTTTTACAGATTTGACCTTACTGGCAAACTCCTTAATTCAATCGGCCAAATTGGAAGAGGACCCACCGAATACATGCCAGGGAGTTCATTCACAATAAACCCATCTTCAAATAAAACTTATGTAAACCGTAACTATTTACATGATTATATCTCCTTTAATCCCTCCGGAAACTTTATTGAAAAGTTGTCAATTTTGGATGCAGATAATATTTGGGAATTTGTATGTCTTTCAGATTCGATTTTTATGTTCACTTTTCAGTTTTGGGGAAGGTATATGGGAGCGAAAACCACAGAAGAAATGATTCTTTGTGGATTGTTTGATATCAACGGAGACAAGATTCAAGTTATTGAACACCCAGCAAATAAAAATGCCCCATTATCCATAGATTATTCAAAATTTGCAGCCGGACCACCAAATTATTCATTCTTTAATAACGAGATTGTCTTAAATTATCTAACAGACACTGTATACAAGATAAATAACAATTCAATTTATCCTGGATTTATATTTTTTTGGGATAATATTCCACATAGACAAACTTTTGAAGAATTATATTATATTCAGACAGAACCTATTAAGAAAACCTCGAGAATCAGATATTTTTTCGAAACTCCCGGTAAAGCATATTTTGGGGTAGCTTACTTAGACAAGTATTATTTATTTGAATATGATAAATATACAGGACTAACAAAGAGTATGTTAACCGATGAAAATAATTTTGGTTTAATTAATGACTTAGATGGAGGTGCAAATTATTATCCAAAATGGACAAACAGAAAAGGGGATATCTGGATAGTCTACGATGACGCTTATAATTTTAAGAAGACTCATAATGAGGATCTATTACTAAAATCCGACACAGTTTACCCAAATAGAAAAGAAAATTTAAGACAATTTCTAAATACTCTGAATATCGATGATAATCCTGTACTTAAAGTGGTCTACCTTAAATAAGCATTAATTTTCAATATCTTGATTAAATAAAAGCAGCAGCTAACACGGACAATAAAGGTAAGTTGCTTGTCACGGTTTTTGCTTTTGCTCCTGCTCCCAAGACAAATTCGTAATGGAGGTTAAACCCGGACACGCGCATCTGCCAGCAATTAAAATCCTGCACCATGACAAATTTCTGGCTCCGAGACAAATTGTACCGCGACACTGCGCCAGTGCCCATTTACAAACCTTTCGCAACCATGACAGTTTCCCGGCCACTTATCAACTTTGTACCGCGACACTCGTAATGCTCAATAAAATTTGTGCCTGGACGGCAAAAACACGTGCCATACCCTCCTTGCACCGTGACAATTTCGCGGCTAAAGTATCAGGACTCTGCCCGGTGCTTGCGTCGGGTAACACAACCTCCCTTTATTGCCGGGCCGTTAGGTAACATTCGACACCGTATTAACAATTGAATACTAAGATAAAAACCATGGAAAAAACCTCAACGAAAAATTGGATAAAGAAAGTTGGCCTTTCTAAT
>JALHSP010000083.1 GCA_022865305.1 Bacteroidales bacterium | reverse complement strand
TAAGATTGCGGTGAGAACTCCGCTTCAAATCTCTGTTCAAGGTAGTTCTTTAGTACTTGTTGTGCTACCCTGTCATTAACCGTAGGAATGCCTAATTTTCGTTTCCTCCCATCATCCTTGGGAATCTCCACTTCTAGTACCGAAGGTGGAAAGTAGCTTCCGGAACTCATCCGATTCCAAAGCATATAGAGGTTATCATCAAGACGCACCTCATACCATTCAATGGTCTCCTCATCTATTCCTGCTGCTCCTTTGTTTTTCTTAACTTTCTTGAAAGCTTCCCAAATCATTCTCTTGGTAATATCCTGACAGCCTATAATAACCGACATTTATTAGGAAATGCTCAGCAAGTGTTTTATCATTTACTATAAGTCCACGTTGTTGAAGCTTCGTTATTTGGTCTGGAATGGTCAGAGGGGGTTTTGAATAAATCACGAATTGAGGTTTTATATTAATGTAGGTTTAGTCTATAAAAGCAAAAGACCCGCCCTGGGACGCTGTTCTTATGGGTAGCGTGGCGAGTACTGTTAATGCAAAAGTACACTACTTTATTCATTTGTGCAAATAAATTCATAATTATTTTACTATCTACCTGTCGTGAAGGCCTTGTGCCTAACGACCCGGCAATAAAGGGAGGTTGCGTTACCCGACGCGAGCACCGGGCAGTGTCCAGGTACTTTAGCCAGAAAACTGTCACGGTGCAAGGAGGGTATGGCATGTGTTTTTGCAGTCAAGGGACAGAGCTTTGTGGACTATACGCGTATCGCGGTACAAGGTTTCTAAGTGAATGGGAATTTATCTTGGTATTGTTATTTTGTTAACGGTACTGGCGCGGTCGCGGTATCAGCATTACAAATCTGTCTGGGATTCAGGAGCAAAAGCAAAAACCATGACAAGCAACTTACCTTTAGCACCTATGATAAAAGCATAGTCTCGGTACAGTTACCAAAATAGTTAGTAACTTATTGTTTCACTAATCAATACACCAAGACTATGCAAACACAAGTTACAAAAAAAATTGATTTTAAAGGTAAAGAACTCTTCATTGGATTAGATGTTCATAAGAAGAGTTGGAGTGTAACCGTCGTTGTAGACGGGATCGAACATCGGACCTTTACCCAACCTCCTGATCCTGCAGCGTTGCATAACTACCTGCAGAGAATGTTCCCGGGCGGCAGCTATAACAGCGCGTATGAAGCAGGATTCTGCGGCTATGGCATTCATCGTGAATTAAATTCTCTTGGGATAAGGAATATTGTTATTAGCGCAGCCGATATCCCGACAAGCCAGAAAGACAAGTTGCAGAAACGCGATCCTGTAGATAGCCGCAAGATTGCCAGGGCACTTGAAAAGGGCTCACTGCGGGGCATTCATATATTTGACCGCGACATGGAAGAACTCCGGAGCCTGAATAGGACCAGGTTCTATCTGATGCGCGATTTACGAAGAAGCAAGAACAGGATAAAAAGCTTTCTTCAGTATTACGGAATACCTGTTCCTTTAGAATTCGATAACAACCAATGGACATTAAAGTTTGTTTCGTGGTTAAAGCAGATAAAAATGCAAACGTTGAGTGGTCAGGCTGCACTGATGCATCTTATCGGTTCATATGAACATCACAGAGCGCAGCTGCTGAAGATTAGTCGTGAGATTAGAGTAATGATGCGTGAGTATGATAATGAGCTGTATACTTTATTAAAAACGATATCTGGCATAGGTCCACTGACCTCAAGTGCATTAATAACAGAACTGGGAGACATTAACAGGTTTTCTCATATAGATCATCTGAGCAGCTTTGTAGGCCTTATACCCAAGGTAAAAGAAAGCGGTGAAACGGTTCATACAGGGGGAATAACTTTCCGATGCAATTCATTCCTGAGGACATTGCTGATAGAATCTTCCTGGCAGGTAATACGGATGGATCCTGCACTTATGCAATATTATCAGCACCATGTGATAAACAACAAAGGTCACAAGGTTATAATCAAAGTAGCACGTAAACTTTTAAACCGGATAAGATATGTAATGAAAAACAGACAACCTTATGTAACGGGAGTTGCATAACAAAAAGAACCTATAGGATCAAAAATAATGAGGGATACCGTAAAACACGGCATGTAGCGATGAGATTACACCCTTTAGCATACGCACCCTTACCTATAAAAAATGACAAGTGATTGCGGCAGGATCTTAATACTGACCACATATAGCAGCATGATTTTATAGGATTTTTTAAGAAGTTTATAAGAGATTTTTTTATTTAAATTTGTTTAAACCCGGGACACTGCTTTTCATAGCATTGTCCGTGTTAGGTGGTCGTAGCAATTTTTGTCTTGTCATCAGTAATGTACAATCATCAATATTCCAGGCTTCAGGATGGTTTTTTTGTCTCAATTGCCTAGTCAAGTGAAAGAGGAGGTAAAAATTATCGGCAACCTTTTTGCGTGGCTAAAAGGTTAAAGAGTATTTATTATCATTTAACTAAAATAAACCTGTTGTACGAGACACTTTTAGCCCCTCTCCAGAATTTCATTTCTTCATTAAATGTATCTTTGTATAATTTATTTTTATGAATTGTATCATAAATAGCCTGATTAGGCCAGTGTCCTTCAAGCATAAATCTGAAATCCTTGGTAGAGTCACTTTGGACGAGCCATAATTTATAGCCTGCATCCGGATATCCAATTGAATCTATTGCCTTATTAATGCGTTCAAATGATGAAAGCATTTCGGATGGGTTAACTCCAATTGAATCATAAATTAGACTGACACTTTTCAATGTGTTTTCAATTTTGGCAACATCTTGAGATTCTTTTACTTTTTGTAAACAAGAATAACAAAAAAAGACAATAAGGAACATTGCCATAAAGCCGATAAAATAAGTTTTTGTTCTCATGATCATAAGATTAGATTTGTAATTTGATTGAAAGTTAGATAATTAATTAACTCAAGTCAAATAATATATTATAGAACTAATAAATCAACAGGTTTGCAATTATATTAAAATAGTCGGGAGTCACTTGCCTAGTGTGGCCAAATAGAACTCTTATTATCTTTGTCTATGTAAGGAGTTATTCATTGGTCAGAGTAAATACTTTTTTAGAAGCCGTGGCGTAGCATTTATATTTTGTATAGGTGGCAGAGATGCAAGGTTTGCGACGCGTTACCTGTGGGAGGCTTCTTCCTCCAGGGGCAAACCGATAATATTTGCAGTTAATTTATAGAAAACGAGTTCAGGTTTAATAGAAATCAGGTATTTGATTGTCATAATGTATGCCCCAAAAGGAAGATTTTTTGTTTTGTCCGATTATGTGCAGGAGGATATGCTATGCCACCTAACGGCAGTCTGTCTTAAAACCTTTTTACAGGAGTGATTTTTCATACTATCAGAGCCGGTTTCAGCGAAAACAGATAATTTTTTCTCCAGTTTGATAAAGGCGCCTTTTAAAACAGGATTGCTTTTTTCAACTGTCCGCAAGGCTGTATCAATTTTTATAGCAATATCGTCCTGTTTTGCATTTTGGATCAGGTAATTCCAACGTGCATTTTCAGGTATATAGAAAACATTCCTCATCGCATAGAAAGGGAGGTCGTCTTCAACCTTATCTTTTAAGTACTTGTCTTTGCCTTCTGCAATAAGCTCCCGTTTGCGTTCTTCAAATTTGTCGCTGGCAAACTTCAGAAATATCAGACCCAGAACAACATGTTTATATTCAGATGGTTCTACGGTCCCACGTAATTTATTAGCCGAATCCCAAAGAGTCTCTTCAATACTTTTATGTTTCTTTTCTTTTATCTGCTTAGCCATTATTTAAAATTTCAGTTTCTTTAAGTTTCTTTGCACTTCCCTTTCAACCTGTTCAAAGCCAGGCAGATCTTTAATCTGGTCATTCATTGATACTTGCCAGCGTCCTTTATATTGAGGAATTCTTTCTGACAATTTCGCCGGGAACATAGAAGATTTAAGTCCCTTGCTGGTACACTTATTTTTGAATTCATTCATGCAAAAGTCAATATTCAGTCCATGCTTTTCCATTAAATACCAGATATCGTAAAAGTCTCTGGCCTGCATTCTCTGCATTACTGATCGCATTTTTTCAATTAAAACCTCTTCAAGTGGATAGCACAGAAGTTGAAACTCATCAGTATCAGTATAGACCTTGAATGCCTTTTTATTGATAGGTTTAAATTCCATCTTTTCACTTCTCGAAATATCAACTTTAATTTTCTTACTACTCCTTTGTCCTCCCAACGGACCGACATAGCTGATATAGAAGTTAATTCCACCATCTTCATGTTCGTTGTTGTCGATGATCTCCAATGGGATATTTGCCTCCTCACGAACGAATTCAAATGTTTGTTTGAACCATTCAAAAATCTGTTCATTAGTAATACTATCATCAAGTAATGTAAAATCAAGGTCTTCAGAATACCTATAATCTTCAAAATAGAATTTCTTAAGTACAGTTCCTCCTTTGAATACAAGCACTTTTGAAAGATCCTCATTTTGAGCAATTCCTTTCAATATCCATGATAGGACATAGTCTTTTTCTATCTGTTGGTCACGGACACCGTTTTCTCTTGCTTTTTGCTGTATTTCTCCAGGTTTGATCATGTATAAATGGCGGATTTTATAGTTTCAGTTTCAAGATTCTGTTGAATACTCCACCTGCTGATCATTTTCCCTGTTTTTGGAAGTTCAGTATCAAGTAAAGCATATGAAGCTGTTTTCAATTGTTGAAGTTCAATTATGATATTATTCTTTATTTCAAGTAATTCAAGAAGAAACCCCATTCTTTTTATTACAGCCTGAGATTTGAATCTCTTTATATACTCCATTAATCTTTTGAAATTGATTTGATCTTTCGAACCATAAATAGCCCTAGCAATCTCAACGATACCACCTGCGTAACCGGGATTAAACAGGCAATCGATTATTGTCTTTTCAATATCCGAACAAATTACTGTATTATAACTGTCAATCCATGTTTTTCTATAGCCAAAGAAATGATTCTCATTATGGTAAATAAACTGGAATGGAACATTTTTTATGTTTAGAACCGAAGGTCTTATTTGCTTCGAGACAACAATCTGTTCTTTAAGAGATGGTTGTGTTATAAGGTCCAGAATTTGCAAAGCTGAATAATATCCGATGTAATAATTGGTACCACTTACCAGGCACTCAGCTGCCAGGTGCCAGTCAGGCATGAAGGAACCAGAATCCTGTTCATACGGAATGATGAAATATTTGCTTTCTTTTAATCTCATAAGCAGTCCTCTTTTTGTCATATCACTCAGTAATTCTCTGACTGCACTCTCTTTAGAACCGGGGAGGGCCTTAAAAGCCTCTTTATAATCAAAACAATTCATGTCCCTTTCCCTGAACCAGGCCAGAAGTTCATTGGATTGTGTTGATATATATTTATTCTTCATAGTATAATTGTCAGGTTAAACCTGACTACAATGATATAAAATATAATTGAATAAATGTCTTTTATGATTGAAATAAATTATTACTTGTAGCAGATTTGTCAGGATAAACCTGACTGGTGTGATATAAAACATAATTTTAATAACGGTACGAATAAATGGCTCTTTTGCTTTTGCACGAGGCGGTGGATTGAGGGGAGAGGCAAAAGCAAATGTGCCATTTATATTTGTGATTGAGAATTTTTAAATTTTTGCGCGAGGGCAAAGTCTCGGTAAATAGCAAGAAAGTTAAATGTCAAGATTTAAGCATGTTGAGGACACAAATCTATAATGTTGTCTCGACTAGAAAAGCTATCTAAATATTAATCTGTCGAGTAGGTAAAGGGGAGTTTCACCCCTAAACCTCTCACGGAACCGTACGTGATACTCTCGCATCATACGGCTCTTGTTACACAAAGGTTAAGCGCCAATGAAGCCATACTGCCAGTGAACAAATAACCCAGGATAGGT
>JALHSP010000082.1 GCA_022865305.1 Bacteroidales bacterium | reverse complement strand
ACCTATCCTGGGTTATTTGTTCACTGGCAGTATGGCTTCATTGGCGCTTAACCTTTGTGTAACAAGAGCCGTATGATGCGAGAGTATCACGTACGGTTCCGTGAGAGGTTTAGGGGTGAAACTCCCCTTTACCTACTCGACTAGTGACTACGTGACAGTTATAGGACAACAACATGAAAGGGCCTAAACATAACAGCTAAAAGAATTGGTAAAAAATAAACCATTTTATTATCGTCTATAATCCACTATTGATTTTTCATGGCCGTTTTGACAATTTTATCTTGGCAGGACAAATCCTGCCCATCTATCGGGACTCAGCCATCTGGACAACTTCCTCATGACACGTAAACTCTCGTCCTTCTACCAGGACTTTGCCAAAATCAAACAAAGTACATCTTTGGAATAATTTTTGCAGTTAACTATATAACACTGAGTTTAAAATAATAACATAATTCCAAAACCCATGAAAAAGCTACTATTCCTTGCTTTAATAGCTTCTTTATTGAATGGTTGTGAAAAGAGTCCCGATAATAAGATAGCCTCTGATTATATCGCTAGGATTGTAGGATTTGATCTGAATTGCTCTACATGCATTTTAGAGTTTCCTGAAAACAATTCTCAGGTTAAGAAAGAATTAGGGGAGAGTCCAAGCAACTATTACCAAACAATTAACTTAAGCAAAGGTAATTATCAAATAGGTCAATTGGTCAAAGTAAAAATTAGGAAACCAGAAACAAATGAATTGACAGCTTGCATTTCGTTGTATCCATCCTATAGTTATAAAAATGTGGTCATTTCGGAATTCGAAAATTTTGACAACTTGATTTTTAACGATACAATTGATCTCCCGTACCATGATTGTTTATATGATC
Source organism: Bacteroidales bacterium (assembly GCA_022865305.1). Lineage (GTDB taxonomy): Bacteria > Bacteroidota > Bacteroidia > Bacteroidales > VadinHA17 > LD21. The sequence continues at coordinate 1,969 of JALHSP010000082.1, read as the reverse complement.
CTGAAAATCAGATGTACATTTGCCTTGATTCAGTTTTAAATGACTCCCGTTGTCCAATAGGAGCCTACTGCTTATTAGCTGGAAATGCAACTGTTAGATTCAAATACGATGAGTACAATAACACCCCTATTTTTTTCAACTTATCAACAAATCCGGTATCTCCTAAATTTGCTATAATTAATGAATATAAATTTACTCTCATTGATTTAAGCCCCTATCCTTCTCTCAAGGAACCATGGACAAAAGAAAAGTATAAAGCACAGATAATAGTAGAAAAAAGTAAGTAATGCCTAAACATAACACGGACAATAAAATTAATAGGTTTGTCACGGTTTTTGCAAAGCGTTCCTGCTCTCAAAGGGCGACGGTATAAGGGGATTAAACCGTGATTGCGCCGCTGCTCTCAACCAAATCTGTATAAGGGGATAGATTATCTGCTCGCCAGAAACCTTGTACCGCGACACTCGTAAAACTCAAAAAACTTGCAACTTGACGGCAAAAACCGCGCCATGCTTCGCTCATTCCGGCTGGTGCCGGGACTCTACCCTGAAGAAGATTTTGTATTCACAACCTCCTTTCGCTCAGCAACACCTACTAATTTTATTGCCGGGCCGTTAGGCGTAAATAATTGACATTCTGCCAATAAGTTACATATAATGATTTAGTAAGTCCAAGTTAATATCACGAATTATGAGAAGATTGTTAAACTCATTAGTATTATTTGGTACTGGTTTAATATTAATCAGCTGCAACTCTAGTTACCCGAAGATTGATCTGCACGTTCACCTTACCAGATCCCTTGGTAATACTGCCACCGACGCCTTCAAAAAGGCATCTGAACTCTCAAAACAAATGGGAGTCACTTTTGGTATTGCTGAAGAGCTTGATAATAGCAACAAAAGAATAAATGATAGTCTGCTCTTAGATCGTATTGCACTTGCAAAGAAAAATTCCTTCTACATTGGAATACAGGTAAGTCGTAGAGATTGGTCTAACGTTTATTCAAAAGAAGTGTTAAACCAATTGGATTTTATTCTAGCTGACGCACTTATCTTTCCAAACAAAGAGGGTAAAATTATGCAAATCTGGATTAGCGATCAACCCTTAGGCGATCCTCAGGTATTTATGGATTTATATGTTGCTCATAGCCTCAGAGTATTATCTGAGCCAATTACGATTTGGGCAAATCCAACTTTTCTGCCTGTTGAACTTGCTCCTCAGTATGATGAGTTATGGACTGACGCCAGAATGAAAAGCCTTATTGACGCAGCTGTAAAGAACAACGTCGCCATTGAAATTAATTCCAGATATAAAGTTCCGCATGCAAAATTCATTAAAATGGCAAAAGCAGCCGGAGCACATTTTACCTTTGGGTCGAATCAACATGGAATAGGGATTGGTGATATATATTGGTCGATAAGTATGGCCAAAAAATGTGGATTAAGAAGAGATGACTTTTTCATTCCAAAGCGGCAATTATCTTTAAACTAACTCTGTGAATACAACATAAAAAATCTACGCCTAACACGGACAATAAAATTAATAGGTTTGTCACATTTTTTGCATTGATTTTCTGCTACTTAGACAACTTTGCAAAACAAGACGAATCCAGACCGCGCACCTGCTTTCTATAATACTTTGTGTACCTTGACTTGTTAACTGCTCGCAATAAACCTTGTACCGCGACACTCGTATAACTCAGATAGTTTGTACCTGGACGGCAAAAAATGCGCCATGCTTCACTCTTTACGATTGTGTGCCGGGACCCTGCTCGAAACAGAAGAGCTTTTCTGGTCACAATCTCCATTCGCTCAGCAACACCTACTAATTTTATTGCCGGGCCGTTATAAGCAAGCGTGTGCCTTGAATGAGACCGACCAAAGATCGGAATCAATGCTGTAACTAAGATGGAGGTATGCCCTCCGCAGGTGTTGTACAGGCGAGACCTGCAAACCGCCCCACGGTGCTT
>JALHSP010000081.1 GCA_022865305.1 Bacteroidales bacterium | reverse complement strand
GTAATGCTCTATATTTAAATCACTTAAAAGTTGTTTTCTTTCTTCTGCACCAAGGGATTGAATCTCTTTCTTAAGCTCGTTTATATCCATTATTCTTTATTTGCAATATACAAATAATCGCGTAATAAAATATATATGCGCGTTTTTAATACGTTGATATTACACAAAGAATATTTTTCCTTTCAACTTTATTCGCTCACTAACACATTGCAAGACTTGGTCCTATATCTCATCCGAAAATACTACCCGCGGAAGATCCCTCAGATTATACCTTGAGGCCATCGCCTCTCCATAAGCTCCGGCTGATCTTATTGCGATGAGGTCTCCTCTGCGCGTTTCAGGAAGCTCAATGAATTTCGCAAAAGTATCGGATGATTCACAGACAGGGCCGACAACATCATAACGACATAAATTACCGTCAGATGCGAGGTTTTCTATTTTATGATATGCCTGGTAAAGCGCGGGGCGGATAAGGTCTGTCATCCCGGCATCAATTATTGCAAATTGTGTATTGCTTCCATTTTTGATATACAGCACCCGGGAGATCAGAGTCCCGCACTGACCAACAACAGATCTTCCCGGTTCAAGATGTATCTCCTGTCCGGGACTGAGATCAATAAATTCATTTATAAGTGAAAAATACTCTTTAAATTTCGGGAATTTATCCGGGTTCTCATAGTCAATACCCAATCCGCCTCCGACGTTGATTATTTTCAAACCAATATTATGCGTAGCGAACCACTTCTGCAATTCATTAATATGTGTACACAGACTTTGAAAAACTGACATTCTGGTAATCTGTGATCCAATATGGAAGTGCATACCGCAGAGCTGAACATTCTTCATTGAAGATACCCTGTTCAGGACTTCGTCAAGTTCCCATGTATGTATCCCGAACTTGCTTTCCTCGATACCTGTTGTTATGTATTTATGTGTATGAGCATCAATCAGGGGATTGATCCTTAAAGCAATTCTTACATTCTTGTTTTGAAGAGATGCAATGTGGTTGATTACTTCAATCTCCTGTATTGACTCACAATTGAAACAAAATATTCCTGCTCTGACTGCTGAGTCTATTTCTTTATCCGTTTTACCTACTCCGGCAAAAACTACTTCTGAAGGATCGAATCCTGCAGAAATTGCCGCTTCTATCTCGTTCCAGCTGACACAATCAGCTCCTAATCCGTAAGATGAAATGATTCTAAGAATCCTGGAATTTGCATTAGCCTTTACGGCATAATGCACTTTATATCCTGAATTTTCTGACTCTTTCTTTAAGGAAGTCAGCGTAGTATTAAGAATATCGAGATCATAATAATAGAATGGTGTAGGCTGATCCTGGAATTTCTTTACAGTATTCTTGTCAATCATTTTTCTATTCAAATAAATGTTTGCTGAGCAGTCTAAGAGCTTCGGTTTTATTGGCAGTATCAATCAGCAGTGACAAGCTGTTAGGGCTCCCGCCGTAAGAGATCATCTTGAGAGGGATTGTATTCAACGCCTGGAATATTTCCGGTGCCGAACCCGTACGTTCAGTACGGAAATCACCGACAATACAGACTATAGTCTGGTTTTCCTCAACTTCCACTGTTCCAAGTTCCCTCAGATCCTTGGCAATCTGGGTAAGGTATTGCGGATTGTCAATTGTAATAGACACACAAACCTCAGAAGTGGTGATCATATCTATCGGGGTTCTGTAAGCTTCGAATATTTCAAAGACCTTTCGCAGGAATCCATATGCCATCAGCATCCTGTCGGATCTTATCCTTAATACCGATATGTTGTCTTTAGCGGCAACGGCTTTATAATCAAGAAGTATGCTGTTTGATGTGATAAGAGTCCCCTCATCTTCCGGCTCCAAAGTATTCTTGAGCCTGACGGGTATGTTTTTTTCCTTTGCCGGATTAACACTTGAAGGATGTAAAATCTTTGCACCAAAATAGGCCAGTTCAGCTGCCTCATCGAAGGATAGTTCGCGTATGACTTTTGTATTTTGAACAAACCTCGGATCGTTGTTATGAAGCCCGCTTATGTCTGTCCATATCTGAATCTCAGATACTTTTAATGCGGCTCCAATTATTGAAGCAGTAAAATCACTTCCTCCACGTTTAAGGTTATCAATTTCACCGACAGCATTCCGGCAGATATAACCCTGGGTTATGATAATGTTTTCAGATGATTTTTTCCTTAGCTCTCTTTTAATGTTTTCTTCAATATAAAAGTAGTCAGGTTCACCATCCTTGTCAATACGCATAAAATTCAGTGCAGGCAACAATACTGACTTTATTTCCCTTTCCTGGAGAAGGAGGTGAAACAATGAAGTGGAAATAAGCTCTCCCTGTGCCAGGATTGTTCTTTCCTGCAGCTTGGTAAGTATTCTTAACGTGAGATTATTAATATTATCAAAATGTGAATTGATCAGATCATGACCTGACTGTCTGATAGGATCAGTTGTATAAAGATCATTAACCACATCATGATATTTTGCCCTGAGGATTTCAATTTTCACAGAAGCCTCATCTTTGTTGTCAGCATAAAGAAGTTCGGTTATTTCAACCAGGTTGTTTGTGGTCCCTGCCATTGCTGAAAGAACAACAATTTTTTTCTCTTTATCAGTTATCAATGGTATCAGAGCTTTCATTCTGTCGGGATTCCCTACCGAAGTCCCACCAAACTTCATAATCTTTACAATGTTCATTTTTTCTTTTTGTTTATAAAAAAACCTGCTTTTTTGCAAGCCTGTAAATCTCATTCATCAAAAACTCCCAGATAAAGAAGATACGGACCCGTTATCAGGATAGATTATCAGCCATAAGAATTCTTATATCATTTTGTACCTGGTATTCCAGTCAGTGTGCAAAAATATACTTTTATATAATACACGGTTAATTGTTAATATTTTTTTTCTTATTTTTGTGCCCGCTATCACAAGCAGGCCCAGATGGCGAAATTGGTAGACGCGCTAGTTTCAGGGACTAGTGTCAGCGATGATGTGCAGGTTCGAGTCCTGTTCTGGGCACTGAACGGCGCAATGGTGTAATGGCACAACGGCGCAACGGTTTTACATCCGGAAAGTTCTTTGCTTTTTTTTAAAAATTCAGGCTTGTTGCAATTGAGCCTTTGCGCCTTTAGGCCTTTGTGCCCTGAGCCTTTCATCGCCCAGATGGTGAAATTGGTAGACACGCCAGCTTGAGGGGCTGGTGCCGGTAACGGTGTGCAAGTTCGAGTCTTGTTCTGGGCACCGGAAAACCAGATTGTCATTGACAGTCTGGTTTTTATTTTAAAAGGGTTTACGGAAAGAATTTTGCACTTTTGTAAAATAATTTCAGAGTAAATAACCAGTCAGGTAAAAATTTATCTTAATGAAAAAGTGTGCAATTTTTCTGTCGGCATTTTTGCTCATCGAGTTTAACTTTAACTGTTTAGTTAATGCAGGACCTTCCGAAGATCAATTACCTGTCTTGAAATGGGTAGATAAAACAGGTGCAAAAAGAATCCCCAAAGGAAAGAAAATCTATAATGTTGCTCTCTATGGAGCAAAAAATGATGGGATGACCCTTAATACAAAAGCTATACAGGCAGCGATCGATGCCTGTTCGGCAAAAGGAGGTGGAGTGGTAACATTCGATACGGGAGCCTATGTCACTGGTTCAATTTTTGTAAAAAAAGGGGTAACAATGCTGGTTAGTAAAAACACCAGAATACTTGGAAGTCAGGATATTGCAGATTATACTGAGATTGATACCCGTATTGCAGGTGTTGAAATCAGGTGGCCGGCTGCACTTATCAATGTTATGGATCAGGATAAGGTAGCAATAACAGGTGAAGGGATAATTCATGCAAGGGGAAAACCATTCTGGGATAAATACCGGGCAATGAGGAAGGAATATGAAAAGAAAGGGCTTCGCTGGATAGTCGATTATGATTGCAAACGACCACGGACACTCCTCATTTCCAGTTCATCCAATGTTACTGTTAAAGGTATCACATTTAAACAGGCAGGATTCTGGACTGTGCAGATACTCTATTCACGGTACATTACTGTAAACGGGATAACAATCCTGAATAATGTTGAAGGCAGCGGCCCAAGCACAGATGGTATTGATATCGATTCTTCCTCGTGGATACTCGTTGAGAATTGTGATATCGACTGTAACGATGATGATTTCTGCCTGAAAGCGGGTCGTGATGCCGACGGTCTGAGAGTGAACCGGCCTGCAGAATATGTAGTGATCCGTAATTGTGTTGCACGTAGAGGGGCTGGGCTTATAACGTGCGGCAGCGAGACATCAGGCAGCATCAGAAATGTACTGGCTTACAATCTTGTTGCCAATGGCACAACTAACTGTATCAACTTTAAATCTGCTATTACCCGAGGAGGCATAGTTGAAAATATTTATGTTCATGATATTGAAATGAATAATGTTGGAACAATGCTGAGAGCAACTATGGACTGGAATCCTAGCTACAGCTATTCTACTCTTCCCAAAGAATATTCATATGACAGCATTCCTGACCACTGGAAAATTATGCTTCAGAAAGTGACACCGGAACAGGGAACACCTCATTTCAAAAATGTATACCTGTGGAATATCAAAGGTACGGTAAGAGGATCGGCAATTTCTATCTCAGGAATGAAGGAGTCGCCAATTGAAAATTACTTTCTGTCGGATATTGATATTGAAGCACGTTCTCCGGGTGATATATCGTTTGCAAAAGGATGGAGATTCAAAAATGTAACCATAAAAACCACAACCGTCGGAGAACTGAGGATTCAGAACAGTACAGAAATGGATATAAAACTGTCAGAATCAGGTAAATGACAAACAACATACGAAACAGGACGCAAGAATATAGGTCATTTAAACTGAAGTAAGAATTTAGAACAAACGATTAGCGAAGTTTGAAGTTTTGATTAATTCTTAATTCAAAATTTGTTTGTTCTACATTCAATATTCGGGTATAGAACTCTGAATCCTGAGCCCTGAGCCCTGAGCCCTGAGCCCTGAGCCTTGTGCCTTGTGCCTTGCGTCTTATTCCTTAATCGAATCATAAATCGCCTGCAATATATAAGGTCTGATATTGAGATCTGATAAAAGAGTATTATTTCTTGTAGGGTATACCCTGTTGCTTAAAAAGATATAGCTTATCTCATATACCGGGTCAATCCATACAAAAGTTCCTGTATATCCTGAATGTCCGAAACTTTCAGGTGAAGCGCTTACTGCCGGATAAGCCTCTTTTGGAGAAAGCTCTGAATTATTAAGCGCCGGTTTATCAAATCCGAGACCCCTCTTGTTATTGTTTTCCGGGAACTGTACCCTGGTGTATTCTTTTAATACTTCCTCACTTATAAGCTGATCCCCGCCATAATTTCCCATGCGGCGATAAAGCTCCATCAGTTTCATTAAATCGTTTGCAGTGGCAAATAGTCCGGCATGTCCTGAAATCCCTCCGAGCATTGCCGCGCCTTCGTCATGTACAGTGCCATGTAATTGCTGTTTACGGAATAACGAATCATATTCAGTAGGAACTATCCTGCTCAGGGGATACCGGAGATAAGGATTAAATCCGATATCGTATGCTCCTATCTTATGATAGATATTTTTTGTAACAAAATCATACCACTTTTCACCGGTAATTGTTTCAATAATTTCCGGAGCGATTATAAAAGTGAGGTCAGAATAAACATATTTTTTTTCACCAAGCGGACTTTTTTTAATTTCAGTAAATATTTTCTTCCTGTAGTTTTTGTTTATATATAGCCCATCTGCGACTTTAATGGGATATTTCTCTGAAAGTCCGTATCTGAAAATATTTCTTTTAAAAGCTGAGTCTTTTTTTACCGTTTCCCTCCAGAATGGGATCCAGGAGGTTAATCCCGCCTGATGGGCCAGCAGATCCTTCAATGACAGAGTACCTTTATCCGATTTTTTGAAGTCGGGAAGGTAATCTCCAAGATTCTTTTCAGGTGTAAATTTCCCTTCCGAGTCGAGTAACATTAATCCTGCAAGTGTAGAGGATACTTTTGTGACCGATGCAAGATCGAACAGATCATCTTCCTGTATGGTGATCCTGTTGTCGTAAGAATGATAACCATAAGCTTTCTGGAACACCACAATTCCTTTCCTTGCAACCATTATTTCACAACCCGGAAATGCCTTTTCAGTTAATCCTATATTGACAATAGAATCAATTCTTCTCTCCAGGAGTTCTGAAGATAATCCTGCATTTTCCGGCATCCCGTATTGCATCCTTATGTTACCCGGGGTCATAATTCCAAAGTCATAAGGCCAGACTTCGTTGATAGTTACGGGAAGATGTCCGGTGGCTCCTGTTCCCCCGAATATCAGCTGGGCGGAAAGGTCTTCTGTGAATTCATTTTCCTGGTAGGCCAGAACAAGACCGTCACAATCTCTCAGCAATCTGATTCTGCCGATGGCATAAGGATTACCAAACCATGTAATTATAGTCCTGTTATTTTCAACCAGCTTCCCGATAAATCCGGTTAATTCAGGCGTTATTCCGAAATCCGTCTGCGGACGCTGATCGGATCCATATACTCCTGCAAGTACGAGGTCGTAGCCTGTCAGTTTCTTAAGCAGATCATCTGTAGCATACGTGTCAGCAGGATCAATGAAGAAATTGTCAGCAGGAGAATATTTTGAAAGTCTTTGCTGGAATAAGGTCACTCGGGACTTATTTATGGCAACCGTAGCTATTTTAATATCTTGAAGGTTTTTTACAGGAATGATATTATTCTCATTTTTCAGTACAGTCAGGGCATTTGCATATAATTCTCTTATAAGTGCTTTTGTTGTGACCGATGATAATTCTTCTTCAATATTTTTCTCAATAATCCCGGCCTGATAATTCAATCCGGCCCAGTATTTTGCGGCAAGTACTTTCCGGCATTTTTCGGTGATTAAAGCAGGCGAAATCTCACCTTTATTTATTCTTCCTATTATTGTTTTTATAGTTACCTCAGGATCAGTTACGTACTCCAGAACATCCATACCGGCTTTGAGAGCCAATATCTCAGCTTCTCCCGGAACCGTATATTTTGTTACTCCATCCATATTCATAGCATCGGAAATTACTAATCCTTTAAAGGATAATTCATTTTTCAGTAACTGTGAGATTATCGGATATGATATGGTAGCAGGAAGATTTAAAGCAGAGTCGATTGATGGAAGGCTCAGATGTCCAGGCATAATGCCTGTTACTCCGGCATCAATTAGTGACCTGAAAGGAACCAGTTCGACCGAATCAAGTCTTGCCCTTGAATGCCGGATAACAGGAAGGGCAAAATGCGAATCCATTTCTGTATCACCATGCCCCGGAAAATGCTTTGCAACGGAAATAATGCCATTATCCTGTAAACCATTCATATACATTAAAGCTTTCCGGCCTGCGTTTTCGGGATCCTCCCCGAACGATCTGAAATTTATTACTGGATTTTGGGGATTATTGTTAACATCTGCAACAGGAGCCAGGTTTATATTTACGCCAGCTCTTTTAAACTGTTCCGCAACAGCTCTTCCCATCCGGTAAATCAATGAGTCATTCCGGATGGCTCCCATGGTCAACTGGTAAGGAAATTTTACTATTCCTTCAAGCCTCATTCCAAGACCCCATTCTCCATCCGTTACTATCATTAAAGGTACTTTTGAAATCTTCCGGAAATAGTTGATCATCTCAGTCTGCTTTTGAACCTGGCCCTGGAAAAATATAACTCCTCCGATACCGGTCTTCGTTATCAGGTTGCTTAAGTAGACTTCATGTTCCATATCATTGGTTGAAAACGCTGCAACCCAGATTAGTTGAGCAATTCGTTCCTCTATAGAAAGTGTATTTAAAACCGAATCAACCCAGGGATGATTCATAAACTTTAGAAACGGCGGATCGGCTTTTTGAGCATTTAACTTCAGAGTTGATGCAGCAAGAATTATAAGAATTACTGATTTGATGGTTCTATAATGCATAGTTTATCAGGATTATAAATGATAAGTTATCTTTATGATAAATGACTCAGATCATATCTAACATAAGAAAGTTAACTCTGGTTTAAGAATAAAACTATTTAACTACAACAATCTTACATGTACTGGTTGAATTAGCTACTTGCAGAACACAAAGATAAATTCCCTGCCCAAAGTATTCAGAATTGAATTCTTCCGAGTAGAACCCGGGTTCAAGCTGTTCATCAACAATTGTCATTCGCTCTCTGCCAAGTAAATCATAGATCCTGATAGTAATATTTACTTTATTTGCTACTGTGAACTCAATTTTTGAAATTCCTTTTACAGGGTTAGGATAAATTCTGATAATCATATTCCTCTCAGGTACAGGAACAGAAAAAGCAGAAATGATTGTTTCCCAAACATCTTTATAAGCTCCTTCATAACTTAGAGCCCAGATACCTGTACCCCCGAGATTCATGAAGTTAACCAGATTATACTTCAGTGAAAGGCTTTGTGTATCTTCAAACCACATCTGACGCCATTCTGATGAACTTGTATATCTTGTCCAGGGTACTTTTGTTGTCTGGTCAAAATTTTTTGAATGGTCATCTGCAAGCTGTTGTGCTGCTGAATAAGTTCTTGCTGAAGCTGTTCCCGTAGCCGTGGATTTTCTTACTTCGCTGACAACAGGCCAGTCTAAGCCATACCATGGAACACCGAGATACAATTTACCAGGTACAACTCCGGAGTTCAGATATGTATTTATTGTATTCATTATATTATAGGTTTCACCGCCCAGGGGAGCTACAGGACCGGCAGTAGTAGAACTGCTCCAGTAATAATTATACCCCATTACTATTAAATAATCACATAAATCCGACAGTGCTGCAAGATTGAATGAATTGTTCCAGTCCACTGCCGGAGTAGCCATTGAAATCTCGGCAGAAGGCATCTCACTTTTTATCATCGAAACAGCCAGCGCAATGAAGTTCACAAGATTAACTCTCTGGGAGAAGCTGACAGATTCAAGATCAAAGTTCACTCCATCCCCGTTCCGGGATTTTAATAATGAAATAAGTGTCTGGATCATATACTTCTGTTTAACAGTATCGGTGAGGATCTCGGTATTTTTGGACGACCCAAAATTAGTTACCGTTAGCAGTACTTTTGTACCTTTCTGATGGGCGTAATCGATTATAGGTGTGGTATTCCAGCCGCGTAAGGTAGTGTATCCCCCGGTTGCTGTATCAACCTCATAACTGAAATAAGCGATATGTGAAAGAGCGTCATAATCATAGGAAAGATATGCAGAAGATGATGCCCAGTAGGGATGCCAGCCCAATACTTTTCTTGTCAGGGTTTTACTTCCGGTTGTTATTAGTTTTGACGGAACCTGCATTCCTTTTCCATCGTATGGTTGATCTTTTGGAAAGATAGTGGAATAGAACTCACTTTCAACCTGATGAATTCCTTTTTTCAGAGTGTCTGTTTCCTGGGAATAAAGATTCCAGGTGATCAGGCTAAGGAAAACAGGAATCAGAGCTTTTGCAGTATATTTATTACAACTGACAGGCATTTAATAAAATTCCGAAAAATCATGTAATATTATAATATGTTCATGAAAAGAGTTATCAGAGAGCTCCATCAATAAGCTTTAAAATACTTATTATAAATTTCCATATTACGTTGGAGCAGAGCCACGGAAACTTCATAAGCTTTCTTACTGTCTTTGGATTCTAATGCCTTTATTAATTCCTTCTGGTATTTAATTGTATATTCTTTTTCACCCTCAATATTCCCATAAATAAGATTTCTCATCCTCGGAAGCAGAGAGTAAACAGGCTCAAGACTGATTATTACAATCGGATTACAGGTTGCCTTGGCAAGATTCATATGAAACCTGTTTATAAGATCAACCTCAAGCTGAGTGTTATCCGGATTACATCGTTCGAGTTCTGAAAGATTCTTTTGCAGGGTTTTGATGTCATTTTCAGTTCTGTTCCTGGCTGCAAGCCTGGCTATTTCAGGTTCAAAAAGGCGTCTTACTTCAATGATCTGGAGTATCAGATCGGAATTGAATCTTAAATCGTAAAAAAGATGGAGGGAATTAATAGCATCTTCAATTTTCAGTTCGGTAATATAAATCCCGCTCCCTTTTTTAATATCAATAAGGCCTCTGGCGCTTAACCTGCGGAGAGCCTCCCTCAGGGCAGTGCGGCTGACTGCAAATTGTGCGCATAGTTCTTTTTCGGAAGGCAGCTTTGTGCCCGGAAGAAGCTTTTTCTGTCGGATAGCCTCTTCAACTTTGCGCTCAATTTTCTGACTCAGAGTAAGACCGGTTCCAATTTTACTGAAAATATCTCCCATGAGACTTGGATATAAAGTTTATAGGTATCAAAACAAGTGTATAATTATACAATGACCTTTTCTGGTTAATTTTATACGTAAACTGAGAATATCACACAGGATCGCTGTAGTTTCTTTTATAAAATTCAAGAGCCTTCTTTACGGAACCATGCTGCATCAGTAAGATTCTTGCTGCTTCCCTTTGAATGTTTAATTCTTCGACTATCATACGGATTCCCCGTTCAATCAGCTTTCTGTTTGTAAGCTGCATATTGACCATTTTATTGCCTTTTACCCTGCCAAGCTTTATCATAACCGTTGTTGTGATCATATTCAGGACCATTTTTTGTGCAGTACCTGCTTTAAGCCTGGTACTGCTTGTAACGAATTCGGGACCAACCACCACCACGATGGGAATCTCAGTTACTTCAACCAGTTTGCTTCCGGGATTGCATGTTATGCATCCTGTAAGGATACCGTTCTCCCTGGCTTTTTTTACTCCACCAATTACATAAGGTGTGGTTCCTGAGGCAGCGATACCAATTACGGTATCTTTCGTATTAATATCAAATATCTCCAGCTCTTTCCATGCTTTATTCGGATCATCCTCGGCCGATTCAACCGCTTTACGCAAAGCGGTCTCTCCTCCAGCTATCAATCCTATAACCATTGTATCCGGAACCCCGAACGTAGGAGGAACTTCTGAGGCATCAAGTACACCAAGCCTTCCGCTTGTACCGGCGCCCAGATAAAAAATTCGGCCTCCTTTCTTCATCCTTCCTACAATTCGATTTATCAGCTTCTCAATTTGAGGTATAGCTTTCCTGACTGCTATGTGCACCCTGGAATCTTCCAGGTTTATGCTGGTAAGTAATTCTTTAACCGTCATCTTGTCAAGATTTTCGAAATTTGAAGCCGATTCAGTTATGCTTATTTTTTGAAAAATATTTTCAGGATCCATCATTATGTTCCGGGATTAGGATTAGCGATATGGTATTTAATAAGGTTGACCATTGGAGTTAATGTAATCATACCGGGAGTCAGATTATTCTTCTTTAGTAAATCCTCGAGAAAAGGCCGGAAATAAAATGCTATGCTTCCTGTAAAATGAACCGGTAATACTTTCGATTCAGGATATTGGAGTATGTTTCTCCTGATGAATTCATCGAAGCTTGTAGTAATTATTTCCTGTAATTCAGGAATATGAATATTGTCTGAAATGAATCTGGCATACTGACCAAGAAACCTGTTCGGAAAAGGTTTCATGTAGACGCTCTCCAGGATCTCTCCAGCGGTTATTTTATACGTGTCAAAGAAAATATCAATAACTGACTGAGGTACCTGTTTCTTCAGCACTGCCGATATCAGTTTCCTTCCGATAACAGCTCCACCGCCTTCATCTCCGAGTATATAGCCAAGGGGTGAAACATTCGATACTATGACAGTGCCATTATAATAACATGAATTGGAACCTGTGCCCATGATACAGGCAATTCCCGGATTGTTCTGACACAGAGAACGGGCAGCAGCCAGAAGATCGCTTCCGATAAATATCTCATCAGCGGAAACAAAATGATTAAGGGCTTCCCTGACAACATGGTTTTTTGATTCACTATTGCATCCTGTTCCGTAGAAGAATATTCTGTCGAAGGTTTTATTTCTATGAATGCGAAGTTCTTTTACTAAAAGATTAAATATTTCGTCTGAGGATAAAAAATATGGATTAATCCCGGAGGTGAATAATGATTCCAGAGGATTGTTATCCTTTATTATTTTCCATTCTGTCTTTGTTGAACCGCTGTCTGCTAACAAAACCATAAATTCAAAAAAAATAGTTTATGTTGCTGTAAATAAGTTTGTTATGTATTAGTAGAATAATTTTCTACAGTACCTTTTCTACAAAATTAGTGTAAAATAATTGCTTTTAGTAAGATGTATGACAAATTTAAAAAACTTTCCAGATTTGGCTTATTATACTTATATTTCCTCCTTAATAGATCGGTGCATGAATCTTAATCCGCCAAAACACCTGTTGTTACTTGTTTTACTGACGGTATTCAATACGTTTACAGTATTTTCACAGGATTTTGACAGGCTCAGCCATGTAGCAGCAGAAAAACTAAAAAGCTGGAAGAATCCTTTGCCTCATTGGCAACATATAGCTAAACCTGAACCGGACTCATTTAAAATCGCTGGCACGCTGGATACAATAACTCTTTTTTTTGCACCCGGATTATCGTATTATCCGTTCAGGGAAGAAAGCTGCAATCTTTTTATTCAATCACTAAAAGAATCTCTTGGGAGAAAATTCAGGAAATATGAGGTAGAGGTAAAAACAAACAATTACATTTTAAACCAGCTGATCCCAAACTGTTACCGGAAAGAGACTCTGGTTGATTCATCAAGGTTTCCCGTAATCAGTGGCGATAAGAAAATCCTGGTTCGCCGATCAGGTACAAATTACCCTGAAAAAGGCCTTGCCGGCAACTCCATTGCACTCTGGCACAGTCATGGATATTATTTTGAAATGAACCTTGACCGATGGGAATTTCAACGTGCAAAATTATTTGGTACTGTGGAGGATATTTCAGTTATGGCATATGTCATGCCTTACCTTACAAAAATGCTGGAAAATGCAGGTGCAAACGTTTTTTTACCACGTGAACGTGATGTACAGACCAGGGAGGTTATTGTTGATAACGATAGGTCAACCGGTAATTCTGAAGTTGTATTAAACATTAATAGTGTTGTCCGGAGAATAAACGAGGGATTTCAGATGACTGATACCCTTTTCGCGGATTATAATCCGTTTAAACATGGAACTTCACTTTTTATTTCAGGCGATTCTGCCATATATATTCCCGAAATCCCTGAAAAAGGTTTTTATGCAGTTTATATCTCTTACCCGGCAAGGCCTGATAACTGCGAATCAGCAAAATATAGGGTTAATCATACCGGCGGCTGTACAGAATATATTGTAAATCAAACAATAGGAGGAGGTACCTGGATCTATCTGGGAACGTTTCAGTTTAATCAGGGGAAGAATTCTGGTATAGGATCAGTTACAATAAAATCAGATAACAACAATGAATTTATCGGGCTTGATGCCGTTAGGTTTGGAGGTGGTATGGGCAATGTTGCACGACGACCTTCTCCTGAAATTGTTAAAAATCAGCAATCAGCAATAGCAAAAGCTTCAGGAGCGCTTCTTCAAGATTCTCTGAATAAACCGGAATTTGAATGGAAGCTGAGCGGAAAGCCGCGTTTTCTGGAAGCAGCAAGGTATTACCTTCAGTATGCCGGAATGGCTGATACCCTCGTTTACAGTCCGAATACTTATAAAAACGACTATAATGATGATTATCAGTCCAGAAGCTTATGGGTGAATTATCTGATCGGTAATCCGTATTTATCGGGAAATACTATGCAGACAAAAGGACTAGGCATACCAGTGGATCTGTCGCTTGCTTTTCATACAGACGCAGGGGTGACGCCGAATGACTCAGTGATAGGAACTCTGGCAATTTATTCAACCGGAACTGACAAAGGTAAATTCCCGAATGGAAAATCAAGGATGGCCAGCAGAGATCTCTCAGATATTATTCAGACTCAGGTTGTTGAGGATATCAGAAAGATTTTTGATGCCCAATGGACAAGGAGGGGATTGTGGGACCGGCCTTATTACGAGGTCAGAAGACCTGATGTTCCCGGCACATTACTGGAATTGTTATCGCATCAGAATCTGGCTGACCAGAAATTCGGACTTGATCCACGGTTCAGATTCCATGTATGCCGTGCAGTTTATAAAGGCATTTTAAAATATCTGTCATATGTTGAAAACCGGGAATATGCTGTTCAGCCTTTGCCGGTTACAAACTTTGCAATTGTACCTGTATCCGGAAAAACCATCAGACTCTCCTGGGAACCCGAACCTGATAAAAATGAGCCGACCGCTGAACCTGATAAATATATAATTTATAAACGGGTGGGTGAAAATGGCTTTGATAATGGAATTATAGCAGATAAACCCTGGTGTGAAATTGAGCTTGAATCTTATGATACAATATATAGTTTTAAAGTATCGGCTGTCAATGATGGAGGAGAGAGTTTTGATTCTGAAATCCTGGCTGTCGGAATTAAAGCAGACACTGAAAAAAAGGTCCTTGTCATTAATGGCTTTGACCGTATCTCAGGACCGGCATGGTTCGATAATGAAAATATGGCCGGGATCGCCTGGTGGGACGACCGCGGGGTCGCGGATCATTACGATATTGTAACTATCGGAGATCAATATGATTTTAACAGGAAAAATCCATGGTTCGACGATGACTCGCCAGGCTGGGGAGCAACATATTCCGATAAGGCAGGGAATATTATTCCGGGAAACAGCTTCGATTATCCCTACCTTCATGGCAAAGCCATCATTGCAACGGGGTATTCCTTTTATTCTGCATCGGATGAGTATTTCTGTTCAGATAAATTTAATTCTTCATCATGGAAAATTGTCGATTTAATCTTTGGTGAGGAGAAATCAACTCCATTTTTCAATGACTCTTCATTGGTTGATTTTAAAATTTATACCCCGGAATTCATGCGGAAAATTATGGAATTAACACAATCCGGAACTAATATCTTTATGTCAGGCGCATATGTAGGATCCGACCTTGCCATTCCCGATGATTCAGCTGCAATAAAGTTTGCAGGTCAGTACCTTCATTTTCTTCCACGTACCGGTCATTCAGTCAGGAAAGGCGAAGTATATTCAACAGATTATGGAAAACCGGCATTTACAGGAACCTTTAACTTTAATACAGAATATTCAGGATCCGTATATTCAGTAGAAGCCCCGGATGCCATTGAACCATCAGGCAAGGGCGCAATCTGCACTTTCAGATATAATGAGAATAATTCATCTGCAGGTGTGACATTCAGAGGTGATTACAGGACAGTTATTCTTGGATTCCCGTTCGAAACAATAATAAGTGAAACTCAAAGAAATCTGTTAATGAAACAGGTATTGAATTTTTTGGAAAATAGACAATGACTATGGAAAAGAATATTACATGCTTTATACCATTCTCCGATAATGAGTCTATTGAATGTACTATTGATTCATTCAAAAGATCAGGTGTGGCTGCAAAAATCGTTATAATGACTGAAGATGAAACTTATCCGGTTTATTCCGGTCCGGAAGTAATATTTATACGATCCGATAAATTTACTGCAACAGCTACTTTAAAAATGATGTCTGATCTGGCGACAAGTGAATTCATACTGATATACACCAAGACCTTTCCTCTCGATCTGGGAAAATTCGCTCTCAGCAGGATGATGCAGGTTAGTGAAAACACAGGAGCCGTGATGGTATATTCCGATTATTACGAGAACAAGAATAATCGTCTTTCTCCTCATCCGGTAATCGATTATCAGGAAGGAAGCCTTCGCAATGATTTTAATTTCGGATCGGTTATACTTATTAAAACGACATCATTTAAGGAAGCATGTAAGAGCATGGAACAGGATTTCCATTTTGCGGGATTATATGACCTGCGACTGAAAGTTTCACAGAAATCCATTATTGTACATATTCCTGAAATGCTCTATACTGAAATTGAGCCTGATTTGCGTAAATCAGGTGAAAAACAATTCGACTATGTTGATCCCAGGAACAGGTCAGTTCAGATCGAGATGGAACTTGCGTGTACAGATCACCTTAAAAAGGTTAATGCCTGGTTGAAACCTCAATTCAGGGAAATAAGGTTTGATTCGGAAAAATTCGCTTATGAGGCTTCCGTAATTATACCTGTTAAGAACAGGGTAACGACTATCGGAGATGCAATAAAATCTGTTCTGAGTCAGGAGACAAAATTTAAATTCAACCTTATTGTGATTGATAATTACTCCACTGACGGTACATCTGATATAATTCAATCTTTTGCTGAAACAGATAACAGGGTTATTCACATCATCCCTGAACGCTTTGATCTGGGCATTGGCGGATGCTGGAATGAGGGAATTTTTAGCGAACAGTGCGGTAAGTTTGCTATTCAGCTTGACAGTGATGACCTTTATATTGATAACAGTGTTATAACCAGGATTGTAGAAGCCTTTTACGACCAGCAATGTGCAATGGTTGTCGGTTCCTATAAGATGGTTAATTTCAACCTTGAAGATATTCCTCCCGGATTGATCGATCACAAGGAGTGGACTCCTGAAAACGGTAGAAATAATGCGTTGAGGATTAACGGACTAGGAGCTCCGAGAGCATTTTATGCACCTGTTATAAGAAGTATCAGGGTACCAAATGTAAGTTATGGTGAGGATTACGCTCTTGGGCTGGCAATAAGCCGATACTACCAGATAGGGCGGATATATGAGCCGTTATATTTGTGCAGGCGGTGGGAGCAGAATTCTGATGCTGCTCTCGATGTACATAAAACAAATGCCCACAATCTGTATAAGGACAGGATAAGAACAATTGAACTGCTTGCACGGAAAAAATTATTGACAGAATCCGGAAACAACTAATTTCTACCCGAACTGTGTACTCAGACAAAATAAACGATCTGTTTGCTGCACAGCTCCTTGAATGGGAACTGGCAAAAGTTAATTACAGTCAGCTTGAGAAGGTAAAAACTAAAATACTTGATTTTGGAGATTTTGAGATACTTGTTCAATTCAATCCAGAAAGGATGAGATCATCAGCTGCAAAAATTGATTCAAAATCAATTGGAGCAAGGCCATGTTTTCTCTGCCCGATAAACAGACCGGTACAGCAACGCGGCGTTACTTTTGCAGACGAATTTACCGTTCTTGTCAATCCGTTTCCTATTTTCAACAGGCATCTGACAATCCCTTCAGACCTGCATACAGATCAGCGTATTATGAATAATTTTGGAAAAATGCTTTCTCTGACCGAAGCTATACCAGGTTATGTGATATTTTATAACGGACCGGAATGCGGTGCTTCTGCTCCAGACCACTTCCATTTCCAGGCAGGGAACAGAGGATTTATGCCTGTCGAAAGAGATTTCTCTGCAGGAAAGCATACGAAATTGTTATCTGTAAAACCGGGTATTGAGATATGGCAATGGACAAGTTATCTCAGGGGTGTAATAACTTTGAAAGGATTCGATAAAGAAAAACTGGTTAACGTTTTCAATCATTTTTTTAACAGGTTTTCAGTCCTGCAACCCCAGAAACCTGAGCCAATGCTGAATATCCTGGCATACCATTCCCCGGAAGGATGGATAATTCATCTGATTCCAAGAAAACTGCATCGGCCAACACAGTTTTATGCAGAAGGTATTGATCAGATCCTCCTTAGTCCGGCTTCCGTAGACCTTGGAGGTGTCATTATCACTCCAAGGGAAGAGGACTTCAACAGGATAAGTCCGGATGATGTTGCAGATATTTTCAGGCAGGTTTGCCTGGAAGAAACTCTGTTACCTGATTTTTTTAGTGAATTAATATGAAAAGTAAAAAACAAGCACCGCAATTAAGTGTCGGAATCTTCTCCGACAAGGAAATTTCCTTCACGCTGAACTCACCTTTTCTTGAAAGTGCAGAAGGTACATCAATTACTGGCATGTGGAGAGCCGGATGTTCAGGCCACAAAGTCTTTTTACAGAATGAGACTAAAAAACTGGAGTCAGCAAGTCCGGTCATGCTTGCTCCCGTAATTGGCTACGACCCCTCTTTTACTCTTCATGCTGTTACAATAGGTAAAGATTTTCACTGGCAACGCAAAGAGGATCAGGTTTTTAGAGGAAACCTTAAACTTATTGTTGAAGATGGCAAAGTAACTGCCATTAATGTGCTTTCTATCGAAGATTACCTTACCAGTGTGATCTCATCGGAAATGAGTGCCACTTCATCCCCGGAATTTCTGAAAGCCCATGCTGTCATTTCACGCAGCTGGCTGTTAGCGCAGATTGAAAAGAGCAGGAAATCTGGTGAAACATCAGGGACATATAACAGCCGCTTCAAAAGTGACAGCGAAATTGTACGCTGGTACGACAGGGAAGATCATCAGAATTATGACGTTTGTGCTGACGATCATTGTCAGAGGTACCAGGGGATCACACGTGCCTCGACACCAATAGTTGTACAGGTTATTAAAGACACATATGGCCAGGTGCTTACTTACGGCAGTTCTATATGTGATACCAGGTATTACAAATGCTGCGGGGGCATAAGCGAGCTTTTTGAAAACGTATGGGAGCCTGTAAGTCATCCATATCTTCAGAGAGTTATTGATAATCACGTACCTCCCGAAGGATATAGTCTTGACATTTCCAAAGAAGAGAATGTAAAGAAATGGATATCAGGTAATCCTGAAGCTTTCTGTAATACATCTGATAAAAAGATACTTTCCCAGGTGCTTAATGATTACGACCAGGAAACAAATGATTTTTTCAGATGGAAAATAACTTATACTCAGGAGGGATTAAGTGATCTGGTTAAAACGCGGACCGGTATTGATTTTGGAACTATAACAGATCTTATCCCCCTGGAAAGGGGAGTCTCGGGGAGAATAAAAAGGTTAAGGATTGAAGGTACCCGAAAGACAATGATAATAGGTAAGGAGCTCGAAATACGGAAATCACTTTCCAGATCACATCTTTACAGCTCGTGCTTTTATGTCGAGAAGACAAGCGATGCTAAAGAGACTACTTTTATCCTCCATGGTGCCGGGTGGGGGCATGGCGTGGGGCTCTGCCAGATAGGGGCTGCGGTTATGGGTTCAAAGGGATATTCATATCGGCAAATCCTCAATCACTACTTCAGAGGTTCAATACTTGAAAAAAGATATTAAATTAATGGGTAGGCGACTATTCTTTTTATTGTCAATATCTCTGATCATGACATCAGTAAAGAGTCAGAACTGGATCAGAATTAATCAGCTTGGTTATCTTCCAAATTCTGTTAAAGTTGCGGTGTTTATTTCAACAGAATCCATAACCTTAAAAGATTTCAGTATTCATGATGCTGTTACTGATAAAATTATCTTTAAAGGTAAGGCTGAGAAATTCAGTGGGCAGGAATGGGGTATGAAATCAGCAGCAAGACTTGACTTTTCAAAAGTTGAATCGCCCGGTGGTTACTATATCATGACTAACAGTATTAAGTCCGATCCATTCAGGATTTCGGCTGATATTTATAAAGGGACTGCAGATTTCCTTCTCCGCTATATGCGTCAGCAACGCTGTGGCTATAATCCGTATTATGCAGATTCTTGTCATACTCATGATGGTTTCATAGTGGATCATCCTGATAAAACCGGGAAAATAATTGATGTTACCGGGGGATGGCACGATGCAAGCGACTACCTTCAGTATGTTACTACCTCGGCTAATGCTGTCTACCAGATGCTCTTTGCCTACTCAAGAAATCCGGGCATATTTAATGATAGTTATAATGCATCCGGAGATGAGGGCAGTAATGGAATTCCCGATATCATGGATGAAGCAAAATGGGGAATTGACTGGCTAATAAAAATGAATCCCGACAGTGGTGAAATGTACAACCAGATCGCCGATGACCGCGATCACAAGGGATTCAGAATACCGACTGAAGACTCTGCATCGTACGGCAACGGATTATACCGTCCGGTATATTTCGTAACAGGAAAATCCCAGGGTCTTGCAAGGTTTAAAAACAGGACAACAGGTGTTTCATCTGCTGCAGGAAAGTATGCTTCCGCTTTTGCCCTTGGGTCAGAAATATTTAAAAATTATGATCCGGTTTTGTCTGCCCGGCTGGCCGGCAAGGCAAAAGACGCGTGGGAGTTCGCTCTTACTGATCCCGGGGTTACCCAGACAGCGTGTAATGTCTCACCTTATTTTTATGAGGAAGATAATTATGTCGACGATCTTGAGCTTGCCGCCTGGGAAATGTTCAGCCTTACCGGAGACTCTGCTTTCCTTGCACAGGCGGATTACTGGGGTACTCTTGAGCCGGTATCGCCATGGATTGAAAAAGACACTGCCAGGCATTACCAGTTTTATCCTTTTGTAAATCTCGGGCATGCCAGACTGGGACAATCTCAGACCGTGTATTCTGATAAGTACCTGGCTTTTATGAGGAAAGGTCTTCGTTTAATGGAAGAACGAAGAAAAACAGATCCCTTCCAGGTAAAAGTACCATTTATCTGGTGTTCAAATAATTATATAACAGCTTCTCTGACACAGCACAGGTTATACTCGGAAGCTTCCGGCGATATGCAATTTAAAAATTCTGAAGCAGCTTTAAGGGACTGGCTTTTTGGATGCAATCCGTGGGGCACATCAATGATATGCGGCTTACCGGCGGGCGGTGATTATCCGCTTTATCCCCATGCATCACTTACATATTTGAGAGGAAAAATTCCCGAAGGAGGATTGATAGACGGACCTGTTTTTACTACTATTTTTAAAGGATTACGGGGAGTTGGTTTGTTACGCCCCGATGACTATACAGCTTTCCAGAATGGTAAAGTTGTATATCATGATGATATCGGTGATTACAGCACTAATGAACCTACAATGGACGGCACTGCGGATCTGACTATTTATCTTTCCACTTTAGAAAATGACGGACTAAAACAGGTACAGAATGAATCGGGAATAATTGTCGATTCATATGATGCATTGATCAGGAAAAACATTAACAGGAAAGAAATATACCTTATCTTCTCGGCTGATGAATATGGAGAAGGAGCGGGACACATCTTAAATGTTCTGTCCGAAAATAAAGCAGGCGGATCATTTTTCCTGACAGGTAAGTTCCTGAGAAATCCTGAAAATGCTTCTGCTGTCAGACGGATCATTTCCGATAATCATTTCCTTGGCCCTCATTCAGATAAGCACCTGCTTTATGCATCGTGGGAGAAAAGGGATTCATTACTGGTAAATAAGAGTGTTTTTCAGGCTGATCTTAAAGCTAATTATAAGGAGCTTGAAAAGAGAAAGGCTGATCTCTCCGGGACAAGATACTTTCTTGCACCATATGAATGGTACAATTCCGTAATCGCTTCATGGGCAGCAGATATGGGGGTGAAGCTTATAAATTTCTCTCCGGGGACAGGTACTAATGCAGACTATACGACACCCGATATGCAGAATTATAAGTCTTCAGAGGAATTACTAAACAGGCTGAAAAGTTTTGAAGTTGCTGAACCAAGTGGCCTCAATGGTGCATTTATACTCATTCACCTTGGTACTCATCCCGACCGGACTGACAAGTTTTATCATAAATTGGGAGAGATAATCAGTTATTTTTCTTCAAAAGGATATTCATTTAACAGGCTTTAGAATTTATAATATGGAACAACGCAAAGATCGCTCACCATGGGTATGGATTCCGACTCTTTATTTCTTCCAGGGAATACCTTACAGTATTGTAATGATAACCTCAGGTCTCATTTACAAAACTATGGGTATTTCAATTGCCTCATTCGCATTCTGGACCAGTCTTCTTTATCTTCCATGGGCAATAAAGCCTCTCTGGAGTCCCTACATTGATGTCGTTTCCACCAAGCGTAACTGGGTTATATGGACTCAGTTATTGCTTGGTGTGGCATTTATTGCAGTGGGAATAGCAATGCCATTACCCGTCTTTTACCCTCTGACAATAGCAATTTTTGCAGTAATCGCAATTTCTTCAGCAAGCCATGACATTGCCGCAGACGGATTTTATATGTATGCTCTTGACCAGCATAAGCAGGCTTTTTTTGTTGGGATACGCTCAACATTTTACCGTTTTGCGATGCTTACAGCTCTGGGATTGCTGCCTGTCATCGCCGGGCTTATCCAGAAGAATACCGGGCTGGAGTCTGTATCATTCGAAGCAAGATCAGTTCCGGCAGAGGAATTTACTCCTTTCGACCCTTCCGGAATTAATATTTCAAAATCAGAAAAAGAGCCTTCAATACTTCTTTTTCCCGGAGAACTGCAGGTACCTGTATTTCAGGCAGGTAAGTCAGAGATCGATTCTTCGGTCATTTATATTGCTCTTTCAGCACCTCCTGAAGAGGGTGAAACTGTTGTAGTAAATGTCATACGAAAAACAGGCAGCAAGGATATCGATATTTCCAAAAAGCAGACCGGCCGGTTTGAATTTACAAGCATTAACTGGAATACACCGGTCGCACTCTCTGTAAAAGTAAATCATAATCTTACAGATAGAACTTCTTCAGGATTCTTAATAACAGCAGGAAATATTGCTTTCAGCTGGACTGTTTCTCTCGCTATCATTGGAGTTGTCCTTTTGCTACTGGCAATATATAACAGGATAATGCTTCCACATCCTGTTGAAGAGAGTAACAGGGAGAAAATAGGATGGAGCGTTTATAAGGATGTCTTTGTCTCATTTTTCACAAAACCCGGCATTATCCCGGCACTTTTATTCTTCCTTTTCTACAGGCTGGGTGAGTCACAGCTGGTTAAGGTGGCAACTCCGTTCCTCGTTGACTCCAGGAGTTCAGGAGGTATAGGACTTACCTCTGCACAATATGGCATAGCATACGGCACAATCGGAATGGCCTGTTTAACTCTTGGAGGTATTCTGGGAGGAATAACTGCTGCAAAATTCGGATTGAAAAGACTTATCTTTATTATGGCATTATGTATGAATATTCCAATAAGCGTCTATATCTATCTTTCGTTTGTTCAGCCAATGCCCGGTGATATTTCCATTTATCTTTCTATTGCCCTGGAGCAATTCGGCTATGGTTTCGGATTTACTGCATATATGCTGTATATGCTTCATTTTGTTGGTGAAAGCAGGTACAAAACTGCTGAGTATGCAATCGGTACATCCCTTATGGCACTTGGTATGATGCTGCCGGGTATGATCTCGGGATCGATGAAAGAATTGCTGGGATACCAGCATTTCTTTATCTATGTGATACTTTGTTCAATACCCGGTCTGATTGCTATCAGATTTCTGAGAATCGATCCGGCTTTCGGGATAAAAAAGAAAGACAAATAAAATGATATTCAGTACATTACAGAAAGAACTTCATGGTGATCTGTATACTGATGATCTTCAGAGAATACTTTATGCCACCGATGCATCCTCTTACCGGGAGTTGCCTCTGGCTGTCACAAGGCCAAAGGATAAAGAGGACATTAAAAAAATAATTGAGTTTACACGATCAATTAAAAGTTCCATAATACCAAGGGGAGCAGGCACATCTCTTGCCGGACAGGTTGTTGGTTCAGGTATTGTAATTGATGTTTCAAAGTACATGACCGCTATTGTTGAATTCAATCGTACAGAAAAATGGATCGTTGTTGAACCGGGGGTAATACTTGCTGAACTTAATAAATTTCTTGAACTGCATGGTCTGCAATTCGGACCTGAGACATCAACTGCCAACCGCTGCTGCATGGCAGGCATGGTTGGCAATAACTCATGCGGACTCCATTCTCTGATCTATGGCTCTGTGAGGGATCATATTCTTGAAATGGATGTTATACTTTCTGATGGATCGGAAGTGACTTTTAAAGAATTAACAGGTGAAGAATTTCACCGTAAATGTGAAGAAAACCCCGGTTCTCTTGAGACTTTAATTTACAGAAATATCCGTGAAATATTATCAAACCCGGTAAACAGGGATGAGATCAGAAAAGAGTTTCCGCATCCGGAGCTGAAGAGGAGAAACAATGGATATGCTCTTGATGCTCTGATGGATTCAGATCCCTTTAACGGTAATGGCAGGAAGATTAATATATGCAGATTGCTTTCAGGTTCCGAAGGTACTCTGGCTTTTACGACAAGAATGAAGCTAAATCTGGTGCCTCTTCCGTCAAAAAAGACAGGCCTCATATGTGCCCACTTTGCCAGCCTGCATGATGCTTTAAAAGCCAATATATTAATTCTGAAGCACAATCCGGCTGCAATT
The DNA here is from genome assembly GCA_022865305.1 of Bacteroidales bacterium. Lineage (GTDB taxonomy): Bacteria > Bacteroidota > Bacteroidia > Bacteroidales > VadinHA17 > LD21. The sequence continues at coordinate 50,264 of JALHSP010000081.1, read as the reverse complement.
GAGATGATAGACGATTTTATTCTCAATTGTACTAAGGATAATATCGAGCAAAATAAAAACCGGTTTTTTATTAAAGGAGAGCCGAAGATCGTTTTACTCGTCGAGATTTTAAGAGATACCACAGAAGAGATTAAAGAAGCTGCTTTAAGTATTGAAAGAGAACTGGCGATATCAGGGTATGGTTATCATTTCCCTCTTTATACCGGTGAAGAAGAGATGCTGAAGGTATGGGATCTGCGGAAAGCAGGATTAGGCGTACTGCTTAATATCCCCGGAGAAAAAAGAAGTGTCCAGGTAATTGAAGATACCGCTGTTCTGCCGGAATTTTTACCCGAGTATGTTGCTGAATTTCAACAGGTTCTGAAAAAATACAATCTCAGTTGTGCATATTATGCCCATATTGCGACAGGAGAATTGCACCTTAGTCCGTTATTAAATCTTAAAGATCCCGCAGATGTGGATATTTATCGCAACCTGGCAAAAGATATAGCAATGCTTGTGAAAAAGTACAGGGGATCGTTGAGCGGCGAACATGGTGATGGCCGTTTGAGGGGAGAGTTCATCCCTCTGATGCTGGGAGAACATAATTACAGATTATTAAAAGAGTTAAAAAGGACATGGGACCCGGAAAACATACTTAATCCCGGAAAGATTATCGATACACCACCGATGAATGAGAATCTGAGATACATTATAGGTGAACAGGCTAAACCACTCGATACAATTTTTAATTTTCCGGAAAAGGGAACCTTGCTTTTTGCAATCGAAAAGTGCAGCGGATCAGGCGATTGTCGTAAAAGCTCATTAATTGGCGGAACTATGTGCCCTACCTTCATGGCCACAATGGATGAGGATAAATCAACACGCGGAAGAGCTAATATTTTACGTGAATATCTTACCCGTTCCCGGAAGAAATACCCGTATGATCATGACGAAATTTACCGGGTAATGGACCTCTGTCTTTCATGTAAAGCCTGTAAATCGGAATGCCCGTCAAATGTTGACATGACAAGGTTCAAAGCTGAATTCCTTCAGCACTATTACGAGATTCACAGAATTCCATTCCGCACATTGTTGATCGGCTGGCTGCCCCGGATAAACAGGTTTGGTAAGATTGTAAGACCGGTTGCCAATTTTGTGACAGGAACTTTGATCTTTAAAAAAATAATCGGTTTTGCCGGTAATCGGAAAATACCTTCTCTTTCAGGAATAACTCTCAGGAGGTGGAAACGTAAAAACCAGCGCGATTCGTTGGACAGGATCAGCAATAATGGCAAGGTTTATCTTTTTGCGGATGAGTTTACCAATTATAATGAAAGCGCCATCGGTATTAAAACAATTCTGCTTCTTGAGAAGCTTGGATACCAGGTTGTTATTCCAACCCACAGAGAAAGCGGAAGAACATTCTTATCAAAAGGATTGCTGAAAACTGCAAAAAAAATTGCCAACAAGAATGTATTACTCCTGAAAGATATCATAGAAGATGATACTCCGCTTATAGGAATAGAACCATCAGCGATACTGACATTCAGAGACGAGTACCCGGAAATTGTAGATGATCAGTTAAAGAATGCGGCCAGAAAACTTGGAAACCGGGCTTTGATGCTGGATGAATTTATATGCCGGGAGGTTGAAAAGGGGAAAATAAGATCTGACCAGTTTACGAGGGATTTCAGGTTTATGAAGCTGCATGGTCATTGTCAGCAAAAAGCGATATCTTCCACTTCTTTTACCAGAAAAATGCTTACGATACCGGTAAATTATAAAGTTGAAGAAATTCCAAGCGGATGTTGTGGTATGGCCGGCTCGTTCGGGTACGAAAAAGAACACTATGAACTGAGTATGAAAATAGGGGAGATGGTATTATTCCCGTCCGTCAGGTCTGCATCAGAAGACACGATAATTGTAGCCCCGGGAACATCCTGCAGGAATCAGATAACAGAAGGAACCGGGAGATCTGCTTATCATCCGGCAGAGATAATGTATGAAGCGATTTTAAAAATATGAAACAAGGTTTTTCGAATTTTATAAGTTATGAAGATCAAAGGATTAACAAAGGTTGAGCAATCATTCATTAAGCGTTCAGGAAGAACTGAATATTCCACAAAGCTCCCCTATGTAGTTGTTCAGAATTTTCCAAGCCTGGGATTATTGACTTCTTTGAAATTTATTGAATGGGTTGCTCAAAATCCTGAAGGCGTAATCAGCCTTCCCACAGGCAAAACTCCAGAGTATTTTATTAAATGGACAAAGCGGATTTTAAATGGCTGGGGAAAACGGGAAAACAGAAAGATAATGGAAGAGAATGGACTTTATCTTATAAAAAAACCTTCACTGAAAAGATTGCACTTTGTCCAGATGGATGAATTCTATCCTATCAGGCCAAAACAGCATAACAGTTTCTATGATTATGTCCTTAATTATTATATAAAAGGATTTGATCTTGATCCGGATAATGCTTTACTGATTAACTCTGATAAAATCACATTATCTGATGGCATGCATTTTTCTGAGGTCTTTCCCGACAACCGGATAGATCTTTCACTCAGGAACAGGGAAGCCACAACCTCGCTGGAAAAGATCCAGCAAGCTTCAGTATTCAATATTGACAACTGGTGTACAGATTATGAAAACAGGATTAGAGAATTAGGCGGAATTGGCTTTTTCCTTGGAGGAATCGGACCTGATGGACATATAGCTTTTAATACCAGGGGAAGTGATCACAACTCATCAACACGATTAACAGCGACCAACTTTGAAACACAGGCAGCTTCAGCAGGAGATATGGGGGGTATTGAAGTTTCAAGAAACAGGCTTGTGATAACAATAGGTCTGGGCACAATAACTTACAATCCGGAATGTGTTTCAATCGTTTTTGCTGCCGGTGAGGCGAAAGCTCATGTTATAAAGAATGCCCTTGAAAATGGTCCGGATAATCTATACCCTGCTACAGTTCTCCAGAGACTGAAGAATGCACGTTTTTATCTTACCGAAGGAGCCGCTGTACAGCTTCACGACAGTATTGAAAAATATTACCAGGAAGGAGCATGGACCTTTGAGAAAACAGAAAAAGCGATCTTTGATCTTTGCCAGAGGATCGATAAATATGCTCATAAGCTGGTAATCAACGATCTGAGGAATGATAAATATTGCTCACTGATTCCTGATCTTAGTATCACCAGGGTGAAAGAGGTGATCGATTCGACAAAAAAGAAGATCGGGGCTGGCGTGAAAAAAGAGAATGATCAGACATTCCTTCATACAGGACCGCACCATGATGATATTATGCTGGGTATTTTTCCCTGCATTATCCCTCAGCTCCGTATTCATTCAAATAAATTTCATTTCGCGATATTAACCTCCGGGTTCACAGCTGTTACAAATATTATGCTCCAGAACCTTTTGCAGGAAACATTGAATCATATACACCAGGGAAAGATCCAGATGCTTGAATATCCTGATTTCTTCAAAAGTGGATTTAAGTATAAGTTTGATAAGGATGTCAGTCATTATCTTGATAAAATTGCAGCCAGGGATGAAAAGGGTAAATTAAGAGGAATCTGTCATCGCATTACCAGAGTAATGGTAGAGATCTACAACCTCAGATCTAAACAGGATCTGACAGACCAGCTGGAAAAGAATATCGATTTATTAAGATCAAGTTACAGCGGAGAGAAAAATCCACCGGATATCCAGAAACTTAAAGGTATGCTCCGTGAATATGAAGAAGAACTGGTATGGGCACACTATGGCGTTAAAGTTCAGAATATCAGGCACCTGAGGCTTGGTTTTTATACAGGAGATATGTTTACTCCTCTGCCACAGAAAAAACGCGATGTGGAACCAATCCTGAAAATGCTGAAACGCATACAGCCGACAGTGATAAGTCTGGCATTCGATCCGGAAGGATCCGGACCTGGTACTCATTATAAGGTCCTTCAGGCACTGGCTGAAGCCATGCGGCAATGGAAGAAGGAAAAAGACCTGTCAGCTCTCAGGATAATAGGTTATAGAAATGTCTGGTACAGATTTCATCCTTCGGAAGCAAATGTATTTACTCCTGTTTCTTTGAATTCAATGGCCGTGCTGAACTGGTCATTTAAAAATTGTTATATCAGCCAGGTGGATGCATCATTCCCAAGCCATGAACTTGACGGGCCCTTCAGCGACCTTTCACAACAAGTCTGGGTTGAGCAGTTCAAGCGTGTTCAGCTGATTCTCGGAAAAGATTTCTTCTATGAAAATGAAAGTCCGAAAATCCGTGCCACACATGGAATGATATTCTATAAAGAGATGAGCCTTAATGAGTTCCTGATGCATGCACGTGAACTTGAGAAAAGCATGGAAGGAGACATTACAATATGAGTAGATTGATTTTTCTGTTATGTAGAACCTGTTTCTTCCGGCTGACAATTTTGCTCCCCTTTGTAATACTGCCTCAGAATCTCATATCCCAGAATTATCCGAAGCATGAAATGCGTGCCGCGTGGTTTGCTACCGTAAACAATATTGACTGGCCTTCAAAAAAGGACCTTTCTACTGGTGAACAGCAAAAGGAGATGATCGGGCTTCTCGACTTAATGAAAGAATATAACCTGAACACGGTTGTTTTCCAGGTAAGACCGGCAGCTGATGCGTTTTATCCATCATCACTGGAACCCTGGTCACAATGGCTGAATGGTGTGCAGGGTAAAGCACCCGAACCTTATTATGATCCCCTTGAATTTGTTATTGCAGAATGCCGTAAGCGCGGACTCGATATCCATGCATGGCTAAATCCATACCGGGCTGTAAAAGACACAGCGGATACTACTGCTTCAAACCATATTACCAGGATCCACCCGGAGTGGTTTCTTACATACGGAAGGACGGTTTATTTTGATCCCGGGCTGCAGGAAACCCGCGATTATGTATCAAAGGTCGTAAGCGATGTGGTGCGCCGCTATGACATAGATGCAATCCATATGGATGACTATTTTTATCCGTACCGGATTGCTAATGTCAGTTTCCCTGACGACAGCATAAAAGCAATTAAACCATGGGTAGAATTCGGTATTTCACCCTTCGGAGTATGGAGAAACAGGGATAAAGATACCCTTGGGTCGGCAACTCAGGCAGGTGTGACCAACTACGATGACCTGTTTGCAGATATCCTGCTCTGGCAGAAGAATGACTGGATCGATTATGTTACGCCACAGATCTACTGGCACATTGGATTTAAAGTTGCAGACTATTCAGTTCTTTCAGACTGGTGGAGCCATAATGCATCTGGTTGCAGGCTTTATATCGGACAGGCTCCTTACAGGATCGGACGTAAAGTTACCGCTAAAGAGTGGAGAACCTCAAAAGAAATAGTCAGACAGCTGGAAATGAACCGCACTTTCCCAAATATAAACGGGAGTATGTTCTTCAGTGCAAAAGTCCTCCGCAACAATCCTTTACGTCTTAAAGAAAGGCTCAGCAGGGATATGTACAGGTTTCCTTCACTTCCTCCGGCAAACAGCCGTATTGTACCTATCATTCCTCAAATGCCTTCAGAAGCATACCTGGCAGTAAATGGTGATTCAATCCATCTTTCCTGGGAAAAAGGAGATAACACAAAGAAGTTTATCATTTACAAATTAAGAAAAGGGAAGCCTGCTGATCTGAATGATCCAAAAAATATTTTCCTGGTAACCTCAGAAATAAGTGTAACTTTTACACTTAATAATTATACAGATATCAGCAAGTATTTTTATGTGGTTACCTCTCAGAGCCAGACAAATACTGAAAGCGAACCTGAGTATTTCACCCATGGTGCAAGATAGTAGTTAATAAAGGAAATATTTCTCCGCTTTTTTCCTGAATGCAGGGATATCTCTTGTCCACAGGTCAAGAATGGAACTTACTTTCCAGGTTTTTAAGAATTCAGTCCTGATTTTATCTGTTCCGCATACCTTATCGAACATATCGAGACGGGATTTTTCGCATAATGCAAAAACATCTTTCCCGGGCCATAGTTTATGGGCTTCCTGCAAAATGTAAAACTGGAGCAGGGACAACGGAGCTTTTTTATAATCTGTTAAATGGATCTGAACTCCATGTACCATTTCCCCCATGGAGACGCTATAATATGGTTTATAGTGGACAGGCCTGAAAATTACTCCCGGTATGTCAAGCAGGTTCAGATTCTGTGCGAGTGAATCCGCATTGAACCATTCCGCAGCGAAAAGCTGGAATGGTAAAGTATATCCGACACCGATGCTGACAACATAAAGCTCACCAATTATCCCGGTGGCAGGATAAAAAATTGCCGATTGTGCATGAGGTATGTGCGGAGATGAGGGGATCCATGGCAGACCTGTATCTTCAAAATCCATATCTCTCTTCCAGCCATTCATTTTAATTACATCCAGTTTGCATTTGATACCGCCTTTGAGTAATCCCTCCTCATTAAGAAATATTGCCAGTTCCCCGACAGTCATTCCATGTATATATGGTACCGGATACTGGCTTACAAAAGATACGAATCCCGGTTGTACCAGTGGACCTTCCATCCTTATGCCTCCAAGAGGATTTGGTCTGTCGAGGACAAGAAACGGGATATTGTTCTCCGCTGCAGCCTCCATGGCAAGCCCTAAAGTACTTATATAGGTATATGACCGCGATCCGATATCCTGTATGTCATAAACAAGAACATCTATTCCCTGAAGCATTTCTTTTGTCGGTTTCCTTGTTTTCCCGTATAAACTGTATACCGGCAGACCAGTGGAAGGATCAGATGCTGAACCGATGATCTCTCCGGCTGTGAATTCTCCCCTTACTCCATGTTCAGGACCATAGAGTGCTGCGAGTTTTACACCCGGAACATTGTTTATGATATCAATCGCTGATTTTAAATTTCTGTCAACTCCGGTTGGATTTGTAATTAATCCGATTTTTTTGCCTTTCAATACTTCAAATTTGCTTTTGATAAGCATCTCCAGACCTGTTTCCACCGGTTGACCATCCAGGTTGCAGGATGGTAAGATCATCAGTACAAAACAAAGGAATGAATTGACTATCAATAACCTGAGTTTCATATTTATTCGATTTTTAAACTTATTCAATTCAAAGATTTAAACAAAATTCTTTAGGGCTTTAGCCCATTAGACCTTCGGTTAAAACCGACGGTAATTGACTCTAAACCTTAATTATATCAATGAGCACAAATCTGCTATAAATCAGCCACTTATTGCTTAAAAGTAATAATATGCCTGTCTGTTCTATTTTTTAACCAATTATAGTTAATTTTTTTAATTCAATTTCATAAATTTGTAAGATGTAATACATCTTTTTGCTGATTTATGAGGTTTCTCACCTTATTTTTGATGTTGTATATTACTTGTTGCCCAACATGAAATATATCCGTTAAAGCATTGGTGATGAAAAGAATGAGTATGTATATCACCAGGTTTTTTAGCAAGTTCGCAGTTTTATTTGTTTTGTTAATAACAACGAAAACTGTCATACTCCCGGGACAGCAACCTGTCACATTTGCTCTCTTAACGGATTTGCATGTTAATCCGGCATCTTCCAGTGATACTTCACTTCACCTTATGGTCGATGAGATAAACCAGACAAAAGTCGACTTTACCGTTGTTACAGGCGATCTTACAAATACAGGATCAGATGCCGAGTTATTGGCAGTGAAGAAAGCACTTGATAAACTGATCAAACCCTGCTATGTTCTTCCCGGAAACCATGAAACGAACTGGTCTGAATCTGCCGGACTTACATTTAACAGACTCTGGGGTAACGACCGTTTTTTGCTTGATTTTAACGGAAACCTGTTTGTGGGTTTCAATACCGGCCCCTTCATGAAGATGGGAGACGGGCATGCGAAACAGGAAGATTTACTATGGCTGAAGCTGCTGCAGAACTCGGTCAGTTCACACAAGCTGATGCAGACAAGACCATCAACAAACTTCGCAACAGGAATATCAAGAAGAACAATGCCGGCGCTGTTCTGCCAAAACTTCCTCCGATGACTGTATCAGGGACTTCAGTACTTGCAAACGGTGTTGAAATTGTCGATCCTGACAGGGATCCCACTGTTTCTCCGTTGCTCTGGGAGATCCGCAGGGAGCGCTGGGTTGAGCTTATCTTTGAAGGCTTCCGCAAGAATGACCTTAAACGCTGGAAAAAGTATGATTACCTGAAGACTGCGGAAACTGCCGGCCCGACAACATTAGGCAGGGGAGCTTATGTCGATCTTGCCAAGTTTCCAAGCGCTACAAGAACCAAAATCCTTGCAGCAGTAAGGTTCTCTTATCCTGATCCGGTGGGAGAACCTCTGAAAGCATTTATTTACAATCTCTATGATTTAAATATGAGAAGGGACTGGGTACCAGGCGACTCGTATTATGAAAGACAATACCTGAATAACATCCCTCTGGATCAGATTAAGCTTTACAGCGATTTGGGTCATACATTAACTCAAAATCCTGGCTGGTAAAAAAATTCCAGGTAATGAAATCAGGGGCACCAGTCAGGGTGCTCCTGATTTTATAATTAATAATTGCTGTTGTAATTTAAAGCAGGTAAATTGAGAAAATACTTTTTAGAAGATTAGATTTGTAATATTTATAGCGCAATTTTTCATTCTTTTTGTGAGGTATTTAACGGCATTTATATCACTTCTCTTGATTTCGGGATGCAATCCATCCGAAGTACCGGTCCAAATACGGCAGGGTGTCGATTCAATTGCGGTCAGATGGGTTACGGATGAACGTGAAGGTATCTGTAGCATTGACCTGAAAATATTATCTGATAAGGAGTTCCTGATTAAAGGTGAAACAAATATTCCTGAAGCAAAAAAAGAGATCACAGACTTTCTTATCGGATCAGGATTAACGGTTCATGATAGTATAAATATTTTACCTGACACTTCTGCAATCAGTAAGATATGGGGCCTGGTTTCTGTAAGCGTCTGCAATATAAAAAAGGAGCCTTCCCATTCAAGCGAAATGGTTTCCCAGGCAATTATGGGTACTCCGGTTAAGATTCTTAAGAAGAAGTGGAGCTGGCTGCTTGTACAAACCCCCGACTATTATATTGGCTGGGCTAATGACAGTGGAATTGAAGAACTCAATGAAGAGCAAATTGCTGAATGGAAACAGTCAGCCCGGCTTATATATACTGCAAAATCGGGAGATATTTTTTCTGAAGAGAGTGATAGTGAGGTGGTTTCCGATATTGTGTCAGGAACTATAGTAAATTTTATTGCTGAACAAAAGAATTATTATGTTATAGAATTGCCTGATGGCAGGTGCGGCCGGATTAATATGAGAGATTCTCATCTCTTTAGTAAATGGTGCTCTGAAATCAAACCCGAGGCTGAGAAGCTGATAGACTTCGCAAAATCACTCAAAGGATCACCATACCTGTGGGGCGGAACCTCAACCAAAATGGCTGACTGCAGCGGTTTTGTCAAAACTGTCTATTTTACAGGTGGAGTAATTCTTGCCAGGGATGCATCACAGCAATTCCGGAATGGTACTGAAATAGATATTTCAAAATCATCTGACTTGCTTCAACCTGGAGATCTGGTCTTTTTCGGACGTTTAAACAGCAAAGGCGAGAAAATCATAACGCATACAGGTATGTATATCGGTGATACTGAGGTTATTCACGATTCAGGTATGATAAGAGTAAACAGTCTCGATTCAACCCGTTCAAATTACAGCAGTTATCTCGGGGAAACAATTAGGGGAGCAAGAAGAATAATAGGAACAGGTTCAGTAAAAGGAGTTGAGCATGTTGCCCAGCATAGCTGGTATAATATGCAGAATTAACCTTAGTTGCTAGTTACTTGTTTCTGGTTGCAAGTTATTTGAAATGAGATTGTAGCTTGCTACAGAAGTCCGAATCAGTAACCAGTAACCAGTAACAAGCAACTTGAGCTAATTAAATTCAAACATTTGAATTCTGTTTCTTAAACCAGGCAAGCCATCTGACAATTATAAACAAATCAGGATTGAATGAAAAAAAGGGAATTTATTAAATATAGTAGTTTGCTTGCAGGAGCGATGATTACAGGCAATACTGTTTCGTGCATAAATGAATCGATGAAAAAATCAAACCGGATTAATAAGAGAGTTTCATCCCTGAAACTTAAGTATAAACCTTATGAGCTTCAATTGAAGCATGTGTTTACTCTTGCTTCAGGTTCAAGGACCACGACACCTGTGGTTCTTACTGAAATGGAGTATGACGGTATAAAAGGATACGGGGAAGCTTCAATGCCTCCTTATCTCGGCGAAAGTCATGAGACTGTTTTAAAATTCCTTTCCCGGGTAAACATGGAACAATTTAATGATCCTTTCCTTATGGAGGATATCCTGTTATATATTGACAATATTTCACCAGGGAATTATGCAGCCAAGGCTTCAGTAGATATTGCACTGCATGACCTGGTCGGTAAACTGGTCGGAAAACCATGGTTCAGGCTATGGGGACTTGATCCTGCAAAGACCCCTGATACAAGTTTTACAATAGGTATTGATACACCGGAGGTGGTAAAACAGAAAGTTGCTGAAGCGGAACCATACAAAGTCCTTAAAGTAAAGCTTGGCCTGGGAAATGATAAAGAAATGATAGAAACCATCAGAACAGTTTCTGATAAACCGATCTGTGTTGATGTCAACCAGGGCTGGAAAGACAAAAACTATGCCCTGGAGATGTCTCACTGGCTGAAAGACAAAAATATAATTTTCATTGAACAACCGATGCCTAAAAATCAGGTTGATGATATTGCCTGGCTTACACAAAACTCACCTCTCCCCGTAATAGCCGATGAGGCTGTACAAACAATTGGCGATGTATTAAATCTTAAAGGCATTTATTCAGGTATCAATATAAAGCTCATGAAATGCGGTGGAATGAATGCTGCTTATAAAATGGCACAGATGGCTAAAGCTATGGACATGAAGGTTATGATAGGCTGTATGACTGAAACCTCATGCGCAATATCTGCCGCAGCTCAGTTGTCACCTCTGGCACACTGGGCAGACCTGGATGGGAACCTGCTGATCAGCAACGACTGTTATGATGGTATAATAATTTCGGATGGTAAAATTACACTGAATGAAAGACCAGGGATAGGAATTATTGAAATAAAAAAATAATCCGGAACTGAAAAATAAGTGTATTCTGTACACTTATTCCTTATCCGAAATACAGCACTCAATATCCTTTAAATTGCTATTTTTACGTAATTCTATTAATATCTGTCATGGCAAAAAAAGGCAGCAGACTGGTTTCCCTCGATATCTTCCGTGGATTAACGATAGCTTTTATGATCATCGTAAATACACCCGGGAGCTGGAAATACGTTTATCCTCCTTTACGTCATGCTGAATGGAACGGATGCACACCCACCGACCTGGTTTTCCCTTTTTTCCTTTTCATTGTCGGAGTCTCCATCTGGTACTCTATGAAGAAATACGGATATGAGATAAATACCGCATCAATCTTCAGAATATTCAGACGCACCATAACAATTTTTGCCCTCGGTCTTTTACTGGCAATATTCCCTTACTTCAGCAGGGATTATTCAACTCTCAGGATCATGGGCGTTTTACAAAGGATTGCTCTTGCTTACGGAATAGGCACCCTAATCTGCCTGTCAGTAAATCGTGATTATCTATGGGTTGTAATAGCAGTCTTTTTACTTTCCTACTGGGCTTTGCTGGGATTTTTTGGCGGAGCAGAACCCTATAGTCTTGAAGGGAACATAGCTGCCAGAATAGATGCAGCTATCCTGGGCACAAACCATCTGTACAAAGGATTCGGAATCCCTTTCGATCCTGAAGGATTATTAAGCACTTTACCGGCTGTTTGCACAGTTTTAATAGGCTACTATGTCGGGGAGATTGTTGGAAAAGGTTCCACCGATAGCAAGACAGTTCTGAAGCTTCTTTTGCTGGGTGCTTCTTCGACCGGCCTTGGTCTTTTATGGAGCTTGTTTTTACCGATAAATAAACCATTATGGACAAGTTCCTATGTTCTTTATACGGCAGGATTAGCGATGGTAGTTCTGGCACTTATCTATCTTGTTGCTGATGTGCTGAAGTTTCAGAAATGGAGCTACTTTTTCCTTGTTTTCGGTACTAATGCACTTTTTTCATATTTTCTTGCCGGTGTCTGGACAAGACTGATGCTGTACATTATAAAGATACCAACAGGAGATACAACCATGACTTTTTATAACTGGTTCTATGAAAAAGTCTGTGTACCTGTTGCCGGCAATATGATTGGAAGCCTTATGTTTGCATTGATACAGATGATGTTAATATGGGTTATTGCATTAATACTATATAGGAAGAAGATAATGATAAGACTATGAAAAGATGATGGGGAGAATGGGTGAGGGGGTAAGGGGTGGGTTAATGAAAGACAAAAGACAAAAGTAAAAAAGTCATCAATGGATGAGATAAGAATTATATCAGAAGGCTACAAAGAACTCTTCAGAAAATCTGATCTGAAGATTACCCCGTTGCCGCGATCAGGCTCCGACAGGAGGTACTATAGGATTATTGACGGAAATAAAAGCATTATCGGAACTTATAACGCTAATCTTGATGAGAATGAAGCGTTCGTAGGTTTCACTAACCATTTCAGAAATAAAAACCTTCCGGTTCCTGAGATATATGGATATCTTCCTGATAAATTCGTCTATTTTCAAAAGGACCTTGGTGATTTCAATCTTTATACATGGTTACATAAAAGGCAGGATATTTCGGATTTCAACAATGGAACTAAAGAACTATATAAGAAGATCCTTGATAACTTAATTCTTTTTCAGTCCAGAGGAATTGATGGATTGAACCTCGACCTCTGTTATCCCCACAGAAGTTTTGACCGTCAGTCAATGATGTGGGATTTGAATTATTTCAAGTATATGCTGTTAAAGCTTTTGTCGGTACCTTTTAATGAACGGCACCTTGAACATGATTTTAATTCACTGGCTGATTATCTTCTTGAGACAGGGCAGGATTATTTCCTTTACAGGGACTTCCAGACAGCAAATATTATGGTAGTAGGAGAGGATCCATGGTTTATCGATTACCAGGGAGGCAGGAAAGGTGCCCCGCAATATGATGTTGCTTCATTACTTTACGATGCAAAGATCCCAATGAAACAAGACAACAGGGAAGAGCTTCTCGAATATTATATTGGCAATTTTTGTTCAGTTTCCAGGGAGGATAAACAAAAATTCAGAGGATATTATACAGGATTCAGCATGATAAGGCTTATGCAGGCCCTTGGTGCATTCGGATTCAGGGGATTGTATGAACAGAAACCAACTTTTACAGAGACTATAGTACCTGCTGTTTCTCTGCTGTTAAATGTGGCAGATTCAGCTGAAAACCATATAGGGCTTCCTGAGTTGTATCAAACAATCAGGTCTATCCCCAATTCTCAGATTTACTTAAGGCTTGCTTCCAATATACGTTAAATTCTGAAGTATGAAAGCAATGATCCTGGCGGCAGGAAAAGGAACAAGACGTGGTAAAATCACCGAAAAAATTCCCAAGGTTCTGGTCGATATAAATGGCAAGAGTGTTCTTCATCTGGCTGTTGAGAAATGTACTGCATCAGGATTTGACGACATAATTATAAATGTCCACCATTTTGCGGACCTGGTTGAAGAGGAGATAAGAAAGCTTAACAAAATGGGATTCAGGATTTCAATTTCCGATGAACGTGCCATGCTTCTTGAAACCGGCGGCGGACTTTATAAGGCCAGAGATTTTTTTAACAGAGATCCTTTCCTGTTATATAATGCTGACATAGTTACCGATCTGGAACTTTCTGAAATGTACCGGTTCCACAAAAAAACGAACCGGATAGCAACCCTTTCGGTGAGGAATCGTAAAGGGAACAGATATTTACTAGTTAATCAGGAAGGTATGCTTAGAGGGTGGTGCAATAAAGCTACCGGGGATAGGATAATTACAGGTTCTGAAAAAGAAGAAGTGTATGAAATAGCTTTTTCAGGGATCCATATAATTAATCCTGAAATATTTAATTACATGAACGAGGGTATTTACACCATGACTGCTCTCTACCTGCAGCTGGCACAATCCCACAATATCTTTACTTACCGGTATGATGATGGTTACTGGTATGATATTGGTACTCCTGAAAGCCTGGAGATCGTCAGAAGACAGCTATTTTCCGAGAAGAGAAATTTCTAAATTTAAGTTGCAGGTACTCGTTGCTAGTTTCTCGTTTCTCGGTCTTTGTACCGAGCACCGGGTAACTGATTAAGTTATAGCTTCCAGAACGACCTGGTAAACAACACAAATACCGTAATTATCTCAAGTCTTCCAATGATCATCAGTAAACTCAGAACGACCTTGGTTATTTCAGGCATATTGGCGAAGTTGCTCATTGGGCCAACAGTACCAAGCCCTGGACCAATACCTGCCATACAGGTTGCTACAGAACTGGCCGACGTGACGGGATCAGCCCCTGTTGATGTAATGATTATTGTTCCGACAATAAACAGAAAAAGATAGAGCAAAACAAATGAGATAATGGAAATATTGGTGCTTTCATTTACCAGTTTACCGTTAAGTTTAATTACTGAATGAACCTTAGGGTGATTAAGTCTGATAAACGCACTTTTAATATTCTTTAACACTATCAGGTGTCTGGCCATTTTAATACCGCCACTTGTCGATCCTGTGCTTCCTCCCGAGAACATCATGACAAAGATTAAGAGAGTCCCTGCTACAGGCCATAGGAGATAATCAGCAGAAGCAAATCCTGTGCAGGTTATTATCGAGATAATCTGAAAAAAACCTTCTCTGAAAGCTTCTTCAAAAGACCTGCTTGAATTACTAAGCAGAATAGTTGTTGCAATCGCTCCTGCAATAACTGCAACGGCAATATAAAACCATAATTCTTCATTCTTCCTGACCTTCGAGAAATTGAGCTTACCTAAGTAATAATATACTACCTGACTTGTTCCTGCCAGGAACATAAAAATCATGACAACATATTGACTGTAAGGCGAATAGAATTGCAAACTGTTATTCTTTGTTGAAAAACCTCCTGTCGCAATTGTCCCGAACGAATGACATACACTGTCGAAAATGTTCATATCGCCAAGATTCAGCATTATTATTTCAGCGATTGTAAGCCCTACATATATAAACATGATCCTGAATCCGATAGCTTTAGTCTTTGGATGGATCTTTTCTTTCAGGGATGATTCAAGTGTGAACAGCTGATAACCTGTAATTCTAAGTGAAGGCAGAACGATAATCACAAGAACAATTATCCCTATCCCGCCTATCCAGTGCGTCAGACTCCTCCAGAATAAAATTGAAAATGGGAGTATTTCAACATCCCTCAGAATGGAAGCACCTGTCGTGGTGAATCCGGAAGCCGATTCAAAAAATGCATCAATATATGAAGGAATAGTACCTGATATAAGATAAGGTAAAGTTCCCATCAGGACAAATAGAATCCATGAGAATGTTACAGCCAGATAGCTATCCCTGTTGCTTATTTTAGTTATGTCGGCATTCCTGCTTGTAAACCGGAAAACAAAATAAAAAAAACCTGTAATGACAGACGACCAGAGGAAAGGAAAAAGAGTTTCTTTATATATCAGTGCAACGGGCAGGCAAACCAGGAATGCAATACTCTCAATCAGGAGAATTGTACTTAAAATCCGAAGGATAATCAAAGGATTTATCAGCTTCATACTTTGTACCCTAAATTCAGGGAACAAAGATAAACAGTTTTACCATTGAATATCATTATTCCTGAAGCTTGCCCCACGCCCCAAGCTCCACGTTCAAAGTTCCACGCTCCACGCTACTCGCCCCAAACTTCTTTACACTTTCCAGTACGACCGGGAAAAAAGAATAAATATGGTGTAAATTTCGAGCCTACCGATGATCATAAGAAGGCTGCAAATAAGTTTACTAATATCAGAAAAGTGAGCATAATTACTCATAGGACCGATCGTACCGAGGCCCGGGCCGACATTGCTCAATGATGATACTGAAGCGCTGGCGGCTGTAACAGGGTCAATTCCTGTCAGTACCAGCAAGCCCGTTCCTGAAAGGAAGATAAAGAGGAATAAAATAACAAAAGAAATAATAGATATGTTGGTACTCTCAGAAACAGGTTTATCATTTAGTTTTATCTGTGAGACAACGTTGTGATGAATAATCCTGGTAAATACACTTCTTATATTTTTTATTACTATAAGATGCCTGGCCATTTTAATACTTCCGGTGGATGATCCGGTGCTCGCCCCGGTAAATAATAATAAAAACATAACCATAATAGCGGATCCGGGCCAGAAAAGATAATCTGTTGTTGCAAAACCGGTTGTGGTTATAAATGAAATTACCTGAAAGAATCCTTCTCTGAAGGCAAGTTCGGGAGTTACAGCCGTTTTTGCTAAAAGAATGCTGGTCACTATGGTCCCTGCAATGGTTATTGTTCCAAGATAAAACCATAGTTCTTCATTATTCCCGACTTTTCTGAAGTTCAGTTTGAATAAATAATAATAGACGACATAGCTTATACCTGAAAGAAGCATGAAAATGGCAATTATATATTGGCTGTAAGGAGAATAATATCCGATACTGATGTTCCTGGTTGAAAAACCTCCTGTTGCTACAGTTCCAAAAGTATGGCAGATACTATCGAATAAATTCATATTACCAAAGACCAGAAAGATCACTTCGGTCAGTGTTAGTCCAAGGTAAATAAACAGTAATCTGACTCCGATGGCTTTTGTCCTCGGATGTATTTTTTCCTTAAGTGAGGACTCAAGGCTTAGGAACTGGAAACCTGCTATTTTAAGCGAGGGCAGGATAATTATGACAAGTACTATTATTCCGAGGCCGCCAATCCAGTGTGTAAGGCTTCTCCAGAAAAGGATTGAATATGGAAGCACCTCAACGTCTTTCAGGATTGATGACCCGGTTGTAGTGAATCCTGAGGAGGTCTCAAAGAACGCATCAATAAATGAAGGAATTGTTCCGCTTAAAATATATGGCAGCGTACCGAATGCTGAGAAAAGGATCCATGATAATGTAACAGTAAGGAAGCCTTCTCTGTTACTTATAGAGTCGATAATCGTGTTTCGTGAAACGCCGAAAAAAATGACCGATATAACAATTGTGATTATTGATGACCAGAGGAAGGGGAATGGGGACTCATTATAAATATGCACAACCGGCAGACAGATAAGGAAAGAAATCGATTCAATAAAGAGAATTGTACTCAATATCCGAAGGATGACTAAGGGATTGATTAGTTTCATACTTTTCTACCTGAGATGCATGGTGTAAATATAAGGAGAATTAGGAATGAAATTCATGAGCCTGGTACATGGAACCTACAGGTAGGTTTTTATATGATAAATCTGTTGAATGGTCATTTATATATCTTATATTTGAAAAGATTAACCGTTAGTGCCTGAACAGGTATTCGACGAACCCAAAAAAATCTGAACTTATTATTTATTAATTTGTAATAAATACTGGCCATATGGGAAAAGTGTTAGTTATCGGTGCCGGAGGAGTCGGAACAGTAGTAGTTCATAAGATGGCATCTCTGCCAGACGTCTTTAACGAAATACTGTTAGCCAGCCGGACAAAATCGAAATGCGATGCTATTGCTGAAAGAATAGGGAAAAATCGTGTGCAGACTGCAGAGATCGATGCTGATAAAGTACCCCAGCTTGTTAAACTGATTAAATCGTTCAAGCCCGACATCGTTGTGAATGTTGCTTTACCATACCAGGACCTTCATATCATGGATGCCTGTCTTGAAACCGGTGTGGCATATCTCGATACTGCTAACTATGAACCTCTTGACGAAGCAAAATATGAATATGGCTGGCAGTGGGCATATCATGACAGGTACAAAAAAGCCGGCATTACTGCAATCCTGGGTTGTGGTTTTGATCCGGGTGTCACGTCTGTATTTACAGCATATGCAGCGAAACATCACTTTGATGAACTTCAGTATCTCGATATTGTCGATTGCAATGCCGGAGATCATGGCAAGCCATTTGCAACAAACTTTAACCCTGAGATCAATATCAGGGAGGTAACACAGAAAGGAAAATACTGGGAAAACGGCAAATGGATCTTTACAAAACCACACCAGATTCATAAGCCATTAAATTATCCGGATATCGGACCTAAGGAATCATATATTATCTATCACGAAGAGCTTGAATCTCTTGTTAAGAATTTCCCAACCCTTAAAAGAGCCCGATTCTGGATGACATTCGGACAGGAATACCTGACACACCTGAGAGTAATTCAGAATATCGGTATGGCTGGGATTGAACCTGTTATGTTCGACGGCAGGGAGATCGTTCCCATCCGGTTTCTGAAGGCAGTATTGCCCGATCCTGGTGAATTAGGTGAGAACTACAAGGGCTGGACTTCCATTGGATGCCGGATCCGCGGAATAAGGAACGGCAGGGAGAAAACTTACTATATATATAATAACTGCAGTCATGAGGCATCTTATGCAGAAACGGGAGCTCAGGCAGTGAGTTATACAACAGGAGTCCCGGCTGCAATAGGAGCAATGATGTACCTGAAAGGTATATGGAAAAATCCCGGAGTATTCAACGTCGAAGAATTTGATCCGGATCCTTTCATGGAACAGCTTAACCTGCTTGGTCTACCATGGGCAGAACTCCATGACGTTGATCTGGAACTGTGAAAGTTTAATACCCCCTGCCCTTACCCTTCGGTCAGGGCGTCCCCCTGAAGGGGGACTAATTTTAGGAAATAATGAGATCCAATAAAATAAATGAGAATTAGCCCCCCTTTAGAGCATGTCCCTCGATAGCAGGAGTGGATGGGGGGTAAAACAAGAATGAAATGTCAATAGATTATACAAAGGTACTATCCCCATGTTACATTATCGATGAAGAAAGATTCCGGAAAAACCTTTCTCTTATCAGGCATGTTGCTGATGAATCAGGAGCAGAGATTATCCTTGCCTTTAAAGGATTTGCATTGTGGGGTGTCTTTGATATTCTTAAAGAGTATTTTTCCGGTGCAGCAGCCAGTTCACTGCATGAGGCGCGTCTCTGCTTTGAGGAAACAGGTTCAAAAGCGCATACATATTCACCGGTTTTTAAGCAAACTGAATTTGAAGAAATTCTTAAGTATAGTTCCCACGTAACTTTTAATTCGTTAAATCAATATAATAAATATTCAGCTGTTTTACAAAAAAAACCCGGGAGGATTTCACCCGGATTAAGGATCAATCCGGAGTTCTCAGAAGTCAGTCTTGGAATTTACAATCCTTGTTCCCCGGGTTCCAGACTTGGAATTACGATTGATGATCTGAGGAATGGATTGCCGGAAGGAATTGAAGGATTACATTTTCATGTTCTTTTTGAATCGGACTCATATGCTCTCGAAAAAGTACTCTCAGTAGTTGAGTCTAAATTCGGAAGGTTACTTAATAAATTAAAATGGATCAATATGGGTGGCGGTCATCTTATTACAAGGGACAGCTATAATGTTGATCATCTTATTAAAATTCTCAGGAAGTTTAAAGAGAGATACGGGCTTCATATTATTCTTGAGCCGGGAAGTGCTTTCGCATGGGAAACGGGAGAACTGGTTGCTACTGTAGAAGATATTGTTGATAACCATGGAATTAAAACAGCTATTCTTGATGTCTCTTTTACCGCACATATGCCCGATTGTCTTGAAATGCCTTACAAACCAAAAATTATAGATGCAACTGATCCGGAATCCGGTAAACCGACGTACCGGATGGGTGGTAACTCTTGCTTGTCGGGTGATTTTATGGGTGATTGGTCGTTTGATAAGGAACTCAAACCGGGCGACAGGATTATTTTTTGGGATATGATCCATTACACAATGGTGAAGACTACCACCTTTAACGGTGTACAGCACCCTTCCATCGGGATATGTACCAGGGAGGGTAATTTCAGGTTAATCCGTGCATTCAGTTATCAGGATTATAAGAACAAGTTGTCTTAGAGATTTGCCCCCCAACCCCCCTACCTTGCTCCGCCGAAGCGGCTACGCGAAGGCGAAGAAGGGGGGCAGGGGGGTTAGACAGCCCGTAGGGCGTCAAGACCTCAAGACAGTCCGCCAGATGGCGGACGTTAAGACCATAAGACATCACCTTTTCCTGTTGATAGTTAAATCGCTTACTACCAATCCTTTATTAAAGAGTACCGTATTCACAATTTTTTCAGCAACCTCCGAAGGATCCATGAATCCTGAAATATCCCGGTTCTGACCAGGTACTTTCCAGAAATCTGTTTTCATACCACCAGGATAAACTGCAATGATATTCCGTTTTGTTCCTTTAAGTTCAATCCTTAGGGCTTCAGTGTAACCCCTGGCACCCCATTTTGCAGCGCAGTATATTGTCTCTTCATCTCTTCCGTACAGCGCTGAGGTTGACATGATATTAACTATCGTAAGCTCTTCCTGTTCAGGAGTAATTCTGAGGATTTCAGATGTGAGCAGTATCATTCCCTTTAAATTGGCTTCAAAGACATCATCGATCATTGCGGCTGTTGAGGTGCTGGCTTTAGTAAAGAGCCCTCTTCCTGCATTATTGAAGAGATACTCTGTGACAATTTTATGTTCTGTCAGGTATTTACCAACTCTTCTTACATCTGTTTCATTCCCTATATTGCATATGAGAGTACTTATATCAGCTTTTTCCGAAGTACGGTTGAGCTTCCTGGCAGTCAGGGTAAGCTTTTCACTATCGCGTCCAAGTATTAAAACATCTTTTCCCGATTTCACAACCAGTTCTGCTATTGCCAGTCCCAGTCCGCCTGATCCGCCGCTGATGATAGTAATCTTCTTCATAAGTTTTACTCAAATATATCCAAAATATACTAAAAGAAGGCTAGCCTTGGCAAATGGAGTAAAATGCACAGCATACAATGCATATTACAGGGATTATAATATTTTTACCGTTCAACCATAGTCGTTAATCCCGAGTCGACCATTCTTCGTCAAAAAAAACTTGACTTGTCTATTCTTTTATCCTAACTTACTTGGCTCTATTAATGTACTTCTATACCCGCATTAATTATTTTTGTAATATAGACGTTGGAATCTGCATGAAAAACCTCGAACAACTGATACAAATTATTAACAGCTATCCGGCTGATATCAAAGCGGAAGTTTTAATGGCTGATTTAATCCAGGAGGGATTTTCACAGGATGATATTTTGATCTATTATGATAGTCTTTTCAGGCGCGGATTCAGCAAGGATATCCTGAAAGCGGAAAAAATATTGATCAATGATGTACAGGAAACGTTGGCAATATACCTTTCAAGGGATGGGCTATATGACTTATTACCTGAAGGATTATTCCATGTTTCGCTGGATGCAGCTGTGACTTCAGGTAAAGGGATGGCCACTGATTCCAGAAAAGAATCGAGGATTGAAGATGAAACCAGAAAGTTTTTCCAGCCATTTGAAAATGAGTTTTTTTATCAGCGAATTCAACTTGAATTGCTGGAAAGGTCAATTCTCCAGAAATTGAATGATAACAGCCTGGAGGATTTCTTTCTGAATTTCTGGAAAATCGACAGGTCCTTACCTAAGGAGTTGATAATTAAACTCACTGCCATGTTGCCTTTTATCAAGGAAATTGTCGGAGATTTTAAAATGACTGCTAATTGCCTTGGGGCTATTCTTGGTGAGGAAGTGACTCATATGATCCGGTTTACATCAGAATCCCGGACTGAAACTTTCAACGGTCAAACTGATGGTGGAGACTCCCTTGGTAGAGCAAGCTTAGGGGTAAACATGATCACTTATGGACATTTTCTGGAGACATGTAAATTGATAAGGTTCTCTGTTGGACCTCTGAAAAGGACAGGTATCGACCCTTATCTGGAGAATGGCGAGATTGCCCGCTTCATAGATTGTTTTTGCAGATTTTTCATACCTATTGAAATGGATTATGAATTTGAGGTGACTATGCAGAAAGAACTGCAGGAGTTTGTGCTCGGGTCAGACAAAGCCCAATCCATAATGGGTTATAGTACGATCATTTAAAATTACCAATAAACAGATTAGTAACCAGATAATATTAATTATGGCAAATGAACATAAACATTATTTCATCAATTGGATTGATGGAATGAAGATTAATAAAGATCATTTCATTAGTATGGAGAATGCCATGATCTATCAGCAGCAGTGTGTTGGCAAGTTTCTGGTCAATCCTTATAATTTTGGAATACTACCGGGGGCAGATGAGGAATCATCTCTTGATATTACCTGTGAAATTGATTCCAGCAATCACGTTAATGTCAAAGTAAACCGTTGCAAGGCAGTTACTGCCGGTGGAATAATAATTGATCTGGATAGCACCTTACCCGAATCAACTGAATTCGAAATCAGTATAAAAGATTTCGATATTAAAACTGCTGAAAGTAATTCCGGTGAATTTTATATTATACTCAAAATCAATCCATATAGCCGGATACCTGTCGGAAATGCCAACCCGGCAGAAAATCCTCCTCGGCACCCGTATGTGATCCCTGAGTATGGTGTATCTATCATACCGGTTGAGCAGATGAACAAAACCGGATTTGGTGATTTTTTCCAGGTGATTGGCAAACTACTCATCAAAGATAATATTCCTGAACTTGATAAGGATTATATATCGCCATGCTCCAGGGTTTCAAGTGATGAGCGACTACTGGCTGCTGAAAATAAACTAATCGAGTTCTTTAGTAAACTTGAGCTGGACATAATGGCAATAATCCGTAAAATATATACAAAACAGCAAAAGACTCCACTGGCAGGTTCAGTGTTATTACTTGCAGAGAAAATAGCAGCCTTCCAGGGATTACAGCTGACTAAGCAACGCCTCTTCCTGAAGTATCAACCACCAGTCTCACTTTTTGAAGCTATCTCTCAATTTGCCCGTTTATTAAGGAATACAATAAATACCGAACCTCCGGAACGGAAAGAGGAAATGATTAACTATTTCTCCGACTGGTGTAACCTCAAGCAGGGTGAGCTGGAAAAACTATTGGCAGATATTGTAAACTTTAACTACAATCATTATGAAATAGCAGTGGTGATATCAAAAATGATGGCTTTTATAGAAACTATGTCGGTACTTTTCGAAACATTAAGTCATCTCGAGTATATAGGTAAGCGTCGGGATACACATATCTATATTAAAGAAGAAGGCAAATCAAAGAGAAGCTTCCTGGCTGAGGATTAAGGCTTTATTAAAAAAATTATCTTATGGCAAACGATTTTTTACAGATACCAGTACAAACCGAACTGATTACCAGAAAGAAACAGCTGAAGCGTTGTTCCCTTAATGAGTCTGTGGCCGGAATGATGCGTTTGATAACAATCACACACTTTGAGGAAAATAAGCAGGATGATTCTTTTGGTAACGAGCTTTGGGAATATGATTTTGAAACGATTGACAACGTACAGGCCTTTAAGGAAAAACTGTCTGAATCCCTTCAAAAGTCTATAACACAGCATGAAAAACGGTTAAACGCTGTCAGGGTGAATGTCGGGTTCGATCAGGTATTAACTACAGTATACAACAGGAGAGTTAAGCAAAGAATACAGATAGGTATTGAAGGGACGCTCCGTAAGACAAATGAACCATTCGCTCATCACGAAGTGTTTTTTATGGGACCATTATCTTACTACTAATAGCATACAGAATGAGGGAAAGTAAGGATAAAATTAAAAGCAGGATGATTAGGAATGCGGCAAGGATATGGGGCTTTCAGGAGCCCCAGGCTGAAAGTTCCTTCGATCCGATCGTCAGTTTGCTTCTGGGTGCTTGTGCATTTGAACTCGAGAAAATATCAAGTGAAATAAATAATACTGAGTCGCGGATTATTGAACGACTTGTGAATATCTTAACGCCTCAACCTATAACAAGTCCGCATCCCGCATATGGCATTGCCTTTGCCCGACCATCCAGGAAGGGCGCAAGAGCCTTTCCCGAATATCAATTTTATGTTGATATAAAAGTGAGTGATCAGAATGAAAAAAAGGTTGAGGAAAAACAGATATTCTTCAGTCCTACCGGAACTTTTAACTTAACCGATGGACGTGTCCGTTACCTGGCTGCTCATAAAAGGATCTATGAAATGGTTGATGACCAATATAAAGATATTGTAGCTGAGATGTTTAAAACTCCGTTATCACCATCTTCACTATATATCGGACTGGAAATGAATGAAAGATTAACAGATATCACCTTGTTTTTTGATGTTATCAGCGATCATCTTAAGCAATCCTTCTTAAATGATCTGGAAGCCTGCCATTGGAAAATCGGTGGTGCATATGTTGATGCAAAAAAAGGTATTAGAGATCAGGGCCAGCAGGATCATGACGTATATCAGTTGATAAATCGGGAACTGGACCTTTCTTCAAAGATATCTTGTTATGTAAATAGTTATTTCAGCCGGCAATTTGTAAACATTAAATTAAAGGATACTGAAGAATTTTCAGAAACAGAGAGTAAAAAGATACCTGATGCCTTTGTCAGATCTGTTGAAAAAAAAGAACTGGCAAATATTGACAAGAATATAATCTGGATCGAATTACAGTTTAACACATCCCTGTCGGAAGAATTACTTGAGAATTTAACCTGTTCATTAAACTGTTTCCCTGTTATCAACAGGCGTCAAAATGAATTTACAGGCAGCACCCGCGATATAATCAATATTATTCCATTACATACAGAAGACGTGTTTTTTGATCTGAAACGTGTTACTAACAGTAACGGTGAGGCATATAAGATCAGCCACTTTAAAGGACAGGACGACTTATCAAAGGGATCTGCATTGCTCAGGCAGGAAGGTGTAGGAAGGTTTGATGCCCGCAGTGCAATGGAATATCTGGAGTATTTGCTGGAACTGATGAAAGAGGAAAGTGCAGCTTTTAATGTAATCGGTTCAGATATGATCTCATCCAATCTCAGGGAGCTTAATCAGGTAATTGCCCGCCTTGAGAAAAAAATTGAAGATGTGAAGCTTGAAAAAGGGGATACAGCTTACTTAATGCTTAAACCGCAGGATGGAGACAGGCAGGTATTTGTGGAATACTGGTCTATTAACTGCACTCTAGCTAATAACATCAGAGCTGGCAGCGTACTCAATTTATATCGCGCTGATGACCTGGATTACAATGCATCAAAGCTGATGACTACTACAACAGGAGGCAAGGATAAACCCAGTACCGAAGCACGTATAAATACATATAGGCGTTCATTACAGTCTGGCAACAGGGTTGTTACCAGAGAGGATATAAAAGCTTTGTGTTTCGAACACTTCAGTGAATCCGTTTCTCAGGTAAACATCGAAAAAGGGATTGATAAAGGGACCAGTCAATCAGAAGGATTAATCCGGACAATAGATATCTATCTGCAACTGAAAAAAGGCCTTGAGATAAGCCTGACTGAACAAAATGCATTAAGACAAAAATTGTTGATTTTGCTGGAAGAACGTTCCTCAAACATCTTCCCTTTCCGGATATTTTTTAATCATTGATTTATTTTAAACCGGATTTATAGTTATTAAGCATCTTGAGGGCTCTCTTATACTGTCCCTCAACCTCATCAATTGCTTCGTAAATATCTCGCTTTTTCTCGCTGCTCAGGTCAGCAAGGTTCTCCCCGCAACTTTCAAATTCGAGAATGACCTTATTCAGGTCACTTACCTGTTTATCTTTACTGTCAGCAGATGAGCTCATGACCTTGTTCGCAGTGACCAGGTATTCAGCGATGGCTACCGTGTTTCTGTACAAATCTCCGCGCCATTCAAGGACTTGCTCAGTTTGTTTTTTAATATCATTAATAAGGTTCATAAGTTCTGCGTTGAAAGTGTCGGAATTTATCTCATTCGCTTCTTTTCTTTTCATCAGATCTATAATTCCCTGGATTTTCACAGCAAAATATTCCCTTTCGAAATTTATGTCTTCAATCAGATTTTCATTTTCCTTGTTCTGAATGTTTTTCTGTTCAGAAGAGATAAAAGATGAGATTATTATGGGCAGACATATGACAAGAACACATATCAGCAACCACAACGAAAATCTTATGATGGCTGAGTTTCTTTCCTTTGTATTTATAGCTTTCATATTAAGTGAATTATTGGTTAGATTATGATTCTTTCACAGACAATCGATGCATTCTCTTTTAACTTGTTCTCTGAAATGCTTAATTCAGGATCAAGATGTTTTTTACCCGAGATAATATTTGGGGTCATGAAAAATGACCATTTAAATAACTTATTGTTGCTATCATTTATTAATATAGGATTGTTAGAATGCCGTGAATTATAATCGATAATAAAAAAATAGAATAATCTGCCCAGATCCATTGCTTTGGGCGCTTTAGCCTTAAAAACAGTTCGACTCTCTTTAATTTGCTTGCAGATCTCGAAATTGATAATAATCGGATCGGCCATTTCGCTGTCGTTAGGGTCGGGGAGTGTACCTGGTGTCGGAAAATCCCACGCCTTATATATCTTCATCGGGATTTTGATAAAATAACCAAAGGCGATTAGCACAAATGTTGGTGAAATGAAAAAGAATGCAGGTAATAAATAAAACCTGGGGAAAGGAGTATGAAAGTAAAATTTATAAGAAAGAATCACCAGACCATATCCAAAGAAGCACAGAGCCAGGGTGAAGAGTATTTTTCCAGTGTTTTTATTTTCCAGTGCGATTATCTTTTCAAAAAGCCAGAAATGAAGGATTCCGATGATCAGCAACCAGATCAGTGCAATTATGAAGATCCAGATGGGCAGTTTGACAAATTCAAAGAATCCCAGAATGCCTGTCAGTCCAATCAGGATTCCGGCTATGATCAGATAAAAAAGGAGTTTCCACTTCTTTTTACCTGCATCTTTAACCTTCGCAAGATAGATCCCAAAGAAAACTGCTGCAAGGATAAAGAAAACACCGAATAATAATGAAACTTTGTTTATCATATCAGGTTTGAGGGTTTATGGATAATCAAATTTAATTTTTTTATCTTAAAAAACAAAATCAGGTTAACGGGGATACTCCAGAAAATGCCAGTGATCGATGTTTTTGATGCCCAGCATTATCCTCTGCCTTACCTCAATTGCAATTCCTCCGGCAGATATGCAAAGAGCTTCGGTGCCATCGTCTTTATCAGGCGCATGACAGCCCACTTGTCCGGCACTTTCGGCATAGAATTTATATGGGTTAGCAGACCCTTTCCTTCAACGAGTCTTCTGTATTGCTTAATCTCATAGGGTTTATTCCAGCGGATACAACCAACCGGGACCTTTTCATTACCGTCATACCAGATAAGCAGATGATGGTTTTCCGGGTCATCTTCGCCTTCTTTGAGAATTCCGGCAGCATCCTCAAGCTCACCGGGAAGGCCGCCTTTCGGCATCAAAGTAGTGTAGAATCCTGCACAATAACTATCAATACATTCAGTGACTGTCAGGGCCAGCCCGGCCTCTACTAATGAATGGTGAAGGCTGGCGGTGATTGTTCCAACCGGGAAGAGGAAATATCCGGGAGGAAGGGGAGGTCTTAGCTGAGAGCCATAGTTTTTAAGCACCATTACAGTATCTGTCGTCGTACCTGAAATGGTTGCACCGATTATAAGACCAAACAAAAGATCAATCTTCTTGCAAACATCGTTCTTGCTTGCCTTAAACATCATCATTCCTGAGGCCTTTTCAAACCTCGGCCTTACCCAGAAGTCGCGGACATGATCCTCTATTGCACGATGCTGTTGGAGTTTCTCCTTTTGTCGTACAGCCTCAGACCAGACCATTGCGTCACGAGCCTTTTTCGCCGCCTTATATGCATCTCCGAAGGCGAGTCTTTCAAGCTCCTTAGTTTCCTCAACACTGAGGCGATCTGAATACTGCCAGCCATATTTTCTTCTTAGTCCGCCAAGATAATGGAGGTACTCTATACTGGGATCCTTGGGAGTCTCTATTCTGGCTACTCCCACCCGATACTGTTTATTGAGATCAGGTGGCCGGTTACCTCCTCCTTTCTCAATCCATTCACCGATGACTCTTATTAACTCAGATAAATCATTGCAATCCAATTTTGGGTCATTCCTGTCACCTAAAACAAGCTGGTTTGTCATACCGCATAACCATTCCTTTGGAGAGTTGGCAGGATGCTTTAGTCTATGCCATACAGCCAGTCTCTTTGCTTCATTAAGGGCTGCTGTAAGAGCAGGATTTAAATTATCACTGAGTGCCGCCTCCGCTAACATTTGCTGGAAGGCTGCCAGTACAACCTTGCGCATCCTATTTCTGGGTATACTTCCCCTGAAAAGATTGTTCAAACGGAACAGCATCGCCTGTTCATTTCTTTGCTTCTTCTCCACCCACTTTAGGATTATGTCCGGATCTTTTACTATTTCAGCCATTATTAATCTTCTCTTTGTTAAAAGGTGTATTTATTTCAGTGCTATAATTCCTTGTTACCAGCATTACTGTGATGGAAAAATCAGAACCTGATATCATCCACCGATCATAACATTAGGACATCCAAGAACTATAGATCCTCCATGAGCAGTTGTATCACCCATTCGTGCAGCAGGTTTCCCGCTTATCATCACAGTTGCGGATCCCTTCACTATAGTATCAGGTGGGCCGGTGCAGACAGCCATATCACCAACCACTGCAGCCGGCAATTTTCCGATTAAAACCGTCGGCGCTCCAGGCCCAGTAATAGGACCTCCGACATGCGGTATGGGAGGTACACCCGGTGTCTGCATCGGGCAGGTGTGCATATCTGTGAGTCTTGCTGCTGCTGGCATAGTTTCTCTAATTAATCATTACCATTGCTCCTTTAATCGTAGTGTTCCCTGATGCCGAAAGTTCAGCTGTAGCATTACCTTTTGCCACCACACCTGTTTGAGCTTCCAGATTGATATTCAACCCGTTAACTTTTACATCCGCTTTGGATGAAATTTTTACCGTATTGGCCGCATCAATAGTGATGCTTCCTTTTGATTCTATTTTTATATCCTTCGGACTATCCAGCGTAATGCCCTCCGGTTTTAGCTCAACTTTGTTATTATTCTGATCCTGCAGTACTATCGATTTTCCATCATCACTCAAGACAGCTTTATTGCCGCCAGGCGTTTCAATTGTTGTTATCTTTTTTTTGTCGTCGAAATGTATTTTAAGTTTACTGTTGGTTATTATACCCTTGAAACTGTTGTCCTTATCCGGCAATGAACCCTGAGGTTTGTTCTTCCCGTGATACATACTTCCCATTAAAAAGGGCTTTTCTGCATCACTTCCTTCAAATCCCACCAACACTTCATCCCCGATTTCAGGGATAAAATAGAATCCTCTTTCTGCTCCCGAATACACATTGACAGGCCTCAGCCATGGGCTCATCATGTTGTCATCCTGCCAGAAGAAATTAACTCTTACCCTCCCCAGTTTATCAGGGTCGTTATTGTCTTTCACAACAGCACTTTGTGTTTCACTATGAGGAATTGCATGCGGACTGGTGTAATCCGGAATTTTTGCTTCAGCAGGAATTCCTTCAAAACTGTTCTGATAGTTCATTGTATTATCGCACTTATGGCATAACGAGGTAATAATATACTCCCCATAATCTACTTCGCCATCCTGACGAACCTTTAGTGCCTTGATATTTACCTTACTGCCTGGTTTCAGCCGGGGATTCTGACTGCTACCCTTCATCATAGACATATTCAA
The DNA here is from genome assembly GCA_022865305.1 of Bacteroidales bacterium. GTDB lineage: Bacteria > Bacteroidota > Bacteroidia > Bacteroidales > VadinHA17 > LD21. The sequence continues at coordinate 20,492 of JALHSP010000081.1, read as the reverse complement.
AGCTGAAGCTCCTTCCTCCAGGCTAACCACATTGCCTAATTCTTTTTTATAATTATTACCTGGGACATTCAGGTGGTTATAAAACAGAGTGGATAGTTGTCCAAATTCCTTCATGGAAATATCATGGGCAAATCCGCCGTATTTATTCAGGTTGTCTTTTCCCCCCGATTTAGCGGAAGCAACATCCACACGCTCGGCTGAAGTGAAATCATAAGCAACATACCTGAACTTAAGGGGATTCATACCTATTGAAAAATTAAAATCAGTAAGATCCTGTCCAAGTTTTAGATCCGTTTTATTATCCGGTAATTTACCAAAAAAAAGTTGGGTCCCGTCATAGAAGAACCATTCTCCGTAGCGTGTTGCCAGACGTCGCATAAAGTCATACCTGCTCTCATTATACTGAACAGTATATGATAATCTGTCACTTTTTGCCGGATCAGTCTTTGATTTCAATACATCCTTGGGATAAGGTTTTAATATATCATCAGCAATCTGTTTCAGGGTTTTATTCTCAAATGAACAACATCCCGGATTGTCACTCATCAAAATATCAGGACTATATCCGGATAGTATTACATGATCTGATTCGCCTGTATGGGATTTGGTGGTTCTTACCGCTGTAATAAGCCCCTTGAATAGATTATCGGATGCTTGAGATTCCCCTTTCAGTTTTGCTTCAATGGTAATATTTATGACAGAGCCAATATACTTTTTCGATTGCTCCATTACAAAACCATCTTTGTCTTCAAATGTATCCATACGGCAAACCACCTCAAATTCATGGTGGGTATAAATACTTTGATTGATTGTAAGGTTCAGAAAGTCTTTCAACTCCTCGCCCTCAACTTCAATTAGGATCTTTGATGCCAGTGCCATAGGACTATTTTATTAAAAAATAAATACTCATTGTAAAAATCCCGAAAATGCAAAGTGCTTGTTCAGTATACAATAAGATGAATACTTTAAGCAATAAAACCAGACAGATGCCAAGTACCAGTAACCAGTATCCCCTGAGGATAAAGCTTGAGGTTTATTTATAACCCAGCCACGCATTTGTATGCTTTACCCCTGAGATAATAATCTGACGGGCAGAAATAGATAATTTCGTTATCATTTGCGACTGATCAGTGAAATATTCATCGTAGGAGATCAACCGGGCATCTTTAAATTCCAGTGTTTTAAAGGGTTTGGTATTGTTATCTCCTGTAAATGAAATTTTCCCGTTCTTATCAGCATCTTCAGATATCATCCATTGAATTATTTCGTTATCCTCAATGCTTGCGAATGAAAGATCAATTTTGCCTCCGTGAACTTTGGAGGTCGGCAATCCCTTCTGGTCAGTTTCCTGATAAAAGCGATATTCGCAGGAGTATAAATGAATGCCTTCCTGCTCATTTTGATGCCCTTCAATATGTAATCTTGCAGATAGTACCATAATTTAAAAACATCTGGAACAAAAAAATAATTTTATATAAAGATGCCATCCTTTAAAATATCCTAAGGATGTAAATGATCAGAGCTTGTTACCTGTTTTGGGATAAGTCAACTTCAATATCTCCAATGTTAACTTTACGTCCGACAATGGAAAGGTGGGTGGAAGAAAAGTTTTCCTCTATGCTTTCAGAATAGTTAGTCAGACAGACTTCCTTCAGTACTATCTCCCTTGCTGATTCGGTCATAGCTTGTTTGTTTATACTGAATTTAGCCTCATTCTTAACTTCATGATTAGTAATCCACTCAAGTAATTTCTGTGTGGTTTCAGGCTTTGGTGATAAAATAGAAAAGGAGAATTCAGATACACTGATAGGTTGAAAATCTATTTCCTGTGTAGGATTAGATACATCAGCCGATGAGTTCAATCCGAAGTTGACCGATGGAACAATCATTTCATCGGTTATTCCATCTACTTTAAACTTAATAATTGTTGCCATTTTTTTCAGATTTAATAATTAATAATCCGGAATTTCTTATAATAATTTAACATCGGTACCTTAATCATTATCATATTTGGAACTCCATTCATTGCCGTCATCCCCTTTCTGCCCATCCATCTTAATCATGAAATTTTTGGCGGGAAAGTATGGTTTCATGCTGATATCTAGATAGATCCTGTCTTTCTGATTTGGATCCTGTTCAAATCTCTTTATCGAAAAGTTCTCTATTAGTTTACCTGGTCCGGTTATGTCACCCAAAAATCGCACAATCTGACTTTGTATTTCTTTCTTGGTAACGTTATTGAAGTTTTCGAAAGCCCTCCTGTTAAGAAAATCCATTAATACTTTTGTAACGAAATCAAATACTCTCACAACCGAATAGGTTTGCAGTCCGAGATTATCGCCGTTAAAAAGTGTTTTAGCTGAGAAAGCCATAACCTTTCCGTATTCATTAACCATAGGGATCAATCCCATCTTTTCAAGGCTAGCAATTTCACTTTTTTTCAATGGGAAAGCTACTCCATCCACTTCGCTCAGGCTGCCATGCTTTTTCCCGGCAACTACCTGCGACATAAGTGTTTTGTAGATGGTACCTGCCAGTGCTCCCGAAGGCGGTACATATAGCTCATCTTCTTCACCTACTTCTTCATATTTTTTACGCCCGACAAGCCAGTTACAAGTCATCATAACGTTCGACCTGTACATATCGCCACCGGTAAGGTTAGCCGTTTCAAACATTTCCATCACATCATCAGGATTGTCCAGGTGCTCAAAATCTGTAACAAGCATAACTTTATTCTCGTATGCCATTTTAGCCCACTTCTCGACAACTTTATTTGAACCCAGGTACCCCGGCACAACAAGGATACTATAATTATTTTTCAGGTCGAGCTTGTCGAAATTGGCTACAAGTTCTTCGTTGATCTTGTCGAAAAAACGGGTGTTGTCGAGGTCTTTAATCTGCTCGGGATCAGCATTCATGAATGAAACATTCTTCAGTTTGTCTAAATTTGTATTTTTAAAGAATAATGCCACAGAGCGATAGGACTTCTCCAGTTCTTTTGTCTCCTTGACAGCATTTTTGAGATTACTTTTCAGGGTAGTTTCCGCTACTTCAGCCTGCTTGCCGCATCTTTCCACCATATCTGATATGCTCCCGGGCGATGATAGAATTTCAGACCATATCCCGAGGTTACGTTTCAATTCTTCCCGCTCATCCTTTTTACTTGATTCAGAGAGGAATATTTTCTTTCTGGCTTTACGCTCCGGATTGACATTTTGCACACCATCAATAACCATTTCAAGCAATTCGAAACCACCAACCACTGCCAGAGCATTAATGTTTTCTTCAAGAACTTCCTGGGGCTTATCGATCATATCGACAGCTAATACTTTATGTTCTTTGAATTGATCTTTATCTTGTTTTTGTTTTGATTCTTCAGCCATTGTTGTATAATTTAAGTTGTATTTAACAAATAATTACTTGTTGTCTTTCAGCTCTTTAATCAGAGCATTAATGGCATTCAGCAAGGCTGCTTTGTAATCTTCTTTTTCCAAAGCTTTTTGTAAAAGCTTATTGGTCTTCAGTTGCTTGATGATCTTATGGTTTTGTTCTTTCTGGGCTGTAAGGTTCTTCAGGAATTCACTCTGGTTAGTGATCCCCTTAATACCAAAATTGCCAAGATTCTTAAAATGGAGGGTCTCTTTACGGGAGCCACCTTCACTGTCGTGAAATTCCATTTCAACACTTGGCGAAAAATGTTCAAAAACTTCCTCAACCGATTTCAGCCCTTCAACAACTTCCGGCTTAATGGGTGGATCTTTTGTGAGCTTTTCTACCATCAATGTTCTGTTTTGCGGTAATTCGCTCATTGCTTCGCTGGCGTCACCTTTTACTTCGGATCCGCCTATGTCGTAAATAGCCATATTAAGTAGATTTAAGGTTTATCAAAATATTTTTCTATTGTTAATGTTAACCAAATATAATAAATTAATTTTGCTTAGGCAACTTCCCACTTTATTTGCCCATTTTTGTCCAGGCTGATTCTGACCTGGTTTCCCCTGGTTACTTCACCTGAAATAATCTTTCGTGAAAGCGGCCTGCGTAATTCGTTCCGTATAACTCCAATCAAAGGACGGGCACCATATTTGGGTGTATAGCCCGACATGGCAAGCTTTTCCTTTGACTTATCATCTATTACCAGTTCAATGCCCTGTGTTTCAAGTAATTTATAGAGATTTTTCAGATGTATGTTGAAAATCATTACTATTACTTCTTTGCTGATTGGTGCAAATGGAACAATCTCAGTCAGCCTGCCCAGGAATTCGGGTCTGAAATAATCAGACATGACCTCCATGATCTCGTTCGATTTAGGTATCACTCCCTTATTGAAAGAATCAATTATTACCTGACTTGCAATGTTGGAAGTGAAAAGAATCACTGCATTGGAAAAATCGCCTTCCTTACCCAGACGGTCGTGGAGTTTCCCCTCATCGAGAATCTGCAGGAAAATGTCGAACACCGAAGTATGGGCTTTTTCAATCTCGTCGAAAAGGACCACAGCATAAGGCTGTTGCCTTATCTTGTTTACAAGTAGACCACCCTCTTCATAACCCACGTATCCAGGAGGAGCGCCGTACAATAGGGCAGCTGAATGTTCTTCCTTGAATTCCGACATGTCAAAACGGATCAATGCCGATTCATCCTGGAATAAAAACTCGGCTAGTGTCTTGGCAAGCTCAGTTTTACCTGTTCCAGTAGGTCCCAGGAAGAAGAAAGATCCTATAGGCTGTCCCGGTTTGCTTAATCCCGATCGTGATTCGAGAATAGCTTCGGTGATTATTTTTATAGCATGGTCTTGTCCTACTACCCGTTGTTTAAGATATTGTTCTGTATTAAGGAGCCTTTCGCGTTCCTGCGATTGGAGCTTTCCGATAGGAATTCCCGTTTTGTGGGACACAACGGCAGCTACGTCAGTTTTCTCGATCGATTCACGGGGTTGACCTGCAAAATCAATTAATTTTACAATAACTTCCTCAAGCCAGGTAACAATCTCCTTTGAAGTTTCCATCCCAGCAACTTCCTTATCGTTTTCAATCACAGCAAAGAGAACTTCACTGATCTTGTTCCTCAAATGCACATCAAACCATTGAAGTTCAGTTATCAGTTCAGCCTCAGTGAGACCCTTTTTATTCATTGTTAGTTCTGTAAGCTGCTCTTTTAAAACCCTCAGATCGTCAGCTGAACTTACAGAAACCATCTTCACTGCGGCCATGGTCCGGTCAAGAAGATCAACGGCTGCGTCCGGCAATGCCCTTTCTTTGAGATATCTTTTTGAAAGGCGGATGGTTTCCTCGATGACATCCGGTGCGACCTTTAATCCATGATGTTTTTCAAAGTTGGGAATGATCTCTTTTAACATCCTCAGGGCGATCATTTCATTGGGCTCTTCAATCCTGATAATCTCAAAACTTCTGTTGAAAGACTCGTCTGATTCAACGAATTTGGTATAATTGTCAACGGATGTTGCACCAATAACCGTTAATTCACCCCTGGCCAGTTCGGGTTTCAGGAGGCTTGACGCACCCGATGCACCGCCCTGTTTATCCAATAAGGAATGTATATCATCAATGAAAAGAATAGCCTTTTCGTATTGTTTTATCTCTGTAATGATATTCTTCAATCGGTCTTCCACTTCACCCTTATAGGATGCCCCGGCTATCAGTGAACCAAAATCGAGTTCAAAAACCAGGGTGCCTGCAAGCGTACCGCCAATTTTGTTGTCTGCAAGCTTTTGCACCAGCCCGTTTACAACGGCTGTTTTTCCAACACCTGTATCTCCGACAAGGATTACATTGGGTTTTGAACGTCTGCCAAGCACTTCGGCTATCATCCTTATTTCCCTATCGCGGGCGACTACCGGATCCAGTTTTCCCTGCCGGGCTATGGCCGATTTGTCGATGCAGTATTTCAGAAGGGCATTTTGTTTTTTCCCTTTAACTATCGTTTTGTTATCTTTAACTGTTGTACCTACTGCCTGCTTAAGGTCTGAATCTTTAACCATCGAATTGATGATCTCCTCACCCCGCAGCGGAAAAGTTTTTAATTGTTCGTATGTAAATCCGACACCTGGTGTGCTTAATGAGGCCAACGCACAAATTGTATCAATATTCGAGACTGACAGCTTCAGGCGAATGTTGTCGGCTTCACGGATCACAGACAGCAGTTCATCATCAGCCTGCGGGTTCTCTACCACTTTTGAATTTTTTTGATAGGATTCAATCCTGACCTCTGCCCATTCTTCAAGATAAAATACATCTTTGTCCATATTCTCGAGATATGGTATCAGGCCAATATCCTTATGCAATAACGCTTTTAACAAATGAGCCGGAGAAATATGCTTATTGGAATATTCTTTAGCGATGGACTGTGCAATACTTATGGCATGTTTAAGGTCATCGGAAAATGAAAATTCAGAATCTGTCATTATTTAATAATTCTGGTTTAAATTGTATATACATTCATGAAGAGAATAAAATTCTTGTGTTTACAAAATATATTATAAGTTTTCTGTTTCTGTCAGCAAATCCGGGTACAGTTACCGGGGAGGCAAACGATGTAATGTACAGCAGATTATCCTGAAAAGCAAAAAAATACTAATGTTTTTGACGGTTACCGGAATAGATGTGATCACTCTTTGTTTTCAGGAAGTGAATGTGGAAAACCTTTAACTTTTTACCTGTAAATATTATCTGTCAATCACCCCCGACCCGACCACTTCGTCCCCATCGTACCATGCTGCAAACTGTCCGGGAGCAATACCACGTTGTAATTTATTGAAAATGATATACATGCCATCGTCTCTTCTGAAGAGCTTGGCTTTCTGAAGGGGCTGCCTATACCTTATCCTTACCATATACTCGCGACATTCTCCTGAACTCATCATATTATCCGTCCTGATCCAGTGTATCTCGTCATCCTTTACAAACAAACCTTTCCGGCATAAACCCGGATGCGACTGCCCTTCACCTACATAAAGAATATTATTTCTTACATCAGTACCTATTACAAAAAGAGGTTCTTTGTAGCCACCGATGTTCAAGCCTTTTCTCTGACCTATAGTAAAATAATGGGCTCCATTATGGTTCCCAATTACTCTTCCTGAAGTGGAATTGTAATCATGAGGTTTCACCGCCTCTATCAATCCGTTTTCAGAAACGTTATCATCAGGAAATCCTGCCCTCCATGTCGTGAATTTAAATGTTCCGGGTACCTCAATAATATCACCTTCTTTAGTTTTAAGTTTCTGCTGCAGGAATGTCGGCAGATGAACTTTCCCTACAAAACAAATTCCCTGTGAATCTTTCCTGTTTGCGGTGGGCAATTTAAGTCTGTCAGCAATATTTCGCACATCACCCTTCTGCATTTCTCCAACCGGGAAAAGGGAAAATGCAAGCTGTTTCTGGTTCAACTGGCAAAGGAAATAACTCTGGTCTTTATTATCATCCTTGCCGGTCAGAAGCCTGTAGATCGTTTTATTGCCTGATTTAATTCTGTCTTTTCTGCAATAATGTCCTGTTGCAACAAAATCCCCTCCGAGCTTTTTAGCCTCCTCAGCAAATGAATCAAATTTTATCTCCCTGTTGCACAGTACATCTGGGTTCGGAGTGCGACCTTTTTCGTATTCCGTGAACATATAATCCACCACTCTCTTCCTGTAAGGTTCGCTTAGATCAACCTTGTGAAAAGGTATTTTTAGCTTATCGGCCACCATTTCAGCAAACATCAGGTCATCCTCCCAGTGGCAATCACTCTGAAGCAATCCCGTGGTATCATACCAGTTCCTCATGAAGAGTCCAATAACGTCATACCCCTGTTCCTTTAATACCCAGGCAGCGACGCTTGAATCTACTCCTCCTGATAGCCCTATGACAACTCGCTTTTTCACAGCGCAAAGATAGTAAAAGAATATTATACCCCAACCCCCTGAAGCGGGGTTAATTCATTGTTATTTAGCATGATCCATACAGATATATAATTTATCCCCCGTTCAGGGTGTCTGTCGCTTTGCTCCGTCTTAGGACCTCAAGACGGCCCGCCGGCTGGCGGGTGTTAAGACAAGCGAACAAAGTGAGCAAGACAGCGACTGAAAGGAGTAAGACTTGTATGTAGCGGGTAAAATTATTATCCCATGATAAAATCCCCCTTAATAAAAAACGGTAACTTTAAACAATCATGGGAGAGGGCACATTAACCATATACAGCGCATCAGCCGGATCAGGTAAAACATATAAGCTGACCGGAAAATACCTTAATTATCTGTTTAGTTCCAGGTACGGGTACAGGAAGATCCTTGCAGTGACATTTACCAATAAGGCAACGGCCGAAATGAAAAGCAGGATACTTGATCAGCTTTACAACCTGGCAACAGGAGAAAAATCAGAATACCTGCCCGACCTGCTTAAAGACACCCATAAAACAGAAGAGACAATCAGAACGGAGGCAAAGGAGATACTTTTTTCCATTTTACACGATTTTTCGCGTTTTTCGGTATGTACCATTGACTCCTTCTTTCAGAAGATTCTTCGCGCTTTTACCAGGGAAGCAGGTCTTAATTCAGGATTCAGCATCGAACTGGATTACAGCACTATCCTCTCTGCTGCTGTTGATGACATGATAGCATCCTCTGTTGATGATCCTGAGCTTACAAACTGGCTCTCTCATTTTGCGATGTCTAATCTGGAGGAAGAGAAGAGCTGGAATCTGAAAGAGGAAATAATGGAGCTGGCAGGGGAGCTCTTCAAGGAGAAATTCAAGATCCTGTCTGCTGAAGAAAGGTCAAACCTTGAAAACAAGGAATTCCTGCTTAACTATATTAAAAAGATAAAATCTTTTTCATATTCCTTTGTGGCAAAAATGTTGGAATTTGGGAAAAAATGTGAAAAGATTTATAATGATTATGGTTTGTCTGACGAAATGTTTTATTACCGGAGCAGGGGAGTTCCCGGATATATCAGGTCACTTGCGGGCGGTAAAATAATTAAGCCGGGTAATAAAGTCCGTGAAATTGAAAAAGATCCACCAAGGTGGTCAACAGGACCTCTGTCTCCTCAGCTTAATGATGCGATTAAGGGAGGTCTGGACAGAACACTTAAAGAGACTTTAAAGTTTTATGACGATAATATCCTTTCGTATAATAGTGCGACTACAATTCTTTCAAATATTTATGCTTTAGGAATATTATCAGATGTTTTACGCAAAGTGCGTCAGGTAACTGCCTCTGAAAATACATTTCTGCTTGCTGATGCCGGAGAATTACTCAGCGCAATAACCGGTAAAGACCAGTCTCCTTTTATTTATGAAAAGATTGGGAACAGGTTCGAAAATTTCATGATAGATGAGTTTCAGGATACATCATTGCTGCAATGGAATAATTTTGAATCGCTTATCAATAACAGCATGTCGGAGGGTTTTGACAACCTGGTTGTAGGCGATGTGAAACAATCTATTTACAGGTGGAGAAACAGTGACTGGCAGATCTTAGGGAAAATGAAGGCCGAACTGATTGATCACAAAAGATTCCTGAGTGAACCACTGACAACAAACTGGAGGAGTCGCTCTGACATTATCAGATTCAACAACACCCTGTTCTCAGTAATTCCTGAACAGATTGACGAATTATTAGCCGGGGACTCTGTTCCTGTTAGCTTTAAAGAACTTTATGCTGAAGCAGTTCAGGGTAATCCGGGTAAATCCGACGGAGGATATGTCAGACTGGAATTTATTAAAGATGAACGGGATAATCAAGAAGAAGAAAATAAAAGAAAGAGAAAACGGGTAACAAAAAAATGGAACGAATTAGTGCTTGAAAAATTACCATATGTAATTGAGACTCTCCAGGACAAAGGATTTAATTCATCAGATATAGGCATTATTGTGAGGGAAGGGAAGGAGGGAGAAGCTGTTCTGAATTCTTTAGTCGACTATAGCAATAACTGCCCTGCTGAAAAAAGGAACCGGTATAATTATAACATTTTTTCTAACGATTCATTGTTGCTTTCTAACTCCCATGCTATCAGTTTTATAATTGCCGTGATAAGAGTGCTTGATAATCCGTCAGATATGATAAGCAAGGCACAGATGTTAAGGTTTTACCTGCTTGCAACCGGAGTAAAAAATGCTGATTCGGTTCCTTTGTTCAGCAATATCCTTGACAGTGGTACGCATGGTTATTTTCCACAGGGGTATGATCAGTTTCTGGAAAATGTCAGGAATCTTCCGCTATTTGAAGCAACGGAAAATATTATCAGTTTCTTCGGTATTGGAAAATATTCATGGAATGTAGCATACCTTAATACGTTTCAGGACTGGATCATAAATTTCGCCGGGGGTAAAAATGCAGATATTCAGACATTTCTGGAATGGTGGGAAACTACCGGAAGAACAAAATCAGTAGTATTACCGGCTCATCAGGATGCTGCGAGAGTTTTTACTATTCACAAATCAAAGGGCCTTGAATTCAAAGCGGTAATATTGCCATTCCTGTCATGGAACCTTAATCATAAACCTTCACAACAGCCCGTAATGTGGGTAAAACCTGCGGAACCTCCGTTTAATGAACTTGGAATTGTCCCAGTCAGATATAAAGCCGATCTGGTTGAGACGATTTTTGCTGACAGTTACAGGAAAGAAAAAAGCTCTGCATACCTTGATAATATAAATCTGCTGTACGTGGCAATGACACGGGCAAAGGATGTAATCTTTGCATATACACCTGACTCCCCTGGCTCATATAACGAGATAGCTGAAGTTCTTAAGAATGCTGTTAACACAGATAAAAATCCTGCAGGTGAATCAGGGATCAACCTGAAAAGCAAGTTCAACGAAGGGAAAAATGTCTTCGAATTCGGAGAGATACCTGACTATCCCAGGCAACCTGCAGAAAGTGAAAGTATCATTTCACTAAATTACCCTGTGAGCCATAAAATTGAATCGCTAAGACTTAAATTGCACGGGGAAAACTATTTTTCCCCTGAGGACAAAGCTGCGCGGGAAAAGATAAATTACGGAAGACTGATGCACGAAGTATTTGAAAGTATAAATTCCGCTGATGATATTCCTCTTGCTGTAAGGAGATTGACTCTTACCGGTAAGATACACACATCTGAATCAGCGTCACTGGAAAAAAGACTGAATTCCCTGATCAAGGCTCCGCCTGTTTCTGACTGGTTCAAACCAGGAAATATTGTGATGGCAGAAGCAGAAATATTGTTGCCAACAGGTAATTCACGACGTCCCGACAGAGTCATTTTCAGGAAGGATAAGACTATTATTATTGATTTTAAATTTGGAGAAGAGAATCCCGGTCATTCTGACCAGGTTAACCAATATCGCAATTTATTACTTGAAATGGGATACAGCAATATCGAAGGTTACATCTGGTATATTGATAAGAATAAAATTTTATCTGCCTGAATGACCGCCAATCTTAAAGACAAAATATTGTATCCATGGGGACATGACAGGAGATTCAATGCTTATTCAAACTATTTAAGGAATATTTATGGTGCAAGGATCCAGAAGGTTTCAATTGATGCCGGATTCACATGTCCCAACCGCGATGGCACAAAAGGCACCGGAGGTTGTACCTACTGCAACAATGACGCTTTTAATCCTTCATATTGTACTCCTGAAAAATCAATTAACCAACAGATAGGGGAGGGAATAAAATTCCATAAATGGAGATATAGCAGAGCTGTCTCATACCTTGCTTATTTTCAGGCATATTCCAATACTTACGCGCCATTGGAAAAGCTCAGGGAGCTATTTCATGAGGCATTAAGCTATCCGGGAGTGGTTGGTCTTATAATCGGAACCAGACCAGATTGTATTGATAAAGAAAAGCTTGATTTTCTGAAAGAAATTTCGGAAAAATATTACCTCGTGGTCGAATATGGAATTGAGTCATGTTATAATAAAACACTTAAGAGGATTAACAGGGGACATACATTTGAAGAGGCTGTAAATGCGGTTAAGACAACAGATGAACTTGGAATAAATACGGGTGCACATTTTATCTTCGGACTTCCTGGAGAGACAAAAGAAGAAATGTTAGCGGAAACAGAAATTATCTCCCGCCTGCCTCTGAAAACCGTTAAATTCCATCAGCTGCAGATAATCAAAGGAACAGCAATAGAGGAAGAATTCAGGAAAAATCCCAATACCTTTCACTCGTTTTCATGGGATGAGTATCTTGAATTCTTTATAAAATTCCTCGAAAGGCTTAATCCTGCTTTTATTGTGGAACGCTTTACCGGTGAGGCTCCTCCGGGTTTTCTGACTAAGAATATGTGGGGTAAGAAACGTACCGACCAGATAGTAAACCTTATTGAAAAACGGCTTGAAGAACTTGATACCTGGCAGGGGAAATTATATAACCCACCTCTCCCCAAACCCCTCTCCATTTGACCTCACCCCAACCCCTCTCCTGAAGGAGAGGGGTTTAATCCATTAATTAACAGTATATTACCCCCTTCTATTTCAGGAGAAGGGGGCAGGGGGATGAGGTAGAAAACTCAGGAGAAGGGGGCAGGGGGATGAGGTAGAAAACTCAGAAGAAGGGGAAGGGGGATGAGGCAAAAACGCAGAAGGGGAGTTTATTGAATAATAAGCTTAACGGTACTCCCGGCTTTAATTTTAACAGGTAATCCTTCCTGAAGCTCCTCTTCGCTGATTATCTGATTTAAATGGCTTATATTTGAGCTGACACTGTAGCTTTTTTCTTTCTCCATTGTAAAATATTCAGGAAACTGGTTGATCCTCGGCCAGTCTAACGGTAAATGCATAAATTCAAAGTGCCTTTTTTTATCCAGATTCAGTTTGCCTTTCCAGCCTTTTTCTGAAGATATTGTAAGATACAGCTTGTTTTCTTTATGAACTGCACCTATCCTCAGGTCTTCAGTCCACGGGGAAAGGTAAGCACCACCTGTTTTCCACAAACAATACATTATGGTAGTACGTGCGAAATTTCCATCACCATGCCAGCCTTCAATAATCCCTGATGGCTGCTGTTTATTCCACATTACTTTTATTTCGCTGTCAATCCATTCTTTTGCAGATGGAACTGACTCCCGTGCAAAAAGGTTCAAAGCTCCTTCAATAGCATCGGCATAGCCATCAGAACTTGTTCCTTCCCATGCAAAGTTCCTGTATTTTTCGTTGAGGATATTCAGGGCTTTAATTACAGGTTCCCTGTATTTTTCAATCTTATCTATCAGGTAAACAGTATAATAACCGTTAAGTGTATAACCAAAATTATCCGCAATGGCACTGTCGACCGGTATTCCCTTAACCGGATCGATTGAATTATAAAATAATCCGTCTTTATTCCGCCCTACATCAAGTATCCGGTCGAGCATTGAAATTAAGTGTATTTTGTACACTTCTTTTTTTGATGGATCAGCATAAGATACTGTAGCATAAAGCTCACAAAGTCCGGATACGATCTCACAGCCGTGATCCCTGAGGCGCAAAACCTTAAAGTTCTTCGTCGGATGGTTGTTGCCAAGGAGGTAATAATCTCCAAGTCTTTCAGCCCATTCCAGATATTTTCTTTCACCGGTGGTCCAGTAAATTCTCGACAGACTTTGCAGCATATCACCATTAACTTCAGGATTATCAGAACAGATATTTCCATATGGGGTTTCAACAGGTGCATATTTCCATATGTCATCAAGGATAGAGATCATCCTTTCCGACCATGGACTTGGTCCGAGCCATTCTGTAAGAGGAATCAGTCCATCTTTTATATATTCTGCCGAACCAAAAATAATGTCTGCAAGGATCGTATCATTATTTGTGAAATTCTTCTTTGAAAATGAATAAGTATCGGGCATGGAACCGATACGCGAAGTAAGTTTTGTCTCTGTTCTCAGCATTTCAATCATAGGTCCGTTGAATTTTTCCCTGTCCAGCAGGGCAGAAGTCAAGACCATAAAAGGATAATTGTCTGCTGCGCAATCTTTTGCATTCCAGATATCTTTACTCCGATTGTCATTGATATTACGGGGGAATAGTCCTGTAACAGAATCCGTTAACCCGAGCCATCCGTTCAGATATTTCAGACAACGGTTAAAACCCTCATTCACGAGGATCCCGTTTTCAGAGGCCTGAGTGAATAATTCTTCCTGTTCTAAAGGAAAAGTTATATCTGATTTACAGGCATAAATGAGAAATATCAGCACAAACAAGTAAAAAAGTAATTTAATCTTTTTCATTTCCGGGCAAGTTTAACGGCCAGACAAATATATCCACTTTAGAGTGTCAAAGAATACCCTTTTCGTTAAATTTGAACTATTAGACTTTTTCAAACGCTAAACGCTAAACGCTAAACACTTCTAATGGAATACTTCCTTCAACGCATAGCAAGAGCGCTACATGCTGAGATTGGCAATAATCTACGAAAACATTGCCTTGTATTTCCAAACAGAAGGGCTGGATTATATTTCAGAAAATACCTGGCTGCAGAGATAAGCAAACCTGTATGGACTCCTTCCATCACGACAATAAATGATTTGTTCAGGTCATTATCCAAACTTCAGCTGGCAGAAAATGAAATTCTTCTTTTTGAACTTTACAAAATCTATCGGAGAATAAGAAAATCTCCAGAGAGTTTTGATGATTTCTATTTCTGGGGTGACATGCTTCTTAACGATTTTGATGATGTTGACAAATATCTTGTCAATGCTTCTCTCTTATATAGAAATGTCGAAGATATCAGGAAAATTGACCAGCAGTTTGGAGGTCTTACACCGGAACAAGCAGAAATTATTAAAAGGTTCTGGGTCAACTTTAATCCTGAAAAGCAAACAGATGAAAAATCGGAATTCAGCAGGATCTGGTCAATTCTTAATGATCTCTATAATGGATTAAGAAATTCTTTAAAAGATAAAAACCTGGGATATGAAGGCATGATATTCAGGGATGTTATTGAAAACTCCGCAACCGGAAACATGCCAGTAATCAGGTGGGAGATGGTTCATTTTATAGGATTCAATGCCTTGAACGAATGTGAAAAGGCATTAATGATCCGGCTTAAAAAAATAGGGAATGCAAGGTTTTACTGGGACTATGATAATTCATACATAAAAAAAGAAAAACTAAATTCAGCTGGCTTTTTTCTGAAAGAGAACATCAGGCTGTTTGGAAATGATATGCCCGGGGACTGGAGTTTTGATACATTGCTTTCAAAAGGATCAGGTTCAGTTGCACGTCGTATTATTGACACTTCTTCTGATGTCGCACAGGTAAAACTTATTCCCGGGTTAATTGAAGAGCTGCCTGATCTTACTGAAGATAATGCTCATCACACAGCAATTGTTCTTGCTGACGAGAACCTTTTAATGCCTGTACTGACAAGCCTTCCGGAAACAATACAGGACGTCAATATTACTATGGGTTATCCTCTGAGGCAAAGTCTGGTTTATTCTCTGGTAAGAAGTCTCCTTGACCTTCAGCGAAACTCCGTTATCAGAGATGGAATCATCCTCTTCAGTTATCAGGATGTTATGGGTATTCTGAAAGGCCCGCTTATCTCTGGTTTATTGAATGATGCTGATAATGAAATAAATAAGGAAATAATTAATGCTAATCTTATCTGGGTTCCATCTGATATTTTTGAAAAATCAGAACATCTCTCCAAAATCTTTATAAAACCGGTTAATCCGGCTTTGCTTTCAGATTATCTGAAAAGTATACTGATCCTGGTTATTTCTTATAAAGAAAAAGAGAGGGATATCATGGAAAATATACCTGTTCAGAAAAATATCACGAATGAGTTTATATACAGGGTAATTCTAGCTTTAAACAGGCTTGATGCTGTTGCAAATAATCCTGATATAAGTTTTACTACAGATACATGGATGAGGATCCTTGACAGGCTGTTAAGAAATCAGTCAGTTCCGTTTTCAGGGGAACCTCTTTCGGGAATTCAGATTATGGGTATACTTGAAACACGGACTCTTGATTTTAAAAACCTTATAATTCTTTCTGTAAACGAAGGTATATTGCCGTCTGTAACTGCAGGTTCATCTTTTATTCCTTTTAGTCTCAGGGAAGCATTCGGACTGCCTTCAATTAATCATCAGGAATCAATTTACGCATACCACTTCTACCGTCTTCTTCAACGGGCAGAAAATATAACTTTTGTATATAACTCCAATCCGGAAGGATTGAGAAGCGGGGAGATGAGCAGATTTCTCCAGCAGCTGAAATATGAACCCTCACTTAAGCCTGATTTTCTGAATCTGAGCTTCGAAATAAAAACGCATGGTTCTGTCGGAACAATAGTCGAGCGTACTGAAGATCATTCGAACCAGTTATTCTCATTGTTTTTTAATGAAAATGATGCCAGGATATTATCCCCTTCAGCTATAAATACGTGGCTCAATTGCAGGATGAGGTTTTATTACCGGTATGTAAACCGCTTAAGAGAACCTGATAAGATCTCCGCGGATATCGACCCCTCAATGCTTGGCAGCTTTTTGCATGAAATAATGAAAAACCTCTTCAAAAAGTATGTTGGACAGGTTCTTAATACCGAAATGTTAAACGCATTAGTCAGCAACAGGCAAAAGCTTGCGGCAATTATCCGGCAATCAATTAATGAAAAACTTAAAAGAAGTGATAATAACTATATCACTGGAAATGAACTTATTGTCAGAGATGTATTAATGGTTTACCTGATAAGGATTCTGAATATTGACAAAGCCTTTACCCCATTCACTTTGCTTGATGTTGAGAAACCTTATAGTTTCAGGATGGCTCTCAGGATGTCGGATAATACCGAAGCAGAGATTATTACAGGTGGCAGGATCGATCGGATAGATTTAAAAGATGGTGTGGTCAGGATCGTGGATTATAAGACCGGAACAGTTGCTGACAGCATTAATTCAATAAATCTTCTTTTTACTGATGACAGGAAAAAAGATCCTGACGGATGGCTTCAGACAATGCTTTATTGTGAAGCATACCTTGCGGAAAATCCGGAACTGACGGTGCGTCCATCAATATATAAAATAAAAAAACTTCCGGCAGATCAGCCTGACGATCAGCTGAGGATAAAGGCTGACAGGAACAGTGAAGTAATTATAGATAATTATAGCAAGGTCAGGAAGGAGTTCATTGATGGTCTTAAGGAGACAGTTCAGGCAATATTCAGCAGCAGTGAACCATTTGTAATGACCTCTGATAGATGGAACAAATGTCCTTATTGTCCTTACAACGCATTATGTATGCGGTAGGCAAGGTTGTCAGATTTTACTATTTCTCCATGCTTCGCTGAAGCGCTGCCATTTTAATTGCTGAAACAGCAGCTTCATCGCCTTTATTGCCGTGTTTTCCTCCGGCTCTGTCAATTGCCTGTTGTTTGGTCCCCGTTGTAAGGACACCGAAAATGAAAGGTATATTATAATCGAGATTTAGCTGAGTTATGCCCTGTGCTACTCCCTGGCATATAAATGTAAAATGGGGAGTCTCACCCTGAATGACGCAACCAAGACAAATTACAGCATCAAGGTCATCATATTCAGCAAGGAACTGTGCGCCAAGCGTAAGTTCAAAACTGCCGGGTACATGCTTAACAACAATATTTTCTTCAGTTGCTCCGTGTTTCTCAAGAGTTCTTATTGCCCCATCCAGCAAAGCTGTTGTAACATCCGCATTCCAGTCCGCTACGACAATGCCAAACTTCATGTTTCCGGCATTCGGAATGCTTCCCGGATCATAAGCTGATAAATTGCTGGTCCCCATAATATTTATTCATAAAAAACGCATCTGTCCATCGAAAGAAAGAGGCCGGATGCGCGAAATCCCCTAAAAAAAGTAAATTCCAGTAACAATTATTTCATCAGAAGCTTTACTCTGGCAATATACTTTTCTATTGATGCCCCTTCAGTGCTTTCCGGATACTTATTCTGAATTCTTTCATAAATTTCCAGAGCTTCCGAGAATTTACCATTTAACTCGTAGATCTCACCGGCTTTCATTAAAAATAACGGCGTGTTGAATGAATTTCCGGCGAAATCGGCAGCTTCAATATATTTTTCAATCCCTTTGTCAAGATCGCCAAGTTCGACATAAGCATCACCTGTAGCACCGATGGCCAATGATCCGAGAACCTTATCTTTCTTTGAATATTTGTCGAGGAAATCAATGGCATCCTGGAACTGTCCAAGGTGAAGATAACATACTCCGGCACTATATCGGGCAAGATTACCTGCTCTGGTAAACTTGTAATCATTGGCAATATCAAGAAATCCGAGGTAGTTGCCGTCACCATATAAGGCAAGATTCAATGAATCCATTTCAAGATATCTTTCAGCCTGGTACATCTGTGCCTGTGCTTCGTTGTTTCTTTTACTCAGGTAGATCCTGCTAAGCCAGAAAATTCCAACCAGCGCAACAATTACTCCTAATCCTATCAGCAGAGGTTTATAATTCTCTTCAAGAAACTGCTCTGTTTTTGTGAGGGTCTGTTCAACATTCTTTATGGTTTGCGGATTAGCATCCTTTGTCTTCTTTGCCATGTCAGTTTATATATAACTTTAAAATTTCCACCGCAAAAGTAATTTTTTTCAAATTATTTTAAAACAATTAATTAAACTAAGTTGCTGGTTACTGGTTCCTGGTTGCTGGTTAATTAAAAAACGGAGGTATAGATATGCTGTCATAAAACTGATTTTCAGTGTAAAAATGTAATTAATCCATTGATCAATTCTTTTCATAACTTTGTATATTAAAATTAATCATTGAACCTTTTGTACCTTAAAGTCCTGATACAATCGCACTATCGCATGAACCCGGAACCCGGCTCCCGGCACCCGGCACTTTGAACCCTGAACCCTGAACCCTGAACCCTGAACCCTGAACCCTGAACCCTGAACCCTGAACCCTGAACCTTCCCACATGTACCTTAAGAAACTCTCCCTGACCAATTTTAAAAACTACGAACAGACTGACCTGGAATTTTCGCCTAAAATAAATTGTATTGTTGGCAATAATGGGGTCGGTAAAACAAATATTCTTGATGCAATACATTACATCTCTCTTACAAAAAGCTTTTTCAACAATATCGACAGCATAAGCATCAGACATGGTGAAGACTATTTTATTATCCAGGGAACTCTTGTCAGGGATGGCGAGGAAGATCAGATTTACTGTGCATTTCATAAGCTGAAGCAAAAGGCATTAAAGAAAAACAGCAAAGAGTATCAACGGCTTTCGGATCACGTGGGGAAATATCCTGTCGTTATGATATCTCCTGCTGACAGCGCAATTATTTCGGAAGGCAGTGAAGAACGCCGTAAATTTCTCAATAAGATCATAAGTCAGTATAATGCTGAGTACCTTGATTCTGTACTTAAATACAACAAAGCCCTTCAGCAGAGGAACAAGCTGCTCAAGGATTTTAAATCATCCGGCACGTTTGAAAATGAAGTTCTTTCGATTTGGGATTCACAACTTGTGAAATATGGCAGTTACGTATATAAAGAAAGAGATGTCCTGGTGAATGAACTTATCCCGGTCTTTCAGGAATATTATTCGATGATCTCCTCAGAAAAAGAGGAGGTAACGCTGTCATACCGTTCCCATCTGTCGGAAGGTGATTTTACTGAAGCATTGCAGAATTCTGTTGACAAAGACCGGATTCTGGAGTACACAACTGTAGGTATTCATAAAGATGACCTTATTCTTGAAATGAATAATTACCCTGTGAAATCCCTGGGATCCCAGGGGCAGCAGAAATCATACCTTGTTGCACTTAAACTGGCAAAATTTGATTATATAAAAAGAAAAGCAGGTTTAGCCCCCATACTTCTGCTTGATGATATTTTCGATAAATTTGATGCCGAACGGGTTGAACAGATAATACGGCTTGTCGGAAACCACAGGTTTGGTCAGATATTTATTACAGACACTCACCAGAGCAGGTTACATGAAATACTGGCATCTCATAAAACAGAATATAAGCTTTTCAGAATCAACGAAAATATAGTTGAAGAGGCAATTTAACAACAGAAAAACCAGTAATGAGACGAAGTAAAACCATATCACTTGCCGAAGCTATACAGGATTATATAAAAGAGATGAACCTGGAGGGCAAACTTAGTGAAATTGGGATAATCAATTCCTGGGAAGAAACGGTCGGTAAAGCTATTGCCTTGCATACATCGAAAATCTATTTTAGAGATCATGTCCTCTATATTCAATTGAATTCTTCTGTTGTAAGAAGTGAGCTTCTTATGTTAAGAGAGGTACTGAAAAATAAACTTAATGAGAAAGCTGGCAGGGAGGTGATTAAAGAGATAGTCCTGAAATAAGCTTAAACCCCCCAACACCCCTGACTGGAGGCTAAAGCTTTCTTACTAATTAAGGTTTGCTGATAAAGTAGATTTTAATATTCTACCTCCATTTTTTTAAACTGGTATTCTTTCCCGGGAAAAACATTGATCATGATTTGCCCGATACATTCTATAATTCTGGCACCCATCTTAGTG
>JALHSP010000080.1 GCA_022865305.1 Bacteroidales bacterium | reverse complement strand
GGCGACACTCATAATGCGCCACTACTGGTGTTGATTTATAAGCATATTAATACATTTCAATAAAAGAACCAAAAGGGTAAAACTTCATCAGCATTTAAACTATAAAATTAATAAGGGGTAAATCTAAAGGCGACACTCGTATAACTCACAAAACTTGTACCTGGACGGCAAAAAGTGCGCCATACCCTCCTTGCACCGTGACAGTTTTATAGCTAAAGTACCAGGACCCTGCCCGGTGCTGTCGTCGGGTAACACAACCTCCCTTTATTGCCGGGCCGTTATGCACAAGGCGAAAAGACAGTAGAGACCAGTTGATAGTTGACAGGATATATTGGATTGAAAATTTTTATTAATATGACTGGATTAGTCCTTTGAATTGGTTTATTTTTTTACTTTTGTTTAAAGACTACAAAATTTATTTCTTGCAGTGTTTATACAAACTAATATTTTTATAATTTGCTAATATTTAATTTGTTTAACCAAAAACTAACGAGTGATAGATTGCAATTTTGCAGCCTATTTAGTAGTTAGGCTGAAGAAAGGAGGATTATCATGAGATTTGTGAGTCTAATGTTTAGTCTAATATTGGTATTCGTGTTAACTTGCATTCCCTGTATTGCCTTTGGACAGGTGAAGGAAGAAGTTCAAAAACCAGGAGTCACGCCAGCACAAGCCAGTGCGCCAAAGCAAACGACGATCCGGAGGGAGGTTCGTCCAGGACTGATAAGTTGTGAAGTCAAGGAATTCACTGAAGCAGACCTCGATGCGTACAAGAAGGCAAACCCCGAGGTGAAGGATTTCATACTTGTTGAGGAGTTCGAGCGGGCAAAAGGTGCTTTCGCACCGTGGCGCGGGAGGGCTGTGCAGATAAGAACTATTCCAGACGCCGCTTTCTCAGACGTGTGGGGAATGGTTGGCAGTAGCGACGCACCGAACCTGCAGGTGCTTCTTAGAAACATCAATCTCGCAGGTGTGCCGGTCAGCGGCCTATTGCGTGGATCGATCACCGATGGAGAGCTTGCGCTATGGGAGGAACGGGTTAAGTTCATAGATGAGACCGTAAAGTCGGATACGTCCTATTGGTATGTGCCGAGCCCCCAGCTTGCTCATCTCACTCGTAAAGGTTCTATCAGAACTTCGCACGGGGAAGCGGCCTCCGAAGTATTCTTTTCCACACTTCTCATAGGTAGGTATGAAGCAGGAATTATGGTCACCCTTGAGAATCCAGGAAAGCCGATCTGGCTTCAAAGTAGTGATCTAACGCCTGGGAAGGAATTTGTATCGGAGTTGGTGGGAGCCAGAGACACCCTTGCTGGCGAGATTACGAAACTTCATGTCGTAAAAACCTTCGGTGATTCGGTTGAGCTTGGTGCGGGAACTCAGCTCTATATAGGTCTTCGATTCGGTCGTGAGATTCAGGCAAAGGCGGTTCTTGGCCTTCCTGGGACACAGGTCACCCTTGAACCTGAGTCGGTCATAAGGTGGAAAGGGATAGAGATATCACCGAGGCACACCAAGCCGGTGACATTCACACTTACGCTCGACAAGGACCTTAAACCACTGGTTACCAACGTACAAGGAGGAGAGCTGAACATCAACCCCGCTAAGGCCCTGCGTTAATAAAGGCAAGGACGTCCTTCGCGGCGTGCGCTCGGAACCGACCAACGCAAAAGTGATCGGATCAGCGGCTTTGTGAGTGGCGTTATTGCGTGTAAGAATATATGAAGCTAAAAGGAGCTAAAAGGGGACAGATTTATTTTTAACCGCCTAACCTCGCCGCTCCAGCTGACCTTCGGCAGCTGAGAGGTCCGTTAGTCCCGCATTTTGCATGCATACTTGCAATTCGCACAAGCCAAACCTCAAAGCAAAAATTGCAAAAGCCTGCAAAGCCAGTACAGATTTTATGCGCTGTTGGGCAGTTTTGGTCATCGCATAAAAACAAAATAAATTTGTGCTTCGTTGATAAATCGGTTAAGATTGATAAAATAACAGAATGAAAGAGTTAAAACGTAAGATTGATAAGCGATTGATAAAGAACGCCCTGTGCATAACACGGACAATAAAGGTAAGTTGTTTGTCACGGTTTTTGCTTTTGCTCCTGCACCCAAGACAGATTTGTAATGGCTTATACCTCGACCGCGCCAGTGCCCGCCACCAAATTTGTAACCGGGGATAAATTCGCGGCTCCGATCAAACTTGTACCGCGACACTCGTAATGCTCAATAAAACTTGTACCTGGACGGCAAAAAGTGCGCCATACGCTCCTTGCACCGTGACAGTTTCGCGGCTAAAGTACCAGGACCCTGCCCGGTGCTTGCGTCGGGTAACACAACCTCCCTTTATTGCCGGGCCGTTAGCTGTAATAAATTCCTGATTGACAATAAGGTACCTCTGAGATCTAATCCTTATTAATCATCTCAAAAGCACTGACTCTGGCACAATTTTTGATCAATTTTTAATACCTAAAACCATGATCATGAAAACACTAACCATCCTCCTTCTAATCATCCCTTTTGTATGTTACTCTCAACAACCTGATCAAAATGTAAAAACTCCATTAGTTTTAAAAATTTCGTTGTTCACTGGATTCGAGAAACAGGGATATCAAGAGACTGCATCAAATGGATATGCTGAAATATTAATAATGGAAAAATATGGATCGTCAATTAATTATGGAGCCAATTTGCAACTTTCAAATCGGATCCTAAAAAATTTTGAGTTTGATTATGGACTCGGCTTCAGTATAACAAATCATATTTTTAATTATTCCTTACCAACTTCTTCTCTCTCTGATTATCTAGGTTTTGCAAACGAGAAAAATCATGGGTATTATCTTTCAGGACCAATTTCATTATACTTCCATAAAAAACAATCGAAAAATTTCTTCTTCTCACCTGGAATAATTATTAAACCTCAGATCCTTCTTTTTAAACAGTCAAAGATTACTCCTTATAATTATGTTTATGATTTCCTTAGTTATCCAGGTAGTGAGTTTATTACTTTTATACCAAAGTATATGGTTGATCTTTCATTTGGATATAAAATCAGTGATCAATATAATATCTTGACTGGCTTCTATTTAGAAAATAATCCAAAGTACTACGAAGAAATTAAGAGTGAAATGTTTTCCCGGGACTTTTCATTTGGATTCAAACTAGCTGTATCATTGACTGATTTGTAAACATAACTACAGCTAACACGGACAATATGGGTAAGTTGTTTGTCACGGTTTTTGCTTTTGCTCCTACACCTAAGACAAATTTGTAATGGCCGTTGCACCCGGACACGCGCATCTGCACGCAATTAAAATCCTGCACCGTGATAAACTTCTGCCTTCGAGATAGTTTGTACCGCGACACTGCGCCAGTGTCCGCCACCAAATCTGTAACCGGGGATAAATTAGTGGCTCCGATCAAACTTGTACCGCGACACGCTTAATGCTCAATAAAATTTGTACCATGACGGCAAAAAGTGCGCCATACCCTCCTTGCACCGTGACAGCTTTCTGGCTAAAGTACCAGGATTCTGCCCGGATGCTGCGTCGGGTAACACAACCTCCCCATATTGCCGGGCCGTTAGGGCGCATTCCCTG
>JALHSP010000079.1 GCA_022865305.1 Bacteroidales bacterium | reverse complement strand
GCGGCGGGTTTACCTGAGCAGTGGGAGGCAATAAGTCTCTTGCAGTTCCGGAGACATCGATAGATTCACGCATAGAAAGTGATATATGGGATTCTATAAAACGGTCTCGAGGGTGCGATGCAGAACATGCGACTAATTCCCGGTCTTGACTGTGTAAATAAGCAACAAAACTTCCGGAGGTCAGGAAAGTTCAGATTTCTTACGTAATCTTAACCTTTCTAAACAAACACGTCTAACATTTTCCCTTTAGCTATTCGATTACGGAGGATAACATCGGAACAAAGCAGTGGTACATCGGATATATAATCTGGATGCATAAAAAGGCACTGCCACATAACTCTTTGAAATAGAGAGAGTTAAGACTTGCTTATCTTAGACACCTCATGGCATGTCTCCATTCTGATACCAATTTCCACACATTAAGGCTGGGTTTTCGGATTGATTCGCACCCCTATAATTACGATAGAATGGATGTTATGAAAAAGGTTTGGGTTTACAAAAGGAAAAATATTAAGGGCTGGTGGGTCGGCTGGTACGAGAGCGGAAATCGTAAAGCAAAGGCTCTGCCCAGCAAGGAACTCGCTGAACATTACAAGCAGATCAAATATACTCAGTTAAATTCTGATGTATTCACGGGAATAGTGGCAGCTGATTGGCAACAAATGGTCGCAGAGTATAGGGAATCCAAAAAAGTGCAAGGAGTTACCGAAGGAACACTTTATGAAATTGCATTGTCCCTGAGGAACTTTAAGCGGCTCGTAGGACAATGTAGTTCAAAGCAGATTACCCAAAATATCATCGACAAGTTTATACTCCAAAGAGGCAGCGAGGTAAAACGCCCGACTCTCAACAAGGACATCAGGAATATGAAAACGTTCATCAACTGGTGCAGGGAAAATAGATACTTGAATGGGAATCTGAAAATTATGGAACTTAAAGAAGATGAAAGGCCCGTCAAGTTGCTGAATGATATTCAAGTAAAAAAACTGTTGAAAATGGCAGAGCCTCATCGGCCAATGAAAATACGAATCTTATTGGCTTTAGGTACAGGTCTCAGGCGGGGTGACATTGAATCGTTGAAAATCTCTGATATTGATTTTGCAAACAACTATATTACTACAACAAGCAGGAAAACCAGAAAGAGTATGGGAGCTCGTCCTGTACCCGCTGTGGTGATGGCAGAGTTAAAGAAATGTCTTAACAGTTCGAATTCCGAACAGGAAAGACTATTCAATGATAATTTCAGCCACAAGCGATGGAAAAGGATATGCAAGGATGCGGGGTTATCTGACTTGAAGTTTCATGATTTACGTAAGACCTTCGGCTCAATGCTTGCCCAAAAAGGTATATCTACTGCTGTTACGCAGAGACTACTGGAGCACTCTTCACCAAATCTGACAAACAAGGTATATACGAATGTTGATCCTGTCTTGCGCCATGCGGTAGAACAATTGCCGGTTGGTGAGTGGTTATAAGAATAAATTGGCTCTGAATTATTTCTCAGGCACATTACAAGTCAGAGGGATTATTAAGAATATCGGGTTCATCATCGACAAGTAATATTTTTTCTTATCCATTTTTATGTTCCCCTATTTTCTACACCTCAAAACTATACAGATGATGCCACTGAGGGCTGTAATTTTCTTGCTTTCTTAGTCAAATCTTCACTTGTTGTCGCATCGTCCGGATATGTAGCACATCCAAAAAATAATTTAATCTTATCCCCCAGATTTTGACCAGTCAGATAACCATCCAATTTTTGTTCTAATCTTTCTTTTACCCTTAAAGTGTTCTCTTTATCGCAGTTAGCCAAAACGACAAAAACATCGCTCGAGAGTTTAAAAACAGCGTCAGTTGCTCGATACGGGCTGTGGCGCACGCTATTTTCCAAAAGGGCCTCCATATCTTCCAAGGTTGAGTTGATATTCTCATGCGGCAACTTCTGCTCTAATTTATCAAAGTCAGCTATAGATATGAGGACAAGAGACAGTCTCGTATTGTTTCTTGACGCTTCCTTAATCCCATCGTTAACATATCTTCTAAAGGGCTCTTT
>JALHSP010000078.1 GCA_022865305.1 Bacteroidales bacterium | reverse complement strand
GGTCCTGGTACTTTAGCCAGAAAGCTGTCACGGTGCAAGGAGGGTATGGCGCACTTTTTGCCGTCCGGGTACAAATTTTATTGAGCATTACGCGTGTCGCGGTACAAGTATGATCGGAGCCGCGAATTTATCCCCGGTTACAAAGTTGGTGGCGGGCACTGGCGCAGTGTCGCGGTACAAACTGTCACGGAGGCAGAAATTTGTCATGGTGCAGTATTTTAATTGCGGGCAGATGCGCGTGTCCGGGTGCAACGGCCATTACAAATTTGTCTTGGGTGTAGAAGCGAAAGCAAAAAGTGTGACAAACAACTTACCTTTATTGTCCGTGTTATGCGTTGCGGTATTTTTTAATTTGAAATTGTTCCCCACCTTAAATAGTATGCGAAGAAGGGATCTGTGATATGTAGAATGCGGTCATCTTTTTCGTAATCAAGAACTGGTGTTGAGGATTCATCGGATGAAGCAATTTTTGACATATATTCGAGAACTCTAGAGACTTCATGAGCCTCGGGCGCTTTATCGATAGAGATCTCTTTAATTTCTTTTCTCAGTTCTTCATAATCTACTTTATCCAGACCTGGTTTTAAATTTGAAAGGGCCTTTAAAACAAGTCCATAAATGTCAGGTTGTTCGCCATCTGCAGTCGGTCTTTTCATTCTATCAGTTCTTTGTCTGGGACCTTTGCTGAGTTTTTCAAACATAACTTTTCCTGTAGCGCTTGCTACTTTAGTAAATAATTCAGGTAATATTGTCTCATTGTTAATCTCAACTATTTCTTTGGAGGTTTCTTCTATCCCATGCAGATGGCATAATTCTTTACAAAATTCTTGCATTAAGTGAGGGCTGCTAATAGCTTGGTTAACTAACCTATTAATAAATTTTACCGAAACATCTAGGTTTAATAATGGGAAACCAGTCGAAGCTATCTTTGCTAACTCATAATTTTTCCAAGGCGGGATGGTTACATTCTCGACTCTACCAGTCATTTCTTTTTCTACCTTAATTGCATCAAATCTCCTATGTGGTATTGCAATAAAGATAACGGGTAATCCTTCAAATATTAGAGATTTTATAGCTCTGACTATGGATGCTTGTTTTTCCCTCGGTATATAATGAAAATCGTCAATAATTAGTGGAGTACTTTTATCCTCCATTAATTTAATAGCAATTGTTTTTAAACTACCTTTTCTTGATTTGGTCTTGGATACTGATTTCTTCCTTTCATGTTCATACTCTGCCTCTCCACCAATTGTCGGCATTCCAGGAAATGGTATTGGTAAGGTTAATTCAGCTTTGCCCTTAGCTCTTCCTCTATTTATAGAATCATTTTCAGTGGTTAAGCTTATATCAGGAAATCCATCCAGTTGTGTGATAATGTCTGTCCAAAAATCATCTTCAGATGAAAAAGAACCACCATCAAACCAAACGCATTTTTCCTTTGGGAAGATGCTTTTAACCAATACTGTTTTTCCAGATTTAGTCGCTCCAGTCACAATTAAAAGTTTGCATAGATTGTCTTTAGCTTTTTCAATGTTTTCCTCAAGTTTTAATTCTTTGCGAGGATTATAAGTCAGGACTGGCAATCCGCCTGGAACAAATACTTTAGAAGTTCTGTAACTTATCATATTTTTAGGTTTAATGAATTCATAGTAGGTGGCTACCCGTTACGCATAACGGCCCGGCAATAAAGGGCGTTTGTGTTGCTGAGTGAATGGAGGCTGGAGCAAGAAGTGTCATCGGGGTAGAGTCCTGGTACCAGCCGGAATGAACGAAGCATGGCGCGGTTTTTGGAGTCATGGTACAAAGCTGCGGGCCTATACGAGTGTCGCGGTACAATGCTGATAGAAAGCAGTTTAGTAGTCACCTAATTGTTATATTATTAACGGTACTGGAGCAGTGTCGCGTTACAAACTGATGACGAAGCAAGGAATTAGTCATGGTACAGAATCTTTATTGCGAGCACTGGAGCGGAGTCCGGGTTGAGCGATAAAAGGTTCACGGTATAAGAAAGCAGTAAGTTCAAAAACCGTGACAAACAAATGACCTTTATTGTCCGTGTTAGCGGTTTTAAGTATTATTTTAAGGTAAAAGTTATAGGTACCATGTAAAAGACCGGAACTGGTTCTCCGTCTTGAAATCCAGGCTTAAATTTTTTTAATGTTTTTACTACTCTGATTGCCTCTTCATTTAATTCAGGGCTTGCTCCCTCTAGAATACTTACGCTGGAAATGGTACCATTAATATTGACAACAAATCGAACCAGAACTCTTCCTTGAATACCTGCATCTCTGGATTTTGTAGGATAATCTAAATTATACGCTATATCAGAAATTATTTGTCTGTCTCCTCCTTTATATTGTGGCATAATCTCAAAATCAAAATGTTTAATTTCATTTCCTAAACTATCATAACAATTTCCATTTTCAAATTTGCCTAGATTATAAAAGTCCCTACGTTTAATCTTTTCGTTTTTCCAGAAGGTTTCAATTACTTTGTCGTATTGATCGTCAATATAATTTATCTTGCTTTTTAATTGGCCATTATCATAGTATTTTAACTCCATGCCATCCTGCTTTCCTTTGATAAAGGTACCTTCACTTTTCTCTAGACCATTTTTAAACCAGGATAAAGATTTACCGTTCTTCACATATTTTCCTGATGATCGTATATAAATATTTTCTGATTCTCTTTCTCCTGTAATATAGAAATGTAGTTCTTTATATCCATCAATTGAAGGTTCAACGATTTTATAGTATTCGGCAGAGGAGGAATCTGAAATCTGAACCTTATTTTCATCAAGAAATACTTTTTGAGCATTTAAGATCACACTCTGAAAAAGCAGGATTAGAATTATTAGTTTCTTCATATTTAGGAGGTTAAGTTATTACCGCTAACGGCCCGGCAATAAAATTAGTAGGTGTTGCTGAGCGAATGGAGGTTGTGTCCACAAATTTGTCATCGGGGTAGAGTCCCGGCACACAGCCGGAATGAGCGAAGCATGGCGCATTTTTTGCCGTCCAGGTACAAGTTTTGTGAGCTATACGAGTGTCGCGGTACAAGGTTTATTACGACCAGGTAACAAGTCAAGGTACACAAGGTTTTATAGAAAGCAGATGTGCGGTCCGGCTTTGTCTTGTATATCAAAGCTGTATAAGTGTCTGAAAGCCAATGCAAAAAATGTGACAAACCTATTAATTTTATTGTCCTTGTTAGCTGGTGTTTTATTTTATTTGTCCCGGTAGAAGTTAAATGTGACTTTATTGTCAGGTGAATACTTTATGTCAAGGTTCCATCCTGAGCTTTTGGCTCTGTCTTGCCAGATTGTCTCGAAGATTTGTTTATAGTCCTCGATTGAGATCCCTGTTTTAAGATGACCTGCAATATTATAAAGGTAAAAGAATATCGTCTCAAGATTTACAGTCGCCTGAGTATCTGATAAGGATTCAAGAGTCACGTTATTGCCCCTTAAGTTTGCTTGTTCCCAGCATAGGTAGAGGATGAATGCTTTTTGAGGTGAAGCAAACGGCACCCATGTTTTTGCTGCTACAAAATATCCACCCCCATCTTTTAGAAGTCCCAGGGCATATTCGTTTCCTTTTTCTTTTGAGATTGGCAGGTACATATTTTGAACTATGAATGACCAGTAGATTTCTTCCCTTGCCCAAGCTTTTTGAGGTTCGGAAACGTCCGGGAATGATGATACTGGTGGTGGAGACGTCTTGTCAAGCCGGATGAAAATGCTCTCTAGGTGCTGGAAATACCATTGATTATCAATCACAACAAAGGAGAAACAATAATCAGTCTTTTGCCCACGTGTTGACCAAGGAACCAAAAACTGAATTCGATTATCTGTTTTTATTATCTCAGGGGTATAAGTCCAGTCTGAAGGAGACGCTTGAATTCTGACACTGTCGAGATAGCTGAGCAGGATTGGTTTAAATTTTTCTCCCAATTGGTCATGTGGTTTAATTCTGCTTTCGGTCATCTGTTTGTTTTTAACCAGAGACAAGAATTCGTTCCAAATTATCATCTCGTCTTGACAGTAGGAAGCTGTCACATTTGCAAGAAAGCTGAAAAGGAGTAGGAATTTTTTCATGGAGTGTCTTATTAGCAGTGTGGCCTCAAATACCAGCTAACGTTCGGCGGTATGTGTTGTTGCCATCAGCTTAGGGAGGCGGCGTGTTTTTTGGAGCTCCTGATAGAGGGCGAAAAACTTTCTCATCATTACGAATCTGTCTTACATGCAAAAAACATGACGCCTCGATGGTCAGGCCGGCCAGCCATTACGAACTCATTCAGCAATCAGATCCTTTTTCGCTGGCCGCAGGCAATAACATATACCGACCTGTTAGGGGTTGGCGCTTTGGTTTCTTTCTTCAGCGTGATCGGGCCTTGTGCGATGGAATTACATCAAATATTTATCAATAATTTGAAAAGTAGCTCGAAGTATCAGAATAGTCAACCTGAAACTCATACCTCTTTTATTTTTTAATGCATCCTGACTAAATGCGCTTAACCCTTGCTTATATATCTACCAAAGGAAACATATATGAAACAGTGTTATGACTTCTAAGTTTTTCTCACTAAACCCATAAAGTAATTATTAAAACTAACGGACAAGATCTTCAATTGCGAAATTTTTGTCATCAGGATCAGATAAAACTATTGTAATTGTGATACTTATGAAATGCGATTACAATAATATCAAAGAACCAAAAAATAAACAATTAATAATCAGTGGTGTTTATGTGTCCACTAAGGATAACTTGCATAAAGTTATTTCGGACATTAACTTGTATTAATTCGGGCTTTAAAAAAAATAGCAGTCAAAAAACTCTTATTTTTGTAATAATTCCTTGAAACGATTAACTAATTAAAAATAATTCAAAGGAAATGTCAGAAAAAGATAAAGGGTTCAAATTCCGACGACTTTTTTTCAGAGATGCTGAAGCTGGCACTAGGAAAAGCAAATCCAGAAAGATGAACCGGTAAGCAATAACATTCAACAAGCACCTGTTGTAGTTCAGGATCAATCACTTGTGGAGGACTTCGTTCAGCGTCTCCAAAATTTAATCAATAAGAATAACCAACCCGGTTTTGATTTTCTCGAATTCACTGAATCACTTTTTGAAGAAAAACAAAATCCAGATGCGGAAATTTATAAGACTGTTTTCAGGATTGCACAAAAAATAGATAAATCGCTTACCTCTTCACGGTTAATCGACAGTGCTATGTTTTATAAAGATTTGGTACAACGAGCTGCCGATACCGAAATAAACAAGGGAGTGTCTAAAAAACAGGAATTGCAGGTTGAAAAAGACACTGAAAGAAACAACCTCGACAATGGGCTCAAGAACACAAGGACAAAAATACAACAACTTACCCGGCAAATTCAGGAACTCCAAAATCAGGAAGTAGCCCTGAACAACCAGCTTTTAGCTATAGATCAGAAATACGGCAGTAAGTTTATTGATCTCGAAAGGAAAATAGATGCCATTCGTGATGCAAAAGAACAGGTGATCGTAAGTATTGTTGATATTGAAGCCGGAATAAAATCGAATCTTTCATAGAATAAAAAAAAATAAATGTTATGCAAACAGAAACAAAAACAATTACCCAGCTGCCGATCATGAAGTATTTCGATGATGCCAAGCTGGTTCAAACAGGAAAAGAGTCTCTGAAAAAATGGCGTAAAGGTGAAAAGCCAATCGGCGCTATTATTGGTTTGATACTGATCGGGATTATTGGTTACGGAACATTCAGATGGATTATTCCGGCTGTCTTTGGTGCCTTAAGCCAGGTTTTGGCTGTTATTGTTTCAATTCTGGCAATTGTTCTCGTAATTTTCCTTCTGCCTGCTATTTTCAAGCTTTTCCGTATAATTGTCCGCTGGTTTCACAAAGCTATCATCCGCTGGAATCCGTTCGATGAACTTGATGAGCAAAAACAAAAAATGTGGGAGACACACGATTCGTTTTTAAAACATAAATCGAAAATAAAACAACTTCGCAACGATTTCGAGCAAATGTCACGTGAAACCCAAAAAGTAGCTGAAAATTCGAAAAGCGAAGTTCAGCGGCAAACCAAAAAGGCGGGTGAAATAAAAGCGCTGATGGACAAAATGATTGCCGAAAAAGGTGCAGGAATAAAAGAAACCGATGAATATGTAGACCTGCAGCAACAGTTTATCAATGCAACATCTGCGGGTACAAGAACGAATACCGTCCTCGAAAAAAATATTGAATGGACAACAAAGTATGCTGCTCGTTCGAACATATTTGCAAATCTTGATCGTAAATTGGCAATTGGTGCAACGCTCCTCGAAAATAAAATAAAGGATTTTGAGGAAAGTGTTGGCATTATGAAAAAAGACTGGGAAATGGCAGCGGCATCTCGCGGTGCAACAGCTATTCTGAAAGAAATTCTCGGTCCCGGCGGACAGAACTGGAAACTGGAATATGCCCTTGAATTTGTTGCCGGACGTATTTCGGAAGACCTTGCAATGACAGCTCAGAACCTTGAAGATTTAGAGAGAAACACCACGGCATTTGATTTTGATAGCGATGAGGCATATGAAAAGCTACTTGCTATTGGTAATAAGCTGGATGCCGGGCAGATAGATATCCCAAATTCTTCAAAAATCTCAAATCCTAACCATAAACTGACCCGTGAAGAAAAAAATTCGACTGGTCCGCTTGGTGATATTTTCTAGACATATAATTTTATTATCAAATATTTAATTATAGAAAAAATGGCAACTGATTATCAAAACAAGCCGGGGAGGTCAATTCCCGGATTCCCCAAAAAATGGACTTTCGGATTTCAACTGATAGTACTCATACTTATCCTTGGCTTAATTGGAGCCGGTGTATATTACGGCTATCCATATTTGAATAAGGCATCCAAGGGTAATAAAGCTGATCTGCGTGCCGGATTTAACAACTTTGTTGGTTTTGCACCTGGTATCGACATGAATGGTGGAGCTGCTCCAAATAAAAACTCAAGAATGTACAAAGAGTTTGGTATCACTTTCGAGGCTGTCAGGATGGATGATATGCAAAAACTCAATGACGCTTTGAAAAACGGAGATCTTGATTTTATTTTTACTACTACCGATATTTCACCTATTGGAATGGATCGCACCAGCGACCTTGCCAAAATGTCGGTTGTCCAGTTTTTAAAAATTGACGATTCGCGCGGAGCTGATGTTTTTATTGTTGATAAATCAATCAATTCTGTCGCCGACCTTAAAGGTAAAAAAATCGCCTGCGCCCTGGGTTGGCCGAGCAACACTTTATTACATGCCACTCTTGAAGCCGGAGGTCTTACCGAACAGGATGTCCAGATTTTACCTATGGGTGATCCTTTTGCTGCACAAAAACTGCATTTACCACCGGTAATGCCGATGCAACAGTAGTCTGGTCGCCTGACGATGAAGAATGCCTGAAATCAAGAGATGCTAAAGTTCTGACAAGCACCGATTTACTCCCGAATATCATAATGGACGGATTTATAGCCCGGAAAGATGTTCTGGAAGAGAAGAAAGACCTTTTTATTAAACTTTTCAGGGCGTGGCTTGTTGCCAATTCGGAAATGAATGACCCGGCAAAAATGGCCGAAGCTGCACAAACCTACAAAGCGGCATTTGAAGTTCCGGATGACGTAAGCATTATCCTTGACGGGATGAAAAAAATACATTTTGCAACCTATGGCGACAATATCAACTTTTTTGGATTAAGCACTGATTATACAGGCATTACCGGACAGCAACTCTATACTAAAATGGCATGTGTTTATAAAACCGGTTATGGAAATAAATTAACCAATATTGTTCCCTGGGCTGAAGCCTCCTACCCCGGCATTATCCAGGCTATTAACGATTTACAAGGTGACGCTCACGCAGCAGAAGGTCAGATTCAGTTTGAAACACCAACACCTGCAGATGAAAAAATCCCGGCAGTTGCTATTAAACCAATTATCATCAATTTTGCAACTGGTTCGTGGGCACTTACTTCTGATATGAAGGAAAAAATCGAAAATCAGCTTGGCCAGTTGTCAGTTGAGTTTGCCGGAATGAGAGTACGAATTGAAGGGAACACCGACATTGTCGGTAGTGCTGCAATGAACAGGGAACTTTCCTTCAAACGTGCCAGATCGGTGGCCGACTATCTGGTTAAAACTTACAATTTCGATCCTAACAGATTTATTATTGTTGGAAATGGCCCCGATAAACCGGTTGCAGACAACAATTCGGAAGAAGGAAGGGCTGCAAATCGCCGTACTGAATTCCAGTTATTGGGGAAATAAGATCTTGTAATAACTTTTTTATTCTAAAGGAGGATAATTGTATCCTCCTTTATAATATAGATGAGAAAATCGGTAATTATGGAAATAATTAAAAAGCTTTTTAGGTTCGCCGGTGATGTTGATAAAAAAACCTCATTGGCAGTAAATATTTTGGGATGGGTCCTACTGGTCTTTTTCTGGTGGCTGATTCCAACGCTTGGTTGGATTAAACCCACAATCCTTCCCTCTCCCATAGATGTGATTGGGTGCTTTAAAACCCTTTTTGTTGAACGAAACCTTTTATACAATACAGGTTATTCTATTTTTATCAACCTTGGTGGTTATTTACAGGCAATGTCTCTGGCAATTCCTCTAGGTTTCCTGGTTGGGCTGATTCCCTTTTTCAGACATCTGGTCAGCAAACAAATTGAAGCTATCCGCTTTACTCCACTACCCGCAACAACAGGTATTTTTATGGCACTTTTTGGTCTTGGCCTGGGCGTCAAGGTTGAATTCCTTGCATTCGGTATTTTTGTTTACCTGCTTCCGGCAATTACCCAAAGAATAAAAGATATTGAAACCGACGACCATCTTAAAGCGCTGAAACAGACTATGTGGACACTGAATGCCAGTCCCTGGATGACTCTGAAACATTTCTATATTCCATCAGTCCTGAGCCGTTTCTCAATGGATATAATCAACCTGGTTGCTGTGAGCTGGACTTACATAGTAATTGCTGAAATGGTAAATGCCCAGGGTGGATTAGGTTCAATGATTTACATGGCAACTTCGCGCGGTTCACATGTCGATCAGCTTTATGCAGTTTTACTACTTATCATTTTTATAGGATTTGTACAGGATAAACTACTGAAACTGCTCGATAAAAAACTCTTTAAATTTAAATACGCCTGATAATGAAGCGAAATATATTCCAAAAACATGATGATAGTGAAATAACCGAACCTGTCGAAAACAAACCAGTACCGGAAACCAAAGTTGAAGTATATAACGATACTCCTAAAGATCAGGCACCTGTCAGCCGCTTAACGGATATAATAAACCTTGTTAATATCAACCAGGTTTATTCTGATCACACCCCACCCAATGTTGTGTTTAAGGATTTCAATCTTGACATCAAAGAAATTAAAGAACAAGGACAATTTATTACTCTCATGGGTAAATCGGGTTGTGGAAAATCCACTTTGCTCCGATATATTTCCGGATTACAGGAACCAACTTCCGGAGAGGTTTATATCTATGGGAAAAAACGTACGGACAAAGACAGAATTCCCATGGTTTTTCAACAATATACTTCTTTTGAATGGAAAACTGTATTGCAAAACGTTGCTCTCCCCTTGATCTTAAAAGGGGTTCCTAAATATGAGGCTAATGACAGAGCCATGGATATGATAAAAGTTGTTGGATTGGACGGACATGAAAACAATGGGCTAAATATCCGATACTGTCGGGTGGACAATTACAAAGGGTTGCCATTGCGCGTAACCTTGTAGTAAATCCGCAGATACTGTTAATGGACGAACCTTTTGGAGCTTTGGATACGATTACCCGGAAACAGATACAGTTATTTCTTCGCTCAATATTCGAAAATGCAAAAATCGACCCAACAGTTGTTTTTGTTACTCACTCCGAAAGCGAAGCTGTTTTCCTTTCTTCTGACATTTATATTATGGATTCAGGGCCGGCAAATATAAGGCACCACTTTAAAATTGATTTACCACAAATTCGTGATGACTCGGTAAGATATTCCACGGAGTTTACCGGATATGTCAATAAACTGGGTTCACTTCTGGAAGATTTGAAAAATGAAAGAAAATAGTCCCAATAATTTGTAATTACACATCTTTCAGTAAGTTCTATAAGATCAGTTTCTTATTGTTCTTATCCCGAAAACAGGACCTGCCATATTCCCCGGATGCGCCTGGAATTTTACTGTAATTTTTGAGCTGCCTTTGGTGACTTCCTCTGGAATATCATACTGAATAGAAATAAACTGCCCGTCTTTTTTATTTGAAATATTTTCAGTGGCAATGATCTTGTCATTCACCAGAATGTCGAAGGTTTTTGCACCGGGGAATCCACCCCAGTATTCAACAACAAGAGCAACAGGAGTATTGGTCGTTATCTTCAGATCGTATGAAAACCATCCGCTCCTGGATTCCCTGTTTGGTCTCTCTTTGAATCTTCCCGGGGAGGTCTTTTCCCCTTTGAAATTATGATCGCGTTCAGGCTGTATTTCCCCGGGCTGCACAAAATCAATGGTGGCATCACTGATTTTTTTCATTCGTTCAAGTTCAGCCTTATGTTCAGCCTGCCTTGCATTCCATCCGGCTTCATCGAACAGATCCCAGTAAATAGAATACCTCCTGCCGTAAACTGAATAAAAAGGCGTCATTTCAACATCCCTTGGCCTTCCGGTATTGACTGTCATGAAAGTATTAATTTTCCCCTCCACCGGCTTCATCCAGACGGCAGGATCCCTCTCCTCTGTCATCATAACAGGTACATACATAATATCCTGTGATGCTGAATCCTGAACAGGTCCGAGGTCCACTGCCATCACAAGAGGTCCGTACATTACAGCAACCCTGTTGCTGTCGTCAGGCATAGATTCAAGCCGAAGTGAAAATGGTATTTTTACTTCCACTTTATCTCCTGTTTTCCATTTCCTGTTTATTGCAATAAAGCTTCCAGGCTCCTGTCGGATCCGCTTTTTACTTCCGTTTACCATGACCTCGACTCCTTTTTCTGCCCAGTAAGGATATCTGATCCGGAGGGTAAGTTCAACAGGCTTCTCGCATCTGAAATCCAGAGTTGTTCCCTGTTCTTCAGGGTAACCGGTATTCTGGGTAACAGTAATTCCTTTTTCCTTCCATGTAAGTTCTGATGCTATGAATTGAAATAAAAACAACTCATCGTCATTGTAGTAGAAAATATTCCTTCCGTATTTTGAATGATTCTCCATTCCTGTTCCTATGCAGCATGTAAACCATAAGGGATCCTGGAAGTCTTTATAGCCTCCCATATCCAGCGAAAGGTTGTATGTGACATGTCCGTCTTCCGGGTTCTGGGTTGAAAGAATGTGATTAAACAGTGCTCTCTCATAGAAATCTGCCGTCTTTGCTGAGGCATCCCATTCAAAAAGATGTTCCGTAAGCTTCAGCATATTATAAACATTACATGATTCGGTAGTACCTTCACCAAGGCGGTCCCTTAATTTATCAGCAGGACCAAAGTATTCATCATTTCCGTTGCCGCCTGTAACATAAGAATGGTGATTAACCACTGTCTGCCAGAAAAATTCGGCCGCTTTCCGGTCGGAAGTGTCCCCGGTGAGCTCATAGAGTCGCGACAAGGCAATAAGCTTGGGGATATTGGTATTGCAGTGTTTCCCGGGCAGAACATCCTCTCCATTTTTCAATGGATCGAGGATAGCTTTCTGGTAGAATATCCTTGATATCCTCAGGTATTTTTCATCTTTTGTGTCTGCATAAAGGTCAGCCAGGGTTTCACTGATGCCGCCATGTTCACAGCGAAGCATTTTCTGAACCTGTTCATTATTCAGCGGAGAGACAATGCCATCAACCCAGTCGGCAAAACGTTTTTCTACCTCAAGGGCTGTCTGGTTTCCGTTTAAATGATAAGCATCTCTCAGTCCTGCCATTATTTTATGCTGTGTGTAAAACGGTGCCCAGATCCCGTTCAGGTCAAATCCCTGTGATCGTATATCTCCCTTTGCAACTTCCTCTTCAAATATCTTTTTTCCATCAGGAAAAGCGCCAATATACCCATCTCCATCCGCATCCTGAAGTTTCTTAAGTTCATCAACTATATAATTTACTCTTTCCAGGAAACGATTATCCCCGGTAGTCTGAAACATCATTGAACATGCACTAAGGTAATGGCCGAGACTATGTCCGGCAAGTGTCTCATTCTCCCAACCCATATAATGTTCTGCTTTTGGAGTAAGACCAGCCTCAGAATAAAATTTTGACAGAAACCTGTCGGGTTCATAGCTAAGGAGGATTTTCGCATCAAGCTCTGCAGCATGCAGGAACGGACCATCAAGAAGCTTAACCTCCGTCAGGCTGAAGGGTAAAGCCCTGAATGACACAACTTCCGGCCCTCCTGTGTTAATAATACTCTTTTCCTGTGGAGTGCACGCAAAACCTGAAATTATCAGGGCGATTCCGCAAAGAAAGAACTTAATTGATTTATTCATAAGTAAATAATATTGGAAATATTAAGTGTATTTCTGACACTTATTAATTTTATCCTGATGAAGTATTTACAGTGCTGCTTATTTGATTTTTGGCTTTCCCGGTTTGATTACAGGAATCAGAAAGGAACCATTCTTCTTTCTCTGTCTGTATAAACAGCCATTTCAGTAAAACCGGCAGACCTTAGCAAACTGTAAGCTTCATCAAAGTACTGTCCTATGCGGGATGGCATATGAGCATCCGAGTTAACGCAGACAGGAACATTTTCTTCCGCGAAGATATGAAGAAAACGTCGGTCAGGGTAAAAGTCGGCAATTGGCCGGTTTCTTCCGTTAGTATTCAGCTCGAAAGCAATATTATTCTTTTTAAGGTTTTTTGCAAGTTTCCGGTAGAGGGGTTCAGGATTATATGCAGGTTTAAAACCATAAATCCTTATAAGGTCACAATGTGCGATTATGTCAAAAAGTCCTGATGAAGATGCAGCTATGACCTGATTAAAATATGTTTCAAACAGATCATTGAAGTTTTTTCCTTTATAGAATTCCGGACCCTCATCAACAGTCATATCACCCAGATAGTGAACCGAACCTAAAACATAATCAAGATCCAGGTTGTTAAGGAAGGATTCAATCTCCTTCTCTTTTCCTGAAATGAAATCAACCTCAAGTCCTGTCTTAATAATCAGGGCATTTGAATATTTTTTCAGATTGTCAATATGTTCCAGGTAGTGGAAAATATTGTCAGGATTCATGCACCATTTCTGTTCCTTTTTGAATAATGAAAGATGTTCTGAAAAGCCTATTTCATTAAGCCCGGCATCTATAGCATAGTTAATATATTCTTCAGGAGCAGTTTTGCCATCGCTGAAGGTAGTATGTAAATGATAATCGGTTCTGTGGGCCATTTCAGAAAATATTCCTGACTCATATTTTAACAATTTTCAAATTAGGTCTAAATTTGGGAATAAAACAAATCGGGATTTGACTTTGTGATTTGTAAATATGTAAATTTGTGAAAAACCGGAAGAAGTGAACGAAAAGAATAAATATTGTGTCTGCGAAAGCTGTGAATTCCGGGATATCGTTTTTGCTTACCTGGATGATTCCACAATACAGGAATTATGCAATAACAAGGAAGAGCACTCATTCCGCAAAGGAGAAATTATAAATCATGAAGGAGAGAAAATCACTGATTTTAAATATCTGAAATCCGGTCTGGTTAAACTTTTCAGAAGAACATCAACCGGTGAAGAACAGGTAATAACAATTACACGTCCGTTTGAATTTGTCAGCAACATGAGCATATTTTCCGAAGAGCGTTACAGGTATTCTGTTTCTGCTGTTGAAGATTCTGTGGTCTGCGTTGTTAAACTTGACTTTATCAAGGATCTGTTCATGAAGAACGGTTCCTTTGCAATGGGACTTCTTACTAAAATATCGAAGATCAATGATAAAATAATCAGCCAGACGCTCGATATAAGACAAAGAAATCTTATTGGCAGGGTCGCATTTGTACTGCTCTATTTTACGAATGAAATTTATAATACAAGAATTTTTGACCTTCCCGTTTTACGCAAAGAGATTGCAGATTATATTGGAATGAGCACTGCAAATGTCATCAGGACACTTTCTGATTTCAAAAGAGAGGGGATCATTAAGGTCTTCGGAAAAACAATTGAAATTGTTGATATTAACAAGCTCGAAATACTTTCTAAAAGAGGTTGATACCCCGGGAATGGTGACCTCATGCAATCCTCATTAATTAATCAGTTATGCAAACAAGAATATTGTTATCCTTTATGCTGTTCATAACAACAGTTTTATACGGACAGCAGCAGCAAATTCCGGACCCCCAGGCAAAGAAGAGTGTTAATTATGTTTTATACGGTATGCGGCATGGCGTCAATTATTTTCCTGAAGTAAGGTATTCACATGTTCAGTACGAAACAGGAGACAGCCTTTCATTCGGTAAATATCATTCAGCGGATGTTATTTATGACTGGCTGGAACGGTGGGCTGAGAAATATCCTGACCTTGTCGATCTATACGAGGTGGGCGAAAGTTACGAGGGACGCCAGATACTACAGATCACTGTTACAAACAAGAAAACGGGAAAAGATACAGACAAGCCTGCTGCATTTTTTGAGGGGGGCAGGCATAGCGGTGAGGTAACTGGCTCGGAATGTGTTCTCTGGCTGGCAAAATATCTTCTCGAAAATTATGGCAGCGATCCTGAAGTAACCCGTCTTCTCGATACTAAAACCATTTACTTAAGGCCAATAAACAATCCGGATGGGCATAATCTTTATATGCATACTGCACAGAGCAGCAGAAGTACAGTTCGCCCTGAAGACAATGACGGAGATGACCTTCTGGATGAGGATCCGCCTGATGATCTTGACGGTAATGGTATTATTCTGACCATGAGGTGGAAAGATGAAAAAAAGGGGACTTTCATAACGGACCCGAAAGATTCAACGGGAAGGATAATGAAAAGGGTCCCGGCAGGGAAAGGGATTTTTCTGACCTCTTCAGAAGGGATAGATAATGATAATGATGGTCGTATAAATGAAGATGGAATCGGGGGTCTTGACCTGCACAGGAACTACCCTGAAAACTGGAGACCGCAAACTGAAGCAACCGGCAGGGGAAATACCCAGGGTGGTGCGGGAGAATTCCCTTTAAGCGAAACTGAAACAAGAGCTGTCGTCACCTTCCTTCTTTCTCATCCTAATGTGTATGTTGTAAATTCGATGGACACCAGTGTACCGATGCACCTGCGACCACCATCAACGTCTCCTTCAGAAGAAAGAATGTACCCCGAAGACCTCAAATGGTATAAGAAATTTGATGAGATCGGGAAGAAGATTACAGGATACTCCAGGGCCGGTGATGTATATGATGATTACGGACAGGGCGACCCGCTTTTTGGCCACGGACCTGATTTTGGATACTGGTATTTTGGTGCAATATGGTACGGCGATGAGATCTGGAACGGTGGCAGAAACAAAGATTACAACGGAGATGGAAACACTGACCAGCTTGACATGATTATCTGGGACGACAAAGAAAATGACGGAATAGGATTTACTGAATGGACGCCTGCAAAACACCCTGTTTATGGTGATATCGAAATAGGTGGTTTTGACCCCAAGTTTTTTTCCCAGAATCCCCCGTCAAAGCATCTCGAACCATGGATTAAAAACCAGGCTCTTTTTAACCTTGAAATGGTAAAATACCTTCCGG
Organism: Bacteroidales bacterium; assembly: GCA_022865305.1. Classification (GTDB taxonomy): domain Bacteria; phylum Bacteroidota; class Bacteroidia; order Bacteroidales; family VadinHA17; genus LD21. Next base: position 91,121 of record JALHSP010000078.1, on the reverse strand, counting down.
AGCTTGTGTGGGGAAACATTGTAGCAAAAAAGGTAAAATACTATAAAACCGATTCGGCTGACTACCAGCTGAAAGTAAGTTTCAGGAATGCCGGAAAACTTCCTACGGCACTTAAACAGGCACATCTGGTAAAAATAGTGACTGACGACAGGATTGTTCTTGAGCTTGATACTGCAGGATCAGCTGCAGGAAAACCGATATATAAAGTCCTGGAGGATGCAAAGCCATCGGAAGCAAGAGAAAACAGGGGAGGATATGGCGATTTTGAAAGGCCTGTGCAAAGAAGACCTGTGTTTAAAATTGTGCCGGACACAGATGGTGGTGCTGTTACAACAGCAGTTTTCAATATAAGACTTTATGGGAGAGCTGAACTGGCAGGAAAAGCAAGTGTCTTCTCAACAAGAGGAGGTGTTTTAAAAGACAGGGAATTTGTTATCAGATAATGATTTGGAAAATAAACAATTTGATAACTTTATAGAATTCTTAATATTAGCGGAATAAGAAATAAATTAATAATAGAATAAAATTTAAAAATTTTGACTATGAAAATGGAAGAACACAAAGTAAAGGATATTCCACGGAGGAAGTTCCTTGAGTTGAGCATGAAGGGTGGATTACTGATTGCAGCAACCCCTGCCCTTTTAACTCAGTTGGTATCATGCCGGAGTGGAGCAGGAGGTTCATCAGGCATGGATATGGACAGGGAAATGCTTGCCAGGATTATTGCGAAAGCTCTTGAAAAAGGAGGTGATTTTGCAGATGTATATCTTGAGAACCGCATTTCACGGCAGATTGTTATGGAAGAATCTAAATTTAAAAGCGGATTATACGGAATAAGTCAGGGAGCCGGTATAAGAGTTATTTCAGGCAACAAGACCGGATATGCATATACGGATGAGATCACTGAAGAGAAGCTGTTAAGAGCGGCAGGTGTTGCTTCATATGTTGCTCAAAACAGCACTCCGGCATCGCCGGTAGATATATCAACAACAAACCGTTCCTCATTTGTTACGGTCAGGCAGCCACTTGGCGAAATTGCAGATGAAAAAAGGATTGAGATTATAAAAAGAGCCGACCAGGCTGCAAAAGACTATGATCCGAGAATTAAAATGGTAATAGTAGATTATTATGATGAAGTGAGGAGCAGAGTTATTGCCAACAGCGAAGGTGTTTATCTGAAAGATGAACTGCCTCTTCTGTTTTTCATTGTTCAGGCTATGAGCGATGACGGGAATGCCAGGCATATGGCACGGGAAAGATTAAGCAACCATTCGGGATTTGAAATGTTTGAAAATGTAACACCTGAGACTGTTGCAAAAAATGCTGCAAGGGAAGCAATTGTCATGCTGGCTGCACAGGATGCTCCTGCCGGTATAATGGATGTTGTGATGCAAAACGGATGGGGAGGAGTACTGGTTCATGAAGCCGTCGGACATCCACTTGAAGCTGATAATATTGCAAAGGGCATTGGTGCATTTACGGGAAAAATGGGACAAAAAGTAGCAAGTGATTGTTTTACCATGATTGATGATGGAACTCTACCCAATTTCCGTGGTACTATCAATTTTGATGATGAGGGAACCCAGGCCCAACGGAATATTCTGATTGAAAATGGCTATCTGAAAGGTTTTATGACCGACATTCTTAGTGCTAAACAGCTTTCCATGGCAAGGACAGGCAATGGCAGAAGAGAGTCTTTCAGGTATATTCCGATACCCAGGATGACCAACACATTCATCGAGAAGGGTAAAGATAATCCGGAAGAAATTCTTGCTTCTACAAAAAAAGGTATTTATGTGCAGAGCCTGAGCGGCGGGAGTGTAAACCCGGTTACCGGAATGTTTAATTTTACCTGCCGGGAATCATATCTTATCGAAAATGGCAGGAAAACAAACCCTGTTAAAGGGGCAACGCTTATCGGCTCATGCATGGATGTTATATCAAACATTGATGCAGTAGGCAATGATCTTGATTTTGGTCCCGGTATTTGTGGAAAGGGTCAGGCTGCTGAGGTCTCGGCAGGCCAGCCGACTGTAAGAATACGAGGTATTAATGTCGGAGGAAGCAAAGCATAGTTTAATTTCAAATAATATAGAGATGAAATATATAGATTTAACAGAAAAACTGGTAAAGAAATGCATCAGTCTTGGAGCAGATGCTGCAGAAGTTTTTCTTGAGACAAACAGGAATCTGTCAGTTAATGTGCTTAAATCTGAAATTGAAACCATTGAAGAAGCTTCATCACAGGGAGTGGGATTCAGGGTTATTGTTGACGGCAAAATGGGATTCAGTCATTGCAACGATTTCAGCAACAGAGCACTTGAAGATACAATTGCCAGGGCAATAGCATTTGCAAAGCTATCTACTCCTGATGAAAACAATGTTATTACTGATGATAAAGGTATAACCGCAATAGCAGATTTATATGATCCCGGGATTATTGCTGAATCGATGGATAAAAAAATCAAAATGGCTCTTGATCTTGAGAAGCTTGCAATGAAAGATCCCAGAATTACTAAAAGTTCAGGTGCCGGCTATGGAGAGGGTGAATCAGAAGTATTTATAGCAAACTCCAATGGCATAGTTAAATCCTATAAATCTTCAGGATGCTCCGTTGGTGTATCTGTTGTTGCTGAAAAAGGTGATCAGAAAAATACCGGAGGAGAATACTGTTCAAGAGTCTTCTTCTCTGATCTGGTCCCGCTTGAAGAAATTGCGGCCGTTGCTTCCAAAAAGGCAATAGAATTGTTGGATCCTGTCATGATAAAGACACAGAAGGCAGCAATCATTTTCGATCCTGATGTTGCGAGGTCTCTTTTAGGAGGGATAATAACTGCTATCAACGGAGAGCGTGTTCTCCAGGGAGCAAGTTTCCTGAAAGATTATCTGAATAAACAGTTTGCCTCACCTCTTCTGACAATGACTGATGACGGCACTAGGCAGAGAAGCCTCGGAAGTGCTCCTTTTGACGGAGAAGGTGTACCCACAATTAAAAACACCCTGGTTGAAAACGGAGTATTGAAAAACTTCATTTATAATACAAAGGCTGCCAGGCGTGCAGGAGTTAAAAGTACGGGAAACGCATCACGCAGAGGCTTCAGCTCCCTGCCTGGCATAGGCCCCCATAATGTTTATGTCTCAACAGGAAAGCACTCAAGAAATGAGATAATCGCAGCAACGAAAAAAGGGCTGCTTCTGCTTGGAGTAACAGGGTATGGCATTGATTCAGTAAGCGGCAATTTCAGTGGAGGTGCAAGCGGACTCTGGATAGAAAACGGCGAAATAGCCCATCCTGTAAAGGGCGTTACAATTGCCGGAAGAGCATTTGATATTCTGAATGCAATAGATATGATGGGGAATGATATTGATATGAACAGAACCGATGCAGCACCGACATTCCGGGTTACCGAAATGCAGATAGGAGGAAAATAGCTTGTTTAGTTACCCGAAGAGATTATTTCTCTGAGAGCATCATGCAGGTTATCAAAAGTAAACTGATAACCTGCTTTTATTATTTTATCCGGTGAAATTCTGCTCCCTTTCAGAACCAAATCCGACATTTCACCCATTAATGTTCTCAAAACCAGTGCCGGTACAGGTGGATGGAAAAAAGGTTTTTTAATGACCTGTGCTAGTGTTTTCATAAAGTAGTGGTAGGACACATGATGAGGAGCAGCTGCATTATAAGCTCCCTCCATTTTTTCATCCAGCATGGCTTTCAGGTAAATATTACACAGATCTTTTATATGTATCCAGGGCATATATTGTCTACCATTTCCCAACCTGGGAAATATGCCCAGACTGGCCGGTAAGAGCAATCGTCCAAGGGCGCTTTCATTTTTTTCAAGAACGACAGCTGTACGGATCTTGACCGTACGGATACCAATATTTTTAAACTTATCGGCAGTATCCTCCCATAACCTGCAGGTGTTGCCAAGGAAATCTTCTGCAGATAAATCATCTTCATTGAAAATCTTATCGGAGGTCACCTGTCCATAATAACCGGTGGCAGAGGCTGAAATAAATGCTTTAAGTCGTATTCTGTTGTCTTCAATGATTTTAAAAAATAATCTGGCCGACTCTACCCGGCTGTTAATAATCTCCTTTTTGCGCTTTTGTGTCCACCTCTTTTCTCCGATATTTGCACCGGCCAGGTGAATTATATAATCAATGCCTTCAAAAATCAGAGGATCAATTATATGTCTGGCAGGATCCCAGCGGTAGACCCTTACTCTGCCAAACTGATCCTGTTTTCTGGAAAGATGAGATACTTTAAATCCTTCAGCTAACAATACCGATGTAAGATATCTTCCGACAAGTCCGCTTCCGCCTGTAATAAGCACTTTGGAATTTTTATCAGGATGTTTATCTGGCATTTCAATTTGAAAATTTCAACGATTATCACTGTTAAACCATAAAATTAAAACAGTTCTGCTTTATTACTTTAAGAATCCATAAAAATATTATGAAAATGTTTTACTTTTAAGGTCTTTAAAAAAAAGAATATGGGAATAAATAAAAAGCAGAAAACCATGGTAAATCAAAAAGCGACAAAAGGGATTATAGCAATTCTGACAGGAGGAGGAGATGTACCCGGACTTAATCCGGCAATTCGGGCTGTGACAATACGTGCAAACCGTGAAGGTTACAAAGTTATAGGACTGAGAAGAGGATGGGCAGGGATAACAGAACTGATCAGGGATCATAAGGCTGATAACAGCAACTGCTACCAGGTATTAACTGATGATATAGTAAATAAAGCCGGCCGTACGGGGGGTACTTTTTTACACACTTCAAGAACGCGGCCGAGTCACATGTCAAAATCGAGTGTGCCTGAGCATCTTCAGGGCACATATAATGCAGAAATGAATGATCTTACTCCTGAGGTTATTAAAAATCTGGAGTGGTTGAATGTTGATTATCTTATCCCAATCGGGGGAGACGATACACTCAGCTATGGTGTTCACCTCTTCAAAAAAGGTGTTAATGTTGTTGCGATCCCTAAGACAATGGACAATGATGTTCCGGGAACCGATTACTGTATTGGCTTCAGCACATGTGTTACCCGGACCATCCAGATGACAAACAGCCTGAGAACTTCGGCTGGTTCACATGAAAGGCTTCTTGTTCTGGAAGTATTCGGCCGTTATGCAGGATTTACTGCCATGCTTCCTACAATGGCAGGTTCAGCTAACAGATGCGTTATTCCTGAATATAGATTTGATATAGAACTGCTTACAAAACTACTTGTTGAGGACCGAAACCTTAATCCAAGTAAATATTCTGTTGTGCTTGTTTCTGAAGGAGCAATGTTCAAAGGAGGAGATATGGTTTTCACTGATAGTGAAAAAGATGCATACGGACATGCTAAACTTGGAGGCATAGGCGATCTTGTTTCTGCAAAACTTAAAGAACTATCGGGAAAATTCAACAAGGGTAAAACAATTAATGTGATAAACCAGAAGCTGGGATATATGGTGCGTGGAGGAGATCCTGATTTTCTTGATTCAATTGTCCCGATGGCTTATGGTAACCTTGCCCTTGATCTTATTCTGAAAGGGGTACATGGAAGAATAGTTGTTCTGAAGAATGGACGTTATGACAATGTTCCGATTGATGTGGTAACATCTTCCAAAAAAGTGGTTAAAGTATCAGATTACTACAATGTTGAAAGGCTCAGACCATACTATCATAGTTTTGAAATGAAGCCATTCCTGCTGATGGCATCGGATAATTGACAAATTAGGGATTTGAAATATTTTGAAATATTTTGGTAGGGACGTTGCATTCAACGTCCCTACGCATTTCAATAATTATCATTGGATTATTTATTTTTGTTTCAAATATTATTCTTTTGGAAAAAGGCCTCATTATAAAATCTACCGGAAGCCACTACAGGGTTCTGTATAACGAAGGAAAAACCATTGAATGTACATTAAAGGGTAAATTCAGGGTTAAAGAGCTGCGATCCACTAATCCTGTTGCAGTCGGAGACTATATCATGTTTGAATTTGAAAAAAGTAATAGTTCAGGTGTAATTACTGAGGTCCTTGATCGTAAGAACTATATCCTCCGGAAAGCTTCAAATTTGTCAAAACAATCCCAGATCATAGCAGCGAATCTTGATCAGGTATTCCTGATGATAACAATTATATTGCCGGAAACACCGGTTGAATTTATAGACCGGTTTCTGATTACTGCTGAAGCATATCGTATTCCGGCAAGTATAATTATTAATAAGACCGATCTGTATGGCGAAGAAGAACAATCAAAAATGCTAAACCTGATTTCTCTTTACAGCAAAATCGGATATGAATGCTTCTGTCTTTCTGTAAAAAACAATTCCGGTGTTGATTCGCTCAGGGAAAAAATGAAAAATAAGATAAACCTTATTTCAGGCAATTCAGGGGTGGGTAAAAGCACTCTTTTAAATCTGTTAAATCCTTTTTTGAATTTAAAAACAGAGGAGGTGTCGGATTATCACAAGCAGGGAAAACATATAACGACATTTCCTGAAATGCACCGTATGCCGTTTGGGGGATTTGTTATTGACACCCCAGGGATAAGGGGATTTGGAATGGTTGATATGGAAAGGAACGAGATATACCATTTTTTCCCGGAAATATTCAGAATTTCCAGAGACTGCCGGTTTTATAATTGTCTTCATTATGACGAACCGGGTTGTGCAGTCAGGACTGCCGTTGAAAGCGGGCAGGTCAATCCGCTCCGTTACAGGAGTTATCTCAATATCCTCGATGATGAGAATCGTAAGTACCGGTGAACAGGAAATTGATTTATTTATTAAAAACTATCTTTGTTACCTTTGGAAGTCAAATGTGTTTCACAGATGAGGAGAATATTGATTTTTGTTTATGCAGTATTTTTAGTAATAATACTGGCTAATGTGTTCTACTACAGGGATCTGTATAAGAAACAATTAAATTATATTATTACTCTGCTGAACCGGCAGGTACAGATTGTCGGACTTTCTGTCGACAGTACCAACAATTATTTCGTAAGTGATCTTAATGAGATAAACTATTCGGAAGATCTTGCGATGTTCTTCAGCAATCCGCAAAATAAATACATGGCTGAGGAGAAAATGAAATTATTCTTCTCGAAATATCAGGACTTTGTAACCGGGATTAAATTGTTTGATAATAATAAAAACGAATATACTTTAAAAAAGGATGGTGACACCTGGCTGCCACAGCAGTTTGTGCTTCATGTTCAGGGAAAGATTTTTGATATGGAAAAACCGGTCCTGGAAAACAGGACGTATGAATATTACCTGCCGGTGATCAAGAACAATACAACAGTAGCAAACTTAGTAGTAACTGTTGACTATAAGAAGTACTTTGCTGAAATCTTTTCAGTATTTCAACTTGAGGATTATCAATGGCAATGGGTGGTAAGTGATTCCGGTGAAATTATTTTTAGTAATAATAAAAAAAGACTGGAGATTAATGAGATTGAGAAAATCACTTCTGCTTTATCAGAGGGATCTTCCGGAAATATTATTCATCATGCGAAGATCGATGATAAATCAAAGGAACTGATTTCAGCATATTATTCGACACAGCTTCTTCAGAGAGATCTTGGCCTTGTATTTTCTGCACCAACTGATTTCTTTCAGAGGTACCTTAAAAGAAACTCTCTTTTTATTGGAATTGGAACACTGATCCTCATTCAGACAATAATTTTTATTTTCTGGAGATTCATCAATTCGCAGAAATCAGAAATAAGTCGGTTAGGTGAATCAGAAAAAATGTTATTCAGGCTAATCGATGAGATGCCTGTCGGAGTGATTATACATAATAAAAACAGGGAGATAATCAAAGCCAATAAGGTTGCTGCTACCCAGTATGCATATCCCGGAGAAGAAGAAATGATAGGCAAGATATTCCCTGAGACCTCAGTGTCGGATGCCAGCGAATATTTTGCAAAAAACCTTGGTGGTTCTTTTAATCCAAGTCAGTTTGTTGTTATAAAGAAAGAAATCGGTGAGATAGTACTTTACAGAAATAGTTTTCCGGTTATTTTCAGGGGAGAAGAAGCCACAATGGAGATACTGATTGACGTAACCATGCTGGAATCTGCAAGGAAGCAGGAAGCAAAAGCCAATGTAGCCAAATCCGAGTTTCTGGCAAGAATGAGTTATGAGATCAGAACACCATTGAACGGAATAATTGGTATGGCTGATATTCTCAGTAAATATGATCTGTCGAATGAGGTTAAAAATATTGTCAGTCTTCTGCGTCGGTCAACAGAGGTTCTTCTGAGTATAATTAATGACATACTGGATTTCTCAAAAATAGAAACAGGAAAAATGATTCTTGATGAGGTTCCATACAATCTCAGGGAAGAGATAAGTTATTGCATTGATCTTGCAAAAACAAATGTTTCAGCAAATGAATTATCTGTTTCCTGCACGGTGGGGGATAACGTCCCGGAAAGCATTATTGGTGATCCTTTCAGGCTCCGGCAGATCCTGACAAACCTTCTTAACAATTCCATAAGAAACACGCAAAAGGGAGAAATACGCCTGGATTGCAGGCTGCAGAGCAACAAAAACGGAATTATTACTTTAGGATTTAAATTGCAGGATACCGGAATCAGTTTTGATAAAGCAAGTCTTAAAAAGATCTTCGGCGACTTTGTAAATATAGAATCAAAAGCTGTTAAGAATGCCGATGAGTCGGGTTTCGGAACAATTCTGGCACGGCAAATTGTTGAAATGATGGGGGGTCAGTTAATTGCAGAAAGTCCTTCCGGCATATCAGCTGACAAGGGTACAAAAGTTTTCTTTACCATACAGACCTATTCCAACGACAAACCTGTAAAAAGCCTCAATGTTGAAAAAATCACGTCATTTGATAAAATTAAAACTCTGATCATTACAGGAAATCAAATACGTAACGAGCAGATCCTTGGCTCATTTCATAAGCTTGGCCTGGATATTTCGGTAACAACATTCCAGAAATCAACACCATCTCAGATAAAATCCAGCCTTAATCATCCTGACGACAAGTATAGCCTCATCGTTATGCTTGACAATGAGGGATTCAATGGATTTGATGTTGCAAAATCTATCTGGGAGAATAATCTTTCTGTTAATTTCATTGAGCTTTTAATAAGCGCCAATGATAAAAAAGGGAATTTTAAGAAATGTATAACTCTTGGAATTGATCACTACATGGTAAAGCCATATGATATCAGTGAGTTGATAAATGTCCTTCAGGAAAGCTTCCCTTTTATTGAGAGGCAATCCGATACTGTTAATGTCAGCAATATAAAAGATAATATCAGGATTTTGGTCGTTGAGGATAATAAACTGAATCAGAAAACTATGGGCGCCATGCTTAAAAACCTTGGATATTCATACGATCTTGCTGATAATGGGAAAGAAGGTTATATTCAGGCCAGAACAAAAAAGTATGATCTTATTTTTATGGACCTGATATTGCCTGAGATGGACGGATTCGAAACCTCCAGGAAAATACTTCAGAGCGATAGTACTGTTTTGATCATTGCCTTTACTGCAGACAATATGCCTGAATCAAAAAGGAAAGCCGAGTTATCAGGAATTAAGGAATTTATTACCAAACCTGTAAGGATTGAGGACCTGAAGCAACTTTTTGCCAGGCACTTTAAAAAGGAATAGGTCAGGATATAACATCGTTTCAGGCAGTAAATTCAGGTAAACAAATGATATCTCCTGCTTCCGTTAAAATTGATATCGGAAAATTTCTGAAGCTGGCCGAAGAGTATCCTGTAGCAGATGTCAGATCTCCTGCAGAATATAACCATGGCCATATTCCCGGAGCAATCAATATCCCTTTGTTTGATGACAAACAACGCGAAATAGTTGGGATAAAATATAAAAAGGAAGGCCGAAGCAAAGCTATAATCAAAGGAATAGAACTTTCAGGTCCTTCAATGCATTCAAAGCTGTCGGATGCCATTAAAATTGCCGAAAAGAGGAAAATACTTGTTCACTGCTGGAGAGGCGGAATGAGGTCGGAAGCAATGGCCTGGTTATTTTCACTTGGTGATATTGATACTGAAGTACTCGAAGGAGGGTATAAATCGTACAGGCATCATATTCTTAAAAGCCTTTCTGAAAAACGGAAAATGATTGTCCTGGGGGGAATGACCGGAAGCAGTAAAACCCATATACTGAATTTCCTGAAAAAACATGGCGAGCAGGTTATTGACCTGGAGGGTCTGGCTAATCACAGGGGTTCTGCCTTTGGCTCTCTGGGTCAGCCTTCACAACCCTCTTCAGAACATTTTGCAAATTTATTATTTGATGAGTGGAAACAGATTAATAAAGATACTCCTTTATGGGTCGAGGATGAAAGCCGGAATATAGGTACCGTATTCATGCCTGACGCATTCTATAACAACATGCAGGAAACACCCACAGTCATACTGCTTATGGATTTAAAGACCAGGTTGCCCAGGCTTGTCGATGAATACTCTAATTATCCTCCGGATTTGCTGAAGGGGGCGGTTATGAAGATCAGCAAAAGGCTTGGCATGGATAATACCAGAGAAGCCATAGGCGCAATAGAATCGGGAGATTTTGCCAGAGCAACTGAGATAACCCTTAAGTATTATGATAAAACCTACATGTTCAGTATTAAGAGAAAACGAACCAGGGATATTTTTTATATCAGCACAGATACTGATGATATTGAAACAAATGCATTAAAGGTGCTTGAAGCTGCACACAAAATAAAATGGTGAGATACTTCATTTACTGATTTTTAACATCTTCTTCATTAATCCATTTATAAATCCTATCAGACCTTCTCAGGTAATCAGATATTTTAATTGAACACAAATCTCCCTTTAGTGCCTTTTCTGTTATCCTGAGATTAACCCTTATCTCTTCAACTTTATATTCTATTACACCGGTTGTCGTACCGGTGATAAGAATGGTTTCACCTTTAGTCAGATCACCGTTTTCGAGTTTGATTTCAGCCACATTGAGTTTAGTAAAATAATTGGTAACCTTTCCGAGATATATTTTCCTTTTTGTGGCACTTGATCCGTACCGGTTATTCCATTCTCCAAGCTTCTGGCCAAGATAATAACCATCCCAGAAACCTCTGTTGAACACTGAAGATAATCTTTTCATCCAGCCATCTACCTTCTCTCTTGTGTATGTGCCGCCCAGAACTGCCAGTATAGCTTCATCATAGCAGGATGAGACGACCTTGACATATTCTGCAGATCGTGCCCTGCCCTCAATCTTCAGCACTCTTACTCCGGCGTTAAGCAGCTTATCAATAAATCCGATTGTGCAGAGATCCTTTGGAGACATGATATATTCATTATCTATTTCAAGCTGGTAACCGGACTCTTTTTCTGTTACTATATAAGATTTGCGGCAGGTCTGATAGCACTCGCCCCTGTTTGCGGATTTGTTATTTTCGTGAAGGCTGAGATAGCATTTGCCCGAAACAGCCATGCATAAAGCGCCATGAGCAAACATCTCTATCTTAACAAGTTCACCGCGCGGACCTCTTATATTTTGATTATGGATAGTGTCATAAATATATTTTACCTGGTAAAGATTCAATTCCCTTGCAAGAACGACAACATCAGCCCATTGGGAATAAAACTTCAATGCTTCAACATTTGAAATATTCAGCTGTGTTGAGAGATGCACCTCTGTCCCTGAGTTAAAGGCGTAATTAATTGCCGCAAGGTCAGAAGCAATTATCGCTGATATCCCGTTTTCAGCAGCAGCATCGACAATGATCTGCATTTGTTTTATTTCATGATCATAAACTACCACATTTACTGTGAGATAGCTTTTTAATCCGTTTTCTTTGCAGATAGAGGCAATATTCTTCAGATCATCAAGGGTAAAATTATTTGAGGAACCGGCTCTCATATTCAGATTTTCGGCTCCGAAGTAAACAGAATCAGCACCTCCCTGGATTGCAGCTTGCAGGGATTCAAATGATCCTGCAGGAGCCATTATCTCAATTTCTTTCCTGTCCATTGCTTAATACTTCTATCTGTTCAGCACGATCCTGATGCACGAACCTTTGCCCAGCTCTGAATGCCTGACAAATATTCGTCCTTTATGGAATTCTTCAACTATTCTTTTTGTGAGTGAAAGTCCCAGGCCCCAGCCTCGTTGCTTGGTTGTATATCCCGGAGCGAAGATTTTTTTGAACGACGACTTGGGAATTCCCTTCCCGGTGTCAGTAATGTCGATAAGCACATTTTTTTCTGTCTCCGTCACACGAATATTGATTTCACCGTCCCCTTCCATTGCATCGATGGCGTTTTTAGAAATATTCTCTATGACCCATTCAAAAAGGGCAGTGTTAAGAGGTACTTCGATCTTATCATTGGAATCAAAATCGGTCTTAAACCTGATTTTTGATGAGGTCCTCGATTTCAGATAATCAATAGTACGTGAGATAATATCAATTATGTTCCCATTCACAAGAGCAGGTTTTGACCCGATCTTTGAAAATCTTTCCGTAATTTTTTCAAGTCTTGCAACATCGAGCGCAAGTTCCCTGCTGATCGACAACTGTGGATACTTGTGCTGCAGCATTTCAATCCATCCTGCAAGTGATGATGTGGGAGTTCCAAGCTGATGCGCTGTCTCTTTTGACAATCCTACCCACACCTGGTTTTCTTCCGCTTTGCGTGAAGAGCTGAATGCCAGGTAGGCGACAAGAATGAAGAGCAGTATAATTCCAAGCTGCACGTAAGGATAATAGTTAAGCTGGGTGAGTATGATACTGTCCTTGTAATAGATCAGGTTTATGTAACCATCGCCGTAATCAATGATAATCGGCCTGTTTTTCTTTTTAATCTTTTCAAGCTGGGAACTAAGGTATTCGGGATCACGCATACGGATTTCATCAAAATTCTTTGCACCGGTAATTGCATCTGTCCCGTCAGTAAGGATTACAGGGACACTAATGTTGTTTTCAATAATGGATGACAGGAATTCTGTATGGCTCGAATCAGGCATGGCAATAAGCCTTGTTGCCTCTGCCCACTGTTCGACCTTAATTCTCTCTTCTGCTTTTAGAATATTTACAAGGAACCGTGTATAGATTAAAGATCCCAGGCCTGTCAGAATTGCAAACAGGAAAAGAAAAAGCATCCATGGGGTCTTATGTCGGTAATTATTCAAATTCCCTGCATTAAAAGCTAAAGTTATTTTTTCCTGAAAATGTTGTTAATCACACTTTCTTTTTTGACAGGAATGGAATGAGTTGTATCTGTTTTTGTGGTGTCAGTTTCTTCCCATGTGATTTTGAATCTTTTTTCACCAGCCGGTTTCTGGCTTACTGCCGAATCATACTTAAACCAGCCGTATTCCTGGTTCAGAATGGTTTTAAGTGTCTGCCTCTCTGCTTTAATATCGTTCTTTATTTTACTTGTAGCAGCCTTTAGATCGTAACTCACCTTTGTTTCATCTCCTTTATCTTCAATTTTTAACAGGACAGATGTTCGTCCCAGACCATCATCCTGTACAACCCCGAATTCTGAAGAGCTGGGTTTGGGTTTTTTAATTTTCTTGCTCAGGATTTCTGATAGCAGTATTTTGACATGGTACTCATAATCATCATCAAAACTATGCTTTCCGTTAACTGAAAAATCTGCCGCAGAAGATTTGATATCCATCTGAGGAATAAACAGATAGTTGTTTTTTATAAAGAAATCATTTTCGAGCTTCTCGAACCTGATAGTTTCCAGTTCTGATAATGAAATAAAGGAAGAAAGTTGTATGACAGGTTCAAAATTTATAAGGATTCCGTTTACGAGAACATATTTGCCTTCCGCGGTAAGAGATTTAATTTGAGGATTCAGCAATGAATCCATTGGTATAAGGACAGAAAGTAATCCAGAAAGCGTTCCGGAAATATTTTCAGCCTTCAGAAAATCCTGGCCGAAATTATGAAATGTTGTGAAGGCATCATTTATATCTATATTTTCAAGATTAAAGCTTCCTCTAGCAACTAATGACTTATCTGTGTTCTGAACAAAAAAACCATTGCCAGAGATGGTCCCGTTTAAGGAATTTAAGTTCAGCGATTTAAGATTTAGCAATCTTGGCTTATAGCTTAAAGTGCCCTTGATATTTTCTGCTTTAAGAGATTTATATAACAGAGTGTCAATATCAAAATTAAGATCAAGGATAACATCACCCGGTAAAGAAAAAGCTGTTTTATCAGCTGAGGATGTATCCGTAATTTCCATCCCGGGAAATAACACTTCAGGGATGAACTGGCTGAATGTCACATCTGCATTTACCCTAAGTATGGCAGGTTTGCCTGCGAGCCATTCCGGCAGGTTATAGAACTCTCCATTCAGGTCAATCGTGTGATCTTTAAATGTAAAATGTAATTTATCAGCAGTTATACTTTTTAACATTTTCAGGCTCCCGGTAACCCGGTCTATTGCCAGATTAGAATTTTTTAATTTAATGCTGAAGGAGTTGAAAGATAAATCACCTTCAGGATTTAAATTAAAAATGTCATATACCTCGTATTTATCTTTTTTTGGTAATTCACCTGTAAGTTTAAGGTTCATATCAATTAAACCTTCAGCCAGCGCCACACTCTGAATGTTAAAGAATTCCTTAATCTCTGCAGGGATAACTATGCCTTTCAGGAAAAGATCCACATGAGGTTGTGTAAAATCAGTCAGAGTAAATGCTGAGGTATATTCAGATGATCCAAGCCTTGCTTTCAGATCTTTGACTGACAATGAGCTGGTTTCCGGATTTTGTTTTGTGCCGTTTGAATAAAATCCGTCAAAAGAAATATTATCAATATTGAGATCTGATTTTCCATACAAAATATGCCCCCTATTTACTTTAAAAGCTATTTCAACAAGAGGATTTGATGTACGGGTTAACGGACCTTTAATCCTTCCATTAACTTTTAATATCCCGGATGGATCATAATCCTGTACCAGATTCTGATATCTATCAGGGACATATTTCTTAATTTTCGACAGGTCTATATTGTCACCACTCAGATCAAGGTCGAGAATGTCATCTTCAGAAACAAATCCTTTCAGATCAAAATTGATGTTTTCGATACGAAGCGTCCCCTTATTAAAAAGTACTCCACTGTCAGAACTATGGAGGTTAACATCAAGATCGGCGCCGATACTTTTAGTGATACTTGTATTATAAAGACGGAAAAGGTCAATCCGCATTCCGGAGGTAGCTGTGAAGTCAATTTCATCTCCGGATATCCTGCTTTTCAGCTGCCCGGTTTCAATTAAGCCCTTTATGATAAGCTTTGTTGCCTGGTTATTATAAGTCGCTTTTATGTCTGTTAAGTTTATCCTGTCAAGATCAATAGTGAGATCATCACCTGTGTCTTTCCCGTTTTCAGCGGTGATTTCATAATTGACAAGTCCTGCTGTATCAGTTAATATATTGAAATGTCCCTCCTTTACCCCGACTCTGTCAATGTTATAAATTCCATTAATAATATCAGTTATGCTGAATTCCATTGATACAAATGCGGCTGACAGAAGTGTATCTGTGCTTATCCCCGCAAAGCATGACTGATCAAAACCCGGAGATGAATGGACAAGAACATTTTTGAGGTCGAGAGAGGCTTTCGGGAATTTCCTTAAAAACGATAGCTTAACAGATTCAAACTCATATTTTGTGGATATATTTTTATTAAGTGATTTAAGTATGATCCCTGCAACTCTATCCTGCATCAGAAGCGAGGCAGAAAAAAGTATGACTGTAAAAGCAATGATCAGGACAGCAATTATTTTCAGTATTTTTAAAAGCAGTCTCATATAGAAACAAGATATATGTTTACCGTTCAGATAACGGCAAACAAAGTTAATTCATTTGATTGAATAAAGTTTTTCTATTTGAGAAGGAAGGATAAATCATCATCCGGCGAAAGCTCGACCGGCGGAGTACCCTTTTTAAAAATTCTTGCATTACACGGGCCGGTAAACCGCATGGTTTTGTTTTCGATGATCAGCATAGTTCCTTCACGAAGTCCCACAACATATTTATCAGGCTGGATTCAGAAAGCTTTTAATTCTTTAATATTATGATTTTCAGGCACGTTATTTATTTTTAATAAACGGAATGAATTATTCAGGATATTAAAAACCAGCAATTTGCCGGTCAGAACACCTTCCATTCCGGTAATAATTTTAATTACTTCATTCGCCATATAAGTTCCGGTAATTCCCGGAAGAACTCCTGTCAATCCCACATCGGCAGGGGCAGGATTCTTATAATCTCCGGCTTTGGCATGTGGATTGTAACACCTGTAGGTAGGACCGTTATGGTAATTAAAAACTGAAACCTGTCCCTCGAATTTATAAATTGCACCATGCACCATAGGCTTATCAAGGATGACACATGAATCGTTAATTATATATCTTGTTTCAAGGTTATCCGTTGCATCAACTATCACATCGAAATTCTTCAGGATACGTAGAGAATTTGTAGCATCCAGCCTGAGATTGAAGATCTCAATTTGAACAAGCGAATTCAGATGTTCAAGACGGTTTTTTGCTATTATGGATTTCAGTTTTCCGACATCATTCGAACCGTATAATACCTGTCTCTGAAGGTTGGCTTCATCAACCATATCAAATTCCACTATTGCTACTTTCCCCACACCTGCAGCAACAAGATATTGGAGGACAGGACATCCAAGCCCGCCTGCACCAACGACCAGAACAGCGGACTTTTTAAGTTTCTGCTGTCCTTCAATTCCTATTTCAGGGATCATAATCTGTTTCCTGTACCTTTTTATTTCCCTTGGGGATAATTCATCTCCGGTCATATAAATCTATGGTTGAACAGGTACAAATATACAATGAAGGGAGGTTGCATGCAACCTCCCTTCATTAATGATTCAATAACAGGATTTAATCGTTGAATGTAAACGCAAAGCCAATTTCAAACGGTTCAAGCTGAAGTGCATTTGGTCCCAGCTGGTCTTTGAACCATGGTGTCAGGTAATAGGTGCCATAGATCATGAAATTCTCATAGCCTATACGTGCTGTGACACCACCCCTGAGAAGGCTCAGATTCAGATCGTCATCTGATTTTAATTTCTGACCATCATCAAAGATCATTTTAGTGTGAGAACCAAGTTTTATTCCGCCAATTACCCCGGCACCTATATTTAAGCGATGCCCCTCACCGGTAGGTAATTGTACTTCAAGTATGGCCGGAACATTCAGGTAAAGTGTTGAAAATTTTGATTTTTTCAGGATCACGCCGTCTGCTGGTATAAGTTCAACAATATTCCCGTCGACTCCGACTTCGATATTATTGTTATTTGTAAAGATGTAATTGTTCCAGTTTAATCCCAGGCCAGTTACTAAACCAAAATTACGTGTGATCCCAAGACTTATTTGTGAAAAGCTGATGTTGAAACAGTGAGATTTGCCTGAATGAAGTTTCATATAAGAAATATCATCAGGCAGGGTTGCATCATAAGGAATATGGGTATAGTTATTAAATCCAAACTCTATTCCTGCCCAGTGACCCTTGAATCTACGGGCGCCGTAATCCTTGTTATCATCCTCATCTTCATTGTACAGGCCATCTGAACGGTAATTTTCGAATTCAACTTTGGACCGGTCTCCTTCAAGGGATTCAAGGATGGTTACACCCCTGTTTCCTAACCTGAAATTAATGGCATCCTTGCTGTCTTCGTAGACTAACAGGGTTTGGCCAATAACCACCTTGTAATTTTCATTGGTGTCAGCAACTGCTTTTTGCTGGGGGATAATTTTATTTTCCGCAGATGTCTCCTGACTGAATCCCTGGATTATTATTGCTGTAAATATTATAATTATTCCTGCTTTTTTCATGATGTTATCGCTTTTTATGTCCAATGCTGGGACGTAATTCATGGGTAATAAGTTACGGTACCAGGGTGGTTTTTTTGACAGGAGCATTGAATTTCAGAATTTTTGAGCTGAAATAAATTGATTTTAACTCTCCGGTTTCGTCATAAGTTTTCTGGAGTGCCATCTCAAAGCCGAACAACATATTAAGTCCCTTTATCCCGGCCTCAGCTATTTCGTAGGATTTTAAAGGACTTTCATTATAGGTTTCTGTTTTAAGTATCTTTTCGCGGAATGTCCTGGCAATGAATTTGCTCAATCTGCTTCTTCCATCGTCATATTCATATGGTGGTTCTGTGTATGTATTGTTTGAAGCGATCAAGGTATATTCCGGTTTTGCTAAATTCAGATCAATCTTTGAAAATACGGCGACCTTTGAGATTGTAATATCAGGCATTTCCCTTGTTAAAACTGAAGAATCACCAGCAGCTAAGGCGATATGATTCCCTGTTGTTTCGTCGGAAACAGGTTCAGCGACTGATCTGACCGATATCTCCTGACGATCACCTGCAGGAAAAGGTTTTTCGGAAAGGGCAACTGATTTATAAATAATCATTTCATCAGGCTGCCTGAGGGCAGAATCAGAGCTGATATTAAAAGCTGCTTTATCATTTTTCCCGGCTATGTATCGTGGGACGAAGATATAGCTCAGGATAATCAATGCGATCATTGCGGCTGCGCTTAATCCCATTAAAGACATTCTGATGATCCTTGCTCCTGCGGTTTTCTGTAAAAGCCTTCCTTTATAGTTATACCTGAGACGCGGAGGGGTAAGCTTTAATTTTTGAATGGAGTTAAACACTCTTCTTTTTTCCTCATTGTGCTCTATGCTTTCATTTAGTTCTGTCAATTGATCCGGTGACAGATCGTTTTCGAGATAAGCCACAGCCAGATATTCAAATTGTGAATAGTGAAGCTCGGAAGGGGTCCTTCTTAACAGGTTCTTTTCCGGGAATGGTTTATCATCAGGGGAGAGATGGGAAAAGGGAAATGAAACAGCTTCTTCCCTGAGATCAGGATTTATATCGAGGAATTCCTGAAGCTGACCGATCTGATGCTCGCTGAGTTTTCCATCGAGCCAGTCAATAAGCCATATTTCATAATTTGATCTGTCAGGTTTCATGGCTAAAGAACAGTTTCAATTTTACCGATGAAATTCTTAAGTGCAATCCTGCCCCTGTAAATATTAATTTTGACCTGTGCTTCACTTGATCCGGTTATTTCTCCAATTTCCTTATAGCTGTAACCTTCATAATCGCGCAACAGGACAGATGTTCTCTGCTGTTCTGGAAGGCGGTCAAGGGCGGAATGAAGTATCTCATTGAGATCGGTATATTGAGATTCAAAAAGAATATCTGCATCATTTGATTCTTCCAGGGAGGTCATTCTTTTTTCCCTGCGAATGATATCGATCATGGCGTGATAAGCAGTTGAAAACAACCACGATTTGACAACCACATATTCTATTTCAGCCACGTGTCTCCAGAGCTTTTCATAGCTGTCCTGGACAATATCATTTGCCCTATCTTCATCCTTAAGATCAGCCCGGATAAAGCGGTAGACGGAATCAGCATACTCGTCAACAGACCTGTTATATTCTTTTACTGTCATAAACCGGTATACGATGTAAAGACGGATGATTGTGAGAAAAGTTACATAATAACCCCCTCGCCCTTCGGGCACTCCCCCTGAAGGGTGAGAAAAGATGTATTTTATATTGTATTAATATATATATCAAGCATTTATCCCCCCTTCAGGGGGGATTAAGGGGGGTCGCGTACGGCGGGATTTATTATTTCGGCTGATATACCCTGACCCAGTCGATTTCCATTGTTGTCATACTGTTGACTGGCTTATCGAGTCCACCGGAGCACAGTATGTACATTGGATACTGGGGAACATCTGTGGTCTGGGTGAAGATTGTTGTGTCATTTAATTTCCAGACAAGCTTATCAGGGGTCCATTCAAGCGTATAGATATAGAAATCGTTTGCAAATTTTGCTCCGATTGAAGCTTTTGCTCTTTTTTCAACACTGGCAAAAAAATCAGAGACCACCTTGCCGTTTTCAAGGCGGCAAATATCAATATGGGGTGTGATACTGTCAGCAAGCATCCAGAATGCGGATTTTGTTCCCGGGTTTCCAAGCTTGATCTTTGCAGAGAATGTGCCGTATTTCTGGCGGAAGTTTTTGCCTGTATTTATAATTCCGGATGTAAAGGCAAATTCTTGTGCTTTAAAACCACCAGCGGTCCAGACCTTACCATTCTTTTTCTGAGGTTTTGTGATGATCTTCAGAAGGCTGTTACGGACTTCAAAATTATCTTTTTCAGTGTATGCCTGAAGGTCGTTTCCAACACTATAATTATCTTTCAGCAGCTTATCGCCATAGTAATAGTTTGTGATCCATTTTCTGGTATCGAGCTTATCGCCGTCAAATTCATCACTGAAGGTCAGTTCCCTGGACTTTAGAATATCGAATTTTTTGGAATCTTTTACTTTAAAATACCATAGAATATCATCATTCTTCTTCAGTTTATCATACTCCTGCACCTCTTTAAACATTTCGGACTTTTCAAATCTCTTTTTATCGAGAAGATAGTTTTTCTTTTCTTTAAATACAGAAGAAGCCACATAATCTTTAAGTTCGTTATACCTTGCGAGTCGTGCAGATCCGTCGGTATTCAGGTAGTTTGCATATTCTTTTGATGTCCTGAACTTATAGTATTCCTTAATTTCGGAGCTCCCTTTAAGACGGTTATAATCCAGAACCTTTTTATAGTCCTCAGTGGTTTTGAACTCCTTTGTTTTCATTTTTCCCTTGAATTCAAGAGACTGAACGAGGTTCATCAGCGATTCGTATCCTTTGATTTTATCGGAACCATCCAATTCTTTAAACCTCTTAAGGGCAGATCCGGCAATTGTTTTGAAGTAGAGTACTATATCCTTTGCTTTCTGAAGAGACAGGAATTCTTTTTCTTTAGCATATTCTTCAGAGTTTTTATACTTAAGTGATTCTATCTCTTTTCTTTTCTGGATAAAATCGGAGGAGCTAATCAGGTCTTTCAGGTAAGTATACCTTTTAAGCTGATCAGACTCTGAAAAAGCAGTAAGCTTGTTAAATTCGGTTATCAATGCCTTTTCTGCCTGCTCAATTTTAGAAGTTGAAGGGAATAATCCCAGTAAAAGCTTGAGACTTGCCATTGGATGAATGTTTTAAGTACAACGGATAAAGATAGAAAATCTTTTCTTAATTATTGAAAGCCGAAATTTAAATATAAAATATCAAGGATAACGGAATAATGCATTGAATGTTGTAAGTTGTTGAATATTTGTTGTTAAGCCTTTTTGTCTCCCCCCTTGAGGGGGGATGCCCCGCCCTGCGGGGCAGGGGGGTGTTTATCCCTGATGCACAGCACATGGAAAGAGAATTTTCACTTCTTCTGCCAGATGATTTGGCGACTTTTACTTGACTTGTATTCATATCTTTCTTAAATTTACTTTAATAAATTTTAGACACCTGAAATTTTAAAACCCCATTTAAGATTAGAAACTCAACAAGTTTTCATTACCTGAATTGAAAACAGTAGTTCTAATAAATAGAAATGATTACTAAAACCTTAAATTAAATCCAGGGATGCATATGAAACAAAAACTAAAAATTATGTCTCTTTTGCTGTTTTGCAGTTCCACAGTTTCGTGGCTGCAGGGACAGGAAAGTGTCACCGTAACCGGGGGAAATCTTTCCGGAAGCGGAGGTTCAGTAACCTATACAGTTGGCCAGATAACCTGGAACATGTACTCAGGGACCAATGGCACTGTACTTCAAGGCGTTCAGCAACCATACGAAATTTCTGTTGTAACCGCTATCGAAAACACCGAAGGCATCAGTCTTGAATGCTCAGTTTACCCAAATCCAACCAGGGGAATAATTAAATTAATTATCAAATCGTTCGATCCTAAAAATCTGAAGTTTCAACTGTTTGACTTAAACGGTGTGCTTCTTCAGGATAAGAAGGTCGATAGTGAAGTTACTGAGATTTCTTTAGAGACGCATCCTTCTTCAGTCTATTTCTTAAAAATCATCAATAACAATCAGGAAATTAAAGTATTTAAAATAATCAAAAATTAAAACCCTATGAAAAAACTATTTACCCTCTTGGTGATTATAGTAATAACCGGCAGTGTTTTTTCTCAATCGCCACAAAAAATGAGCTATCAGGCTGTGGTAAGAAATGCCAGCGGAGTACTTGTGACAAATCAAATTGTGGGATTAAGGATCAGCATTCTGCGGGGCACACCCACAGGTACTGTTGTTTATCAGGAGACTTACAATCCGAAACCACAGACCAATACAAATGGTCTGTTAACTGTTGAAATAGGCAGTGGTACTGCTTCAATAGGAACATTCTCTTCCATAGAATGGGCAACCGGACCTTACTATCTGAAAACAGAGACAGATCCAACGGGAGGCACCAGTTATACCATTTCAGGTACAAGTCAGCTCCTAAGTGTACCATATGCATTACATTCAAAAACAGCAGCAGCCCTGACAGTCGCATATCCCGAAACTGACCCTGTTTTTGAAGTACACCCGGCAAGCGGAGTTACTACTGCTTTAATCGGGAATTGGAACACTGCTTATTCCTGGGGAAATCACGCAGGATTATATCGTCCTGTGAGTTATGTTCCTGCCTGGGCCGAAGTAACAGGTAAACCTGTTTTTGCAACAGTTGCAACATCCGGTAATTACAATGATCTAATTAATAAACCGGCTCCATATGTTGCCGGTGCTGGTATTGCGATCTCTGGCAGCACCATAAGTGCCAATCTGAGTTTACAGGTATCCACTGATGGCGATCTCCTGACTTTAACACCGGGGAATTCAGTATATGTTCCGGGAATAAGCAATGCAAATTCTCCAGTTCCAATCGTTACATCCAAAGCAGTTACTAATATAACTGCAACAAAAGCCTATGGAAGTGGCAATGTTCTGTTTTATGGGGCAACTGCAATCACAGAAACAGGAATTTGCTGGAGCCTGAACCAGCCACCTACTGTTGCAGATAGCTATGTAGTATCCGGAGTATATGATGGTGATTTTATTTGCGTGCTGGATGGGCTTACAGCCAATACTATCTATTTTGCGCGTGCTTATGCAAAAACAGCAGGTAACGCTTATTACGGAGAAACTGTTATGTTTACTACATCTGATATCATACCCATTCCGACTTTAACCACTACTGAAGTAAGCGGAATAACCGAAACTACTGCATTAAGCGGCGGTTATATTTCTGCAGATGGAGGTTCTGCAGTTACTGCACGAGGTGTTTGCTGGAGCACTAGTCCTGCACCTACAACTGCCAGCTCCAAAACAACCAATGGAACAGGTAACGGATTATTTACAAGTGTCATGACCGGATTAACACTTAACACCAAATATTATGTACGTGCATATGCAACTAATGCTAATGGGACAAATTATGGTCCTGAACTGTTTTTTAAAACCGCTGGTATTCTACCTACCGTAACTACCGATGTACCGGCCGCTGTAACTGCAGGTACTGCCACACTTGGAGGCAATGTTACTGCACAGGGCAGTACAGCTGTAACAGATCGTGGTGTTTGTCTAAGCACTTCTGCAAATCCAACAATTTCAGATTTAAAAGTTGCTTCCGGTACAGGCATTGGCAGTTTCAGTACTTCAAATGCCAAGTTAAAACCTAATACTTCATATTATGTCCGCGCTTACGCTACAAACAGTGTCGGTACAAGTTATGGCCAGAATCAACAACTTACTACTCTTGATGCCTATTATGAGAGTTTTGAGACGGATTTTCCTGGTGGGTCCACCGGTGCATGGGGTATAATTACTGGAGATGCTGTGGAGGGTTATTTTTTCCTTTACTCAAACCAGGATGGTGCTATGGCGATCCTAACCAGAACTTTATTAAATCCCGGTCAAATTTCATATTGGTCCAGAAATTATCATTCAACGATCAATACTGGCTATCATAGTAATACTATTTTCTACATCGACGATATTGAGCAAACGCTAACAAACAGCAGTACATGGCTTCAAAAAAGCTTCCCTGTGACTGCGGGCACACATACTTTTAAATGGGTGTTGGACGAAACTTCGGGTGAAGCCTGGGTAGATTATATTATTATGCCTAAATAGAACTAGATTTATACCTATTAAACTGTTTGACAAAAAATAAGAAACGTTTTAGACAGATATTAGGTAGCATCAGGTATTTTATTTATACTAGTTGTCAGTTCAGCATTTTAATAAGCATAACTTGATGTATTGTAACTTCGGAATATGAGGTGTATGGTAAGGTATTCATATAAAATATCTTGAAAACAAATTAATAATAGATAATAAGGTATCAACTATGCATCAAACAGTTATCAGAAATATACATCAGCTATTTTACTCAAATTAATTCCACTGAAAATGAAGAGATTAACAGTATTCCTATTCACTTTAATAATCGTTAATGTAGAGGTCAACGCTCAGCTCCAGGCAAATCCGGATTTTAAGGCGATCGATCGATTTAAAAGGATAACAAATAAACAGGTTATCAAGAATTATTCTTTTTCTGAGGCAAAGTCGGGTGATTACCAAAAGCTTGACAGTGTAATCAGACCAGACTACTCCATTGAAAGGCATTATTACAATGATAAAGGACTAAATATAGAAGTTTACTATTATTATTATTATTCTGAAGATAATTATAAGGAAGAATACATTTATGATACCAAGGATAATCTGATTTTGGTAAACGGATACGACTGGAATGCCAATTCAGGTCTGGCCAGCAAAAGCTGGAAAATCGAGGTAACCTATTACAACCACCTGATATCTTCAATAACCCAGTTTGGTTGGAAGAATAATCAATGGAGAAACAGCTATAGAGAAGAATATACCTACACCCAGGAAAACAATGTGATGAATCACATTTATTCAGTGTGGGATACTGTTGCTTCACAATGGACATTTCATACTAAATCTGATTGTTCTTATGATAGTAATAATAACCGTATCGAGGAATTTAATTGGATCTGGGATAATAATCAATGGTCAAATGATAGTAAGGTCACATATTTATACAATGAAAATGGGAATATGATCTTATATACTTCACATTTTTGGGATCTTTCGTCTGGCATATGGGTTCAGTCTGACAAATGGGATTTTACATATGACGAATTTAACAGACCAATATTGGCTATCCTAACAGGAGTTCCTGATCATGTAAGTGAAAATGAGCTTTGGAGAAGTGACGGAACAGCTGATGGCACTTTTATGGTAAAAGATATTTACCCTGGTTCTGGTTCAGGTTTTCCATCCTACCTGACAAATATTAATGATGTTTTATTTTTTTCAGCATGTGACGGAATAAATGGAACAGAATTATGGAGGAGCGACGGGACAGCCGGAGGTACAAGTATGATTAAAGATATTTGCAGTGGACCTGATTCGAGCTACGCGCGATACTATACAAATGTCAATGGAACTGTATTTTTTTCTGCCATGGACCGGCTTAATGGCATGGAGTTATGGAAAACCGATGGAACTCCTTCTGGAACCGTAATGGTTAAAAATATTTACCCTTATTCGGGATCCAGTGGTCCGTATTTACTTACAAATATTAATGGGTTATTGTATTTTTCAGCCAGTGATGGTGTGAACGGAAATGAGTTATGGAAGAGCGATGGAACAGGTGAAGGTACTATAATGGTTAAAGATATATCCTCAGGCTCTGGTTCTGGCTCTCCTTTTAACCTCGTAAATGTAAATGGAATATTGTACTTTTCAGCTTTTGATGCAAATGGACGTGAGTTATGGAGGAGTGATGGAACAAGTGAAGGTACTATAATGGTCAAAGATATTTCCCCAGGCTCTGGTTCAGGCTCTCCTTCAAATCTTTCAAATGTAAATGGGTTATTGTATTTTTCAGCCGGTGATGGAGTGAACGGATATGAGTTATGGAGGAGTGATGGAACAAGTGAGGGTACTATAATGGTCAAAGATATACACTCAGGTTCTGGTTCAGGCGCTCCTTCTAATCTTACAAATTTAAATGGGATTTTGTATTTTACAGCCTATGAGGGATCAATTGGACGAGAGTTATGGAAGAGTGATGGAACAAGTGAAGGTACAGTAATGGTTAAAGATATTTCCCCAGGCTCTGGTTCAGGCTCACCTTCTAACCTTACAAATGTAAATGGATTATTGTATTTTACAGCAAATGACGGGGTGAACGGAAGTGAATTATGGAAAAGCAATGGAACGACTGACGGTACAGTAATGGTCAAAGATATCTATACCGGATCTGCTTCTGGTTCACCTTTATCCCTAAATAATAGCAACGGAATTTTATATTTTTCAGCCAACACTGGCAATCCATGGGTTAACTGGCGAAAGATAATTTATTCTTATTCCTACACCTGTTCCCCTGACAATTTAATATTACCGTATTTCCGAGAATACTATTATGACGGATTTGTTGACATAACAGCAGCTTCTTTCACAATGCATAGATGGGACGAAAATGTTAATGACTGGTATGTGACCTACACAAAGGACAAATACTTTTCTAAGATTACAATGTTAACAGTTTCAACAGATTCAATAGCCCTGTTATCCCCGGAAAGCTGTTCTATAACATTTGATATAATCTCAAGTACATACTGGACCGTAACCAGTAATCAGGATTGGTTATCTGTTACGAGTTCGAAAGGATTGGGAGAATCTACAATAACAGGTTCGGAAAATGCCACAATTACATTAACAGCTGCAGCTAATCAAACTGGAGTTAAAAGAACCGCAATCGTGACTGTTTCAGGGACAGGCGTAAGTGACCGTATTATTACTGTTACTCAGGAAGGAATACTGACCGGTATTTCAGGCAGAAGTGAAGAGCTTAAACTCATTTATCCAAATCCGGCATCTGATATTTTATATTTAAATGGTTTTGAAGCAGAGGTTGAAGTATTTATCTATGATATAAGCGGAAGGATTGTCTTAAGCAGACACATCACAGATAATCAAATAAATATCAATAATTTACAAGTTGGAATTTATATAATGAAAATTAAAAGCAATGCCGGTATACTAAGATATAAGTTTATTAAAAACTAAATTTTAATTCTGTCAAACGGGTGATATATAGAAGTAAATGTAAATTATTTAACATCGCATCCCGATTTGGTTGGATTAGCCCTGTGTTAGAGCAAGTTATCAAACTAATACCTCCGGCTAATTGTAACTTTATTACATTATCTGGCTGTGATATTAATAGGCTAAAACCAACCAGATAATAAACAGGAAACGATAAAACTCCATGAAGAGATGTAATCCCTGATAATACAATGGCTTGATAGCATGAAAACTCAAAATATATACGCCAGAAGCATGAGATAACTTATACTACATAGAAGAGAAATAAAATTTACTTTTGGCTGGCATTACCGGACCATTATTTTAGTTCCGCTAAATATCAGCCACAATGGAGCAAATAAAAACTGGATTAACAAGGGTCAACTGAATATTATTTCATCTCCCGTTTTCATTTTTTAAGGTGAACTAATATTTTTTGATTAACATCAGAATCCATTGATGAATTGATAAAATCTTTTAGCGTAATTCTGCGTAATATTGTGATAATCATTTTGAAATTACATAACTTAAGAATGTATAGTTTTTTTATTGGTTTTCATCTTTATTAAAAGCAAAGGCGCCAAGATTTACGGAATTATTTGAACTTAAACCAATAAACATTAAGATCAGTTTCTGACTATGAGATATCTATCTTGTTTCAATATTTCAAGATTGGTCATTCAGTAATAAGAGGTGAAAAGTACCTGTTGGTATCTATTTTATTTTAATGCATGCCATAGATTTTATTGAACATGATAAATTATAATTGTGAAATAATTCTTCTGTTGAAAAAGAAATATAACCCAAATAATGTTTTAAAATTTATAGTATCATGAAAAAGATTGTATCACTTATTATCATTCTAATTTATAATGGTCTTCTTTCTTTATTATTTTCCCAGGAATTGTGGGAAACTTTTACCAACAAAAATAATATTACAGCCCTGGCTTTGCAAAATGAATTTCTCTGGATTGGCACTACCGGAGGTCTAGTGAAACTCAATTTAACTAATGAGATTTATGAAGAATATGATAATCTAGATGGGCTTTCTTATAATAAAATTTCTTCTATTTCAACAGATCCTGAAGGAAATATTTGGATTGGAACAGCTTATGGTATTTCAAAATTTGATAATATAACTTGGGAGAATTTTCATCAATCAATATCAATTCTTTCACTAACAATAGATAAGGATGGTAATCCCTGGTTTGGCACCTATGGGAAAGGTGTCTATCATTTTGATGGGACAAACTGGAGTATCTACAATGAAGCAAACAGTGATTTAATCTATAATTACGTGATTACTTCCATCACTGATCTTTCAGGAAATCTATGGTTTGGTACCTACAGTAAAGGAATATCTGTCTTTGATGGATCAAACTGGATTACTTATAACACTTCAAACAGCGGCCTATGTAATGATAATATTAGGGTCATTTCTTGTGATGATCAAGGGAAAAAATGGATAGGAACCTATGGCGGAGGTCTATCTGTATTCGACGGCAGTTCCTGGAGAACATATACTACTTCAAATAGTGGTATTGTGAGCAATACGGTTAATTCCATTGCCCATGATGGCTCCGGCAGACATTGGGTAGGCACAAACTCCGGAATTTCTGTATTTGATGGTGAAAATTGGGTAAGTTATACACCAGACAATAGTGGATTATCACATTGGTCTATCAATACAATATCCGTCGATAAGACTGGAAAATTATGGTTTGGAACCGGTGATCAGTTTGGAGGTGAAGGTGTTGATTCCTATGATGGTGCCGATTGGGATAACTTTAAGATTGAAGGAGGATTGGCTCATAATCAAATTAACACGATATATATCGATAATGATCAAAGAATATGGTTTGGTACAGTTGGTGGAGTTTCCGTCTTAGATGGCACAAATTGGACTACTTATAATAGAGATAACTGTGACATAATTTATAATAATATCTGGGGAATTCAAAGAGACTGTACTGGATTAATTTGGATCGGAATTGCCAGTTGGGGAGGTGTGGCTTCATTTGATGGAACTAACTGGACTTCCTATACAAAATCTAATAGTGGGTTGGTTGATAATGATGTCAGAGCTTTAGCTATTGACCATAATGGGAATAAATGGTTTGGTACTTTTGATAGTGGAATCTCTGTGTATAATGGAAGTGCGTGGATTACTTATGATACTTCAAATTGTGAACTAGCCAGTAATTATATCAACTCAATTTCTGTTGAAGATAACGGAAATGTGTGGATATGTGCTCATGCAGGTGGTTTATCCATGTTTGATGGAGTAAACTGGATAACTTATAATACTTCTAATAGCGGCTTGGCATCAAATTATCCAACGGATATAGCATTTGATAGTCATAGTAACAAATGGATAACCACTCATTATGAGGGAGTTTCCTTTTTTGATGGCACGAAATGGATCAAATATATCCCGCCTGATTTCGGACCAAACTATAAATATGTCAATGCAGTTTATATTGATTCAGATGATAATAAATGGTTTGGAATGTATAGCACTGGTGTATGCAAATTCGATGGCTTAAACTGGACCAATTATAATACCAGCAACAGTGGACTGGGTTCAATGGCAATAACCGATATCAAATCTGATTCTGAGGGGAATATATGGTTTGGATCATACAATGGAGTCTCGAAAATTCGGAATAAGACCACTTCAATCGATTATTTCGAAATTAGAGATAAACCCGAATCAGTTAGAATATACCCAAATCCATTTTACTCAATAACTCAAGTAGAATTCCCTTTGCTATATCAGTCCATAGTCAAAATAGTAATATTTGATATAAATGGACAAGAAATCAAAACGCTGGTCAATAAAAAATTTGAACCAGGGAAATATTCAATCCTGTGGGATGGAAGAAATAATCTGGGAGGGAAAGTCCCTTCCGGAATTTATTTTCTTCAATTGCGTACCAATGATTTTATTGGATATGGAAAAATAATATTCAAGAAATAAAACTTTTACAAATTCTGGTATGTTGTATGGCATGTTTTATTTACAAATATAGAATGTTGATCAGCTCTAACAATTGCCCTTCCAATGTGACAAAAATGGGTTTGTAAGAACGGAAGACGGCCTTGTCTATGAGACGTGAATATATATTGAAATCTGGAAGAGATTTGACGAATAATGGAAAGTAAGAGACTTATTATCTGATATGATAGACAAGGAAGGTGATGAGCGTGCCGTTGACTTGTCCATATTAGTTCTAAAAGATTATGATGTATCATAAAAAGATCATATCTGGAGTGTTTTGGTCAGTATAAAAATCAATTATTTTCGACTTATTATCACCTACTTTGTATCCATTCTTGTTCTCTGTTACTATACTGGTTTTTCTTTTCAGGAGTAATGAGTTAAATGGTTTAAGTGGTTTATTCTCAAACGAGAATAAGATATATTATTCATACGATTTATTTGATTTTTAGTTATGATTTACTTAACTTTAACAAGGCAAATCGTAAAATTACCATCGACCCTAATTTTTCAAATTCGATTTAATAAATCCTTTGTTATGAAAAAATTATTTCTTTTCACAATGATAGCCTTATCGGCTTCTATAGTGACCTATTCACAACAAAAAGGTGTTCTTTGGTCTGAGGACTTTGAAGGAGACTGGACAATTAATTGGCATGTTGATGCCGGCACATGGGAAGTGGGCACCCCTACAAGTGGACCTAATTCAGCGCATGAAGGTACAAAATGTGCGGCAACGGTCCTGGGTGGAAATTACAGTCAGCCGGTATCGAGCAGGCTGATCAGACATTCTTCATTTGTGGTACCTGCAGCCTCAGAGCATCCTCGGTTACGGTTCTGGTACTGGTTTAGTTTTTCCACCAACGACTGGGGAGAAGTTCAGATCAAAGCCAATAATGGAGAATGGGAAACAATATCTGTCCGGATGGATAACCAGGGGGGAGATGCGTGGTCTTACGGATCCATAGATATTTCAAAGTATGCCGGTTCTACAGTTCAGCTTGCTTTCTATTTTCATTCGGCAGATGATGGTAATTCGTTTACTTCTGACGTGAGCAGTGGCTGGTATATGGATGATGTTTCACTGGTTACCGGTCCGTATGTATTGAATAGTCCTGAAGGATTTGAATCGGGATTTGGCGACTGGTCAGTTGATGAGGGGACCTGGGAGTCAGGAACTCCTTCAGGGGGTCCTGGTAGTGCTCATAGTGGAGAAAAATGTATAGGAACAAATATCGATGGTAATTATCAGCAGGCATCGGACAGCAGACTGATATGTCCTCCGTTCATAGTACCGGCAGCCTCGGAGAATCCTCGGTTCCGGTTCTGGTACTGGTTTAGTTTTTCCACCAACGACTGGGGAGAAGTTCAGATCAAAGCCAATAATGGAGAATGGGAAACAATATCTGTCCGGATGGATAACCAGGGGGGAGATGCGTGGTCTTACGGATCCATAAATATTTCAAAGTATGCCGGTTCTACAGTTCAGCTTGCTTTTTATTTTCATTCGGCAGATGATGGTAATTCGTTTACTTCTGACGTGAGCAGTGGCTGGTATATGGATGATGTTTCACTGGTTACCGGTCCGTATGTATTGAATAGTCCTGAAGGATTTGAATCGGGATTTGGCGACTGGTCGGTTGATGAGGGAAGCTGGGAAGCAGGATCACCGGCAAGCGGACCTGGTTCTGCCCATAGTGGCGAAAATAGTGCAGGTACAAACCTGGAGGGAAATTATCAGCAGGCATCAGACAGCAGACTGATAAGTCCTCCGTTCATAGTACCGGCAGCCTCAGAGAATCCGGCTTTCCGGTTCTGGCACTGGTTCAGTTTCTCTACCAACGACTGGGGAGAGGTTCAGATAACTACAAATGATGGCATCACATGGGAGACAATCTCAAGCCAATTTATCAACACGAGTAGTGGGGCATGGTCACCATATTATGTTTCTCTGTCTTCTTATGCCAATAAAAAAGTTAAACTTGGATTTTATTTTCATTCGGCTGATGATGGTAATTCGTTTACTAATGATGTCAGCAGCGGCTGGTATATAGATGATATTAACTTTGATAATATTACTGGAATAACTGAAATCTCTGATCAGAAGATAAACATTTACCCCAATCCGTTCACTGATAGAACAACAATAGAATTAAATGATATGAATTTGTTTAATTACAGATTATCAGTTTTTAATTTTTCCGGTAATATAGTATTTGAGATTGATAAACTCTCATCAAATAAAATTGAATTGGAAAAGGGTAATCTTCCGGCAGGGATTTATATCATTGAACTGAGAGGGGATAAGGTGTTCAGAAATAAGATTATTATCAAATAAAACTTTTATTTTTGCGTAAATTCTATTACTCGTCCTTAATTAATTCTATAGCATAATAATCTTAACTTAATTGAGTACCACGAACCCAAGTCAATAAAATGATTGTTGATGGTAGCGTGAACTAACCAATTGTATGGTACTACACCATCATGTCTATCAATCCAATAATGCCTATTACCACTCCAATAATGAGATCCGTCTCTGGTAACCAAAAAACCATATGAAGAACTTTTTAACATACCGATACTGTCAGCCCAGGCACTTATATCATGTGTTTGGCTATAATTTACTAAGTCATTCCAATCAGCTATCCGATAATTTGAGCCATATAATTCAGTAACTATAGAATTTAAAGGTTCCGTTTCATTGTAATAATCTTGCGTTGCGACCCATTTAGGATATGAAGATGTTGTAAAACTTATTTCATTTCCAAATGTTGTCCCGGCACTGTTGATAGCATAAGCCCTCACATAGTACAAAGTGTTGGGTGTGAGTCCTTCCAAATTACTGGTAAAACTACCTATACCTGTACCATCATTAGTTTTTGAATTTGCGATGATTGGTTTTGGGGTGATCCCCCAGCATACGCCTTTGACAGTAACTTCAGCGCCTCCATCTGATGTTACATTACCTCCTGATGACGCCGTAGTTTGAGTAATAGAGGTTATGTTGGCAGTTGTAATCACCGGCAGAGATGGTTTCTTTTTACATGAAAATGCCAAGATTATTGAAATGACAATTAGAATACCCGCTAAGGAATTTTTATCCAGCTTTTTCATTACAATATTTATTAGGATTTAAATTATCTGTATATTCAGAAATTAATTGACCCCCTGTTCAGAATTATTTGACCCCCCATTCAGGCTAATTGACCCCCCTAAAGAGCAAGTTTTTGTCTGACATTCCGGCAATATTGACCCCCCTGGGATAAAATATTGTCTGACATTCCGGCATATTGACCCCCTAAGAACGGACTGTTTTTTTGCTTTGTAAGAAAAACAGATACGATGGCAAACAGGACGATAGAAATGGAGGTTATAAAACAAATCGGTATTTTAAGCAAACTGGGGTATGCTAAAAAGGCAATAGCCAGGGAACTTAACTTATCCAAAAACACGGTCAAGAGTTATCTTGCAAAAAACGATCTGACAACAGAACAACAACAAAACTCTCGCAGGGAGACCCTGTTTGACTTCTTTCCGTACGTTAAAAAAGAGCTTGGACGAAAAGGTGTTACCAGACAGATATTATGGGGCGAATACCGTTTAAAACACCCTGACGGATATTGTTACGGACATTTTTGTGAGTACTTAAATCAATGGCTTCATAATAAAGATGCATCTCTTCATATTGAACAGCTTGCCGGGGATAAGTTATATATTGACTTTACAGGTTACAAGCCATCTATTGTTAATCCTGATACCGGAGAAATAAGAGAGGTAGAAGCTTTTGTATCGGTACTTGGGTTTAGTGGCAAAACCTATGTCAGAGCCTGTGAGAGCCAACGAAAAGAGGATCTTCTGCCAAGCATTGTGCATTCTCTGAACTACTTTGGCGGTGCTACGAATGTTCTGGTTCCGGATAATATGAAATCGGCAGTTGACAAGGCCAATCGTTACGAAGCGGATATAAACCGGGATCTTCTTGATCTTGGCAATCATTACGGCATGGCTATACTCCCCACTCGTAGCCGTAAGCCACGCGACAAGGCATGGGTAGAAAGAATGGTTCAGATTATTTATACCCGCATTTTTGCTCCACTTCGTAATAAGGTGTTCACAAGCCTCGAAGAGCTTAATGAAGCCATCTTTGAGCTTCTGGAGGTTCATAATAACCTTCCACTCCAAGGAAGAGAAGAAAGCCGAAATGATCTGTTTGAGAACAGCGAAAGATCTCATCTGAAACCATTTCCCCAGGAGCCTTGGGAACTGAAAGAGTATCTTCAGGTTAAAGTAATGAAGAACTGCCATGTTCAATTACATAAAGACCGGCATTACTATAGTGTTCCTTTCCTGTATATAGGTAATAAAGTTAAGATAGTTTATACTGCAACACATGTTAGTGTATATCTCGCAGGAGAGCGCATTGCTTACCATTTACGAGATCGCAGGCCTCATAAGTACACAACACTTAAAGAACATCTTCCTTCAAGTCATCAATTTGTAAGCGAGTGGAATCCATCGAAGTTTATCGAGTGGGCCGGTCACATTCATCCGGATGTGAAAGCTTTTATAGGTCGTGTGCTTGAAAATAAATCTTACCCCGAGCAAACCTACCGAAGCTGTGTTGGGATACTCTCCTTTGAGAAGAAAGCAGGGAGGGATCGTCTTATCGCAGCTTGTCAGCGAGCAACCGCTTTTGGCGCATTTAACTATAAAGTAATAGAACAGATTATAAATAATAAACTTGATCGTTTAGACACTAAAAAAGAAAATTTAACTCTGCCCTTGCATGAAAACATACGAGGAGCAGAATACTATAAATAAACCAAACTAAAAAGCCAATGACACATGAAATCCAGCATCTAATGCAACAGCTAAGACTCCCAGGAATGAGAGCTGCTTATGAAGGTATTGTATCGACAAAGAACTTGCAATCAATAGATAATGACGAACTACTCAACCTGCTGTTACAAGCAGAATGGGATGAGAGAGAAAACTTAAAAGCAAGCCGCAGATTACAGAATGCAAAGTTCCGAATCAGGGCCAGCATGGAAGAAATAGACTTCTTTACTCCACGTGGTCTAAACAAAACACAACTACTGCGTTTTTCTGACGGAAGCTTTGTGAAAAATGGCGAAAATGTTCTAATCACAGGACAAACGGGTGTTGGTAAGAGTTTTATCGCATCGGCATTGGGACATCAGGCCTGTCAGCTTGGTTACAAGGTTAATTACTTTATTGCACAAAAATTATTTACAATGCTCCGGATGTCAAAAGCAGATGAGTCGTACATAAGACAGATTAAACGTATCGAAAAACAAGATCTGATCATCATTGATGATTTTGGTATGCAGCCACTGGATGACATGACCCGGATGATGTTACTTGAGATTATTGAGGACCGGCACCAGAAATGCTCAACTATTATAGCATCACAGTTACCCGTTGACAAATGGTACGATGTAATAGGAGAAAGCACTATTGCAGATGCAATACTTGATCGGTTGGTACATACTTCTCACAGAGTAGAATTATCCGGCGAGTCGATGAGAAGAAAGAAAAAAGATTAATTTTAAAAAGTTTTTAAGCGTTCATTGTAATCCGTTCTTCGGTTGCCCTTCGGGGATGTTGCCTCCGGCAAGGGGGTCAATTAACCTGAATGGGGGGTCAATTTGTCCTGAATAAACAATTTATCTACAGATTTATATATCAAATTTACAGCTTAATTAAATCACAAACAAATTTCTTTAATCTTATAGTTATGCTCGGTATATGCTAAAATAGGTAAGTCTTGATGGAAGAAACAAATCCTCCGGATATAAGGTCTTTCAGACTGAGTCTCTGTAACTGACAGATAAAATCATCATATATTTTTTCAGTAAATCTTTTTTATTAGTTTGAAGGGAAGAGGACTATTTAAAATTATTACACGATTTCTGTTAATCGATTCAATGCTACAATTCAAATCATACCTGAGGCAATAAAGTTACAAAGCAAACATAATTTTGATTATAAGAATCTGATGGTTCCATCGTTATTAATGATATGTATAAAGAGAAGTCCGGTAGGTTAGTGTGTGTTCATTACTCTACCTGCGATCGGTAGACCAAAATGCATTTTCTGCAAATCAAAAATCAGATTTTGTTAAATTGTTGATCTAAAAATTTGTTTATATAAAATATACGTTTTAACTTTGACTGACCGTTCAATCATAGACGGTTTTTTAAAGGAATATTTGTTGAATGAACGTTTAATCAAAAATAATGTCACCACGGACACCACAGCAGTTTAAGGAGATGAGGGAAGAGAAAATGACCCTTATAATGGACGTTGCACTTGAGCACTTTGCAAACGAAGGTTACTATAGAACGACCATAAACCATATTGCCAGGCATGCCGGGATGTCAAAAGGTCTGATGTATAATTATTTTGAAAGCAAAGAAGCTTTGCTGAAGGCTATTATTCATAAATCAGTTAATGAAGTATATAAGTATCTGGACATTGACAGGGATGGATACCTTTCTGAGGATGAATTTGAATTTTTTATAAAGAAAATTAATGTGTTATTAAAGGGGAAAAGATATTTCTGGCGGTTATTGATGCAGCTTTTAATGCAAAATGATGTAAGGGAACAGTTTCTGAAAGCATTTCCGGAATCGGATTCCCTGATACACCCCGGCCATGAACCAGGAGACAACTATTACCCCCTGCAGATGATGAAAATGATCACCGATTATTTCTTAAGAAAAAAAGAGAGAATTGGGAAGCAATATGATCCTGACAGTGAGATCAATATGTTTTTTATTACCATGATGGGTTTTGCAGTGAAGAGTATTTATTCAGATGCTGATGATAATGATAAAGCTATAAACAGGATAATTGAATTATTTAAATAGATTATTTATGAAAAACAGGTGTGCAATAATATTCTTTCTTCTGGTTCAGGGATCAGGCATGAATGCTCTTTTTGCACAGGATCTTAGTGCAGCTGATATTGTCAGAAAGGCTGATGAGAAGTTAAACGGGGAGAAAAGCAGTTACAGTGTAATGTCAATGACAATAATCAGACCTGAGTGGCAGAGGACAATTGAATTCAAGAGCTGGACCCTTGGAAGGGATTATGCGCTGACACTGATCACTGCACCGGCAAAAGAAGCAGGACAAACTTTTCTGAAAAGGGGTTCTGAAATGTGGACCTGGAATCCTTCGATTAGCAGGCTCATTAAACTGCCTCCCTCAATGATGTCGCAGGGCTGGATGGGATCGGATTATACGAACGACGATATTCTGAGGGAATCTTCAGTGGTAACTGATTATGTACATGAAATCGTTGGAGAAGAGAACATAGACGGCCGGACATGTTATAAAATTAAAATGACAGCCAGAAAAGATGCCTCCATTGTCTGGGGCAAGCAGATCCGGTGGATTGACAAGAAGGATTTTCTTGTGTTGAGGGCAGAATTGTACGATGAAGATGGTTATCTGGTAAGGACTGAAACCGGTTCGGACATCAAAATTATGGATGGAAGAACAATAACTTCAAAAATTGAACTTGTCCCGGAAGAAGAGCCCGAAAATAAAACCCTTGTTGAAATCCGGGAGATAAAATTCAATATACCTGTCGAGGAAAGTTATTTTTCCCAGCAGAACATGAAAAGGGTGCGTTAATATCAGAAAATAAATGCCATGAAAGAGGAATTCAAAATAGCGTGGAGAAATCTCTGGCGGAACAGGCG
The DNA here is from genome assembly GCA_022865305.1 of Bacteroidales bacterium. GTDB lineage: Bacteria > Bacteroidota > Bacteroidia > Bacteroidales > VadinHA17 > LD21. The sequence continues at coordinate 53,313 of JALHSP010000078.1, read as the reverse complement.
CCGTACTATTATTACTTCAGCATCTGTTTTCTTCGCGGTCTTTTTTGCGGTTATTATGAGATCATACCAGCTCGGAAGTTATGATCATATGATAAACAATTTTATCGAATCGTTTACGGGTTATTTACAGGTGCAAAACGTAAAATATCAGGATAACCCGTTAATTGATAACTCATTCGACTATAGTGACTCGATCGCTTCTGCAATTTCGGAGATTAATAAGGTTGTTTCTGTTTCCCCGCACCTCGAATCTTTTACTCTTGCCTCCAGCGGGACACAGACAAAAGGAGCAGCTGTCATTGCTATCGACACGGAAAAGGAAAAGAACTTTTCGGATCCTGAAAGCAAACTTGTAAAATATAGGATCACTGATGAGGCTATAAGGCGCCTGAAGGATGCAGGTGCAATATCGGATAATGTTCTTGAAAAGGTGAAAAAGAATCTTGGCAGATCTTATTCATCGTCTGCCAGGCTTGAGCTTGAACTTGGACTTACCGATGAAGAAAAGGAACTCTGTATGCCGGAGATTCTTAAATGCTCTGAAGTATCAAATGGCTTTCTGGCAAACGATGACGAAGGGATTCTTGTGTCCGACAGGCTTGCCAGTTATCTTAAAGTTGCGATCGGAGATTCAGTGATTCTTATGGGGCAGGGGTATCACGGCGTTTCTGCAACCGGGATATTCCCGGTCAGGGGAATAATAAAAATGCCTTCACCCGAAATAGACAACAAATTGATTATTATGACAATACCTGCAGCACAGAAATTTTATGATGCTGAAGGCAAGATAACCTCGCTTGTTGTTAACCTTACAGATAAATCAGACCGGACAATAAAAACAGCAAAAGCCAGGATTAACTCACTCCTGCCCGATAAAAATACAATAGCCAAAACTTGGTATGAGCTTAATCCAATACTGTATCAGCAAATCCAGGGTGACAGTCAGAGTGGAGCTGCAATGCTTGCGCTTCTATATTTTATCATTTTTTTTGGCATATTCGGAACGGTCCTGATGATGGTTTCCGAGCGAAAAAGGGAATTCGGTGTTCTTGTGGCGATCGGGATGCAGAAAAAGAAACTGAAAAGGATTATTACAATGGAAATGTTGTTGCTCGGGGCTATTGGTCTGGTATGCGGATTACTGGCCAGTGTGCCGCTTATTTTATACTTCTATTATTATCCGATTATGTTGAAAGGGGAGCTGGCCAATATGATGGAAGACTGGGGATGGGATGCAGTAATGCCCACCGCATGGTTCGGCCCATATTTTTACTGGCAGGCTGTAATTGTTGTACTTATGGTAGTGCTGGCAACAATTTATCCTTTACGAAAGATAGGTAAGCTGAAAGAAATTGAGGCCCTTAAAGGTTAATAACTGAATGCTATGATATGGTCAATCGCATGGAAAAATGTATGGCGTAACAAAAAGAGAAGCCTGGTAGTAATAGTGGCCGTGACCCTTGGCATTATTTCCGGAGTGCTTCTTGTTGGTATTATGGAAGGCTGGGTTAAGCAACGCCTTAACGACGCTATATATAATGAAGTTTCACATATTCAGATCCATAATAGCGAATTCATCAAGAACGAAGAGATAGATCTTACTGTAAGAAATCTTGCTGAGATTACCCGAAGCATAGATTCCCTGCAGGAGGTTTCCGGCTGGGTCAAAAGGACAAAGATAATTGCCATGGCAAATACTTCGTGGGCAAATACAGGTGTGATTATCTATGGTGTCGACCCGGAAAAAGAAAAGCAGGTAACCGAGATCTGTAAGAAAATTGTACAGGACGGCGGAAAATATCTTGATGTTCAAAGCCCCGGCGACATAATGATCAGCGACAAAACTGCTGAAATACTTAAGCTGAAGCAATATATTATTACTGACAGTATAATTGCAAAGCTAAGGGCTGAAAAAGTTACGGTAAATGTTCTTACAAAGCTTGAGACTCTTAAGGATATGCGATTCAGATCGCCCAAGGATTTCCGGGAAGCCTTAAGAAAAGAATTCAGCAAGAAGGAACTTGACAGGTTTGGTCTGTTTATAACTGACAAAGCTCTTGATTACAGGATCAGGAACAAGGTCCAGATTACAACTTCAGATATGGAAGGAACCCCGATCCAGGGTATTTTCAGAGTATGCGGTATCTATAAAACAACGAACACCGGTTTTGACCAGGTCTCAGTTTTTATAAATACACGGGAACTGGCAAATCTGTACGGAGGCAATGATATCCTCACTCATGAAATTGCCATTTTACTCAATAACATTGATGATGCCGGTATTGTTAAAGAAAAACTGAGCCGCATTTCCGGCGATAATTCAGTCATGACCTGGAAAGAGCTGGCACCGGATGCTGCAATGATGAATGATTTTATGGTTATGTATTATTTTATTTTCATCGGAATAATAATGCTGGCACTTGCATTTGGTATTATCAATACAATGCTGATGGCAATTCTTGAAAGAACAAAAGAGCTGGGTATGCTGATGGCAATTGGTATGAACCGCAAAAGGATTTTTAAAATGATTATGCTGGAAACTATTTTCCTGACAATTGTCGGAGCGGTAGCCGGCATGCTTTCAGGATGGGCAATTACAGAAGTCCTTGGAAAGACTGGGATTCATTTTACAGGTTGGGGTGAAGGATTTGAAGCTATCGGATTTGCAGCAAGGGTGTATCCGATATTGACGCCTCAATTCTTCATATTTATAACGATAATGGTAATACTCACAGCAATTATTTCATCGATCTGGCCGGCTCGCAAAGCTCTGAAACTAAATCCGGTGGAAGCACTAAGAACAGAATAAAAACAATAATTAAACTGGCAAGCCATGAAGGTACTTGAATTGAAAAATGTGAATAAAATATATAATTCAACAGAGGTAAAGGTTCATGCAGTAAATGATGTAACCATGGACTTTGTAGAGGCCGAATTCGCTGCAATTGTCGGACCATCGGGTTCGGGCAAAACTACCCTGCTGAACCTGATAGGCGGGCTTGACATGCCAACATCAGGGGAGATAATCATAGGCGGCACCAACCTGTCGAAGCTTAAACCATCACAACTTATTGATTTCAGGTTGAACAATATAGGATTTGTATTCCAGTCATATAACCTGATACCTGTATTGACAGCAAAAGAAAACGTTGAGTTCATAATGACACTCCAGAAATGGCCGGAGAAAGAGAGAGATGAACGGACTTTTGAGTTATTGTGGGCTGTAGGACTGGGCGACAGGATTAACAGCAGGCCAACAAAACTGTCAGGAGGACAACAGCAGCGGGTGGCTGTGGCAAGAGCACTTGCTTCAAAACCGAAATTTATTCTGGCTGACGAACCTACTGCCAACCTTGATTCAAAAGCTGCAACTACGCTTCTCGAGATAATGGAAAAGCTAAATCATGAATCGAAGATAACTTTTATATTTTCAACGCATGACCCAAGAGTTGTTAAAATGGCACATCGCGTAATCACTCTTGAAGACGGAAAAGTAATTTCTGATGACATAAGGGAACTTCCTGCATAACATTTCTGTCCTGATGAAAAAATATTTAGTTGTTGTAATTATTTTGCTTTTACATGCTGAAACATTGTTTCCCCAGGATAAGAAATCAATCTCCCTCAGTGGCTACCTTACGACTATGCAGAGCATAATGTTCGATTCTCTCTCTGGACCGTTCCTGAATGAAAACCTTTTGCACAACAGATTGAATTTTAAAGGATATATAAATAATAATATTACATTCTCTGCTGAATTCAGAAACCGGCTTTTCACAGGTGACATGGTGAGATCGTATCCCGGATATGCTGAAATGATAGGTACAGATGAAGGCTGGATCGATATGTCGTGGAACATAATGGACAAGAATTCATTTTTTTTCAATACCACCATTGACAGGTTATGGCTCGATCTGAGCTATGAAAAGTTCCAGGTAAGACTAGGCCGTCAGAGGATCAACTGGGGTCAGACTTTTGTCTGGAATCCGAACGATATTTTCAATGCATATTCATTTTTTGATTTTGATTATGTAGAGAGACCGGGCAGCGATGCTGTCAGGCTGCAATATTATCCGACACCTTCATCGGCAATTGAGGTAGCTGTAAAAGCCGACAGCGATGACGATATTACTGCGGCAGGATTATATCGCTTTAATAAATGGGGCTATGATATACAGTTCCTTGCAGGGTATTCGAACAGCTCAGACATTATAGCAGGAACAGGATGGTCAGGTTCGATAGGTTCGCTTTCGTTCAGGGGGGAGGGAACATGGTTTCATCCTCTTGAATCTTACAGTGACACAACCGGTACAATAATCATTACAGCAGGGATTGATAAAATATTCAAAGATAATTCCATGTTACAGTTCCAGCTGATGTACTGTAATGATCCTCTGGAACTGAACAATTTCACAAACTTATATTCCGGAAATCTCTCCGCAAAGGATCTTGCATTCTCTGAATTTTCAGCTTTCGGACAATTCACCTGGGCAGTGACACCCCTGTTGAATATTGGAATATCTGCTATCTGGTTCCCTGACCTGGATGGTTATTTTGCCGGTCCAACTCTGGATTATTCCCTGGCTGAAAACATTGATTTTTCGCTGATCTGGCAGCATTTCAGCAGTGTCATGGGAGGAGAGAGAAGCAAAATCAACCTGGCATTCCTGAGATTAAAGTACAGTTTCTAGAATTTTCATATTTTTACCGCGCAATTTTTAAATCCTTCTGATGGCACTTGTACATGAATTTGAAAACAGCGGTAGCTGGCTGTTTAAAAGAAGAGGCTGGCTTCCTGTTTTATTAATAGTTGCCGGGATTGTTATGATGTATCTGGGCAACAGACAGGCAATACTTTTTGACCTGCGTGATGAAATGATATTCCTTGGAGTCAGTCTTTTTGGTCAGTTAATTAGGATACTGACAGTTGGTTTTGCTCCCTGTAATACGTCAGGACGGAACACAAAAGCCGGGCAGATTGCAGATGAGCTTAACGTAACAGGAATCTATTCTGTTGTCAGGCATCCTCTTTACCTTGGTAACTTTTTTATTATACTCGGACCTGTCCTCTTTTTAAGATCTGCCTGGTTTGCAGTTGTCACCTGCCTTATTTTCTGGCTCTATTATGAAAGGATAATGTTTGCAGAAGAGCAATTCCTGAGAAGGAAATTCGGAGATGTCTATGACAAATGGTCAGAGACTGTGAGTGCATTTATCCCTATTTTCAGTAAATTTATTCCCCCGAAACTCACTTTTTCAGTAAGAAATGTCCTCAGAAGAGAGTACCACAGCTTTTTTATTGTATTTATAATCTTTACCCTTCTCGACCTTTTCAGGAACTACTTCCTTACAGAAAAGATTTATCTGACACGAATCTGGATGTACCTTTTTATTTCAGCAGCTTTTGTTTGGATTGTGATCAGGATGATCGACAAGCTTACCAAATGGATGGAGGTGAAAGGTCGCTGAATTAATCGTCCCTGATTCCTGTGAAAATCATAATATAATACAACAGTGTTGCGAGCGATCCGAGTGCAGCGACAACATAAGTATATGCTGCCCGTTTCAATGCACTCTGGGCCTTATCGTGATTCTCATATGAGGTAATTCCGGTATTCGAAAGCCATGCATAAGCCGTTGCATGCTGAACTGCATGTCCCGTCTCATGAGCTGCAACCGCAGCAGCAGCAACGCTCCTGGAATTATAAACCTCCTGGCTGAGGTTTATGGTTTTCTTATCAGGATTATAGTGATCAGTTAATTGTCCCTGAACACTTTCAATCGTTACGTCATAAATACCGTTGTCACGAAGCATCCGTTCAGCTATGTCTTTGCCCGACATACCGTTATCAACAGGTATTTTTGAATATTTTTTAAATTTTGACTTCATTATAGCGCCGACAATCCAGCTGAGGACCATGACGGCTATAAAGATTCCCCATATATTCATATTTGCGTTTTCGATGTTCAGGTTCATATCTTTTTATGTTAAAATAGTCATCAAAAGTTTTGCCAAACCGCCCTTGGCAGCCATTTTGTCATAAAAACAGCGGTACGGGTTCAATTATTATCTTTGTCAAATGATTAAATCATTAAAAAAAATACTATCCTTTCTGCTTTCACTTCCTGTTCATATTTACAGATATGCTATTTCACCTTTTTTAAAACCTTCGTGTCGGCACATTCCTTCCTGTTCACAATATATGCTTGATGCGCTGAAGATCCATGGCCCATTTATCGGTTTTGTCATGGGCACCGGCAGGATACTCAGATGCCGTCCGGGGGGAACACATGGTTATGATCCGGTGCCTCTGTTCCGGTTTCGACGGTATAGATATTTTTCAGGATTATTTATGTGGTATAAGAAGGAAAACCGCCTGAAGAGATAATTATACGAAATAACCGGACTTCAGGACCGAGGTTCCTTCGTTTCGCTTCGATACTGTACGGCAATTAAAAATTAAGCTCTTCTTTCAGATGCTTGTAACCTGCGCGGCTTACAGGAAGTTTGTCTCCCGACTGAAGTATTGCAACATGGGTATCCTTGCCGTAAGGTTCAATCCGCTTTAACTCCGTAACTTTAACAATATATGACCTGTGTATTCTTACAAAATCTGTTTTCGGCAGATTCTCTTCATAAAACTTCATAGTTTGCTGCTTAAGTGCTTTCCCGCCGGAATGATATACCATAACATAATCGTCCTGTGCCTCAACATATTTTATCTGTTCAACAGGAATGAGATTAATGGCATTCCCTTTACGTACAACGATCCTGTTGACAGGAGAAGCCGGTTCAGGCATTTTTGCCAGGAGCTGACTTACCGGCTCTTTATTCCCGGTCCCTGTCCGGATCTTATCAGTCGCTTTTTTAACTGCCTCCAGGAACCGTCTTTTTGGAAAAGGCTTCAAAAGATAATCTACAGCATTAAGCTCAAAAGCTCTTATTGCAAACTGATCATAAGCTGTTGTAAAGATGATCTCGGGTTTCTCAGTAAGAACCTCAAGCAATTCAATTCCGGTGAGCCTTGGCATCTGGATATCAAGGAAAACCAGATCAGGTTTCATTGTTGAAATTGTTTTCAAACCAGAAAAGCCATCAGCACAATCAGCAATTACTTCTATATAATCCAGATCTTTTAAATAATACTTAATTATTTCCCGGGCCGGGGCTTCATCTTCAATTATTACGGTTCTGATCTTTTCCATCGTTTTCTTGTTTCCAGCGACTGCCTTAAAAGTCCTTTTCGTTTTCTTACCCCTAAATTTAAAAATTAATTTTCAAATGAGATTTATAAAAAATCTGTTGGTATATACAGGTTTACAGTATAAATCCCGTTTTCTTTCGTTGTTTTAATCGATGCCTTGTTGCCGTAGAACAATTCGAGCCGTCTGGCAACATTGATCAGACCGGTTCCGGTTCCTCTTCTCAATGATGGAGCAGGATCGTAATTATTGCAAATTGTAATTTCAATATATCCGTCAATGATCTTTGCCTGTGTTATAATCCTGACGCTTTCGGTACTTTCATAAACACCATGTTTTATTGCATTTTCATAAAGCGGCTGTAAAAGCATTACAGGCATTTTTGTTTCAAGACACTTTTCTTCAATATTCTCCTCAGTAGATAATTTGTCGCCAAACCGCACTTTTTCGATATCGAGATACAACCTCAGGTTTTCAAGTTCACTTCTGAGTGAAACAGGTTGTTCATCTTTCTTCGAAAGTGCATATCTCATGAACTCAGACAACTTAATGACCATGTCCCTTGCTTTTTCCGGATCAGTAATTGTGAGTGAGCTTACTGAATTAAGGCTGTTAAAAAGAAAATGGGGATTGATCTGTGAACGAAGCATTTTGAGCTCTGTTTCTTTTACCAGGCTTTCAAGCTTTGCCTCCTTTGCATTTTTTTCCGACAGGTTATACAGGCTTATGAAAAGATAATAAGCAAGAACAATAAGACCGTATATAAAAACTCCAGTCCCGATCCGGTAAGGAAAAGTTGCTTCCCAGTATGCCTGATAGTCATTAACTTTTGGCAGAATAAGGAGTACAAAATATTTGTTTATGAGGACCCATAATGTAACAGCGACAGCTCCGCTGACAACGAGGTTGGTTATTACAGCGGTAGTCCTGCTGCTGGTTGCATTGAAATACCTGAAGGGATACCATAAAGAAAGACCGATTCCTGAATATATTATGAGTGAGATTATCCCGTCAGGGATGGCAGTGGTTGTAAATCTGCCATACGCATAATAATACAACAGCAACTGGCCAAGCGTCATGAAAAGCCAGACCAGCCACCATACTATAAGACGAACCCTGTTTGCGAGTACAGGATGCTTCATCTGTAAATGAATTAATAGCTTTTTACTTCACCACCGCCAAATACTACAGCTCCTTTGATGACCAGCTGGCTTGCAGGATCTACGATTCTGCCAGGGCTCAGTTTCCGCGAGTCGGTGAACCCCCCCAGAACAGGTGTCACCTCAATTGTGATATACCAGTTATCAGGAACGATTATAGTAGCGCCACCGAAAATGCATGCAATCTCAAGATCATTCCTTCCTGGAGCCAGCTTTGCTTTTGTCAGGTCAAGCTCAATACCGCCGAAAACCGCGGTAATTTTGCCTCCCTTAAAATTCTGGGATACGATCTGTCGCTCACCACCGCTGAAGATATTCACATAATCGATATAATCATCTCCTATCATGCCTTTAGATGATGCTACGTTCCATCCCTTTCGCTTGCTGGCAATAAAGATTACTCCGATAATAATGAAGATTGCGGGCCAGAACATGTTATATATGCCAAATGTCTCGCGAAACAGCAGTGGTATCATGAAGAATCCACCGACAGCCATAACAATTATACCAGCTGTTTTTTCTGTTGCTCCCAGTGTCATTACTAGGCCGATCACCACCAGAAGCATTTGCCAGCTGAAAATAACATGATCAATAAAATCAGGGAAAATCCCGGTATTTCTTATTACAAGAAACATTCCTGCCAGGACAAGTACCACTCCGATGATGACCTTGTTATTATTGAAATTACGATTTCCATGTCGTGATGCACTATTCACATCTTTGTAAAAATTATTTGTTTCCATAGCTGTAAATTTATTCGTTTCTGAATTAATTATTGTTTTTTCTTCTTTTTATGAATGAGGAAATGATAAATGCAAGGCCCAGTATCATTATCACAGCAGGCCAGTAGAGTGTTCTGATTAGATCAGGAATATTACCGTATAAATGATCCATCATAAACCATGCACCTCCGGCGATTAACAGCAAACCTCCGATAAACTGAAGGTTGAGTAAGAGCAAAAGGCCAACAAATACCATTGCTGTCTCCCAGGTGAAATAACTTTTCACACTTCCGAGATGCAGCATATCGTTGGTTGCAACAAGGAGTGCGAGCCCGAGTACAATAAAAAATAATCCGATGCCCACCTGGGGATGATGTTCCCTGTTTCTTCGTAATTGATTATCTATGTGTCTCATATTTGAAATTTTTATTTGAGTTAAAAATAATCCATATAATTCGCTGGAATTAGAGAAAAAAGGTAAATGACGCTTTTTTACCGGTAAATCGACTTTCCAGACAATAAATGTTACTTTTTTGTTCATAATTTTTTTAATTGGATTAGCTTTCATATTTTTGCAGACCAAAATTTAATGAGATGTCCGGATTATTTGCCATACCGATAAGCGGATTAAAAGATGGACGCCACTACTATGATTTTGAAATTAATAAAGAATTTTTTGACCAGTTTGAGACTTCGGAAGTAAAAGATGGAACCCTTTCAGCCAGTATTGAAGCCGAGAGATGCTCTTCCCATATTGACCTTAATGTAAAGATTAATGGCATCGTAAGAATATGTTGTGACAGATGCCTGGGGATTTTTCCCCTGCATATTGATTGTGAGAACAGACTTCTGATTAAATTTGGCAAGGCAAGGGACGAAAGTGATCCGGACATTATTTCGATACCGGCAGATGAACATGAGCTGGATTTGAAGCAGAGTTTTTATGAATATATTCATCTGGCTTTGCCGATACAGCGGGTGCATCCCGATGATAAAGACGGAAACAGTACATGTGATCCTGAAATGCTGAAAAAGTTGAAGGAGTATATTATTGAAGAAGATCATGGCACCGATCCCCGCTGGGATGAGTTAAAGAAATTAATAAATGAAAATTAAAAAAGGAAAAAATGCCAAATCCGAAACGTAAACATTCAAAAACGAGAAGAGATAAGCGCAGGACTCATTATAAAGCAACTGCGCCGAAAGTCGCAACATGTTCGAATTGCGGATCTTCAGTCAGGTATCACAGGGTATGTCCTGAATGCGGTTATTACAGGGGCAAGCTTGCTATAGAGAAAAAGGCAACAGCCTGATTGTTAACCAAACAGCAATTTCATGAGAATTGGCGTTGATGTCATGGGTGGTGATTTTGCCCCCGATGCAATCATTGAAGGCGCAGTTGATTCCCTTCAGTTTTTTTCTGCGAACGAGAAGCTGGTTCTTATCGGAGATGAAACTTCCATTTACAGGAGACTTAAAATGATGAAAGTCAATCCTGAAATATTTGATATTGTACCTTCAACCGAGGTTATTGAAATGGCTGATCACCCGGCCAAAGCTTTTTCCCAGAAAAAAAATTCCAGCATCGCAGTAGGATACGGAATGCTAAAAAACGGAACCCTTGACGGCTTCTGCAGCGCCGGGAATACGGGTGCTATGCTGGTAGGTGCAAGCTATTCAGTGAACGTAATTCCGGGAGTTTTCAGACCGGCTCTTGTAACAATCGCTCCCCGCATTGATAATCGCGATTCAGTCATCCTCGATGTAGGATTAAACCCTGATTGCAAACCTGAGGTTCTTCTGCAGTACGGAATACTGGGCAGTATTTTTGCAAAATATGTACTGGATATCGAAAATCCGGCAGTTGGGTTGCTCAACATTGGTAAAGAGGAAACAAAGGGAACGCCTTCGGTAAAGGCAGCTTATGAGTTGATGAGAGAACATCCGGGATTGAACTTCACGGGAAATGTTGAAGGGCATGGCCTCTTTCTCCGCTCTATGCCGGACGTAATAGTGTGTGATGGTTTTGTGGGGAATATAGTTCTTAAAATGGCTGAAGTATTTCATCATATATCCAGGTTAAGAAATTTTAAGGATGCTTTTTTTGATCGTTTCGACTTCGAGAATATAGGCGGAACTCCGATAGTCGGGATTAATGCAAATGTTGTTATCGGGCACGGAATTTCAAAAAGAAAAGCCATTATGAACATGATAAATCAGACCCGGGCTGTTGTGCACGGAAATCTTGCCCAAAGGATTAAAGAAGCAATATAATTATGGGAAAAATACGTGCAGCTATTACAGGTATCCATGCCTGGGTACCGGATTATAAGCTCACAAATCATGAACTGTCGCGGATGGTTGATACATCCGACGAATGGATAATGCAACGCGTCGGGATAAAAGAAAGAAGAATACTGAAGGGGGAAGGGCTGGGCAGTTCAGACCTGGGAGAGCAAGCAGTGCGCGGACTTTTAACGAAAACCAATACTTCTCCTGATGAGGTTGATCTTTTAATCTGCGCCACTATTACCGGTGACATGGCCTTCCCTGCCACAGCTAATATAATTTCTGACAAGGTCGGGATAAAGAATGCATTTAGTTTTGATTTGGGAGCAGCCTGTTCGGGATTCCTTTTTGCTCTGCAGACCGGGGCAGCCTATATCGAAACCGGGAGATACAAAAAGGTAATTGTTGTAGGTGCTGATAAGATGTCTTCCATAACCGATTATACTGACAGGACGACCTGTCCTCTTTTCGGCGATGCTGCAGGTGCCGTAATGCTTGAACCCACCACCGAGGAAGTAGGCATAATGGATTATATTTTTCACACCGACGGATCAGGTCGCAAATTTCTGCATCTTAAAGCGGGCGGTTCAGCAAAACCTGCTTCCCACGAAACTGTAGATGCAAAGGAACATTTTCTATACCAGGAAGGACAAAGCGTTTTTAAATTTGCAGTTGTAAACATGGCAGATATTGCAGCTGAAATCATGGAACGCAATAACCTTAAAGCGGAAGATATTGCCTGGCTGGTTCCTCATCAGGCTAATCTCCGTATTATCGATGCTACAGGAAGAAGAATGGGATTACCCCCGGAAAAGATAATGATCAATATTCAAAATTACGGAAACACAACTGCCGCTACAATCCCGTTATGCATTTGGGAATATGAAAGTAAGCTAAAGAAAGGAGACGTTCTTATCCTTGCAGCATTTGGCGGAGGATTTACATGGGGTTCGGTTTATGTCAAGTGGGCATACGATCCATGAGTGATGTGTTCACAGACTTAAGAAGGACATAAAGTAAATTCATCCTGATATTTAATACTTAGACATTTTTTTCTTGCAATAGTTTTTATATTTGTGAGTTATTAAGTTTGTAATTCTAAAACCTCAGAACAAAATGACAAAGTTCAACGAGACTGAACCACAGGCAATAAACCTTATAAGTAACGGTACAGAAATAACTGGCGATGTTAAATCTAGCGGAGATATCCGCGTTGACGGATCTCTGACAGGAACCCTCGATACAAAAGGGAAGGTCGTAATTGGTACCACAGGTAAAGTAAATGGAGAGGTAATCTGCAAGAATTCCGAAGTATCCGGTGCGGTTGAGGGGAAAATCAGTGTCAGCCAGCTGTTAATTCTTAAAGCTTCTTCAAAAATAACTGGTGATATTGCCACTTCCAAGCTTTCTATCGAACCCGGTGCAATATTCTCCGGAAATTGCAAAATGAGCGATAACAACAATGGAGGAGCAGGAAAAGGAAAAGAGCCCGAAAAACCAGGAAAATAATCCCCTGAAAGCTTATGCCAGGTATTCGGGACTGGCAATACAGATGATTGTAATAATCCTGGTTACAACCTTTTGTGGTATCAAACTGGATGATCTCCTGAAAATGAACAAACCGGTTTTTACGATTATACTTTCCCTTCTTGGAGTTTTTGCCGGTATATACACAGCTATTAAAGACTTTATCAAGTAACATTCATTCTTGAAGATCTTTTCTAATTATATCATCAGGCTTCTAGTTTTAAATATTTTGATTATATCAGGATGTTACCTGCTGATAATAATTACAGATATTAATATATTACTGAGTGAAATAGCTGTTCTGTCGTGTGCCTTTACGGTTATTGCATTTCTAATTTTATTTGTTTTTATAAAAGGACAGAAAAAAACTCCCGACAGCCAGGCTATCTATTCCATGGTGTCTGTATCACTAAAATTTATGCTGGAAATGGTATTGGCGCTTATCTGGTTTCTTATTGCTAAAAAAACAGCGTTTTCATCGGTTATATTATTTTTTATATTATATTTAACGTTCACTCTTTTTTCGATTTTGCATATATTAAACGCGTTGAAAAACAAATCATTACAAAAGGAGGTTTGATTTGAAACCAGGGAAGATTATATGGCTTTTCTTTGTTCTGCTATTCGGGATGTTTTCGCTTCCGGTAATGGGAACCGGTGAAAATGAAAAGAGCCCTGAAAAAGAAAAATTTGATGCCAGGTCTTTCATCCTTGATCATGTTTCGGATTCTCACGAATGGCATATCCTTACAAAAAAGGATGGTGAAAGTGTGGCAATCTATCTTCCGGTTATCCTGTACAATAAAGAATCTGGACTTCTTATCTTTTCATCCCGCAGGTTGTCGCACGGGAATGAATATAAGGGTTTCAAACTTGAAGAGGAGGGAGAATTAAAGGGTAAAATTGTTTCAGTGAATGCTGATGGTCAGGTTGATGAAGAGAATATACCACTTGACTTTTCAATCACCAAAACAGTTGTCGGGATGTTAGCTGCAGCATTGATAGGACTTTGGCTGTTCCTGTCCCTTTCGCGTTCCTATAAAAAAACAGGGATCAGTCATCCCAGGGGCATTCAGAGTTTTCTCGAACCAGTGATTTGCTTTGTCCGCGATGACATTGTCATTCCAAATATCGGTCAGGAAGAACATGAAAAATTCATGCCTTATCTGCTGACGGTATTCTTTTTTATTCTGATAAATAATCTGATGGGGCTTATTCCCTTTCCGCCACCTTTCGGAGCCAACGTTACAGGGAATATTGCTGTAACATTTACACTTGCTTTTTTTTCATTTGTAATAATACAAATCAACGGTACCAAAAGTTACTGGAAGCATATCTTTGCCACACCGGGCGTGCCATTCTGGATGTTACCGATAATGATCCCGGTTGAGATTATCGGAGTGGTGGCTAAACCTTTTGCCCTTATGATTCGTTTGTTTGCAAACATTACTGCAGGCCATATCATTGTTCTGAGTCTCCTCGCATTAATCTTTATTTTTGATTCTCTGGTTGTTGCACCGGTATCAATTTTCTTTGTAATTTTTATGGATTGCCTCGAGTTATTAGTGGCATTCCTTCAGGCATATGTTTTCACTTTATTGTCAGCATTGTTTATCAGCCTGGCAATTGTAAAGGAGCATCATTAATTTTTATTGTTAATTAAATTTTTTACACTATGGAACAAGCACAGGCAGCAATATCGCTGGCAGCAATTGGAGCAGGTTTAGCAGTAATAGGTGCAGGACTGGGCATCGGAAGAATCGGTGGAGCAGCTATGGAAGCCATAGCCAGGCAACCTGAGGCTGCAAATAAAATACAATTGGCAATGATTATTTCAGCAGCCCTTATTGAAGGTGTTGCTTTGTTTGCTGTTGTTGCTGCGATTATTGCTTAGAAAAAATGAAATCCTTCAACGGTTGGTTGCAGGATTTCTTTTCAGAAAATTCTTAAAACAAGAAATATGTTATTAGCAAGTAATAGTCTGACCTCTCCTGCCATCGGTACTCTCTTTTGGGCAGTAGTCATTTTTACTTTGTTTTTTCTTATTCTGGCGAAGTTTGCGTGGAAGCCAATCCTGAGTGCAATAAAGCAGAGAGAGGAAATGATCAAGGGATCGCTTGCCTCCGCTGAAAATGCGCGGAAAGAAATGCTGAAGCTGCAAAGCGATAACGAATTAATATTAAAAAAGGCCAGAGAGGAGAGAGAAAGTATTCTTAAAGAGGCAAGGGATGTTAGGGACAAGCTTATTGCCGAGGCCAAAGGAAAAGCAACTGAAGAGGCGGAAAAACTGATTGAGAAAGCCAGAACAGGTATTGAAAGGGAAAAAGTAAAGGCACTTTCTGAAATACGTGAACAGGTAGCCGGCCTTGCAATTGATATAGCAACAAAATTGCTTGGGAAAAAGCTTGAACAAACTGGCGAACAGGAAAAACTTATCGACAATTACCTGAAAGATATTAATTTAAATAAAAACTAGAAGGCTTGTTTCAGGATGAACGAAGGTAAAATATCAGTCAGATACTCAAAAGCTTTATTCCAGTCAGCAATAGAGAAAAATATACTTGATAAGGTAAGCAGAGATATGGTCCTTATTTCAGATATCTGTACCATTTCCGAAGTAAAGGAACTCCTTGACAGTCCAATTATCAGGCCGTCAGTTAAAACGAAGTTGCTGCATAATATTCTTGAGAAGAATCTGGAAAAGATCACCATGTTGCTTATTGATCTGGTTGTTCAAAATGGCAGGGAACGCTTTCTTCCCGCTATTGCCAGGGTTTTCAGGAATGATACCCTGAAGCATAACGGGATTACTGAATGCCTTCTTACAACTGCTGTTAAAGTCGATGCAGATATAATAAAGCAAATCTCCGGACTCATAGCTTCTGCTTTCAACACGAAGGTTGAATTAAATGAGAATATTGACAGTGAAATAATCGGAGGGTTTATCCTGAGGGTTGATGATAACTATATTGATGCCAGCATCAGGAACAAGTTGCGTAAAATAAAAAAGGAACTTATTGGCAGGAGCATTTAAGTATAGTAAACAAAATGAACCAAAGAGTAATAAAAGAAAATAAATATGGCAAATATTAAACCGGCAGAAGTTTCAAAGATCCTCAGGCAGCAACTTGAAGGAATTCAGACAGGAGCTGAACTGGAAGAAGTCGGAACAGTACTCCAGGTTGGCGACGGGATTGTCAGGATTTACGGACTTTCAAATGCACAGTCAAACGAGCTGATTGAATTTGAGAACGGGATTGAAGCAATTGTTCTGAACCTTGAAGAAGATAATATCGGTGCTGTACTGCTTGGTCCGACTGAAGAAATAAATGAAGGTGACATTGTAAAAAGGACAGGACGAATTGCCTCTATTGGTGTTGGCGAGGGATTGTTAGGACGGGTAATATCTCCGACAGGTCAGCCGCTGGACGGAAAAGGACCGGTTGAAGGTGAATTATTTATTATGCCGTTTGAAAGAAAAGCCCCGGGAGTGATTTTCCGCCAGCCGGTAAAACAGCCGCTGCAGACCGGGATTAAACCTATTGATGCCATGATACCTATAGGCAGGGGACAGAGAGAACTTATCATCGGCGACAGGCAGACAGGAAAAACAGCCATTGCTATAGATACTATAATTAATCAGCGAAGCAATTTTGAAAAAGGGGAACCGGTTTATTGCATTTATGTTGGTGTTGGGCAAAAAGGATCGAATGTCGCTAATATAGCTAAAACACTTGAAGAACATGGTGCACTTGAATATACAGTAATTGTTCTGGCCACCGCATCTGATCCTGCAGCATCACAATTCTACGCTCCGTTTGCAGGTGCTGCAATAGGCGAATTCTTCAGGGATACCGGACGAGATGCACTTATCATTTATGATGACCTTTCAAAACAGGCCGTATCCTACAGGGAGGTATCACTTCTTCTGCGCAGACCACCGGGACGTGAGGCATACCCCGGTGATGTTTTCTATCTTCATTCCCGGCTTCTTGAAAGAGCTGCCAAGATCATTGAATCAGATGAAGTAGCACAGCAGATGAATGACATCCCGGAATCAATCAGACACATGGTGAAAGGCGGAGGATCTCTCACTGCTTTGCCAATAATCGAAACGCAGGCAGGCGATGTTGCTGCTTATATCCCCACTAACGTTATCTCAATAACCGACGGACAAATATTTCTTGAGACCACCCTTTTCAATTCAGGCGTCAGACCGGCTATTAACGTTGGTATATCAGTATCAAGGGTTGGAGGAAATGCTCAGATAAAATCAATGAAAAAGATTGCCGGGACACTTAAAGTTGATCAGGCACAATATCGTGAGCTTGAAGCATTTTCAAAATTTGGTTCAGACCTTGATGCCTCAACTCTGGCAATTCTTAATAAAGGTTCTAAAAACGTTGAAATACTTAAGCAGGGGCAGTATGCTCCCATTCCTGTCGAGAAGCAGGTTGCTATTATTTACTGTGGGACAATGGGGCTTTTAAAGGATGTTCCTGTTAATAAAGTGAAGGAATTCGAAAATGAATACATCGAGTATCTCGACCTGAAGCACAGGGACGTTCTGGATAACCTTCGCGACGGGATTCTGAATAATGATGTTACAAAAGTGCTTGAAAAAGTAGCCTCGGAACTGGCGAATAAATTCAAACCGAACTAATTATCAGGATCAGGAAAGACATATAGGTTTCAGATGGCGAATTTAAAGGCGATAAGGATACGAATAACCTCTGTCAGATCGACAAGGCAGATCACTTCGGCCATGAAAATGGTTTCTGCTGCTAAGCTGAGAAAAGCACAGGATAAAATTTTACGGTTAAGACCATACGCAAATAAGCTGCACGAAATACTTGTTTGCCTTTCCCGGAGCCTGGCAGAATCGGAAATTGAAAATATATACAGTCGTATCTCGGCTCCTGAAAAAATACTTATAGTGGTAGTAACATCAAACAGAGGATTATGCGGGGCATTCAATTCGAATGTCATAAAAGAGGTGAAGAGGGTTATCTCAGAGAAATACAATGAGCAGTTCAGAAAAGGAAACCTGTTGCTCCTGACAATAGGTAAAAAAGGGTATGACTATTTCAGAAAACAGAAACTGAAAATGTTACAGGAACACAATCAACTTTTCAATGATCTTACATTTGAAAATGTTTCTGCTATTGCCGAACAGGTTATGAACAGTTTTACTTCCGGAGAGTTCGACAGGGTGGAATTAATTTATAACCAGTTTAAAAATGCTGCCGTTCAGAATCTGACCGGGGAATTATTCCTTCCGGTCGTGACGGAACCACGCGGTAAGTCAGATAAACCTCCTTCTGATTATATTTATGAACCCTCAAGTGAGGAAATTATAAAAGAGCTGATACCAAAATCGCTTAAGATTCAGTTATATAAAGCAGTCCTTGATTCATTTGTGGCAGAACATGGAGCGCGGATGACTGCAATGCATAAGGCAACAGATAACGCAACCACCATGATCAGGGAACTGACTCTTCAGTACAATAAAGCACGACAGGCAGCAATTACTAATCAGATACTTGAAGTAACAAGCGGTTCTGAAGCTATGAAAGGTTAAGCAAAAAAATTTTCAGGATTATGGAGAAATCACCATGTACAATCATTCCGAGCTAAAAGAGGTAATTGACAAAGCTATTGTCAATCTATCGTATAATACAGAGGCAGAAAAGCTTATTGATCCGGTAAAATATGTTCTTTCAATCGGAGGAAAACGATTGCGACCTGTTCTTGCACTTATGGCATGCAATCTTTTCAGCGATAAAATCGATGAAGCAATAATGCCCGCAACCGGGTTGGAGGTATTTCATAATTTCACTCTGGTCCATGATGATATTATGGATCAGGCTTTGCTCCGAAGAAACTTTCAAACGGTACATAATAAATGGAACACCAGTCAGGCTATTCTTTCAGGCGATGTGATGGCCTTTATCGCCAATGAATGTTTCCTTCAGGCTCCTGCAAATTCCCTCCTTAAGGTTTTCAGGGTATTTAATAAAGCGGCTATCGAGGTGTGTACAGGGCAACAGCTCGATATGGACTATGAGAAGGCAACAATAGTGACACAGAAAGAGTACCTGAGAATGATAGAGCTGAAAACAGCAGTTCTTTTTGCTGCATCAGCAAAAACAGGAGCAATCATTGGCGGTGCGGATGATAAGGATGCTGATCTGTTGTATGAGTATGGCAAGAATCTCGGTCTTGCTTTCCAGTTACAGGATGATCTACTTGATATTTACGGGGATGTGAAGGTGTTTGGAAAAATCCTTGGAGGTGATATTGTTGTAAACAAAAAGACTTTTCCTTATATAAATGCAATTGAAAGAGCAGAAGGAACCCAGTTGAAGGAGCTTCAGAAACTCTTTTCGGAAAGAGATACCGATCCGGATGTAAAAGTTAAAGAAGTAATTAATATCTACGATCAGCTTAACATTAAGGCTATTACTGAAAATTTTGCCAGTAAATATATAAATCTGGCATTCGAGTTTCTCGATAAGGTCGGAATTGATCAGAAAAGAAAATGTGAAATGGTTCACATGGCCAACTCACTTATCGGAAGAGACAGGTAGATTATAGTCCGGTATCCTCATGCTTAATAAGCCAGTCGATATTTATTAAAACGCCCACATTAATAAGGAACTGGTCATATTTGCTCAGGATATATTTTGCCTCACCATACAGATCAAACTGATCTGTAAGCTTAATATAAGTACCGGCTCCAAGATTTAGTCCAAATGCGTTATCCCTGTCTTTTGTCTTATTTGTTACACCGTTAATTTCTGATATCCATTTTATCCCGATAAGTGTTACATTCAGGCCAGCCAGGCCATAAAATTCAAACCTGTCGAGCGAATTAAAAACATAATGACCGTTTATATCAAACATCATGCATGAAACAACCTGTTTGGGAGTTTCTGCGGTTACCACCTGCGCTTTTGTAATATGAGGGAAATAATATGTGAAAGAAGGCGCAATATGGATAGGAAGGGTAAATTCATAAATGCCGGTTAGAAATACAGCCGGAAGACCGGTCCTGTAACTGATGATGTCAGTTTCATTATTCCAGAAGATACCTGTGCCGGCGGCTACTCCTCCCCCGATTTTAGTAAATTGTGCATTTGCCGTTGTAAGTACGGAAACAATCAGGAGAATGGGGATAATAAGTTTTTTCATATGGAAATTATTAAGGTTAGTTGGCTGGTAATAATTATTAGGCTAATTTATTACAAAAAACTGACAAACAGATTTTGAGCAGTATTAAAAAATTCTGATCTTTATATCAAAACTGAATTTAAAATCGAAATCATCTGCAAATTTTTTTAAATTTGTACCTTCTGAAAAAAACCCGAGAAATATCTGAAATTTATGTCACAGAATACAGGGAAAATCAGCCAGATTATTGGGGCAGTGGTTGACGTAACATTCGACAGGCAAGGAACTGATATGCCTGATATTTATGATGCCCTTGAGATTAAGAGAGACGATGGTACCATCCTGGTTGTTGAATGTCAGCAACATATTGGTGAAAACACTGTCCGTACCATTGCTATGGATTCAACCGACGGTCTTCGCAGAGGCATGGAGGTTGTTGCAACAGGATCTTCAATAACAATGCCTATAGGAGAGCAGATTAGGGGACGATTAATGAATGTTACCGGCGAACCGATTGATGGTATCGGACCACTCGATAAAAAAGGCGGATACCCCATTCACCGCAAACCACCGAAATATGATGATCTTTCGACCGAAAAGGATGTTCTTTATACAGGGATCAAAGTGATAGATCTCATCGAACCTTACTCAAAAGGTGGAAAAATCGGACTCTTCGGTGGAGCAGGTGTTGGCAAGACAGTTATAATACTTGAACTGATAAACAATATTGCAAAAGCTTATTCAGGATTATCGGTATTTGCCGGTGTTGGCGAACGAACCAGGGAAGGTAACGACCTGCTGCGCGAAATGCTGGAAGCCGGTGTAATTACTTATGGCGAGGAGTTTCTTGAAAATATGAAATCGGGAGGCTGGGATCTTTCCAAAGTGAATATGGAAACACTTAAGGATTCAAAGCTGGCCCTTGTGTTTGGACAGATGAATGAACCACCAGGCGCAAGAGCACGTGTTGCCCTATCCGGTTTATCAATTGCCGAATATTTCAGGGATGGTGACGAGAAAAGCGGAGGGAGGGATATTCTTTTCTTCATGGATAATGTTTTCCGATTCACCCAGGCTGGCTCTGAAGTTTCAGCCCTTCTTGGAAGAATGCCATCAGCTGTAGGATATCAGCCGACCCTGGCAACCGAAATGGGTATCATGCAGGAACGCATTACATCAACAAAACATGGATCAATTACCTCTGTCCAGGCTGTTTATGTTCCTGCAGACGACCTGACCGATCCGGCTCCTGCAACGACTTTTGCACACCTCGATGCTACAACGGTATTGAGCCGTAAGATATCTGAGCTTGGCATTTATCCTGCTGTCGACCCGCTTGATTCGACATCAAGAATTCTCGTTGCTGATGTTGTGGGGGAAGCTCACTATAACTGTGCACAAAAGGTAAAAGAACTGCTGCAGAGGTACAATGAACTTCAGGATATAATTGCCATCCTTGGTATGGATGAGCTCTCGGAAGAAGATAAGCTTGTTGTTCACCGGGCAAGAAGAGTGCAGAGATTTCTTTCTCAGCCTTTCCATGTCGCCGAACAATTCACGGGTATTAAAGGAGCCCTTGTATCAATTGATGATACAGTTAAAGGATTCAATATGATCATGGACGGAAAGGTCGATCAGTATCCTGAATCAGCATTTATGCTCGTCGGAACAATAGAAGATGCAATCGAAAAGGGCGAAAAAATACTCGCCCAGTCCAGATAAATTATTCCAGGATGAAAGCAGAAATCATCACTCCTGACAGAAAAATATTTGAAGGGGAAATAAAATCGATACGGGTTCCCGGTAAAAAGGGATCCTTCCAGGTTCTCAAAGACCATGCCCCTATTATTTCAACTCTTGAAAACGGAACAGTATTCATTGTTGATCCGGATGGAAATGAAAGGAGATATGAAATTAACGGAGGAGTGATTGAAGTTAAGATGAACAAAATTATTCTTCTTGCAGAATCGGTAAGATAAAGCTTTTTCGATGACACCCGATGAATTCAGGAAACATGCCCACGAACTGGTCGAATGGATGGCCGGTTATATGGAAAATGTTGAGAAATATCCCGTAAAATCAGCTGTTAAGCCCGGAGAAATATTTAACAGGATACCTGGCACTCCTCCATTGCAACCAGAATCCTTCAGCTTTCTCATGAAGGATCTTGAAGAGATAATAATGCCGGGAATAACACACTGGCAAAGTCCTAATTTCTTTGCGTATTTTCCAGCCAATACAAGCCCTCCCTCAATCCTGGCAGAGATGATCATTTCTACCCTCGGGGCACAGTGCATGAACTGGGAGACATCTCCCGCCGCTGCTGAACTCGAAGAAAAAATGATGATCTGGCTGAGAGACATGATCGGGCTTCCGGATAATTTTGAAGGAGTAATACAGGATACTGCTTCCACTGCAACCCTGGCGGCTATACTGACTGCAAGAGAGAAAATAAGCGGATTTACAATAAATAGCGAAGGTGTTGCTTCTGCAGGAACTCTAAGGGTATATTGTTCGGAACAGACCCATTCTTCTGTCGAAAAAGATGTCAGAATAAGTGGCATCGGCAAAAGGAACCTGGTTAAAATCCCTGTAAAAGAGGATTTTTCAATGGATCCGGTTAAACTTGATGAAGCAATAATTGCAGATAAGGAGAAAGGGTATGTCCCCTGTTGTGTGGTTGCTACAATAGGTACAACAGGGACCACCGCAATTGATCCTTTAAGGGCTGTCGGAGCTATTTGCCACAGAAATGGCATCTGGCTTCATGTTGATGCTGCTATGGCCGGCACGGCTCTTATTTTGCCTGAATTTCAATGGATGCTTGATGGTAAGGAGTATATCGACAGTTTTGTTTTCAATCCTCATAAATGGATGTTCACGAATTTCGATTGTACAGCATTTTTTATAAGGGACGCTGAAGCCCTTATCAAAACCTTTGAAATACTTCCTGAGTATCTTAAAACAAGGACCAGGGGGCTTGTAAATGATTACAGGGACTGGGGTGTACCACTGGGACGCAGATTCAGGGCGCTAAAGCTGTGGAGTGTAATAAGGTCATACGGGACAGAAGAATTAAAGAGAAAAATAAGGTACCACATCAGCATTGCTTCTCGTCTCTCAGAAATGATCGCAGGAGAAAAAGATTTCGAAATACTTGCTCCGGTAATACTGAATGTTGTATGTTTCCGGTTCTGTCCTTCCGGTCTGTCAGATGATCAGCTTAATGCGATTAATGAAAAGCTGAACCATGCGCTTAACGATTCCGGAAAAATCTACCTGACCCATACGGTTCTGAACGGACGTTATACCCTGAGAATGGTAACAGGACAGACTAATGTGACGCTTGATCATGTCGAAAGGGCATGGGATCTTATAAAGAATTGTGCCCGTGATCTGAAGATCGGATAAGATCACTTACGCGATCTGCCTATATTCCAACCGTAAATATCTATGTTGAATAACATTTCAATGGCAGGTGCCTGCCCGAATGATTTCCATGTAAACTGAGCACCTGCTGTAACCGGATAAGGAATCCGGAAAAGATAAAAATCGGAAAGCAGTTCAACTCCGAATGAGCTGAAAGTCTCTGTTTCCGGATTACGATGATCAATAACCAGCCTGCCATCCTGATATCTTAAATGATAATTATCTGTTCCCCATGCATAATCGAAAAACAATCCGGTACGGATCCTGGTCATGTAGAAAAATGATGAAATATTAAAATCGGGATAAAAAAGCGGGGTGACGTAATCCACCGAAAGAAAATCAAGCTTTGCAGAAATGATGCTATGATAACTGCGCGGGTAATGGATTTTGTTCGACATAAGATATCTGGCAAAATCCTGCTTCTCTGTTTCGTACCTGAACTTTATTCCGTTGTTCTTGAAGAACCCTGGAAAATATAAGGCAGTTTTTAAACTGACATCTGAACCATATATAAGCTTGTCAAAAGGAGCGTATGTATATGAAAGATCGAAGAGCTGGGCCCATCTGGGATAGATATCACGAAAGGCAGACCTGTAATAGTTCGAAAAGTAAAGCCGTCCGGTTATCTGGACCTGTCCATAATCGTAATCAGAATTTTCTTTCAGATAAACATACTTGTTGACATAATCTGATGATAGTGAGGGATACAGGTTTTGGGTAAACTTTCCTGAATAGAATTTAAGCGGGATATAAAGGCTGTTTTTGAAACTGAATGCCGGATTCAGGGGGGAAGGGATCCAGCTAACCATTGAATTCGTAGTATCTATTGACGGAAAGTACCCGTAATCAAACCGGGAATCAAGAACAGGATACAAACCTTTCCAGGTTATCCGCGAGTGAAGCATATGCCTTTTATCTTCGGAATACTCGTATCCGACAGATGTTATGAGTGTACTCAACTGGTTTTGGGACATTAAAGTGAATCCCGGCCGTACCGATGTCAGATCAGACTTAACCTCTTCAATATCAGCATAAAATGGCATCCAGCTGTGAAACCTGAAAAGATGCTGCCATTTTCTGAAAGGTTCGGGAACATATCCTCCGGAAGAATTATCATAAGGTGGAACCGATAGAGTATCAAACCGGTTAATAAGAAAAGATGAGGAGCTGACAGGTGCCTTCGGGATATCATCAGCATTTTTAATAGTAGTTATACAGATATTGTTTCCTGATGAGGAGTAGTCGCTAAATATTACTTTGCCACCTGATATGCAAAGGTCATTTGCTCCGAACCTGGAATTGGTAATTTCTGAAATTTTATTCCCTGCTGTAAGAACATAAATATTATCAGTACCTGAATACGAACTTATGAAAAAGAGAGAGTCATTTCTGAGGAAGGTTGACTGAAGATCATCCCTGCATGCTTCAAATAATATTTCCCATTTCTGATTGGCAAGGGAATATGAAAGAATGCCTTCTCCTTCTGCTGTCAGACTGATAAATGTAATCTTTTTCCCGTCTTCTGACCACTGTGGTCGCTGGAGATACGAATTATCCGGAACAGGAACTGACCTTATTACATTACCGTCATTTGAATTTATCAGAACAAGATTATTCCTGTTCTCAGCACTGTTTTCAGATGCTGCTATAATTTTGCCATCAGGGGATAAAGATGCCGACAGATATCTTGACCTGAAGGTGATTTGCCTTGTTCTTCCTGATGCAAGATCCAGAAGCTTAATTACTGAATAATTCCTGTTATCCCATCGTGGATCGGTTGTTGTTTCAACCCATACAAGCTTCCCTTTTGCACAGGATAGTAACCAGGGTTTCATCAGTCCGGGATTATGTATTTTTTTCTCTGACTTTTCTGAAGGATTTATAAGTACAAATGATGGAGGATCGGATAATGATGTTTTAATTGCAGCAATAGTGCCTGATCCAGTGAACACAGGTGAATAATAATCAACATGTCTGTCACGTTTCGGGGGATTTACAGGTTCATAAGTCAGTGCATTGCTCCTTATGACATCCTGTTGCCACAAGGTTCTCAGAGTATCAAAAGTTTCATCAAACAATTTTCTTTTTGTAGTCCCGGCGTTTTCTGTAAGGCTGATATTAACAGGATTGATTGTAAAAGGCTCATTAGCTGTAAAGCTAAGGACTTTATTCCACAAACGGGGATCTTTTTTAGTGAGCGACCATGCAATCATCTGATATCCAAACTTGTAATGATCAGGAGTAAAATCACGGAAAGATCCGTTAATCATCTTGTCATACTTATATATCTTGTTTTTCTCAACCACGATCGCTTTCAGCTGCTTCTGGAATTCAGGGGTTCTTCCTCTTCCTGATTCCGTCAGCACTGATTCGGTAAAAACAGCATCTCCTTCAAGATACCAGAGTGGCAGCAGCAGGCCTGCAACGACACCCGGGAACTGTTCCCCAAAGGCTATTGATAAGACTTTTGAAAATCCGGAGCTCAAGGATTCCATCTGAAGCACATGGGTCAGCTCATGTATTGCCAGTTGTCTGTTCGGATCAAGAGGAACTGTATTCTGTTCAGGTGTCGGGTATATTTCCATTCGTTTGGGAGCCCAGACAACATATCCGTTCGATTGTGTAGTAAAATTGTGTATTACAACCGGTATTTTAATTTTTTTTTCCGGATAAAAGAGAGTCAGTTTTGAGTAAGCCTCGTCGAGAGATCGTGCAAAGTCGATTCCTCCTGCACCGTATTTCTCAGGGTAGATAACAGTAAATCTTCCGGTTTTTATCTGGAGCCATTTCAGCCTGGCAGGATCCTGCCCTGTATCATAATATTGTGCTGATGTGGTTAAGGTGAACAGCAGAAAGTATATGGATAAAAAGATTGCCGGTAATCTCATCTGGGGAATTATTGATCAAAAATAGCAAATTATGTGAGTAATAGACTGGTTGATATGGTATGAAAAAAATAAGTATTTTCGTCGTTTGATCCTTGAAAGAATTTTTAAAATAAACGAATATACAGGATGAAAAATTTCAGATTGATAAATAACATATCAGGATGGGTGGTTTTTGCGATCGCAGCAATTACCTATCTCATGACAATTGAACCTACTGCAAGTCTCTGGGATTGCGGGGAATACATTGCCTCTGCTTACAAACTTGAAGTAGGTCATCCTCCGGGGAATCCTGTGTTTATGGTCATGGCGAAGTTTTTCACTCTTTTCGCAGGCAGAGATGTATCACATGTTGCTGCAACGGTTAATGCAATGTCTGCTCTTGTAAGCGCATTTACAATACTGTTCCTTTTCTGGACTATCACTCATCTTGCAAGGAAGATCCTCGTAAAAGAAGAGAGCCAGTTCAGTCCCGCAAGGCTGGTGGCAATTATGGCCGCCGGCGCAGTCGGTGCACTGGCATTTACTTTTTCCGATTCCTTCTGGTTTTCTGCAGTTGAAGGCGAAGTATATGCAACTTCATCTCTTTTTACTGCAGCGGTATTCTGGGCGATTCTTAAATGGGAGGATGTGGCTGATGAACAATATGCCGACAGATGGTTGATTCTGATCGCATTTCTGATGGGCCTTTCAATTGGGGTTCATCTTCTGAACCTGCTGGCTCTTCCTGCGATTGTTCTTGTATATTATTTCAGGAAATTTGAATTCTCCTGGAAGAGTTTCGTTATCTCAATTGCAATTTCATTCATTATGCTGTCCCTGCTTATATGGGGAATTATGCCCGGGGTAGTGACCATATCTACCAGATTAGACCTCTTCTTTGTAAATGTGCTAAAGCTGCCTGCCAATACAGGAATGATATTACATTTTATTCTTCTTATTGTTCTTTTCATACTTGCTGTCAGATCATCATTGAATTCATCGAATAATGTAAGAAATGCCCTGCTTGCCATTGCTTCTCTGTTCTTTGCTGGAATCTGGGTGGTATCGCATTCATTATTATTTAATATGTTGGTCCTTGCTGTAATTGCAGGATTTGTCTGGTACATCTCGGGAAGGAGCAGGGTCATTCTTAGCACCGGACTGACTGCAATAATGGTTATA
The DNA here is from genome assembly GCA_022865305.1 of Bacteroidales bacterium. Taxonomy (GTDB): domain Bacteria; phylum Bacteroidota; class Bacteroidia; order Bacteroidales; family VadinHA17; genus LD21. The sequence goes on along the minus strand of JALHSP010000078.1, from coordinate 25,761 downwards.
CTAATAGGCTATTCATCTAATGCTATTACTGTGATCAGGGCATCAACAAATACACCAATTAATGAAAACAATCCATCCAATCCATTCAATCTTTTATATTTTCTGAACAGGGAGCAGTACGGAGAAAAACCTTTATGGTACGGACCTTATTTCAATGTTCCCACACCGGAATATGAAACCGGTAAGCCCGTTTATGCCCTGGAAAATGGAAAATATGTAATCACCCACAGGGAAATTGAACGGATATATGACAAAAGATTTCTAACGCTGTTTCCGAGAATGTGGAGCGACCAGAGCGATCATGCTGAAGTTTACAAAGAGTGGGGGAAAATAAAAGGAGTTCCCATACAGGTCACTGACCCGTCGGGAGAAAAGAGTATTGTCCGTAAGCCACGGTTCAGTGAGAACCTGAGGTTTATGTTCTCGTACCAGTACGGATATATGTACTTCAGGTATTTCATGTGGAACTTTGCCGGGAAGCAGAATGACACGCAGGGTACCGGTGGTGCGGTTAACGGTAACTGGATAACCGGGATCAGATTCCTTGATGAACCAAGAGTCGGAACTTCCGATCTCCCTTCAGACATGAAAAATGATACTTCAAGAAACAGGTATTTTCTTTTACCATTCCTCCTTGGGATTGCCGGTCTTTTTTACCAGCTTAACCGTGATAATAAGAACTGGTGGAATATTCTGCTTCTTTTTGTTTTGACAGGCATAGCAATTATTTTTTACCTTAATCAATATCCGAACCAGCCCAGAGAAAGGGATTATGCGTATGCGGGATCATTTTATTTTTTTACTGTCTGGATCGGGCTGGGAATGCTTGCTCTGTTTGAAGGCATCTCAAAACTTACAGGTGAAAAGATTGCAGCTCCTCTTGCCGGACTGGTATGCCTGCTTGCTGTCCCCGTAATAATGGCTGCTGAAAACTGGGACGATCATGACAGATCGGGCCGTTTTCTTGCAAGAGATGTTGCATTTAATTATTTGGAGTCCTGTGCTCCCAATGCCATTCTCTTTACAAACGGGGATAACGATACCTTTCCTTTATGGTATGCCCAGGAGGTTGAAGGAAAAAGAACTGATGTCCGTGTCTGCAACCTGATGCTTCTGAACACCGACTGGTATATTGACCAGATGAAATATAAAGCTTATGAATCAGATCCTCTGCCGGTTACATTCCCGGTACAGAAATATTATGATGGTATTAACAACCAGGTTTTTATTTTTGAGAAGACAAAGGAGCCGGTTGACATATCAACAATCATCGATTGGGTCAACAGTGAAAATAAAGCCACAAAGGTGCAGATACCACCTGATGAAATACTTGATATAATACCCTCCAGGACTATACGTATCCCGGTTGATAAAGCCAAAGTGATTGCTTCAGGGACTGTCAGGCCGGAGGATTCTGCAAAGATTGTTCCTTATATTGATATTAAGCTTAAAGGGAATTATATTCTTAAAAGCCAGCTTATCGTTCTTGATATACTTGCTAATAACAACTGGGAACGACCAATCTATTATGTTACGGGATATCATAGTGATGCTCTGGGGCTGGAGGAATATTTCCAGCTTGAAGGGCTTGCATACCGTCTGGTACCGATAAAATCAGATAATAAGAGCTGGATGGATTATGCCAGGATAGATACAGATATTCTGTATGAGAATATGATGAATAAATTTGTCTGGGGAGGTGCCAATGATCCGGAAGTAAATATTGATTATCATCATAAACGGACAATTATGGTTGTCAGGGCCAGGCTGAATTATGCAAGGCTGGCAAAAGCCCTGGCTAATGAGGGGAAAAATGAAAAAGCCCTCGAGGTGCTTAATTATTGCATGGAGAAACTTCCTCTTGAAAAGTTTCCGTATGACCCATACGTCGCTGATCTTATTGAAGCATTTTTTACGGCAGGGGGCACCGAAAAAGCTGTCGAAATGACACAGGCTATGTGTGATTACAACTATGAACGGCTCGATTTTTTTCTGAAGCAGGATCCCTATATTATAATTTCTGCCGAATATGAGATCCAGTCTGCTATTCAGTATACTTCAAAGGTAGCTAATGCCTGCAATGTCTATGGGAAGAGTGAAATGGCAGAAGAGATAAACAGAAAGCTGGAGAGTTATTATTCCAGTTATTTAAGCAAGCAGCTAACGCCGGCAAGATAATAGAGAAGATCAGTCAATCAGCGGAGCAGCGATCTCCTGTTTCAGGTATTTTTCGAGGAGTGCAAAAATGTTTTCGGGGTAAACAGGTTTGAGTATATATTCATTGCATCCTGCAAGATATGCTTCGGTTTTCGATTGTTCCGAAGAATACGCGGTCAGCATAAGAACAGGAACATTTTTTTTCCCCTTGCGGAAAATCCGGAGGCATTCGATGCCGTTAATAAGGGGGATCAGGAAATCCATGATAACGAGATCAACTTTAACAGATTGATTGCTTATGTAATCAACAAATTCTTTCCCGTTATGAAAAATCTTTATTTTAGCTTTTGTGCTTCCCAGGAGAGTTTCATAATACCTGATGGACGGCAGATCATCCTCAACAATGACAATATTTTTATCTGCCAACTGTAAGTCGTTAATATTCAGGGACATGGTTAGGGTTTAATAAATCGGTATAAAATTACGAAAAAAAAATTGATAAAAACTAAATTTAAAGTCGGTTATTAACATTTTTTCAACAGGTTCGGATTTCAGGGCAGTTTCTCTATTTGCTTTCTTACATAAAATTGTGCAATTTCGTAATAATAAACTCTATGTGTTTATGTTTAATTTTTGCCCTGCAATAAAAGCTTCATTCCTTTCAGTTGGATTGATATGTCTTTTAAACCATGCATATAGTCAGGAGGGATTTGATAATCCGACCAGGGCGGTCTATATCTTTGACATGGCCAGATATATTGATTATGGTCCCGGTTTTACCGATTCTGCTGTATTTAAAATCGGGCTGCTTGAAAACACATCAGAGCTTTTATGGGAGATGGGTAACCTGGCGCAGACACGCAGGACAATTCAGAACAAACCTGTTCAGATAGTTGCTTTCAGAAGCGAGGATAAAATAATTCATACCCAGATATTGTATGTGAACAGGAACAGTGGTTTCAATCTGGAAAAGGTAAAAGAAAAGCTGGAAGGACACCAGACAATGCTCATAACGGAGGGATATGAATTCCGGGAATCCATGATAAACTTTGTTGTTATAAACGGGCAACCAAAGTTTGAAGCAAACGAAGAGATGATAAAAAAGGCCGGGATGTCTGTAAATCAGAATTTTCTTTTCACTGCAATAAAAACCAGGGAAGACTGGGAAAAATTATTTGTTATCACAGATGCTGATCTTCAGGTTCAGAAAGAGACTGTTAAGCTACAACTGGAAGAGATTGAACATCAGAAACAGGAAATATTAAGACAAAAAACACTTCTGGATAGTCTTGATAATGAGATTTCAATAAAAGAAATGACGCTGTTTGAAAAACAGAAAGTGTTGAATGATCAGCTCGTCCAGATCAATAAACAAAAAGGAGCAATCTCTTCTCAGAGGAAAACTATATTGCTTCAGCAGCAGGAGGTGCAGACACAACAAGACACTCTTTCAGGACAAAGAGAAGAAATATCATCACAGCTGGCAATGATAGATGAGCAGCTGATAAAAATCGGAGAACAGGAGAGTAAAATAAAAGTTCAGCTCGCAACACTGGAGAAGCAAAAGCTTATTCTCTATTTTGTTATTTTTGCCCTTCTGCTCGTGAGTTTTCTGGGATATTATATCTACAGGGGATACAAAATCAAGAAAGAAGCCAACTTCAGACTTGAGGAAAAGAACAGGACAATATCCATGCAGAAGGATGAAATTGAAAGGCAGAGAGATCTTGCTGCAGCCCAGAGAGACCAGATTGCTTACCAGAAAAAGCATATCACCGACAGTATCATGTACGCAAAGAGGATACAGACAGCTCTTATGCCGTCACTGGAGCTGTTCGGCGATAAGCTTGAACATTTTGTCCTTTATAAACCACTGGCAATAGTAAGTGGCGACTTTTACTGGGTAAGTTCGCATAACAGTCAACAGGTAATAATTTCGGCTGACTGTACCGGTCACGGTGTTCCTGGTGCATTCATGAGCATGCTTGGAGTTGCCATGCTTAATGAGATAGTGAATGGAAAGCATATTATGATGCCCGACCAGATCATCGAAAACCTGCGGCAGGGTGTTATTAAGTCATTAAATCAGAATATAGATGAAGATACTGTAAAGGATGGCATGGATATAGCCGTTTGCCTTGTGGATTTCAAAAAGAACATACTCTGGTTTGCCGGCGCAAACAGTCCTCTTTACCTGGTAAGAGGCGGGGAGCTTATTCATTACAGGGCTGATAAAATGCCTGTAGCAATTCATTATAAAATGCACCCGTTCACGCTGCATGAAATAGAGCTTCGGAAGGGGGATGCATTTTATATTTTCTCCGACGGATACGCAGATCAGTTTGGCGGACCAAGACAGAGAAAATTCATGTCAATGCAACTGAAAGAAACACTTGTGGCTATGTCCGGAGTACCAATGCTGAAGCAGGGAGAAAAATTAAACGAGATTTTCGAGGAGTGGCGCGGAGACAATTCCCAGGTTGATGATGTTACTTTAATAGGTATTCGCTTTTAGTTGCATTCCCAGGCAGTCCTTGTATTACCTATCTCAATATCATCCATAGACTGGATTGCAATCAGCTCGGCACCGCAATACTCTGAGGATGAGCCTTCATGATCATATGATTCGTCAATATAAGTAACCTGTTTGCAGACTTTGCAGGTATCTTCACAGGATGTAAAGGTACATGCACAAATAACAAATAATCCGGCAAATAATAGTATTTTTTTCATACTGGCTTGTTTTTCAAAACAAAATTATGAAACTCTTTTCTTAAAGAACCTATTTCGGCTAAAAAGGTTGCTTATATACAGTAATTTTGGATAAACCATGCATCAGTTCAGAAAATTGCCAGTCATTGAAACAGGAATGAAAATTATTGTTAAATTGTATTAAAATTGAATGTCATGGAAGAGATGAAAGGTTTAAAAATGAAAAAACATGTTACAGTTGTTGGCGCTATCCATATTGGTTTTGGCATTCTCGGTTTGATTGGAGCACTTGCCGTCTTCTTTGTTCTCCATTTTGCCAGGGGTTTTATCCCTCCAGGAGAAGGAGAAATACCAATTATTGTATTAAAATTTGTGGGCATAAGTCTTCCTTTATTGATCGGATTTATGTCGACATTAGGACTTGTTGGTGGCATTGGGCTTCTTTCCTGTCAGAGCTGGGCAAGATACCTCATAATTGTTGTCGCTGCACTGGGCTGCCTGAATATCCCCATCGGAACACTGAAGGGAGTCTATTCATTATGGGTTCTGCTGCAGGATGAAACAATCCAGTTATTCGAAAGGAAATAAATATATCAGGGGGGCAACCCCCTTTTTTATTTCTCCCCTTCAGGGGAGATCCCCCTTTAGAGGGAGAGGGGTATTTCGTATTGCATAAATACAATTTTCATATTTTTTTTGACAGGACGAATTCTAATTTCTAAATTGTCAAAAAATCCGAATATATGGCTGACGACAATAAGATCATTTTTTCGATGTTCAGGGTTGGAAAAACATTCCCTCCGCACAGGCAGGTCCTTAAAGATATTTCCCTCTCCTTTTTCCTTGGAGCAAAAATCGGGATCATAGGTCTTAACGGATCAGGGAAATCAACTCTTCTTAAGATAATTGCCGGAAAAGAAAAGGAGTACCAGGGCGAGGTAACATTTCTGCCAGGATATTCTGTCGGACATCTTCCCCAGGATCCTCTTCTTGATGATAGCCGTACTGTAAGGGAAATAGTGGAGGAAGGTGTTAAGGGAATAATGGAGATAATAAAAGAATTCGAAAAAATAAACAACAGCTTCGGGGATCCTCAGGTTTTTGAAAATTCTGACAGGATGCAGCAGCTCATAGACAGGCAGGCTGTATTACAGGAAAAGATTGATTACCATGATGGCTGGAATATAGAACACAAGATTGAAAGGGCTATGGATGCCCTGCGCTGCCCGGAGGGCGAGGCAAGAGTAAATATTCTTTCAGGAGGCGAACGAAGAAGAGTCGCTTTATGCCGTCTGCTGCTCCAGCAACCCGATATATTGCTGCTGGATGAGCCGACAAACCATCTCGATGCAGAATCAGTTCAATGGCTGGAAACAACCCTGAAACAGTATCACGGTACTGTAATCTGTATAACGCACGACAGGTATTTTCTCGATAATGTTGCAGGATGGATACTTGAACTGGACAGGGGTGAGGGGATACCCTGGAAGGGTAACTACTCCTCATGGCTGGAGCAAAAAACCAAACGGCTTGAGATTGAAGAGAAAGGGAATGTAAAAAGACGTAAAATACTTGAAAGGGAGCTTGAGTGGGTAAGGATGTCACCAAAAGCAAGACATGCAAAATCAAAAGCAAGGCTTGGCGCTTATGAAAACCTGCTTAACCAGGATGTTAAACAGAAAGAGGAGAAACTTGAAATATTCATTCCCAACGGCCCCCGGCTTGGAGATAAAGTAATAAGAGCATCGCATGTGGCAAAATCATTCGGGGATAAGCTCCTTTTTGAAGATCTCGATTTCAATCTTCCACCCAACGGGATTGTTGGTGTTATCGGTCCGAATGGCGCCGGCAAGACTACCCTCTTCAGGATGATAATGAATCAGGAGAAAGCCACAAAAGGCACTTTTGAAACCGGAGAAACAGTATCGTTAGGGTATGTTGACCAGTCCCATACAGCGATTGATCCTGCAAAAACCGTTTATGAAGTTATATCGGGAGGACAAAACGATATTATGGTTGGGAACCGTCTTGTAAATGCACGGGCTTATGTTGCCAGGTTTAACTTCTCCGGAGCTGACCAGGAAAAGAAATGCGGGATGCTTTCAGGAGGTGAGAGAAACAGGCTTCATCTTGCACTTACACTAAAATCAGGAGCAAACGTGCTTCTTCTTGATGAACCGACTAATGACATAGATGTAAACACATTACGGGCGCTTGAAGAGGGTCTGGAAAATTTTGCAGGATGTGCTGTCATTATATCGCACGACAGATGGTTCCTCGACAGGGTGACAACACATATGCTGGTTTTTGAAGGCAACTCAAAAGTAGTCTGGTTCGAAGGAACATATACCGACTACGAGGAGAACCATAAAAAACGGGTTGCAGATACTACGCCGGTGAGGATAAAGTATAAGAAGCTGGTGTAGGGTGCAGGGGCGAAGGGGCTAAGAGACTAAGGGGCTAAGAGACTAAGGGACTTAGAGACTAAGGGACGAAGAGACTAAGGGACGAAGAGATTAAGAGCAGAATCCGTGTTACTCAGTATAACTCCGTGGTAAAAAAATAAAATTCATTAAAACCAAATATTCAAAATCAAATACTCTTAGTATGAAAACAAAAGCACTGATTCTGGTTAAGATTATTTTATTTACATCATTTATAATTTCATCCGATGCCTACACCCAGATAGGCACCCGGTTCCCATCGGAGAAGAAAGTGGTATCAGATCCGGTCACCGGGACACAGCTTACATTTCTGACAAGCAAACCTGCAGGTGATTCGAAGATATACCAGACACATAATCAGTGGACTGCTGACGGGGATTGGGTTATTTTCCGATCAAACAGGGTACGGGGAGAGGCTATGGCTGTTAATGAGAAAACCGGCGTTATTGTTCAGGTCAGTGAAGGCGGATTTACCGGAATGCTCAATGTAGCCAGGAAATCCATGAAGCTTTATTTTATGAGAGATACAGCAGCCAGACGCAGCCGGCCTGCTGCTGCCCCGGCAGGTACGCAGGAAAGGCCTCCTGTTGCAGGTCCGCGCATGAGCAATCCTATCCAGGTAATAGAGGTGGATCTTGCAAAGCTTTTTGCAGACAGCGAGGCCGGCAAATTAAAACCGGCTGCCGAATATCAGCGTGTTTGTGGTTCTACACCTCCTGAAATGGGTGCAGGCGGGGATATGGCTCTCGATGCTGACGAAGAGGTTGTTTATTTCAGGACAGGAAGAGAGGAAGCTGCAAAGCATCTTCAGGAGGGAACAAAAATCGAAGGAAATTTTGGACCGAGAAGAATGGGAGCGGGACCTGCCGGGATCGGCAGTATGAATATAAAAACAGGTGAGACTAAATTCGTTGTCGCCGTACCGTTCCAGATAGGTCATATACAGGCAAATCCCTGGGTTCAGGGAGAGATTGTCTTCTGCTGGGAAACAGGTGGAAAGGCACCGCAGCGTACATGGACGGTTAAGGCTGACGGATCTGGTTTAAAGCCTCTTTATCCAGAATCAGAATATGAATGGGTGACCCACGAAGCAATTATTTCACAGGATGAAGTAGCCATAGCTATTATGGGGCACAGGAAGATTGGAACGCCTGAGCAGCCTGCTGATCCGAAGAATCCGGGACAGGAAGCAGCCTGGGGACCATCAGGTACAAGGGAGAAACCTACTGGATTGGGAATAGTAAATCTCAGAACAAGGGAGATAACTATCGCAGGACAGACCCCTTCAGGAAGCGGTTTATGGCATGTCAATGGTTCATCAGATGGCCGCTGGGCTGTGGGGGATGATTTTTCGCGAGGCATATACCTGATAGACAGGCACACACATGAAATGATCCTGATTTCAACTGGTCATAAAATGACCGCATCAGACCATCCTCATCCCACCTTCAGCGCCGATGGAACGAAAATAGAAATACAATCCGCAATGTTATCGGAGGATAACAGGTCAATGAATATTTGTATTATCCCTGTGCCGGAAGACTGGCTGAAGAGGAAATATACTGATTAAACCTGTACTCAAATTTTGGAAATTTATTCACATAATCTGTCTTAAAACGCACTAATGGTTACCAAAAAGTAACATACTAAAAAGTAACATACAAATTAGTTAGTTTTGTTCAGAATACTTATATTTGTAAAAACTGATTTATGAAAACGCCGTTCACTTTTGGAAAAATTGCTTCAAAAGAAGATTTCACAGATCGGAAAAATGAGCTGGAAAGACTCATTGCAAACTTTATTTCCTTTGTGAACACAATCCTTATATCTCCCAGGAGATGGGGAAAATCTTCTCTTGTGGCAAGGGCAACGGAGATTGCTTCAAAGAAAAGAAAAGATATACGTTTTTGTCTTATCGACCTCAATAATGTAAGAGCGGAAGAGCAGTTTTATCAGCAGCTCGCAACGGTTGTTCTGAGAGGATCAGCAACAAAAATTCAGGTTATTTTCGAAAATGCCAGGAAATTTCTGGGCCGGTTTATCCCGAATCTGACTTTTAGCCCCGGTCAGGGTGTAGATTTTAAAATAGGATTAGACTGGGAAGAGGTGAAACGCAATCCTGATGATATCCTTGATCTTCCTGAGAAAATCGGATCTGCAAATAACCTGTTTTTTATTATATGTATTGATGAATTCCAGAATATTTCAGTATATGAAGATCCTCTTGCCTTTCAGAAGAAATTGAGGGCTCACTGGCAGGGGCATAAAAATGTTTCATATTGTCTTTATGGCAGTAAACGTCATATGATGATGGATGTTTTTACATCGCCATCCATGCCATTTTATAAGTTTGGAGACATCTTTTTTCTGGAAAAGATATCCGTTGAGGACTGGATTAAATTCATTCAGAAGCGTTTTTCAGATACCGGCAAAAAAATAGGACAGGATGAGGCCGGACTTATCCCTGTGCTTGCCGACTGTCATCCTTATTATGTGCAGCAGCTTGCCCAGCAATCGTGGTTAAGAACTGACGATATCTGCAATGTGGAGATGATCAAAGAAGCATATGAGGACCTGGTTTTACAGTTAAGCATGCTTTTTCAGGCTCTGACTGATGATCTGAGCAACAGCCAGATCAATTTTCTTAAGGCAGTAATAAACGATGTTGAGCAGCTGAGTTCTCAGAGTGTTATACAGGAATATCAGCTTGGCACCTCTGCCAATGTTACCAAGATCAAAAGGGCGTTAATTAATAAAGAGATCATCGATATCCGGGGAAGTGATGTTATTTTCCTGGATCCGCTCTATAAAACCTGGCTGAAAGAATATTTTTTTGTACTATGAGTTATCTGTCACCTTAACCGGGATTGTTCTGAACTTCCTGCGATCCTCCCTGCACAAGCTCTTAATGAGCCTGCGGCCCGACATTATGCCTGTTGGTAGTCCGCCTCCCGGCTCAACCCACTGTCCGCACATATAGAAATTGGCGAGGCCGGGTAATGACTGAGACATCGGTTTCATTAATACACTGGCATTTTCAGGTGTGATCAGCCATCCCTCAAAGCTGCCCTTCCAGTTGCCTGTGTATCTTTCAAAGGTCATGGGAGTTGCAACATCTATAACCTCTACCTGCGATGAAATGCCGGGGAAACGCTGGTCGAGCAGTTCAATTAATTTCTTTGCAATCTCCTCTTTTTTCTGTAGATATGCGGTTTTATTCTGTGCCAGTTTTTTCCAGTATTCATAATCGGTGTTAATCATTATTGTCAGGACGGTTTTGCCTGCAGGAGCCATTGATGGATCGTGATTATAGAGATGTAAATATAACCTGTTGCGTTTTGCTTCTCCTATCTCAACAGGCTCTTTATTGATAAACTGTCTGCCCTGAGTAATTCCAACCTCTTCCCAGAAGTCATGCATACTGCTTTCAGGAGATGATCCGACAAGCCAGTGGATGCAACAGTCGATTGTGTAACCTTTACGTTCCCATGAAGTACATAGTCCTCCCGGTTTGTTGTGCATCTCAAAGATCTGTGTTTGATAACCATTCATCTGTGCATAAATACCGGCAGCAAGACCTGCAAATCCAGCACCGATGATGATTATTGAGTTGTCACTGGTGTTATTGTCCATACATTAAATTGTTAATTACTGTAATAAATCTAAAGTGATCAGAACGTAAAGAAGATGCAAAATTCGTTAATGCCAAACGATTGCATGACCTTTCTTTTTTATTAAAACTTTGTAACTACCCACCAGGTAATCAGCGACACCAGTCCGCCGAGAGTAGTTCCCCATATGAGATCAATAACTGTAATAAGTGCCGGCCAATCTTTAAGTGTTGCCAGGTTTGTGAGATCGTAGGTAGCATAGGTGATGAGTCCGAAAAACATTCCGGCAAAGAGGGCATATCTCCAGTTTTCCTTTTCGAGTGCCGGATGGATCACAAAAAATACAAGTCCAGCCAGATAGAGAACGTAAAAGATAATTGCGACGATCCAGTTCGGGTTGGGTCGCATAATAAAACCAAGGTACTTTTTATAAAGGTTATTTGCAACAAATCCAAGCCATACAAGATCGATGGTTATGAAGACTACAAATGCCACTCCGTAGGTTTTCAGGTATCCTATCATACCTGGTGTTTTATCTGATTAGTAATGCAAAATTAATTATTTAAAGCAACTAAAAACCTGATTTGACAATCATAACTATACAGAGACGCAAAGGTACAAGTGTGAAAAAAACTTTTCGATCCCTGCAGACAGCATAATATGGGGCAAAATATAAATTTTGAGCGTATCAGATTTTTTCTTAATTTCCGTGTCTGATAAAAAGTCCTTTAAGATTTCTGAATTTTAATCGGTTAATTTATTTATTACTTACTAAACAAATTAAAAACTATGAGAAATTACTACCTGTGGAGGAAGCGCAAGATCCTCCTTTCTTTGAATGTGGCAGTGATTATGTTGTTGTTTTTAACAAACAACATTTCAGCTGCGGGTTTTGGAGATGATAAGTCAGGGTCCCCGGCTGATATGCAGGGGATCGCAGTCAGGGGTGTTGTTAGGGATGCCTCTACCGGCGCATTAATGCCCGGTGTAAATGTAAGGGTAAACGAGACCACTATCGGAACTATTACCGATGCTGAAGGCCGATACTCATTTGCTACTGTAGACAGAAATGCAACTCTGACATTTTCCTTTATCGGATATGTAACACAGATAATTCCTTTAAATGGAAGGACGACTCTGGATGTTAACATGCCGGCCGAACTTTTGGGACTGAATGAAGTGGTCGTCGTAGGGTATGGTTCTGCCATGAAAAGAAATGTTGCAAGTGCTACATCTGCACTTAAAAGCGATGAAATTGTCGGACTTGCTACCACCGACCCACGCCAGGTTCTGCAGGGTAAAATTGCCGGTGTGCAGGTAACCAACAACAGCGGTGATCCGGGTTCCGGAGCTAGAATTGTAATCAGGGGTATGGGTTCGTTTTCAAATACCGACCCTCTTTATGTTATTGACGGTATTCAGGGTGGGGATATTAACTCAATAGCTCCTCAGGATATTGATAATATTACAATTCTTAAGGATGCCTCCACTACTGCAATTTATGGATCGGCTGCTGCCAACGGTGTTGTCCTGATAACAACCAAAAGCGGGAAAAAAGGCGATCTTAAAGTAGAATATGAAGGATCAGCAGGTTTTGCTAATGTCACAAGACGCCTCGATTTGCTGAATGCTTCAGAATATGTTGACATGGTAACAGACATTCAACACTCAAATGGTCTGGAAATCACAGCAAAGCTTCAGACACCTGATGTTCGCATTGATCGCACAGACTGGCAGGATGTCACCTTCCAGAGAGCCTTAATGATGGACCATAATCTGAGGTTTGGAGGAGGCACTGAGAATGTAACTTATTCCTTTTCAGCCGGATATCAGAATCAGGGATCGACTGTTATTGACAGGAATTTTCAGCGGATTACCTTTGGCGCTAAAATGACGGAAGCACTTTTTAAGAAAAGAGTAAACCTTAGTCAAAATCTCAGGGTAAAGAATGATATCAATAATGGAGTAATAGCAAGCCTGAATGAGGCTTTAAGAATGGCTCCCTATTTACCAATATACGATCCGACCAATCTCGGAGGATATGCACGCATGGACAAAGTTACCGATCTGCAGGATGCAAATAATCCGTATAATACAACCGGGAACACCGATTATAATGACAGAGGATTAAGTATTGACCTTGATCTATCCGGAGAAATTGAGCTGTTAAGAGGATTAACATTTAGATCACAGGGCAGAATATCCGGAGGTAATTACCACAATATGACATTCAATTATCCATGTAACGGTGGTAATTTTAACAGGGCAACTTCCGATATAAATGAGTATTTCAATTTCAGCTATGGCTTTATACTGGAAAACTATTTCTCATTCAGCCGGAATTTTGGTAGTCATCATATAAGTGCAATGCTGGGTAATACATACGATCCGGCAGGAGTTTACAGGAGTATCTCCGTAGCCGGTTCAGATTATACCAGCGATGCTATCCAGAATCTTGCTCTTGCCAATTCAACTTCTGTAACCGGATCATCTGTTAATAGTGGAAAATCACGGTTATCATACTTTGGCAGAATAGGATATACATACAAGGAAAAATATGTAATAAACGCCAGTTTGCGCAGAGATGCATCAAGTGTATTTGGCATAAACAACCGGTGGGGTACCTTCTATGGTGTCGGATTAGCCTGGACAGTTTCAAGGGAAGATTTTATGAGCAATTTTTCAAGTTTATCAAATCTGAAACTAAGGACAAGCTATGGAAAAACAGGCAATGATAATATACCTGCATTTTTAACCTCATCTCGTGTCTGGAAAGGTACCGGCAATAATATAGTATATTCTTTCGGTGATGATCTGACTTTTGCTACAGGATCAATTGTTAACAGCGTTCCTAATCCCGACCTGAAATGGGAGGAAACAACACAATTCGATTTTGGATTTGATCTGGGATTATTAAAAGACAGAATTGGTTTCACATTCGATTATTATAACAGGTCAAATAAGGATCTGCTTATAGAAACACTGCTGCCTCTGACAACAGGATTGGGAAATCCCGGTTCAGTTGGCACACAATGGATAAATGCAGCCAGTATGAAAAACTCGGGATTTGAAGCCTCACTGACATATAAAAGTAATACCAGCATTTTCAGATGGGATCTGTCACTGAATGCAACTTACAGTGTCAATGAAGTGACAGCATTAGGAACAGTCGGAGATTTGCCAATATCCAAAGGAGAGTTTATGACCGGAGTTGGAAATGCAACCCGTACCGATATCGGTCATCCACTTGGTGCATATTATGGTTATGTATATGATCATGTAGTACGTGACCCGGCTGACCTGAATGCTTTGAATGCAGCGGCAAGCGCAGCTACCGGAGGTGAGGTAACGGAATACCAGGTAAACGCAAAGCCTGGCGACCGTGTCTGGAAAGATATGGATGGCAATGGATATATTAATGCAGACGACCGTACCTTCATAGGAAATCCATCACCAAAATGGCAATATGGAGTTGTTTTCAATGCTTTCTTCAAAAGTTTCGACTTACAGTTGCTGATGCATGGTGTGGCAGGTGTCGATGCAGTTAATGGGTCCCTTTACTGGTGGGAAGGCATGTCAAAACCATTTAACCAGACAGCAACAGTGCTGACAAGATGGAAAGAGCCCGGTGATGTCACGGATATCCCGAGAGCAGGCCAGAACTCCGGAGCCAATCTTAACTTTTCCACCTGGTATGTTGAAAAAGGTGATTATTTAAGAGTTAAAAATATTTCAATAGGATACAATCTTCCTCAGAATCTTTTCAATGTATTTGAAAAATTCAGAATCTATGCATCAATTCAGAATGCATTGACTCTGACCAAATATTCCGGATACGATCCTGAAATATCTTCAACTTCACCTAATGATAACAACAATTACATATTTCAGCGGGGAATTGACATGTATCAACGACCAAATCCACGTATTATGAGACTTGGAGTACAACTAACCTTCTAAAACAACATCAAATGAAAAGGAAAATATTTTATACATTTATTATAGCATTATTATTAAGTGCCTGCAGTGAAAGTATACTGGATGTAAAGAATGAAAACGCCTATGATGGCAATACATTCTTTACAAATGCCAAAACAGCCACTGAAGCATCTACTGCTATGTACTCACCACTGCTGTATCAGGGTATGTTCGAAAGGGAATTCTATTTTATTTTCGACCTGTTGGGCTATGACGCATTTAAAAACTTCGCCTTACAGGGATCATTGCTTGAAATTGCCGCATATACGCACAATCCCAATACAGGCGAAATGAATTACTTTTTTAATTCATGCTATAAGATGATATTCAGGACCAATTTTGTCATAAACATGTGTGAGAATTGGGAAACGACCTCTGTTAGCGATGCAGCATTAAAAACACGGATTGAAGGTGAAGCCAAGTTCCTTAAATCGCTGGGATACTTCTGGCTTGTAACCTGCTTTGGGGATGTTCCGTTAAAAAAGACTCTTGAAGATCATTATATTCTTCAGATGGAAAGAACCCCGAAAGCTGAGATTTGGGCTGATATTGAGACAAATCTGGCAGATGCAATTACCAAATTACCATTAGCCCAGGATTATGCAGCATCCGATTATGGCCGGGTATCAAGGGGAGCTGCAGTCGCGCTGCTTGGAAAAGTGTATCTCTTTCAGGGGAAATATGGTCAGGCTATTACCGAATTCACAAAATTACAAAGCGCCCCTTATGACTATACTCTGGCAAATTCACTGGATGACATGTTCATTCATGATTTAAAAACCAAGGAAACCATTTTTGCAGTAATGCATGGGGAATGGCAAGGCTGGGGCGTTGGTAACGCATATGGAATGTTCGGAGGACAGGAATCATGGGGTAATAAAATGACCCACACCGGACGCGCAATGGAATATGGTTTTAACGATTGGTGGAATGTTCTTCTTTCTCCAAACCTTGTGGATGCATTTACTTATCCGGATGAACTGGGAGCAACTTATGTTGATCCCCGTGCTAAGCTGACATTCTATGACAATCAAAGGGGCAAAGGAGGGGATACAATATATTGCGAAGAATGTGCAACAGGTCCTGAGTCATATACCAAAGCAGTCGGGAAATTGGGTCCGATATTTTCATGGCGCAAATATGAATTGTATGAGTTAAGGCATAACTATGGACAACCGGACAGCTATATTAACAGCCAGGTAATCCGATATGCAGATGTGCTCCTGATGCTTGCCGAATCATATATCGAGAACAATCAGGTCGCCCTCGCACTTCCACTGATTAATCAGGTTCGGGCACGGTCGGGAGCTTTTCAGTACCTTTCTCTCGGAACCCAGGATCAGGCACGGGTAATTCTGAGGCGCGAACGAAGATTAGAGCTGGCAGGAGAACAAGCCAGGTACTTCGATTTAGTCCGCTGGGGTATTCTTGTGCAGACAATTAATGCAGAAAAACAGATAGTTGAATCAATTCAACCTGTTAAAGATTACCATATATTGCTTCCAATTCCGCAATCAGAAAGGGATGCAAATCCTTTACTTGATGCGCAGGTAAATAATAATTGGAATTAATCTTCAGTATGATAAAAGGGGCTTTCAAAAGGCCCCTTTTTTATGTGATATAAGATTGTTATTTATTCGCCAGTTTTCAAAAGACTGCACGATCAATTAATCCATCGTAGCTTTCCTGTTTGAAACGCTCAAACTGCCGCCTTTGCCGTTTATGATGCTTTTTACAATACTTTCTTTATTCCCGTTAAGCCAGAAGATAATTTTATGGTGTATCTTATCTTCGAGTGCAGCAGGTGTTTCAATTGCATTATCAACTATGACCGGGGCATTATAGAAAACGTTGTAAACTCCTATTCCCCATGCTTCATGAGTTTTTACACGGACTGACACTTTGTACGAGGCATAGCCATTTATTCCATCGTGCTTCCATGCATCTGCAGTGGGCGGATCATAAGGCATTTCGCTCTGATAAAAATATACCCTGCCATTGTTCCCGTTCCAGAGAGTCTGGTACTCCTGGAAATGCTAGTTAAACAGCCCATAGATGGTTACATTGTCTCCATTTACAATCAATCCGTTTGCACATCTGTTTTTATCCCAGCCCACTCCGTTTCCGTGATCAGCTCTCCATAGCCAGATATGGTCCGCGCAAACAACCCTGCTGTTTATGACCATGCAGCTGGAAGCTGATCCTTCGGCCGGACCGCCTACCCTATTGTCAACATCCGGTCTGGCAACATAAAATTTATCCAGGAGAAGAGTTTTTTCTGGTTTCACACCGTTTATCCAGTCAGGACCTGTACTGTTTTTCTTAATTCCCGGGATATTCACACAGAATCCTTTCTCATCAAATGCAAGGAATGGTTTTTCACGAATAACCGGAACCTCATTAATCGTTGTATATGGCAGCTCAGGCCAATTTTCCTCAGGTGCCCCGGGAACCCCAACGAACATCATATTCCAGTTTCCTCCTGCCCATTTTCCTATTTCGGTGTTCCTGATAAACCATTGCTGCTGCGGTCCGGATGTTATTGTACCGTCTATTTTTGAATTGGCAAGAAATCCGCCGCTCGCATAACCTTTGTCGAATAGCTGCAAATTACCTTTTATATGCACTCTTCGCAGAGGAGCTGCCTGCGAAACACCCCAGACCATTGTTGAATTAACTGTCGGTATCACTGTTAAGTTTTCCACTGAGCGCCAGAAATTAGTCAGGACACTGTTGCCATGAGTGGTATTTGACCTTACTGCTTTTACATCAAGTTCATATATTCCCGGTTTGAATAACAGCGCATAGCGGTTTTTGCTGAATTCACTTCTGCGTTCCGATTGCCTGGCAAATATAGTATCAATTAAGATCTGTATCTCATTCATATCCATCCCGGGTTCAAAGGCAAAAACATTTTCACCAAGAGATGATTTGTTGTACTTTTCAAATATTGCAGGCAGTTTCTCCCCTGAAAGATCAGATTCCTGTGAAAAACAATTCAGTATACCGATGAACAATAATGGCACCAGAGCTTGTAAAACACAATTTATTCTCATGTCATATATTTCATTTATATCTTAATGAACATCTTGTTCTTATACAGCCAGTAACATAAATACCACAGCGCTGCCCATACACCTAAACTGGTGATTATTTTAACTGTCGTATCTCCTCCCCATGAAAAGAACAATTTGCTGAACGGAGTGATAATCCTGCTGATAAAGCTGGCACCACCGATTTCAAAAAACAGGTAAATAAAAATGCTGTTCATACCAACTATGATAAAGAATCTGGAGCCTTTTGTAAATAATTTTTTTACATCGATAAGCCAGTAACAGAAAGCAAGAGCAAGAATGGTCCAGCCACCGCTTGCAAATACAAATGAGACTGTGGCTATCTTCTTTATAATGGGAGTTATGTTTAACAGGTCAAGCGAGTAACCAATAATCAGTGATGAAACACCGGCAATGAGCAATGTCCGGATTTTGATTTTTGCCGGTTTATCGCTCATCAGAAGCTTGCCGCAAAGAACTCCCCAGACAGTATGGGCTATGGTCGAAACACAGTTCAATGTTGCCCAGGTGCTGGCTTTATCCACACCTTCAATCTTATTATTTACCCATGCTCCGAGATTTTCGAAGTTTACCCACGGATGATTAAAGCCTTCCACAGGGAAGAAACGGTAAGCAAGATCTATCAGCAAAAGAATAATTAAGGTAAATATCAGCTGGAATTTAAAGCTTTTATTTCTTATCAGGAATGCAACAAGGTATGTGACAGACAGTTGTGCAAGGACATTCTGAAACCGGAAGACCAGCTTTCCTGCATCTATAAAGTATAAAGCCCATCCGAAAAACAACAATAAGAATGCGCGTTTAAAGGCATGAAGTGTAATTGTCCTGTTGCTTTCTCCCTTTTTTATCCTGTTGGCAACCGCAAAAGGAATTGCAACTCCAACAATAAACATAAAGAAGGGTTGTATCAGATCCCAGAAATGTAATCCATGCCACTCATGATGATGGAACTGATTCGCAAGGAATTGCACAACACCGCTGTCAACATTAAGCAAATGTGCATAGAGATGGGTTGATTCACCTGCAAGAAGAAACATTGTAAATCCACGGAAAAAATCTACTGATGTCACCCTGCCAGGAGCAGGGGAACTCATTATTTGCGTATTTGCGTTCATTTATCTGGTTTTTGTCAGGTTGTAAAGGTCAACTCAAATTTAAGAAATTTAATATTATTTGTACACCGTAAGTCGTGCGTCGTGAGCCGTTGTATGCTTTACTGGTAGTGGAATTTATCGAGTGAATTATATCTTGATGCCAGATCAATCAGGACATTTATGTCCAGTAATCGAACCTGGTAATCATATTCGGTTGCCTGCAATATCGGGGAATAATATTCTTTAATTATTTCAATTTTCTGAGGAATGCTGAGCTGATCATTTTTTGCAGCATCTATCATGCTTAGTAATTTTTTCAATCCTTCAGCAAATTTGCTCTTCTCGATCGTATTAATATCCAATCCCTTCTCAGCAATGATTTTTTCAATTATTTTTTTTGCTGTAATCAAACCTACCCCAGGGACGTATTTCAATATGGCAGTGTGTCATAAATTATTCTTGAGTATATGTCAGGAATTATTCAGCATAGTTCCTGAAAGGCCTTCCTGAAATTAAGTGGTTTGGTTATGTTGTAAAAGGTTTCCCTGGTACCGCCGGTACCGATTATTGTGATGGACCCATAACCGAAAATACGCCCGAAAAATGACTGATCAACATTGACACTCTCAATCTTTGAAAGATTCATTTCAATTGTCTTGCGGGAAATAAAGCCTGTCTTAATGACAATCCTCCTGTTGGTGATAACAAATTCAGCCAGCCAGCGTTCAATGGCCGGTGCAATGAAAAGAGTGAATAGTCCACGCAGTGAAATAAATATTATCCAGTGATATTTTGTTTCATATGCTACGTGTTCATCTTTTATCAGGTTTTTGTTTACGTAGGTACCCATCTGCTCCTTTATTGATTATTATTAATTAAAATAAGATTCCTCTGATAACTATAATGTATACTTTGAATAAAGCTCTTCAAAACTAATAAAAATCATTCAGGTAGAGATGGGGGACTTAGAGACCGAGAGACTTAGGGATTGAGGGACGAGAGACAAGTGGTGAGCCCGTCCCGATCTATCGGGAACGAATAGGGAAGAGTATGACTATTTCCTCCCTGATTCCCTGATCCTTTCCTTTACAATTTTTTTAATCAGAGATTCGGGAAGCGGCTCGTCCGGTTTAAAATGAATGGTAGCACCTGATACTTTATAATTCCGCAATTCTTTCTCCATTCTTTTTACCAGGGCAGGACTCATCGTATAAAATGAGCAATGATTTTTCTGAGATGAAAAGCCAACCAGGTCACGGTTAAGAGAAATTATCGGAACCATATAGGAAATCCTCTCTTTTGCATCGGGAACCACAGATTTTATAATATTCCTGAGCCTCTGAAGAGCATTATGGGCATCGTCTGGTAACATTTTGAGATACTCGTCAACAGTTATAAGGGCGATCCTGGCTTTTATATTTTTATTTCTCTTCTCCATATTATTGAATTGGTTCATAGGTTAATCTTTGTTTTCCTAAGCTTTTTCTTTCAGGATCCACTTACTGACAGCCGGCGGAACATAAAAACCGCTGTCAACCATTGTTTGAATAAATGCTATTAAAGAATCAAAGTACCCGTTAATATTTAATATTGCCACGGGTTTCTTATGGAGTCCAAGCTGACCCCAGGTAAGCATTTCAAAGAATTCCTCCATTGTTCCAAAACTGGAACCGCAGAAAACTGTTACTCTAATCATTTAAATGGGTATGCTTAAAATTGTCGTTATACTTTAATAATACGAATTTACTAAAGAAAAACTGACATTAATATGAACTGTGCAATGGTGCAACGGTTTAAAGGCACAACGGTGCAAAGGCGAAAAAAATAAAATCCCTTAAGTCGTACGATTTAAGGGATTTATTATTATGTTCCTTTTAAGGATGTAAAGGTGAATTTCTATCGTTTTTTAAATATCAGATTTATTAAAAACAAAATAATTATCGCTCCTATAGCACCTGTAAGGATAGCCCCGATCCATCCGGAACCAAGATTGATGCCGAGTTTACCAAGAAGCCAGTATCCAAGAAAGCTTCCAAGGATTCCCACGATTATATTACCAAGGAGACCAAGTCCGCTTCCTTTGTAGAGCATACTGCCAAGCCAGCCGGCTGCTGCTCCGATGATTAATGTTACAACGATTTCCATAATTTATAGTTTTAATGGTTAATACAAAGTTAGTCTATTATTTTTTAATTAATTTATTATGCCATTTTCAGGTTTATTGAAGCGCAAAATTACCTGAAGTAATCTTTTAGGCGGCCAATTCAATTAAAACATCAGTTAACTAAATTTTAACCGTTATGAAACACAAATCCGGGTATAGATTAATTAATCTTATTGCTGTTGTTTCCATCATGTTTTTGTCATCATGTACAAATTCACATAATTGGCCGCAATTCAGAGGAACGGAAAGTAATATGTTACCCGCCGGCAAAAGCCTGCCTGAGGGACCGCAGCCGGGACAAGGACCGCAACCAGGAGGTCCGGGGCCGGAGGATAATGATACCAGCTTCAAGGCAGATATTTACAGGTGGGAAGTTACCTGTATTGACCTGAACACCGGGAAAGAGCTGTGGAAACAGGTTGCTTTTAAAGGGAATCCAAGAGTCGGTAAACAGCCTATGAACTCTTACGCGTCCGAAACCCCTGTAACTGATGGCAAAAGGATCTATGTTTATTTCGGCATGACCGGACTCTATTGTTATGACATGAATGGCAAACCCTTGTGGCAAAAAGATCTGGGTGCATTTAAAACCCAGGGCGGATGGGGAACAGGATCGTCACCGGTTATCCACCAGGGGATTCTTTATATAAAGGTTGACAATGAGGTGAATTCATTTATTGTTGCAATTGATGGAGCTACAGGAGGTAAAAGGAAATATGTTTGCAATCAGGGCAGGAGCTGAAGGCGATATTACACCAAAAGATGGAGAAATGACAGGCAGTGGAGTCGAATGGATTTTCCCTGATGCCGGACTCGGAAATGCCTCTCCTCTTCTCTATGATGGTCTGATTTATATTATAGGCGGCAGAGGTGATATCATCTGTGTAAATGCTGTCGGCGGAGCACTGGTTTACAAAACAAGATTAAGAGGCGCGGGTGCCATCTGGGCTTCACCATGGGTTTTCAATGATAAAATATGTTTTTTCGATGAAAAGAGAGTTACACGTATCATAAAAGCCGGAGAAAAATATGAATTGTTATCACAAAATACTCTGGATGACAAGTTCTGGTCATCAGTGGCAATTGCCGGTGATGCTTATATTTTCAAAGGGGCTGAGAAATTATATTGCGTAAAAGAATAACTGTTTCCTGGATCATTTTTTCAGATCCATTCTTTTAATTCATTAATCTGAAGATTTCTGATTAATTCTGACATTTCTTTTCTTGCAGCTTCAAATGGATCAAATCTATTCACGATGATTTTTAATGATCCATCATCATTTAACAATGATAATCTTATATCACTGGTTTTTAGATTTAACGGAATATTAGCCCGACTGTAGGATGTGTATGTACGTTTCGATTTATATATGCTGAATTTAGTAAAATCATCGATACTATACCATTTCCCAATCTTAAATAATCCAAAAAGACGAGTGTAATTTTTAATCCTTCTGGAATTGAAGTTAATTATAGTCCCGTCATATGTAAATGCAAAAAAGATCCTGATAAAACCAGAATAAATCCTGTCAGAGAGAAATATAATCCGATTATTCCAAAAATTATCAAGGAATAACCAGCAAACACTCCGGAAGGTCCTAAAGGTTTGTCAATCTTATGATCAGAAACAGTAGTATTCATTTCATCTGTCCTGTTAAGGAGCTTTCACAAATATAATCAGGATTAATTACCGAATGCGGTTATTTTCCCCTGAATACCATTGATTCAAAATTACCGGTTCCCTGTATATGAACGTTGTTTATTTCTAATTTAACCTTTGCAAAAATACCGTGGTATACCGGTTTTGCCACCAGCCTTTTAATTAAAAACTTTAAAACCGGATTGACTCCCTCCAACAAATCTTTCCGATCCAGAATCCTGTCTGATTCAAACTCTGCCTGAAAAGGAAAATGCTCATCAAGTGATTTTATTTTTAATGATGCCGGGTATTTCGCCTTAAGTACGTTGTCATAACCAGATGTCGAGACTGAACAGTCAATTAAATTATTGGAACTATGGATGATTTTATTGTGTTCAGCAACCATTAAGGAGAGTGTGCGGTTTGTCCTGGAATAGATATCCGCAAAGATTACTGTAAACCTGTCGGCATAAAATTTCCCCCAATACCATTTAATCGCCATAGCATCCAGGAACAAAGGATATTTCCTGTCGACTTTAATATAGTTATGATCGTGATACCCGATGGCACTGGTTACGGTATATTTCTTATTTTCATAGAAAAAATCTCCATCAACCCTTGCTTTGGGCATGGGGATTACCCAGGAAAAATCACTCTTCTTCTTCCCTGATTGATAGAGTATTTTCTTTCCAAAAGGTTTCTATCCTTCTATATAATTTCTAAATCTGAAATTGCTGACTGGGGAAAAATCCTTGTTCTGAGGGGATTGGTACCGATATGCATCACTATTTTTAAAAAACAATCTGATGGCTGATCATTTATATCAAAATACCACCATTCAAAATCACCTTTAACGTAATCAACAATCTGAAGGATTAATATAGTGATCAATAAAAGTTTGTTTATTAATCCCCAGTTCCCCGGATTTTGCATAACTTGAGTATGAATTGTGAGAGGTTGTCCATTAGCATTATTTCAGTATGATATATTATTTATTAATGATAAGTGCTAATGTGACTGACGGGGCTGTGCTGTAGTTGGGAAAAATATTCTATCTTTGATTAACAATATTTTGCTCGCTGCATAATATGAAAAATGTGATTGCTGAAAGGGTCATACACAAAGGTATAAACCGTGTTGCCCTCAGATTCCCTTACGATGCGGAACTGATCACGATTGTCAAAGGATTTCCAGATGCCCGATGGAGTCAACAGATGGGTTGCTGGCATATTGAAGACAGTTCTGATGTCATCGATTTGCTTTTGAAAGCATTTTATGATAAGGCTTATGTGGATTATTCTGCTTTGAAACCCAATCTGGCTGAAAAGATCAGGTTGAAACGAGAGGAGGAGCAAAGGAAAAACGATAAGAAATTAAATGGACTGGGTGACGCAGATCTTCCTCCTTTAAGTGATAAAGGTAAGGCAGACATTGACAGGTACAGGAGATGGATGGAGTCGCACAGGTATCCGGAAACGACTATAAGGACATATACCGGTATGGTAACGACATTCCTCAGGTTTATCAGTCCAAAGGAAGCATCAGAGTGCACATCTGATGACCTGGTGAGGCTGGTAGATGAGTACATACTTCCTGAGGGTTTAAGCTATTCGTATCAGAATCAGATGGTAAGTGCAGTGAAGAAATTTTACGGCAAGATATACAGGTCAGTTATTGAGCCGGGTGAGTTTACCAGGCCGAGACCGCAGCACCGGTTACCGAATGTATTAAGCAAGGAAGAGGTGAAAAGGATCCTTGATGCACCTGTGAATGAGAAGCACAGGGTTATGCTAAGTCTGATATATGCATGCGGGTTACGCAGGAGCGAGTTGATAGAGCTTGTTCCAAGTGATTTGGAAAGAGACCGGAAGTTGTTACGGATACGACAGTCGAAAGGGTTCAGGGACAGGGTAGTTCCTATATCAGAGAAGGTGATCCAGATGATTGATTTATATATTTCCCACTTCAGGCCAAAAAAGTATTTATTTGAGGGGCAATATGCAGGGAACAGGTATAGTGCAAGCAGCCTTGACAAAGTATTTAAAGAAGCGCACAGGAGGGCTGGATTGAAGAGAGAAGTGACGTTGCATGGATTGAGGCACAGCTACGCTACGCACCTTTTGGAGTCGGGTACTGATTTGCGGTATATACAGGAGTTATTAGGGCACAAGAGCAGCAGAACGACAGAGATATACACTCATGTGACAACGAAGAGTATTCAGAAGATAAGGAGTCCGTTTGATGATCTTTAAGGAATCAGGTGATAAAAAGCACAATGACTAAAAAGCATCGTGAAGAATTATACAGCAGAAGAATAATAGTTAAAACCGCAATAATTATAAATTCACCTCAGGTAGACAAAAATATCAGTTTTGGGAAAATAAATCTACCTTTAGATGATATATAATGAGTTAGCGTTAAGCGATTAACTTCATTTACAGATATTTACAGTATATTTTATATTTAACGTTGTTCTAAAATGACTGGAAAATCGAAATATCCGGATAACTTATTGACGCTTTTGAACTTTTTATGGTTTTAATCCTTAGCACAGGCCCGACCACGCTTAAAAATTAAAGCCTTATTGTTTGATAACTAATTAATGTTTTTAGCGGTACATCCATTTACGCCATTGCACAAGCCCGACCACGCTAATAAAATCGCCAATCGCTAACAGGTCGGTATATGTTATTGCCGCCGGCCAAAGAAAATTTATGGTAAGAAAGAACCTTTACGGTTGGCCGATTCCCCGCCCAGGTGGCGTCATGTTTTTTGCCTTTTAGAATAATTTATAATGACAAGAAAGTTTTTCGCCATCTATCAGGAGCTCCAAAAAACACGCCGCCTCCCTAAGCTGACGGCAACAACACATACCGCCAAACGTTAGC
>JALHSP010000077.1 GCA_022865305.1 Bacteroidales bacterium | reverse complement strand
GATCCCGTTATCGAGGGTAAATGTTTCGTAATTCATGAAGATAATTTAGACGGGCAAAGGTAGGGAAAATATAGTTCTCGGTTCCAGGTTCTCGGTTCTCAGTCAGGTATGGGTAAAACATGTTCCGGGTTCTAAGTTCCAGGTTGTGTGGGTTCAGGGATTTGGCAATTTCGAATTTCATTTTTCGATATTTGTTTAGTATTTAGTATTTCGTAAGTTTAGTGTTTTCGTATATTTCTCGCGAGTCACTTTTTTTCCTGAGTTTGACAGTTGCAGGGCTTTTTCTGGTCTTTCAAAATCATAATATACTCCTTATCAAGTCGTTACAAAATTTTGCCTGTAAATTTTCTAAAAATGTAGTGGCATTAATTAACAATAAAATGTTAATAAAAGGCCTTTATAAATGGGCTTATGGATGAATATTATGTGTTATTTTAGTTTAAAAATAAACACATGTTTGTTAAAAGAACCCGCGGGGGCAGCAAAGAAAAGCCCATCTATTATCTTCAGATTGCGGAAAGCTACCGTGATAAAGGCAAAGCAAGGCACCGAATACTATTTACCCTGGGCCGGGAGGAGGAACTCATGGCTAAAGGGAGTATTGACAACCTGATGGAGAAGTTAGCAGTTTTATCAAAGCAATATTTTCTTTTAAGCAAATCGGAAGATAGCATACAGGATGCCCTGATCTACGGCCCCATGCTGGTTGTTAATTTTCTCTGGAAGCATTTGCAGATGCAACCCCTGCTTGAGGATATTCAGAGGCAATACAAGATTGAGTTCTCCCTGGAAGAAGCCGTGAAGCTGATGATAAGCAACCGGCTTATCAATCCCTTAAGCAAGCTGGCCATAGACAAATGGAAAGAAAAAGTCTTTGGAGAAAACTTTGATCAGGTAGAACTACAGCATTTGTACCGCAGCCTGGATATCCTGGCGGACCATAAAGACATGGTAGAAAAATCATTTTTTGAAAAGACACGCAGTTTGTTCAAGTCCCCGGTAAGCATTGTATTCTATGATCTGACAACGATATATTTTGAGAGCCAGCAGGCTGACGCCTTAAAGAAATATGGTTACAGCAAGGACAACAAGACAGATTGTGTGCAGGTGGTCATTGGCCTGGTGATCAATCAGGACGGGCTGCCGATAAGCTACCATCTGTTTCCTGGTAATACATACGAGGGCAAAACGGTGGTACCGATATTAAACAGGCTCAAGAAAGATTTTTTACTTGAAAAGATCATTTTCGTAGGGGATAAGGGTATTGTAAGTAATGAAATAATGCAGGAACTATCCTCTGCCGGATATGAATATATCATTGCGGCCAAGATAAGCAAGGTGTCAGAAGAGTATCACCAGGATATCTTAAACCGGGATAACTATACACGCATAGATGATATTATATCAGCCCATCAAATCATCGTTGATAGTCAGCGATTGGTATTGGGCTATAGCAAGAAGCGGGCCGAAAGGGACAAGAAACAACGGGAGATGTTGCTTGAGAGGCTGCAAAAGAAACTGGAAATAAGCAGTAATCCGAAATCTGTTACCAAATCGGCTTATAACACTTATCTGACAATGGAGGGCAACTCCAGAATGGTAGTTGATCCGCAGAAGGTAGAGGAAAAAGAAAAGTGGGATGGTTTCTTTGGCTTCTACACCAATAACAAATCCATGAGCAACAAGCAGGTTGTACTTACGTACCAGATGCTTTGGCAAATTGAAAACAGCTTCCGGGTATTGAAATCCACTCTGGATCTTCGTCCTGTAT
>JALHSP010000076.1 GCA_022865305.1 Bacteroidales bacterium | reverse complement strand
GATTCCCCGCCCAGGTGGTGTCATGTTTTTTGCACTCAAGACAAATTCGTATTAATGTGAGAATTTTTTGCCTTCTATCTGCCCTCCAAAAAACACGCCACCCCGATGCTGGCGGCAACAACACATACCGCCAAACGTTATGTGCAATTCGAGTGCTCACTGCATGACAAAATCATCCTTTTGACTCGTCCCTGCTCCAATGACAAACTTGTTAAAAAATATACTCTGAATATTGGAAATGTTCCATTATTAGTTAACTTTGCGAAATGGAAGAACAACGAAAATTAATTTTCTTCAGTATTTATTTTAATAGAGGAATAGCAAAAATTAGATTAGGACAGTTAGATAGTGCGTGTTTGGATTTGAAGAAAGCTGGAGAATTAGGTTATTCAAGAGCGTATGAGGTAATAAGGAAATACTGCCAATAGATATCCTACTATATAATTAAAAGATAATGAAAAGGATAATTTATTTGATAACTATATTGCTAATTGTGTTTGAAGGATGTAGTAAAAACGCAGAGAGTTATTTTAAAAGAGGAACAGAAAAACTTTCCAATGAAAACTACAGAGGAGCAATATCTGATTTTAACAAGGCGATAAAGATTAATCCTGAATATGCAGATGCTTATCTTAACAGGGGATTTGCAAGGTACAAACTCCAAGATATCCAAGGGGCAATTGTCGACTATACAAAGGTTGTTGAGATTGATCCTGACAATGTAAGTGGTTATACCAACAGAGGGCTAATGAAGCTAATTATTGAAGACTCCCAAGGGGCAGTTGCCGACTATACAAAGGTTATTGAGATTGATCCAGATAATGTAGATGCTTATTTTAAAAGAGGATTAGCAAAGATCATCCTTAAAGACTTTAGTGGAGTAATTTATGACTTTACTAAGATCATAGAAATTAAACCTGAATATGCAGATGCATACTATAACCGAGGATTAGCTAAAAATGACCTACAAGACTTTATTGGAGCAGTTGCAGACCTAACTAAAGCAATAGAGATAAATCCTGAGTTTATAGAGGCTTATTATAACAGAGGAATGGCAAAGTTAGCCCTCCAAGACGATAGTGGAGCAATTGCTAACTTCACTAAGTCCATTGAGATTGATCCTCAGTTTGCAGAAGCTTATTATTCAAGAGGAAGGGTAAAAATTGAATTGAATCAAAAAGACAGCGGATGTTTAGATTTAAGAAAAGCTGCAGAATTAGGTTATGCAGAGGCTTATGAGGCAATAAAACGATACTGCCAATAAACAATCTTTAACCAAAAAAGAAAATTATGAAAAGTGCATTTTATTTATTGATTGCATTATTATTTATGTCTGCAGGATGCAGACATACAGCAATGGATTATTATAATAGAGGTGTTGCAAAGATATCCTCTAATAAAGAAGACTTTAGTGGAGCAATTGCTGACTTAACGGAGGCTATAGAAATTAATCCTAAATATGCTGAGGCTTATCTTTACAGAGGCATTGCAAAGGCAGAAGTAAAAGACTTTGAAGGAGCAAATGCAGACTTTAGAAAGGCCACACAGATTAATACTGTGTCTGCAGAAGGTTATAATACAAGAGGAATGGCAAAAAGTGAACTCCGAGATTTTGGGGGAGCAATTGCTGACTTTACTAAGGCAATAGAAATTAATCCTGAATATGTAGAGGCTTATTTTAACAGAGGAACGAAAAAGATCTCCCTCCAATTTTATAATGAATCAATTTCTAAAATTGATATGGCATCAGAGATTAATCCTCCGTTTGCAGAAGGTTATGATACAAGTGGAAGGGCAAAAAATTATAGGGAAGCAATTACTGACTTTACTAAGGTAATTGAGAGAGATCCTAATTATACAGATGCTTATTTTTATAGAGGATTGACAAAGGGCCAACAACTAGACTTCAAAGGAGGAATTGCTGACTTAACGACGGCTATAGAAATTAATCCTAAATATGCTGAGGCTTATTATTACAGAGGAGTTGGAAAGTTCAAACTCCAAGACGATAGTGGAGCAATTGCTGACATAGCTAAAGCAATAGAGATTAAGCCTGAGTTGAAGAAGAATATTCTTTCCAAGGAGCAGTAAAGATCACTCTCCAAGACTATAGTGGAGCAATTGCTGACCATAATAAAGTAATTGAACTAAATCCTAAGTATTCAGAAACTTATTATAAAAGAGGATTAGCAAAAATTAATTTGGGACAGAAAGACAGCGGATGTTTAGATTTAAAAAAAGCCTTGGAATTAGGCTTCGCTGATGCAAATGAAGCAATAAAAAAATACTGCCAATAAACAGTCTAATACTGTAAATAAAAGATTATGATAAAACTTTATTGTTTGATGACTGTATTGTCATTTGTTTCAATAGGGTGCAGCCAAGATGCAGATAAATATTTTAAAAGTGGAATTAATAAGCTCAACTACCAAGACTATAATGGAGCAATTGCCGACTTTACTAAGGCTATAGAGCTTAATCCTGCATATTATGAGGCTTATAATGATAGAGGAGTTGCAAAGACCCTTCTGAAAGACTACAGTGGAGCAATTGCCGACTTTACTAAGGCTATAGAGCTTAAACCTGAGTTTGCAGAGGCTTATAATAACAGAGGAGGTGCAAAGATCTTTCTGCAAGACTATGGTGGAGCAATTGCCGATATTACTAAGGCTATAGAGCTTAAACCTGAATATGCACAAGCTTATTTTAGCAAAGGGATGGTAAAGTACCTTCTGAAAGACTACAGTGGAGCAATTGCCGACTATACTAAGGCTATAGAGTTTAATCCTGAGTATGCAGAGGCTTATTCTTATAGAGGAAACGCAAAGTTCCTTCTGCGAGACTACAATGGAGTCATTGAGGACTATAATAAAGCTATAGAGATTAACCCTGAGCTTTCAGAGGCTTATAAAATCAGAGGAGTGGCAAAGGGCAACCTTCATAACTACAGTGGAGCCATTGCTGATTATACTAAAGCAATAGAAATCGATCCTAAGTTTTCAGAGGCTTATTATTTAAGAGGAATTGCAAAGGGCAACCTTCAAGACTTTAGAGGAGCAATAGCTGACTTAACAAAGGCAATTGAGATTAACCCTGAGCTTTCAGGGGCTTATTATTGCAGAGGAATTGCAAAAATTACATTGGGTCAAAAAGATAGCGGATGTAAGGATTTAAGCAAAGCCGGAGAGTTAGGATATGCAGATGCTTATATATCAATAAAGAAACATTGCCAATAAACATTCTACAACTAAAAAAGAAGATTATGAAAAGGATATTTTATTTAATAACTCTATTATTATTGGTGTCTCCAGGATGCAACCAAAAAGCAAATACTTATAATTATAATGGAATGACAAAAGTCAAACTCCAAGACTACAATGGAGCCATTGATGACTATACTAAAGCAATAGAGATTAACCCTGAGTTTTCGTGGGCTTATAATAACAGAGGATATGTAAAGTACCTTCTGCAAGACTACAGGGGAGCAATTGCTGACTATACTAAGTCAATTGAGATTGATCCTAAGCTTTATGAGGCTTATAATAACAGAGGAGTGACAATGGGAATCCTTCAAGACTTCGATGGAGCAATTGCTGACTATACTAAAGCATTAGAGATTAACCCTGAGTTTGCAGGGGCTTATAGAAACAGAGGAGATATACTCTCGACGGACTCTCTGAAAGACTACAGGAGAGCAATTACTGACTATACTAAAGCAATAGAGCTATCACCTGAGTATGCGGTAACTTATAATAGCAGAGGATGTGCAAAGTACCTTCTACAAGACTATAGTGGAGCCATTGATGATTATAATATAGCATTAGAGATTAACCCTGAGTTTGCAGGGGCTTATTATAACAGAGGAATTGCAAAACTTCACTTGGGACAGATAAACAACGGTTGTTTGGATTTAAGCAAAGCAGGAGAGTTGGGATATGCAGAAGCTTATGAGGCAATAAAGGAATATTGTAACTAATCAACTACTACTCTCTTGGCTCACTGATGAACACTATATCGTTAGTAGTAAATACAATTGCAGATTTTTTGGGGAAAAATTGAATTTTGTCATCATTATAGCGTAAATTAGATTTGATTTAAATAATTTTAAATCACTAATAAGATATTTTTATCTTTTCTTGCTCTTTTGTTTTTTGTTAACGCCAATCTCTTTCTTTATGGAACCAAGGTCAACCATTGATAGGGGCAATAATGACTCAGAACCCAAAGGTCTAGTCGTCGAAGGCGAAAATCACAGCTCTTCAACAAATTCCCATAAAAAGAGGAACACTTGGACGGTAACTTCAAGGTCCATATTGGTTCTAATCATCTTTTTGGTAATTGGTGCCGGAATCCTGCTCTTTAAGAGTCTTCGCTACCAAAATTTCCCCACCAAGTATATGACACTTGGTTTGGCATTGCTTTGCTGCACAATTGTGTGGATTATAGGGAATAAAATGGCCATCCCCAGCCGGATCTATATTGGGAGGCGTACTGGTCTGGTCGCAGTTATTTCAGTGCTGATTCTTGGTCTGACGCTGATGGCCTTCGGGTGGCACCATCTTGGGATTCGATCAGATCCGTTGTTGAGACATAGAAAGATTTTGGCATTACAGGGAGGAATCGAACAGGAGTTTTTTCCCGAACAATTCGGAGTGACCAACCAGGATATAGATCGTATCTTACTGCCTCTTTGGCGTGTTTACCCTAGCAGCCCCAATTATTGGGTAATATGGAAATCTCTTCAAGACCAATGTGCAGAGGACACGAGCATTAACCTAAGTGACAAGCTATTGGATAAAGGTATAATATTCCTTGCGGTTATAGACGATTTCGCTTATGGTCGTTGGACAGCGACGAGCATTATTGCTGGATTGTTGTGCATTCTGTTAGCGGAATTGCTTTGGCTGATTACCTGGAAATCTGCGAGACACTCGAAATCCTAGTTTCCGGTTCGAGGAGCAAATATTTTAAGGTAAAAAGTAACTAAAATCAATAAAATTTGTTGCTAATTTACATTATTCCACAGGTTAATAAAATATATTAATCTATAAATTAAGTCATTATATCAAGTACTTTACTTTATGTATCGATCTATTTCCTTGGTAGCATTAGAAAATAAGAAATTCGTGATTAACTGGTACTATGATGATAATGATATTCTTGATGTCGGAGAAAGCTTTTCATCAATCCTTGACATACCATTCAATTTTATTAGAATTTCATAAAGACTTTTATTACTTGACTTTGAAATAATTAGCTTCTAAATATTGTTATTTTCTAAAATGAATTTCGCACAAATTCATTATTTATGACAGAGTTGCCATACCAGGACAACAAAATAAATACGCACCATAACACGGACAATAAAGTAAATAAACTTGTCACGGTTTTTGCAAGCCGTTCCTACTTTCTAAATAGTCGATCCTTAAGAAGTCAAGTTTAACAATAATTTATTAGCACCAGATATTCCTGGGTCAATTTTTTGACAAGTTCATTTGAGACACAGATAATAGATTCACGGATTTTCCGTAACATCTTCATCATATTGAATGCTGCGCCTGCTAAAAGTGTATTAATCATGTCACCCTCAACGCCTTTGAGGTAGTTTCTTAGCACCCGATGATCTTGTTTTAAATGTCCTATAATTGGTTCTATTGATGCTCTTCTGCGGAACCTCTTTCTGTCTTTAGCTTTTTGATATGCAGTTTTACCTCTTCCTGAGCCTGGTATTTTAATATTGACTCCCAGAATGCTTTTTCGCCCCTTACAGCCTCTGTCAACCAGGGCAGTTTCAGGTAGTCGGCCCAAAAGATCCTCAACCTGAGCAAGTTGCGGTTCAATAGTGTGCCCATCGTAAATGTTATCTTCAAATGCCATGGCTCCAATTACTATCCCACTTTTTTTGGTAATAACAAAACTGCTTTTATTGCCAAATTCATACTTCTTGTGCTCTTTGCCTTTTGAGATACATTTTACTTCCGGTGCATGAAAACTGTATATCTTGTTCTTGTCATCTCTTTTTTGTCCAAGTACACGGTAGTATAACCAGAGCTGCTCATCATAGTAGCTCAAACGATCTATGTCATCAAGACTGCGTTCAACATCTCTTACTAACCGACCTGCGATAGTTTTAAGCTTACGAGCTGCAGCATTAGCCTTTTTACGCTTCTTTGGATGCTCCCGGAACCGCTGCTCGATCATTAATTGCTTTACTGTACGCTTATAACTTTGTCTCAACTTTATGCCTTCTTTTTCCGATATTTTCCGACAACCTTCTATTATCTTTTTATGAAGTTTGGAATCGGTAGGAAAAGTAATGTTCTTTTCCTGTACTGTTGTGTCAATCAATACTTCTTTCTCATGGACTTCTTTGGAATCAAACAGACTTATACTGAGCTTTAATATTTTCTGTGCTCCAACTTCTCCTATGCGTTTGCGAAAATGTACAAACTCGCTCGGATCATATGGCTTGTCATACTGGAAATAGGTCTCCCCACAGAAGTATTGCCAATAAGGGTTTTCAATCCATCTTGCCACAAATGTTTCATCTCCAAGATTATACATCTGTTTCAATAACATACTGCCAACCATCTTCCTTATCGGTACCGCTGGTCTTCCCATATAAGGATAATAGATGGAGAACTCATTGTCAACTGATTTCCAGTCTATTCGCTGAGCCAGTAAAACCAACTCATGCTCCATATTGATTACACTTACAAGGGGGATTTGAAAAACATTCAACTGTGGGTTCTTAATAATTTTTCCTTTCATATTGCAAGGTTTTTAACGAATTTACTCATTACCTTGCAGTTTATCAAACTAAGTTATTAACATTAAGTGTTAATAATCAACACATTAACTATTTTTTAAGGATCGACTAAATAGTTTTCTGCAAATCGCTCAAGCCTTGACACGCTCATCTGCCCCAATCAAAATTCTGCAAGGTGATAAATTCCTGCCTTCGTCCACAATTGTACCGCGACACTGCACCACTGCGCATTTTGAAAGCTACTGCACCATGACTCAAAACTAGTTACTTAAAACAATTGTACCGCGACACTCGTATAACTCACAAAGCTTGTACCTGGACGGCAAAAAGTGCGCCATACCCTCCCTGCCTACCCTGCCTACCGGCAGGCAGGCGGCAGGCAGGCTTGCACCGTGATCCGCCAGCTGGCGGAGCTAAAGTACCGGGACCCTGCCCGGTGCTGCGTCAGGTAACACCTACTAACTTTATTGCCGGGCCGTTATGTGCCATTGTGTGCCTTGAATGAAACTTATCGAAAGATGAGAATCAATGCTGTAATTAAGATGGAGGAAGACCCTCCGCAGGTATTGTACAGGCGAGACCTGCAAACCGCCCTACGGTGCTTCTCGGGTGACTGAGCGGTATTGAACGG
>JALHSP010000075.1 GCA_022865305.1 Bacteroidales bacterium | reverse complement strand
TGGTATGATGTTGTTCCGTAGACAACTATGCAAATGGGAGGATCTACTTACTGATTACCAACTGAAGAGCCGTATGATGGGAGACTATCACGTACGGTTCCGTGAGGGGCTGGGGGGGAAGTTCCCCCGGTCTACTCGACCTCAGCGCCAGAATGGGCATTGACAAATAACAAACAGGCCAAATTTCAAAACTTTATATAAAAGTTACCAAAATTGCACTTTGACTAATGGAAATTTTCTAATTTCACCTCCAAATAAATACCTGATGGAATTTAATATTTATTGCGATGAAAGTTGCCACTTAAAATCTGATTATAGCAATATCATGGTTTTAGGAGCCATATGGTGTTTACAAGAGAAAAAGCGCAGGATTTTTAAACGGCTCCGAGAGATAAAAGTCCATTACAATTTGCCTAAGGACTTTGAAATCAAATGGCATAAAGTATCTCCTGCAAAGGTTGACTTCTACCTTTCATTAATTGACTATTTCTTTGATACTGACGATTTACATTTTAGAGCATTAGTTGTGCCAGATAAGAGTGGATTAGATCATAATAGCTTTAATCAGACACATGACGATTTTTATTACAAAATGTATTTTGACCTACTTAAAGTAATTCTTAACCCAACTGATTCTTATAATATATTCTTAGACATCAAAGACTCAAAAAGTCAGGAAAAGGTTAATAGGCTTACTGAGATTCTGAGAAATAACCACTATGATTATAACAAGACCATAATTAAAAATATCCAACAGGTAAAGTCCCATGAAGTCGAGCTGATTCCATTAACTGATTTACTAATTGGGGCAGTATGCTATCAGCACAGGGGACTAAAATCAAATAGTGCAAAATTGAAAATTATTGAGAGGATTCAGGAGCGATCTGGATATAGCCTTATGAACTCCACATTATTTAGAGAGGAAAAGACAAACATTTTTATTTGGAAATCAAGAAAGTCTTAATTGATGGAGGAACTAGTATTACCTGATCTGATTACTCTTGAAGAATTTGAAGGAAATTTCGCTGATTTCTTTGAGGCAGTATATCAAATCTTTAAAAATGATTTTGTTGATTCTAAACCTAGCTTTCAAGGGAAAAGATTAAGACTTAAATGCCATCCATATGTTGACGGCAAAGAGTACACTTTCTACCATTTTACTCATGATGGTGATATTGAAATTGAGCGGTTGCCAAATTTACGAAGAATGGAAAGGATTGGTTATCCTAGACCAATAATTGAAAGTTCAGAACACCCGTCGTTAAAAGTATGGCGCAATAAAAGGGGAACAAAAGATAGAATATTAATACTTCATGAGGAGGAACGTTACCTAGTCATCTTAGAAGACCGAAGAGATTACATACTGCCCTGGACAGCATACTATATAGAACATCAAAATAAAATAAATAGGCTTATACTTGAGTATGAGACCTTTATAAAAACCGAAACCGCTTGATTAGAGCGGCCTCTTTTCTCCTTTGACACATGGTCATTGAGATACTGCAAATATAAACAAAAAACATTAATAATAAACAAATTTATTTATTATTTTTATTTATTATCAAAGAGTTACGCAAAAAAAACAATAGGCCTAGCCCATAACACGGACGGTATAATTAATGGGCTTGTCACACTTTTTGCTTTTGCTCCTGCACCCAAGACAAATTCGTAATAGCCGTTGCACCCGGACACGCGCATCTGCCCGCAATTAAAATCCTGCACCTTGACAAATTTCTGGCTCCAAGTCAACTTGTACCGCGACACTCGAAATGCTCAATAAAACTTGTACCCGGACGGCAAAAAGTGCGCCATACCCTCCTTGCACCGTGACAGCTTACCGGCTAAAGTATCAGGACCCTGCCCGGTGCTTGCGTCGGGTAACGCCCACTAAATTATACCGCCGGGCCGTTAGCATTCAGGCCTAAAAGCACCTACGGGGACAATCTACACATACCATGACAATTCCGTAACGTAATCAGACGGCCCAAAATGCTAACAGAAAAAGCATAATTTCACTCAACAACCGGGATTCAAAATACTTTGTAACTTTGATTATTAGCATATTCTATAAACAAGCCTGGGATCATATCAAACACCTTTAGCCATGAACTATTTATTCAAATTAGGACAATTATTTATCATAACCGGACTTTCTTTATTAATTGGATGCCGATTCAGCTTCAATGAAACTGGAGGTAAGCCAACTGACTCAACAGATAGCCTTGTATTGGTTATTGCAAAAAAAGCACTAAGATCAATTCAGGAGAATAAACCTGATAGTCTTGAAATATTAATTGACAGTAAAGTCCTCCGGAAAACCAAACCAGAGCAAATCACTTGGATTATGCAGGAAGGACAGAGCATAATAGATAACTATTTGTTCCCGAATGACACCTTAATATTAAAATCTCAAAGTATAAATTACACTACTTCTGGTGTATTGGTTATCAATACTTTGAGTTTGCCTTTTCAGCACAAAATTTATAAAGATTCAGTTAGATATTTCCACTTCACTTTAATCAATAATAAGATTCAAAAAATACTCATAAATAATTACCACCCAGGGATTAATATTATTGAACCAAAACGAACTGAACCACATTTACAAAAAATTGATATGCAAACTGATAATATTCGTTGGTTTAGAATTTGGTATGATGGTGGAAGTATAAACAAAAACAAAAAGTATGGTTCAAATAGAGGATACTATGCAGTGTCGGGTAATAGAGAGAAGCTGGAAAAGATCGGGATGAAGGATGCTTTCCAAGACATTTTTAAACTAATCAGCTCAGCAAATTTTGACTCCCTTGATTACAAATATCGTCCAGAAGATGAGATTAGCAACCCAGAATGGCTTTATTTAAGATTCAAATTCCACAATGAAGAGTATAAGAATTTAGGAGAATTTCAGATTTCATATTATATAAATGAAGATGGTGGAAAAAAGGAGGAGATGTCTGATTATATTGTCATTAAACACACTGAAAAAACTAGATATCTCTTACTTAAGGATAAAAATCCAGAATTAGTTCAAAAACTAATTGAAGTGGCTCATCATGACTATCAAAAATTTTATGAGATAATCCCGTGAAAAAAACGAGCCTTAAAACTTGCTTTACTACCAGCAAAAAATTTGTTTGCCATTGACAGTTTTAAAATTGGCCCGAAATGCTAACTGAAAAAGCATAATTTCACTTGACAACCAGGATTAAAATTCTTTGTAACTTTGGATTATTAGTAGAATCTATAAACGAGTTGTGCTTAATTGCTTTTTAAAATAGGTGATATTGATAATATAACGGTGGAACTAATCCTCCAAAGCATGACGGGATTTTTGCCTTCTTTTCAAAGGGCGTGACACGCGACTCGGTCGGCTTTAGTGGATTGTTTTCTGTTTTCTATTAATTTATTGGTGATCTAAAAACGTCTATTTCTTCGTGGTTTATTAGCAAGGTGCCACCGATCAATGCCTGACTGCATATTCTTGCGCAAAGCGGACACTGATTCCTGGCCATTGCGGACAGTGATTCTTGCGCAAAGCGGACACTGATTCCTGCTGAAAACGGACAGCGATTCCTGCTAAAAGCGGACACTGATTCTTGTATAATCCGGGCAC
>JALHSP010000011.1 GCA_022865305.1 Bacteroidales bacterium | reverse complement strand
TTTATCATAAATGCAAATATTTTTAACGGAATTTATGTTTTTATTTGCATTTTTACTATTTATTCAAGCTAAAGATATTAACATATATCGTTGATTATTAACATTATATGTGCATTAAAAGACTTCCTCAGCAAACCCTATATAGTTGATTTCTATTGTTCATCAGATAAGTTAATTATTGAACTTGATGGAGATCCTCATGGTGATTATTCACAGATTCAGATAGATGAAAAGAGGGACAAGCTTTTTGAGGATATGGGTTGCAAAGTTCTGAGATTTGAAAACAGGTTTGCTTTTTGAACCACCTCCCCACTGACGGACTCCGTCAGTGGTACTCCTCCTTTGAAAAGGAGGAGAAATTTATATGTTCCATTATTCCTGATGACTCATGATTCAATTTAGTTCTTTTTTCTTATTCGATCCAGTTCTCTTTCAGCATCTTTGCGCTTGATAGTCTGACGTTTATCATACTCTTTTTTACCTTTTGAGATAGCAATTTCAGCTTTTGCCAGACCCCTTTCGTTAATAAAAACTCTGGTCACAATGATGGTCAAACCAGTCTCTTTAACTTTTCTTTCAATTTTTTTTAACTCGCGCGATGTAAGGAGTAATTTCCTTTCACGTAGCGGATGGTGGTTGTTTAAATTACCCCACCAATATTCAGAGATGTGCATCCCCCTGATAAAAAGCTCTCCGTTACTGAACAGGCAGTAAGAATCTGACAGGGCAGCTTTGCCCAGCCGAATCGATTTTATTTCAGTTCCTGTCAGTTGGATCCCTGCAATAAATTTTTCGAGGAACTCATAATCGTGAGATGCCTTCTTATTCTTTATCACCGTGCCGACGGAACTCCTTTTCATTGATGAGAGCTTCAGGCCAGAAAAGCAAAATAGATCCTGTCAATTAATTGAGTAAGGACCCAGCTGGTCACAATGAATAAAACAATTACAATAACGGAAACCGAAATCAGCATAGGTATTTTCTTATGTTCGGGAGGATTCAGCATTTTGTCAGCCCCGATATAGAAGATATACAGACCGTAAAATGCAAGTATATTTATAAAAAAGAGTGATTCAAACAGCAGACTCACAACCAGGCATAAAAGAAAAGGCGCCATGGAATAGGCAATAAGTTTAAATGAAACAGTAAAGCTCTTGCCAAGGTCAAGTGCATGGGTAATCTCCTTAAAAATGATTGCTGATATGAAAATGACAAACCAGAGGAGTGCGAAATATTTAATCCCGATAAAAACTGAATAAATAAAAGACAACTGCGAATGTGTGAATATAAATGATCCTATACATGCAGTAACTGCAACAAGAATAATTAGAGGAAGAAGAAAACTATTCCTTGTATCCTTAACTGGTCTGTTTTCAGAATATATTGCTTCCCAGGTTTTTGCAGGATTAAGAATTATATCTTTAATCCTATGAAGAAAAAATTTTATATTCATATAAAATCAGATTCATGACAGACAAAATTAAAAAAATTTATGGTAACTTGCTTATCCCGTAAGAATTAAGACCGGAATGACAGCCAGATTCAAATCAGAATATGACTTACTTGTAGTTACAGGTCCTACTGCTTCAGGAAAGACATCTCTTGCAGCTGCCATTGCGTCCAGAATAGGAGGTGAGATTATCAGTGCAGATTCGCGACAGGTTTACCGGGGAATGAACATCGGGACTGGAAAAGATTATGATGATTATAATATTAACGGGAAATCCGTCAAATGCCACCTTATTGATGTTGCTGACCCGGGTTATAAATATAATCTATTTGAATTCCAGCGTGATTTTATAAGGACATATAAAGACCTGAAGGAGCGAAAGGTTTTCCCGGTTATTTGTGGAGGATCTGGAATGTATATTGACAGCATTGTAACCGGATATAAGTTGGCTGAGGTGCCTCCAGATGCCGGGCTCAGGGCAGGCCTTGAGAAGAAATCGATAAAAGAACTGACTGAGATACTCTCCACTTATAAAAAATTGCATAATACAACTGATATTGATACAAAAAAACGGGTAATACGGGCAATTGAAATTGAGCATTATAATAACATCAGACCTGAAAAACAAGCAGAATTTCCATCTGTTAGATCTCTTGTTGTTGGTATCTTATTTGACAGAAATGCAAGACGCAGAAGAATTACAGAACGGTTGAAACAAAGGCTGGAAGCAGGTATGGTTGATGAAGTCAGAAAACTGATGGAAAATGGAACCAGCAAAGAGACGTTGATCTATTATGGCCTTGAATACAAGTATATTACACTTTATTTATCAGGACAGCTTGAATATAGCAGAATGGTGAATGATCTGGAAATTGCAATACATCAGTTTGCCAAGAGACAGATGACATGGTTCCGGGGAATGGAAAAGAAAGGCACAAAAATCCACTGGCTTGGCGGAGAGATGCCGCTGGAGGAAAAGGTCGGAATGGTACTGGATTTGCTTGAAGGTTGAGCTCGTCTCCCTTGTATTCGACCCCCCAACCAATTACAAGTACTCACCCTCCCGACCTCCCTCTCTGCTTTGCAAAGAGGGAGGAGTAATATATTGAATATGAATTATTTCCCCCTCTTTACGAAGTAGAGAGGGGGAATACAAGGGGGTGAGTACATGTTGCTATTTTATATACATCTCCAGCCACTCAAAGAATTCCCGCTGCCATATCACCGCATTCTGAGGTTTGAGAACAAAGTGTGTTTCATCTTCGAAGAAGAGAAGCCTGCTGGGAACATTATGCAACTGTGCAGCCTGAAACGCCTCCATGCTTTGGGTATAGGGAATCCTGAAATCGTTGGCACCGGTAATAATAAGGATAGGCGTATCCCAGTTATCAACCATCAGATGGGGAGAAAAATTGTAAGATTTTGGTTTATTCCAGTATGGACCCTCCAGATCTTTATTCGGAAACCATAACTCTTCGGTAGAACCATACCAGCTGGTTAAGTTGAAATTACCGCAGTGCGCGATAAAAGCTTTAAACCTGCCTGCATGCATCCCGGCAAGATAGAACACTGAATACGCTCCATAGCTGGCACCAACAGCTCCAAGTCGTTCAGGGTCAATAAATGGTTCTTTTGCCATGGCATCAGTTGCATCAAGATAATCCTGGATATTCGCCCCTCCGTAATCTCCTGAAATCTGCTCTTTCCATGTCTGGCCAAAACCCGAACTGCCGCGTCTGTTAGGTGCAATGATAATGTAACCTTTTGCAGCCATCATCTGGTAGTTCCATCGGTAAGACCAGCTCTGTCCAAGGGGACCCTGAGGGCCACCCTTGCAATAGAGTAATGCCGGATATTTTTTTGTCCGGTCAAAATCCGGAGGGTATATGATCCACATCTGGAGATCCTTATTATCTTTAGTTTTGATATATCTCTCTTCAACCTTTCCCATCTTAATGGACTCATAAATACCTTTGTTAATAAAGCTTATCTGTTTGACATCCCCAGTGGTCATATCAACTTTCGATACTCCCGGAGCCATAGACATTGACATTACACTTGCAACTAGCACCCCTGATTTAAGATTTAATGGCCCCAGATCATGAACACCTTCAGTAACCTTATCAACCCCTTTGCTTTTTAGATCAGTCTTGAAAATCTGAGCTGTTCCGAGATAGGCACAGGTAAAATAGATTGTCTGATCATCTGCCCAATTTATATTTTCCACATCGAAATCCCAGCCTTTTGTTATCCATGTACGGCTTCTACTATTAATATCATAAATGAAAAGCCGGTCAAGATCAGCCTCATATCCATCTCTTTCCATGCTCTGATAAGCAATCTTTGAACCATCAGGCGAGAAAACCGGATATCGATCGTACCCATTGTTGCCCTCAGAAATATTTATTTCATTTCCTGAAGAAATTTCATAAAGAATGATATCTGAATTGGTGCTCCTTGCATCATCAATCCCTCTTAACCTTTTAGTGGTAAATGCGATATATTTCCCGTCCGGACTCCATGAGATTTCGGCTTCATCAAAATATGGAGCAGTGGGGGCTTCGAATTTTTGTCCGTCCATAATATCTTTTTCTGCGGATACACTTTTACCATTAAAGGATCCAACAAAGATATGGCTGTAGGAGTAGTCGCTCCAGTAGTTCCAGTGGCGATACATCAGATCATCAATGATCCTGACCTTTGCTTTGGGAAGATTATGTTTCTCATTGGCTGTCTGGTCAAGCTTAATCCTTTTAGTGAAATAAATCTTGCTTCCCGCTGGTGAAATATTGAAGATCTCGAAATCCGCAATACCCTCCACGGTTTGAATATCTGACCCGTCTGCATTCATTGTCATCAGTTTCCCTTTATTGACAAAAGCAATTGATTTGCCCTTATCAAACCACTGGGGAGAACTGCCTCCCTCAGTAGTAAGCTGCACCGGATCACCTCCTGGAGAGGGAATTTTAAATATATTAGTTCTCCTGGCTTCGGACTGGAGATCAATATCAGTAACTGTATAAAGGACCGACGAACCGTCAGGGGAGAGCGTAAATGTACCCAGGCGGCCAAATTTCCACATTATCTCAGGTGTCATTACTCCACCTGCTTTCTCTTCATCAGTAAGCTGATTATTGAATTGAACAACAGGTTCCGGGGCGACTATTGACTTCTGTTTGCAGCAGACAGAAAAAAGGAAAGTCAGAAGAATTATCGCTTCAAGATATCTTTTCATAGGT
The DNA here is from genome assembly GCA_022865305.1 of Bacteroidales bacterium. Lineage (GTDB taxonomy): Bacteria > Bacteroidota > Bacteroidia > Bacteroidales > VadinHA17 > LD21. The sequence continues at coordinate 26,291 of JALHSP010000011.1, read as the reverse complement.
GATGGCTTTATAAATGAATATTATTTTTTAAGTGCTTCCTGAACTTTGGTTTTCAGTTCATCGTATAATTCCGGATTATCTTTGAGAATCTGTTTTACAGCATCACGTCCCTGTCCGAGCTTTGTTTCGTTATAACTGAACCATGAACCGCTTTTCTTAATAATGTTAAAATCGGTTCCGAGGTCAACAATCTCTCCAAGCTGGGATATCCCTTCACCATAAAGTATGTCAAAATCCGCCTTCCTGAAAGGAGGAGCGAGTTTGTTCTTGACAATTTTTACTCTTGTACGGTTTCCAATAATCTCTTCACCATCTTTAAGCTGACTTGTTCTTCGTATATCCACTCTGACGGAAGCATAGAATTTCAGGGCATTACCACCGGTAGTGACCTCAGGATTACCAAACATGACACCTATCTTTTCCCGCAGCTGATTAATGAAAACACAGGAAGTATTTGTTTTACTGATATTTGCAGTAAGCTTTCTTAGCGCCTGTGACATTAATCTTGCCTGAAGGCCCATTCTTGAGTCGCCCATTTCGCCTTCAATCTCGGCTTTGGGAGTGAGTGCTGCAACTGAGTCAATTACAACAATATCGAGAGCTCCTGATCTGATCAGGTTATCGGTGATCTCCAGAGCCTGTTCCCCATTGTCAGGCTGCGAGATTAGCAGATTTTCAACGTCAACGCCAAGTTTTTCAGCATAATTACGGTCGAATGTATGTTCTGCATCTATAATTGCAGCAATACCTCCGTTCTTCTGCGCTTCAGCGATTGCATGAATTGCCAGTGTTGTTTTTCCCGAAGCTTCAGGACCATAGATCTCGATGACACGTCCACGTGGAAATCCACCGATTCCAAGAGCTGCATCCAGCCCAATCGATCCCGTAGAAATGATCTGTATATTTTCAATTGCATGATCGCCAAGCTTCATTATGGTCCCTTTTCCAAAATCCTTCTCAATTTTTCCGAGTGTAATCTCAAGGGCTTTCAGCTTGTCTTTGTTAATTTCTTTGTTTTCTTTACTCATATTATTGGATTTATTATTTATATACCGAATATCTGTTCAGAATGGGTTTTGGTTTCGACTTTTGAAATGATTGTCTCAATTATACCTTTTTCGTCGATTATAAATGTAGTTCTGGCAACTCCAAGAAAGCTTTTACCATAAAGTTTTTTTTCTCTCCAGACGCCATAGTCATTAAGGATTTTTTTTGAGGTATCAGCAATAAGAGGAAAGGGTAAAGAATATTTTCCTGCAAAATTTTTATGGGATTTTTCACTGTCCATACTTACGCCGATGACTGCAAATCCTTTCTTTAGAAATGAGTTATAGTTGTCACGAAGATTGCAGGCTTCAGCCGTACAACCTGGAGTATTGTCCTTGGGATAAAAATACAGGATAACCTTTTTCCCGGAATAATCACTTAATCTGATAAGTTTGCCATTTTGATCCGTTCCTTCAAAAGGAGGAGCCTGCATGCCTTCTTTTAATTGTGCCATTGGTTTATTTATTTTGTTATTATGGGTAAATTTACGAAGTTTGAATTGTTTTCTGAAGGAAATTAAATTTTTGTTATTAACAAAGACCGTTGCTCAAAGTAAATTAATAAACGTGTAATAATCAGAATAACAGTTATTTGTGAAAATTGATTAAAAGATAACATGATTGGAAGAAAGTATTTTGCAGGTATAATGTTATTAATAACATTCTTATTCTCAGAAATGAATCTGATATCACAGAATGTTCAGTCAAAACCTTCCAGGCAATCTTCCGTTGATGCTTTTACAAAAGGTAATTATGAGCAGGCCTACAGGGAATTCAGTGATCTCCTGGTTCTCTATCCTAAAGATCCGTTATATAAATACTATTCAGGAGTTTGTCTGGTAAAACTTAATAAAGATCCTGAAAAAGCTGTAACTCTGCTTCAGCAGGCACAGCAAAGTGCTTCTGTTGTAAGGACCATTCCTTCAGATGCACTTTACTGGCTTGGAAGAGCTCAGCAATTGTCCGGGAACTACGCAGAAGCATTATCATCTTACAATATTTTCTCAGAACAAGCGGGCAAGAAAGCTGCCAGGGAACTTGGAATCCCTGAGTATATTCAACAGTGCAACAACAAAAAAGGACAAATAGCAAAGCAGGAGACCTCCTCGGTCATGGTTGTTAAAAAAGATAGACCGGTAGTCGATCCCGGAAGAAACAAGACTGTAAAGGAAGCTCTTCCGTCCGGTTATGACAGGATTTTGTCTGAAGCTCTCGATTATCAGTTCAAAGCCGATTCCGTTTATAAAATTGCTGAAGATCTCAAAAAGAACCTGGATAAACTGAGCTATTCGGAAAAAACAGTTTTGAGATCTAAAATAGCAGAAGCAGAAAATCTTGCTGCTTCATTTCAAAAACTGGCCGATCAGAAATATAAGGAAGCACAGTCTGAAATGGACGCTGTCTCTTTTACAAAAGAAAATATTTCTGCCCAACAAAGGATTTTGTCAGCTGATTCAGCAGAAATGAAAAAGCAAAATGTCGGTCCTTTGGTGAGTGGCTCAAAAATTGGTCAAATGAAGGATACAGCTGCAATAAAACAAAATACAGGTCAGCAGAAAGAAATAGTAAAATCAAGCGATAATTCGGTTCGTGCAGATTCGATAAAGCCAAATATTAAAACAGCAGTCACTCCTGCTGTCAAAAAACCTGTTGAAGTATTTTCTGTTTTTGAAGTTATTCAGAAACCGGTTTATGCAAAGAATGAAAAGATCAAAATTAATCCTGAGATGCCTGCCGGACTTATTTATCGGATCCAGTTAGCTGTTTTCCGTAATCCGGTTGCACCTTCATATTTTAAAGGCATCACTCCGGTATATGGCTTTAAAGTTGCAGGAACAGACAGGACAAATTACTGTGCAGGAATGTTCAGACGGCTGGCTGATGCAAAAAAAGCACTTGTTGCAGTTAAGCAAAAAGGCTTTAAAGATGCTTTTATTGTTTCACATTCAGGTGGAAAGGTTGTATCTGCTGAAAGAGCTGCTGTTCTGGAAAAGGAGTGGGCGAAAAAGCCTTTTACCACCAGTGTTAAAAGTGTATCACAGACACTTAATGATACTGTTCCTCCCACCCTTTCATTCAGAGTTGAAGTTATCAGGTCATTAAAGCCTGTCAAAGATGATGTTATGGAAGGGATTAAGAAAATTTCCGAAAGCAGGGGATTAGAAATAGTGACTCTTAATGACGGCAATATTGTTTATTTGATTGGTAAATTTATTACTTTTGAAAGTGCAGAAGAGTATGCCGATCTGCTTGCAAGAAATGGTTATCGCAATGCAAAGGTAGTTGCATGGCTGGGCAAGAAAGAGATCCCCGTCGAAACTGCAAAGCAACTTTTTGAGAAATTAGAATGAAAGAGAAAACATTACATAAAGATGACAAACTTAAAAGCAGTGATGAAGTCAATTCACTGATTCTTTATAATGATAATTTAAATACTTTCGATCATGTTATAAAGTCACTCGTCGAAGTCTGTGGTCATGACTTTATTCAGGCTGAACAATGTGCTCTGATTGTTCATCTCAGAGGAAGCTACGAGGTAAAAACCGGTCCGAAAGAGATATTGAATGCGATGAGCAGATCGCTTAACGCAAAGGGACTCAACTCGAAAGTTAACAGCTGATAATTTTGATTTGCAATTTATATAATTTCATACCTAAGTGTAAAACTATGAAAAGCAATCAGCGTCGTGAATTTCTCAAAAAAAGCTTACTGGGTTTGTCAGGTGCAGCCCTTATACCCGGATCACTTAAGGCTGCCATTAATGTAAATATAGAACAAGCTGAAATTCCAGTTCTTCCGAGTCGTATTCTTGGCAGTACCGGCATAAAGACTCCTCTCATCAGTATGGGAACGGGACCTGCAAATAATCCAAATTTTATAAAATCGGCATATTATGCCGGTGTAAAACTTTTCTTTTCAGCGACATATTATGGTGAAGGCAATAATGAGAAACTGGTTGGTGAAGGACTAAAGGGATTGCCAAGGGATTCTTTCGTTATAGGAACGGCTGCTCCACCTGATGGAATGGATACCCGGACCGGAAATCTGACTACACCGCTTGATGTCAACGCTTATATACAAAAGGCTGAAGTAAGCCTTGACCGCTTCGGACTTGATTATGTGGATATTTTTTTGTTCCCCTATGCAGGGAAAAGAGACGTCATGTTAAATGAATCCCTTTTAAAGGCTTTGCAGGAACTTAAAAAGAAAGGCAAAACAAAGTTTCTGGGGATAGCTACCCATAGTAATATAGAAGAGGCCCTCAGGGCAGCAGCCGACAGTAAAATTTATGATGTTGTAATGCCTGCTTATAATTATAAGGTTAAAAACAAAGAAGCCATGAATGAGGCTTTATTATATGCTTCAAAAGCAGGGGTGGGAATTGTAGCCATGAAGACGACAGCAGGTGCATTCAGCGATAAGACAAGGACCAGTCCTCTTAATAGTGACGCAGCACTTAAATGGGTATTGCAGAACGAAAGTATTACCTCAATTGTTTCAGGTATGTCATCGCTGGAAGAATTACAGAAAAACATTGCGATGATTAAAAACCTTAAAATGTCAGATCAGGAACTTAAGGATCTGAATTTAACAGAACTAAATACAGAGCCTGGCCTTTACTGTTACCAGTGCCGCAAATGTGTACCTCAATGCAGATATAACCTTGAAATACCTACTGTAATGCGAAGCTACATGTATGCTTACGGATACCGGGACATGGGACATGCTCAGCATACTCTCATGGAGGCAGATCTGCCGGTTAATTCGTGCAAAAGCTGCGAAAATTGCAGTGTAAAATGTTCAGCAGGGTTCAATGTTAAAGAGAAAATAATGGATATTTCCCGTCTTAAAGATGTTCCTCGGGAGTTCCTGATTTCATAATTAAAAACACTGGTTGTGTAAAAGTTTTTCGTGACCTCTGTAATCAATTTACATTCACCAGTCTCAAAAACTGAAAAAATCGTAGAGGCGCAGTGCATTAAGTCTCTACGATTTTTATTTTATATAGAATTCAATCATTTCTTTTATTGCTTCCCGGCATACAGAACAGAAACCTTTTGGGGAATTGCTCTTCATCCTGCATTCCATTTCAGGACGGAATATTCCTTTGGCAGAATAACCTCCACCCTCAAAAAGTCCTGTTATATCCTTGTATTTTTCCAAAGCAGGAGTGGGTACAGGAGTTTCCATGGCTATCATCTTTTTCCATTTGGAATCAAAATTTACCATGGTTGTGATATTGGGCTCCCATGGTTCGATATTAAGGGGATAAAACTCTTCGTAAGCCACTGTTGATGAATAATATTCATCGGCCAGCCCTGCAAATCCGTGTGCGAATTCATGGATAAATACCTGTGGAGTATATGGATGACCAACTGTCGTACCGCTGTAATAATTATAGACTCCTCCTCCTCCGTATTTAGTGCTGTTAATAAGAACAATAATATTATCATGCGGGACGAGTGCAGCATAATCGTTTACAGATTTGATATCCTGTGTTGTCAGGTAACGGTCAAGATCAAATGTATAGAAGCTTGAGTTCAGGGCAGTGCTGACATAGTTCCTTTCCCCGGGTATATCGGTTCCTGATTCTGCCGATATTGCTTCCACAGCCCATATATTAAATTTGTTCCTGTATTCACTGAAAGGCGGTTCTGCGAAAAGGATATCAGCCATTTTCCTGACATCATCACGGAATTTTGGCATCTCATCAGCTTTATATCCTTCAGCTATAAAAGCGAGATCGACGTTTGTTTCAGGATTTCCGGCAGTGTAAATTTTTGTAACTGCAGCATTTACAGGTTTCTCCTTCCTGATAAAATAATCAGCCGGATCTATGACGGTTTCATAAAGTTTTACAAAAGACCCGTTACGCTCTCGCATACTGAGAACAAATTTCACTTTGTTTTTCGGGAATGGTATTGTTGCTACTTCATAAAAGCTTCTTTCCATAATCTTTGCTTCTGCAGTGGTCTGCCACTCCTGAAAGAGTGTAGAAAAACCATGTGAATAGATAACAGTATTCTCTGCTGAATCGATAACTTCGTATCTGAAGTTACCATAATTAAACGGATCAATAAGGTTAGTTTTCGAACCACCCCAGAACGGTTCCTCCTTCATCCCGACAGGATAAACAATAGTTTTCTGGTTGTTGCCGGCAAACATGAAATCAAACCTTAGGACCTTACCAGTAAAATACTTATCATAATTATTCTGTGCTACTGCTGTAACAGTAAAAAAAATAAAAAAGAATGGGATGAATGTTCTCATTATGAGCTTGTTTTAATAAGGAAAATGTAAAGCTATAAATTATCACCAAAAAAGTTTAATAATTTGTATAATTTTGCCCCAAAATAAACAAATAGACTGCAGGCAAGGCTGACTTTAAAATCTCCCTGTTAAAAACAATATGAACAAAAGAGTGTTTAAACCTAATAAATAATATCATGGCAGACCTTAATACGAAAATCAGTGATTTTGTCTGGAAGAATCTCAGTGAAAAACATGTAAACGGGAAAAGAGATCCATTTTGGGAATCGCTTCGCAAAACAGGAACCGAGCTATGGCTCGATACAGGCGATATGGAGGAGGCTGAAGCTAACTGGACAGCTGAAATGAGTGCTCTGACAACCAATAATACACTTCTTGACAGCGAGATACAGAAAGGAATATATGATGTATTCATCTCTGAAGCAAAAAGTATTGTGAGAGATCTTCCGCTGGAAGAAAAAGTGAAGGAGATTGCTTTCATTCTGAATGCCCGGCACGGACTCAGATTGGCTTCAAAATTTGGCGGAATGGTAAGCGTTGAACTTCATACTGATACTGCCCATGATATCAAAGCAATTGAATATTATGGCAAGAGGTTTCATGAAATGTGCCCCGAGCAATTTATAGTGAAAGTACCCTTTACTCCGGAAGGATTAATTGGTGCACGACATCTGAGGGAATCGGGTGTCAGAATTAACTTCACACTTGAGTTCAGTGCACGTGAGAATGTCATTGTTACAAGAGTCGCCAGACCCAATTACGTGAATGTATTTCTTGGAAGAATCGGTGCTTATATGATTGACAACAAACTTGGTGATGGCTCGGGAGCTGGCGAAATGGCTGTAATTGCATCACAGAACTGGGTAACAGGGCTCTCAGCCAGGAATCCGTGGCATACAAAGCTTATTGCTGCAAGCCTGAGAAATTATTCACAGCTCGAGCTTCTTGCCGGAACAGATGTATTTACAATGCCTCCGAAAGTGGCAGCTGCCGGGCGTAAATCATTAACCGGGAAATTTAAATCACGGACTCATGAAAACTACAAAGTAAGCCTTTACACCTCCGCAAAAGAAGCGCAGATTGAGAAATTCTGGACAGTCGATGATAAGGTTCTGAACCTGGCAGAAAGGCTTGATTCAAAAGTACCGGCAACAGGCACTGAACTTATTCATATAGCACATGAGGAGGGTTGCGAAGATATATTCCCGGTCCTTTCGAAGGAAGAACGATTATTCATTGCATCCGACGGTAAAATACCAGTGCACTCCAGGTGGGCAAAGAAGATAAGTGAAGGTAAAATTGCTCCGGATACTCTATTGACACTTGCTGGTCTGGCTTCTTTCGCAACGGATCAGAGCAGGTTGGACGACAGAATTAAAGGTATTATTTCCTGATATTGTCAGAACGCTGCCTCATTATTTCATAAAGCAGTATCCCGGCGGCCACTGAAACATTCAGTGAATTTATATTCCCCATCATTGGTATTTTAACCTGTTCATCAGCCAATATTGTCAGTTCCCGGCTTATCCCTTTGTCTTCTGACCCAAGTATCAGAACCGAAGGACCAGTCATAACCACTTCAGAAGCAATCTTTCCTGATTTTTCACCTGCACAGATCACTTTTAGCCCCGATTCCTTAAGGAACTCAATAGCCCTGACAATACTTTTCTCACGGCATACAGGAAATGAATGTAAAGCACCGGCAGATGTTTTAATAGCATCAGCTGTAATCCTTGCAGAACCTTTCTCAGGGATTATTATTGCATGCGCTCCCAGACAATCAGCAGACCGTACTATTGCACCGAAGTTTCTGACATCGGAAATCCCATCCAAAGCAATTACCAAAGGATCTTCGCCTTTTTCAAATATCATCGGGAGCAGATTACTGACTCTCTGATATTCAATCAATGCTAGCCATGCTAAAACTCCCTGATGATTCTTCCGGGTTACCAGCTCTATCCTTTCCAGTGGTACAATCTGATATACAATGTTGTGTTTTTTTACCTCAGTCATCAATTCATGGTACAAACCTCCCTGGAGCCCCTGACGTATCAAAAGACGATCAAGCTGCTTCCCTGATCTGATAGCTTCAATAACAGGCCGCAAACCAAAAATACAATCGGATTCTTTCAACATTGAATTTAGATATCTTCGGGATTATCGAGACGATATACAATACCCTTTCTCCAGCTTGCAACTGCCTGATCCCAGAAAGTAACAAGGGTTTCACTGCGGCTGAGATAATAATCGTTATCAGAGAATATGCTGTCTTTCTTTTTAAAATTGAAAAACAGGTATTCCTCTTTAACCCGATACCTGGTTCCCCATGATGATTTGATTACAGGTTTGCGGTAGCCCCAGCTTTCTCCTTCAGATGTTTTGTAGACTTTATCAGGAGGTCCGTAAATGATATAGATCATACCTCTTTCGCTTCGCCATCCCTCCTTGTATGATGTGAAATAATAATTTGAATATTCCACCCTTGTGTAAAAAATCCGGATGAGCTCACGTGATTTTTCAACATTACCTCCGCATTTGATCCAGAAATCATCGAGAGCCAGTTTTAGTTTTGGCGCTGAATGCATTGTATTCATTTCATCTTCTGTTGCCAGGTAAGCAAGAGGATCTATCATTACTTCAGGAGTATTCTGCGATGGGAATGCGTTCCCGAAATTATAAAAAGTGAATCCATCAGTGATTTCCCTGCTTGTTGAACTGAGGAATATGCCCTCTTTAGGGAACATCATCGGCAAAGTGTCAGAGTACTGAATTGCAACAATGGTATCAGGACCATAATAAAGAGTTTTTTCCGGCAGGAGCATTGACGGAGGATAAGGTATCTCCTTGAAGGGTTTATAAAATGAAACAAAAATGCTGTCAGGAGGAGCCTTCAGGTAAACAAGATTAACGTATTCATTGGTCCTTATTACAGGATTAAACAAATCGTTTTTTCCGAAATGGCCCTGCGCTCTGAAATTGTATTTATTTGTATACGAAAGTGTATTAAAAGGTACAAATGCCTGTACGACCTGAAGTCTTATCCTGTCCAGAATCTTGACCTCCGCCATATATTCAAATCCGGTCGCGACTTTAAGAGGGATATTATAAACATATTCAAGTGTTCCTTCCTCCTTAATGATATTAATATTATAATAAGCCGTGTCGGCAAGTACCCTTCCCCGGCTGGTGTTATAAAGCTTAACGGTAATAAGCATCATAGCCATTGGCACTCCCTGCGGATTTGCTTCGGAGAAATGAAGGTCGCTGGCAAAGAACTTTACAGAAAGCACTGACAATTCGTCTGACGGATTAGTGACATTATAACGTGGATTTACCGGATTTTTAGTCGGATTGTACAGATAGGACAGATCTTTTGAATCGAATGCAGTCTTCACCGTTGTACAGGACATTGCAATAAAACAAATCACTGCAGTTGGAAACAGCATTCGTAATATTCTTTTACAGAAAATTTTGTTCATGCTCAAAATTAATTAACTTTTTTAACTGAGCTATCTTTCCATTCCAGTTTTATCCTGCACAGTTCCTTATTATCATTTGTCCGGATAATTGAATGGCTATAAACATAGTTATTTTCTTTTTCCGTGGAAGTCCTGATAATTATTTCTTCATTATACAGTGATTCAGCAAGATAGTTTATTTCTGCCGTACACGGGAAATGGTTCATTATGAAATCGAGTTCATAAGTATCAATAACCCATTTAAGATATTTGACATTATTTGTATGCAGATTGACATCAAGGTCGCTTGTTTTTATTCTGAACTTTGAAGATAACTGTACATCATCACTGCCAGGCTCAAGTTTCATTGCGTTTCTGATTGAGGAGTTACCTTTTTGAAGATTTGAATTATATTGTGGCAGTATTGTGTCAGGCCTCTGTATTTTTCTTGTTGTCTGGTCCAGAATAAGCCAGGATGACGATGCCGAGGCAATGTGTTTCCTGTCCGGATAGCATATGTCAAAGTTCCTCACAGCGAATAATTTATCTGTACCACATGTCCGGGTTTTTACAATAATAGTATCTTCCCATTTTGGAAAGTCGGCAATAACAGCATACATCCTTGAAAGGACCCAGAAACGATTCTCTTTCATGAGATCATCCCTTCCAAATCCGAGCCTTATTGCATGATCCGAAGCAATATCCTGCATATAATTGAAAAGAGAATAAAGGTTAATCTTCCCATCGGGGCCGGTTTCATAAACGTGTACCCGGTATTCTTTTTCAAACTGTGGAGATTCCATCGTTAGCTGTTATTTTTTAAGAAAACTTCAACGTCGTGAGTATATTGTGCCCATCGGTTCATTTCTTCACCATGCCGCTCCTTCAGCTCCTGATATTTGCTATAAAAGTCTTTGTTGTCTGTCAGTGAGTTATCAGGTTTGCTGAGTATCTTATCAAAGGCTGATATTTCTGCTTCAATTTTTTCGATCTTTTTTTCAGAGTCTTCAAGCCTCTTTCTGAGCTTTCTCAGGTTCCTTTCATACTCTTTCTTTTCAAGGTATCTTTGCTTGTTTACTGAAACATCCTCATCAGCAGGCTTTGCTTTGAGCTTCTCTTTCCTTTCTATATCTGTCAGGTTTTCAATTTTTTTCTTTCTCAGAAAATCATAAATGCCGCCCGTATTTTCCTTAATCCTGTTATTCCTGAACTCGAATATTTTCCCTGCAGTACCATTAAGGAAATCTCTGTCGTGTGAAACAACAATTAATGTGCCATCATATCTGACAAGAGCTTGCTTAAGGATGTCCTTGGAGCGCATATCAAGATGGTTTGTCGGTTCATCAAGTACAAGAAGATTATGTGGTTCAAGCAGCAGCCTGACCAGGGAAAGCCTTGAACGCTCACCTCCTGAAAGTACCTTTACTTTTTTATCAACATCATCGCCTCTGAAAAGGAATGCTCCAAGCATATCACGCATCTTTGTTCTGATTTCCCCTTTGGCAACATCGTCAATTGTCTGAAAAACTGTTTTATTTCCATCAAGAAGCTCATCCTGGTTCTGGGCAAAATACCCGATTTTTACATTGTGTCCTATTTTAAGTAAACCCTCATAATCAAGTTCTCCGATGATGATTCTTGAAAATGTTGTTTTTCCTTCACCATTCCGGCCGACAAATGCAACTTTTTCACCTCTGTGGATTTTAAAATCTACGTTTTTAAGGACATTAAGGGATCCATAGTTTTTAGAGATTCCTTCTGCTTCTACAACAGTAGTACCTGCCCGGGGTGAGGGTGGAAACCTTAAGTTAATTTCACTGTAATCTTCCTCATCCACCTCAAGCCTTTCAACCTTTTTCAGCTGTTTTATCTTCGATTGAACCTGAACTGCCTTCGTAGCTTTATACCTGAATCGTTCAATAAACTTTTCGGTTTCTTCGATCATCTTCTGCTGATTCCGATATGCAGCAATCTGCTGTTCCCGTCTCTCTTTCCTGAGAATAACAAATTTTGACCATGAGGCCTTATAATCATAAATCCTGCCCAAAGAGATCTCAATGGTCCTTGCGGTAATATTGTCCAGGAATGCTTTGTCGTGTGAAACAAGAACGACTGCACCCGGATATACTGCAAGGTACGTCTCAAGCCATTGAATAGATTCAATATCAAGATGGTTTGTAGGTTCATCAAGCAGAAAGAGAGATGGTTTCTTTAACAGGATTTTCGCCAGTTCAATTCTCATCCGCCAGCCGCCGCTCAGCTCTTTTGTTGGTCTGTCAAAATCTTTTCTCTCAAATCCCAAACCTGTCAGAGTCTGTTCTGCCTCAGCCAGATAGTTGATCCCCCCGAGCATTCTGTATCTTTCTTCAATAACTGTAAGGTGATCACACAGCCGGAGATAATCAGCAGATTCATAGTCCTCCCTTCTTGCTATTTCTGCACTGCACCGTTCTATTTCCTCCGATATCCCGATAAGTTCAGAGAATGCTGTAATAACTTCATTTATCACAGTAGTGGAATCATCAACTTTCATCTGCTGAGGAAGATAACCTATTGTCACATTTTTTGACATATCAACCTGTCCTGAAGTTGGACTTTGAATACCAGATATAATTTTAAGAAGTGTCGATTTACCCGATCCGTTCTTGCCGGCAAGTCCGATACGGTCATGTTCATTTATGAGGAACGAAATATTAGTCAGCAGATCAAAACTGCCGAATGATACTGATAGATTCTGAACAGAGACCATAAAAAAACAAGTGTGAGGCAAATATAGAAAAAGTAAATCAGCCTGTGAAGTAAAGGTTATCTACAGAAGAATTATCTTTACCACGCGTTAGCGGGGACGGGGAGGTTAAAAAGCTTGAAATGTATTTTAAATTTATGGCTGATAATTAGAATAATGAACACTAATAAACTTATATTCAAATCATTACTGATTTATTCTATAATTGCAGTAACCGTTTCTTCATGTAAAAAGGAGGAGGGACCCAACTATGATTATTTTGTATCAAAAGACCTGGCTCTTACATATACAAAGGCAACTATAAACAGTATGATGGATATCGCTGTTCAGACTTACCCTGAGATCAGTGATCTTAAGCCGTTAGTCATCAGCGATATAAATGTTTTCAAGATGGTCTACTATACAACAATAGACGGAAAGGAGGTTAAAGCATCAGGACTGGTTTGTATTCCGGCTACAGCAGGTGAATACCCGGTACTTAGCTTTCAGAACGGGACCAATACGGTTAATGCTTATGCACCAACTGAATTCGTGACAAATCCTCCTTACCAGCTGGTTGAGTTTATTGCTTCAATGGGATTTGTGGTTGTAATACCTGATTATCCGGGTTTTGGTGCTTCTGTACAAATTCCTCATCCGTATCTGATTGCAGAACCAACAGTAGCATCAATAGTTGATATGCTTCGTGCCCTGAACGAAAGCGGTGAATCAGAGTTTCCCGGAATAACCATTAAAAACGAGTATTATCTTCTTGGATACTCTCAGGGTGGTTGGGCTACACTGGCCCTTCATAAAGCCATGGAGCAGGAATATACGGACGAGTTTAATCTCAATGGCAGTGTCTGTGGAGCAGGACCTTATAACATGTATAATCTTTTTCTTGGTATGGTAAATACTTCGACTTACCCAATGCCGTCATATCTTGGTTATATCATAAATGCCTATTCCGCTTATCACCAGTTCACGAATCCGGTATCTGATATCCTGAATGAACCCTATGCAACCAGGTTGAGTTCTTTATACACCGGAACTCTTACAACCAATCAGATTAATAATCAGCTTACTACATTTATTACGGAATTTATGAAAGAGGAATTTCTATCCGGATTTGTTTCATCAGTATCATACTCGACTGTACGTGAGGCTCTAATAAATAACAGTATCAGTGCATGGAACTCAACAATACCCCTTCTCCTTGTTCATGGTGATGGCGATACACAGGTCAGTGTTACAGCAACTGAAACAATGTACGATGCCATGATAAATGCCGGCACTTCAACTTTAACCTGCAAAAAGATAATTTTTCCTGGTCTGGATCATAGTGAGGGAATAGTTCCCTGTATGACAGAAGGCCTCTTGTTTCTTATAGATGTGAGGGATCAATAGTTCGTAAAAGAAGTTCAGATTAAACGATCAGAAAGTGGGAAGAAAAAAAGAACTGCCGCTGCTTGAAAAGGTATGTATTACTGATATAGGTACGGAGGGAAATGCCCTTGCCAGGATCAACAATCAGGTAGTATTTGTACCAATGCTTATACCGGGTGATATTGTTGACATAAAAGTAATAAAGAAAAGAAAAAAATATCTCGAGGGAAGGGTTGTCCGGTTTCACGAGTATTCAACTGACAGGATAAAACCGGTATGCAGACATTTCGGAATATGTGGCGGCTGCAGATGGCAGCATCTTCCGTATCAGCTCCAGCTGCAATATAAAGAAAAACAGATCAGAGAAAATCTTGCAAGGATAGGGAAAGTTGAAATACCAGTTGTTAATCCGATTATCGGATCCCCGGAAATTTTCTCTTACAGGAACAAGCTTGAATATACATTTTCAGATAAGCGATGGCTGACCCGCGAAGAAATGATGTCGGACAACGATTTTAGAAATGAAGATGCCCTGGGATTTCATATTCCGGGACTCTTTGATAAAGTACTGGATATAAGGGAGTGTCATCTGCAACCTGAACCTTCGGATTCGATAAGGGACAGTGTCAGGCAGTATGCACACAAAAAAGGCCTGAAATTTTTCAACCTGCGTGAGCAGACCGGTTTTCTGAGGAATCTGATCATCCGGAATTCCCGTGAGGGGAAAATAATGGTGATTGTTGTTTTCTTTCATGATGAACCGGAAAGAAGGAATGGCCTGCTCGATTTCCTTGCATATGAATTTCCTCAGATCAGTTCGTTAATGTATGTCATCAATTCAAAACGAAATGATTCGCTTGCCGACCAGAATCCTGTTCTTTACATGGGTGATGATCATCTTGTTGAGGAAATGGACGGGCTTAAATTCAAGATTGGCCCAAAATCATTCTATCAGACAAATACCAGCCAGGCTCTGAAATTGTACAAGGCTGCAAAAGAATTTGCCGGGCTGACGGGGAAAGAGATCGTTTATGATCTTTATTCGGGAACAGGAACAATAGCAATTTTTGTTGCAGGATCTGCAGGTAAAGTAATTGGAATTGAATATGTGGAAGAAGCAGTGAAAGATTCCTTGATCAATGCTGCAATGAATAATATTATGAACGTCAAATTTTTTGCAGGGGATATAAAAGATGTTTTATCAGAACAATTTATAGACACTAACGGGAAACCGGATGTTATAATTACCGATCCTCCCAGAGCCGGCATGCATTCCGGTGTTGTCAGTACTATTTTGTCATCTGCACCTGAAAAAATTGTATACATAAGTTGTAATCCGGCAACTCAGGCAAGGGACATATCTATTCTTTCGGATAAATATGATGTGGCAATAGTACAGCCAATAGATATGTTTCCACATACTCATCATGTTGAAAATGTTGTTCTTCTGAAGAGAAAGCACATTTAAAAGGAACTGCTTCAGATGCATTGGAATCTAAAATTAATGTATATTTATCGTCCGTTTTGAAAATATCGGCTTATGACAACCAGAAGTCAGAATAATTCAGATTATATTTCAATGGCACTGAGCCAGGGGATGGATGATCATCTGGCCAGCCTGCGTTATGCAGGCATGATACAGCAGGCTTTAATGCCTGATGCCGGGATTCTTAAAAGCCTCTTCAAAGATTATTTTGTTTTATTCCTGCCAAAGGATATTGTCAGTGTAGATTTTTATTATACCTTCTCCAGCCGGCAATATTTATGTATTGCAGCAGGCGATTGTACAGGACATGGTGTACCTGGTGCTCTGCTCAGCATTCTTGGGATCAGCTTTTTAAATGAGATACTCCAATCGAGGAGTGATTTTAAAGCCAACAGGGTGCTTAATCGGATGAGGGAAAAAGTAAAGAAAGCACTTCATCAGACAGACGAAAGGTCCGAAACAAAAGACAGTATTGACATTGGTTTGTGCATTTTTGATAGCAGTACAGGAAAGCTGCAGTATTCAGGTGCAAACAGACCTATGATAAGAGTCAGGAACGGATTACTGACCGAATTCAAACCCGATAAAATGACTATTGGTCTTGCACCCCTGGTAGAACACTCTTTTACCAACCGGATGATAGATACTTTACCGGGAGATACATTTTATCTGTTTTCCGATGGATTTTCGGATCAGTTCAGCGAATTGACAGATAAAAAATTCAAACATAAGCAGTTGAAGCTGGCAATTGAGTCGATTGCAGGGCTTTCTCTGTCGCGGCAAAAGGAATATCTGGAAGACACTTTTAAGGAATGGAAAGGTAATTATCAGCAGATAGATGATGTTCTTATTTTTGGGTTTCAATTATAATTTCTTTTCAAAATGATGAAGCTCACCGCTTTCAGAATTAAAAACTTCCGGTCGATTATGGATACCGGCTGGCAATCTCTTTCCCCAGATAATATTACATGCCTTATCGGTCAGAATGAGTCGGGGAAAACATCTGTTCTGGAGGGTCTGAAAGTATTTTCCACAGGAATCATTTCGGAAGATGTTTTACGCAGCGATCTTTCTTTGCCTGAGGTGAGCTGTCGTTTCAGCATACCTCAGGGATGGCTTATCAAGATTACCGACAATCCAGGAACTGAATTAAAAGAGCTTTTGTCGGGACTCTCCCATGTAGAGCTTACAAGGCTCTGGATAGCTGATCTTTCTTCTGTCATCAATGTGAGTGGTGAAATTAGCCAGTATCTTGATTCGCTTGAAAATGCATGGAAAATTTATCTTGGTGATGTTACTATAAAGCTGGAAGAGGAACTTAGCCATATCACTGATCTTGAAATGACTCTGGTAAAAATTGAAGATCAGGAATCGTACATAAGATCAAAACTTATGGCAGGAGAAAGCAGAAGAAAAGGTTTCCGGCTTTTTGCGAGGAAAGCTTCTGACCCGGGTGGTTTACAGGAATCTGAATATACAGGTTTAAAGGACCAGTTAAACGGACTTAAGAAGAAAAAGGAAGAAATTATTATGGAGCTGGCTAAGAAACAGTCTATGAAGAAAGCCGGTGAAACATGGAAAACGCTGCTGGAAAAATGTACAACCCTGGAAAATCATCTTGGAGAACTTTCACTGAAACTGGAGGAAAGACATCAGAAGATGACACTGCTTATGCGTCCTCTTGATGATGAAAATGATCTGGAGTGGAAAAATATCCTTAATGATTACAGGAAAACCCGGAATGAAAGAGATTTGAAAAAAGCAGAACTTGACAGGTTTATTGCATTATCGAATTATATAATGGAAGGACATTCTGAAATAGAAGCCGAGCACAAAGTAAATGAGATAATTCATTCTTATAAATCGCAGTATAACAGTGACATACTTGGAAAGAAATATTTTGAACACTGCCCTGTTTTTGAGTTATTTGAAGATTTCAGCAGTCTGTTGCCAAACAGGATCGATATGGAAGATATCATTTCCGGTAATAATCAGGTTGAAGGTTATAAAGCTGCACGAAATTTTCTGTCAATAGCCCAACTTGATTATTCTTTCTTTCAGCAGCCCTCGGCCAGGATCCTGAAACAGAAAATCGAGAACCTTAACCAGACTCTTACATGTAATTTTCAGGATTTCTGGCAACAATCCATCGGGCGTAATAATAAGATACACATTCAGTTTGAGCTGGATCATTATAGTGCATCATATGGCAATAAAGCAGGCAAGCCATATCTCGAATTCTGGATCAAGGATGAAGGAGAAAGACTATATCCGAAGCAAAGAAGCCGTGGAGTACGCTGGTTCCTCTCCTTCTATATGGAGTTAAAAGCTTCAGCAAAAATCAATAAACATATGGTGCTTCTGGTCGATGAGCCTGGTGTCAGTCTTCATGCCAGAGCCCAGGAAGATGTACTCAAGGTATTTGAAGATATCAAGGATAAAATCCAGGTCATCTATACGACCCATTCCCCACATCTTGTGGAAATCAATAAAATACATCGGATACTCGCGGTTCAACGGGATGATCTTGACAGTCTGAGAAGTACTACCAAGATTCTTGATCCGCTGCGTCTTTCAGCAGCTTCCCCCGATACACTTACCCCTCTTCAGAGTATTCTGGGCAATCCGGTGGCAGGAGAAGGATTTTCCTCAAAGAAAATTAATCTGATTGTTAACGACACAGGATCTTTCTATATACTGAGTTCCATCATTTATCTTATGGGATTTAAGGGAAGAATTACGGTTGTTCCGGCTACTAATGTCTCATCGATCCCGTTAATGTGTAATATTATGATGGGATGGGGAATGGAGTTTGCCGTTTTGCTTTTTGAAAATGAAAAGGAAAACAGGATCGGAGCATTGCTGAAAGAAACCATTTTTAAAACAGAAAGTGGTGGCAGTGATTTGATAGTCAGAATGCCGGATGCTTACTTTAATTCTGAAGACATGTTATCCACTCTCGATTTTAAGAATCATATTTTAAAAACAAGAGAAGGAATAACTGTTTCCAATTCAGAGTATGTCAGGGAAAAAGATATCCCGAGGAATTTTATGTTCTCACGATTTCTGACTGACGTAAAAGCAGGAAGGATAAAAATGAACGATTTTGATGAAGAAAGTCTTGAGAATTTCAGGCAGGTGATAGATACGTTGAAAGGTTTGAAATAAGTAGTTATTTATTTTGCACTTTATTCTTGTTTTCCTATTTTTGTCGCGCTCCGTATGACAATGCAGAGTGATCAGGAGAGATGGGTGAGTGGCTGAAACCAGCAGTTTGCTAAACTGCCGTATGGGAAACTGTACCGGGGGTTCGAATCCCCCTCTCTCCGCAAGGCCAAAATAAACATAACCCGACAGGGTTTATTTTGGCTTTGCAGGGTACTTAATTTGGGATCGCGAGCGGAGCGAGCAATCCCTTGATAATCCACCTCACCCCACCCCTCGACGATGCTCTGGGTTACCCCTCTCCCAGGGGAGAGGGACTTGCTTGATTACCTAAAAGAAAAAACCGGTCTTGCTTTGGCTTTACAGGTTACTCTAAAAGGGATCAACGAAGGTAGTCCCCCAAAGTTCATATAATAAACCTTCTAATAGGGAGCTTATATTTTTATTACGAATGATATATACTCGGTTGTAATAGGCTCGCTGTAATAGATGTATTCTTTAATCCAATAATTATAAGATTCTTCTGTTTTGCGGCTTTACCTCGGATTTAGTTATATCTGATTGTTTCATGATGATAAAATTTGACAGCAGGTAAAAAAAAGACCAACAGAGGATTATTATTCCTGAGTTGGTCATTTGCTATTAAGTAAAAATGAGTGTCTCTAAAGGGCTGGTAACTGGCTTAAATTGAAGACTTGAGATTCACAAACAGTGACAGCCTGGCCTGCAAGGCGGGAAACTTATTTACTTTATTATCCGTGTCCGGTGGTCGTAGTATTTTAAAATTGTCATGGGATGAAGAGGATAGTTTTATGGATTTTTCTTTTTAAAAATTATGATATAAGGATTTTCCGGATCTTCATAATTTCTTGAGAATCGGATTAATTCGAAACCAAATTCTATTATATCAGAGATTTCTTTCTCAATTGGTGATGCATTCCATCCATATTGAGAAGTAAGCTCTTTGCTTGTTTCAAAATCAACATTTGGGTTTACTATATACAAAAGGCCATCAGATTTAAGCTTTTGTTTCAAATCTGTCATGATAGCTTGAGGATTTATAAAATATTGGTAAGTCCATAGCATTAATACTTTGTCGAATGTATCATCTGGCAGGTTTGTTTTGTCATCAGATCCTGCTACAACTATGAAATTATTAGTAAATGGTTTTTTATTTATCACTTGATAAAAGCTAATAACTTCATTAATAGTCTTTTGATTACAGACAGAAGTATCGATGTCTTGTATATAAAAGGTCAAGCTGTCATGAAAGATGGATAGCATAGCCTCCACAGAGCCATTTCCGGCGCCGATGTCGGCTATAACATCACCTTTCGTAAAGTTGATTGTGTCAACGCATTTGTCCTTGAGTATTTTGATTATCTCTTCCTTGCTTCCATACATTTGATAGCCATCATATGGTTGCATAGATTCCTTGGTTCTATTGCAGTTTGATAAACAACAACATATTACTAAAAGAACTACGACAAGACTCTTTTGTAACTGCTTCATTTGTTTAGAGTATTATCAGTTTAAACAGATTGTAAATACAAGCCTGAAATTTGTCTACTGGTGGTACCGACTATGCCACCTAACTGCCCGGTGGTATAGTTGCCGTCTATGTCCGGGCTGCCGAAGGCAATTAACTAAACTGTCCGTGTCAGGTGGTCGTAGCAATTACTTTTTATTCATGCAGGTAGTTAATCTTTTTTTTATTTTTCTCGATTTATAAGGTGTTGAGTTTTTGTCAAAGGTAACTAAACAAATAAAATCATTGTACTGAAGCCATCTTGAACTCATTAAGCAAAGTAATTTTTCTTTTCTTTGATTTCTTTTATTGTTACCACAAGTCCTTCCTTGTAAGATGAATATTTCGGATGCCAATCCAATATTTTTTTTGCTTTTGCATTTGATACTTTACTATTCATTCGAATTATTTCAAAGAAATCTTTCCCTAATACCAATCTGATAATAAACGATGGAATATGTCCTGGTCGTTTTTTATTCATCAATTCGGCCATATAGATTGTAAAGTCCTTTTGGGTAACGGCAGTATCGTCTGCTATAATGAATTTTTCACCGATTGGAAGTTTTTCAATAGCTTTAATTATAGCTGAAGCTGCATCATATGCATGAATATTTGGGATACAATTATCTCCCTCTCCAATAATCTTACTGTTGCCCTTTTCCATCATATTGTACATAAAACGAAATAGTCCACCATTGCCATAAATTTTCCCGTAAATGAGTTGAATTACTTTTGGGTTATTGGACTTTATAGCATTATTTACCATTTCATCAGTATCAAGTCCAATTTCTGTAAGACCGACCCTTAATATTGGCCATGTTTCATCTGCAATTTCGTCTTTTTCTGTTTTGTAACTTGTTCCTCCAGGTAAAATGAGAGGGATATTATAGTGAATTGCTAGATCTATAGAATTGCGAAAAAAATCATTTGTTTCTTTTCGTAATTCTGTTTTACGCTTCTTAGTCATTCTCTGTCCGGGTTTTACACTTGGCATTGCAAGTAAAACGATCACGTCAAGAGTATCAGGCAAGTTGTTTTTAAACGCTTGAACATTTCTTATATCGCCCAAAATGCCATGAGCACCTAATTTATTTATTCTTTCGATTTTGTTTACATCTCTGGTAAGAGCGTAAACCTCATAATCATTTTCAACTAATCTTGGAAGCAAATAACTTCCTACTAATCCAGTTCCTCCAATTACAAATATTTTCATGGTTTCTGGGGTATTATATTATTTTGCCCAACGGCCCGGCAATAAAAGGGCCGGGCGTTTAAAAACAGCCCTGTTAGGCAATTTTAGCGAGGAGCCAGACTGCAGGGGTGGCATGTTGCTGAGCGTTCTGAGGCCGGAATGAGCGAAACATGGCGCATTTTTTGCCTTCCAGGTACAAGTTTTATTGAGCATTACGTGTGTCGCGGTACAAAGCTGGTTGAGAGTCAGTTATTTATCCTAGGTTACAAACTTTGGTCAGGGGCAGTGGAGCGATCCGGGTTTATCACCAGTTACAAATCTGTCTTGGCAGCAGGAACAGTTGGAAAAACCGTGACAAGCTTATTTACTTTATTGTCCGTGTTATAAGCAGGCCATATTTTTAATTGGTAGTATAATTCAAGCGAATAATAATAAAAATAGAAATTGGTCTGAAGTCCAGGTTATTGTTACTTAAAATGACTTAAGATAATGTATGAAACATATTCAATTAGTTGAAACTTGAATTAAAAGTTGTTGTTTTTCTAAATCGGAAAGTTCATTTTTTGAAGTAATTTCTTAATTCTAGGATCGGTCCTGAATTTTTTAAAGGCTGGTTCAACTCCTAGGTAGGTAAGTTGTATTTCTTTCTTAGCATAAGACTTTTCGAGCCATTCATAGACTCTTTCTGGTTCATCTCCATTAGCATAAGCAAAAGCAATCCAATAGGCCGAAATGTTTCTTTTAATTAAGTCGTTACATAATTTTTCAGCTATATTTTTATTATTTAATTTAAAGTATGCTGCAGCTAAGGCAACATTGCGGAAAGAACTATCCTGTTCCATTCCCGGTTCTTTAACTATTTTATCAAGATTGCCCTCCGCAAGAAGAATCTCATAATACAGATATGAAAATCCTGTAAATTCAAGTTCATAATATTTATTCAAGGTTGCCCATGCCTCAGTGTAATTTCCTGAGTAAAAATATGCCCTGGCTAAGTATTTGAGGGCAAGGATATTGTTAGGATCGTTTTTCAATGACAGTTTACAAAATGAAATACTCTCATCTGCCTTTCCCAATTTTGTATAAAACCTCCCTGCATTTCTTAAGACGTAAGGATTATTAGGATCTATTTTTAAAGCTAATTTAATTTTCTCTTCAGCTACTTCAAAATCGTATTCATTATCAAGTATTTCGGCCATGTTAACGAGTGCAATCCCGGAGTTAGGATCCAATTCCAATGCCCTTTCAGCAAACTGTTTTGCATTTTTAAATTGAGGTGAATCAGAATTTAAGGAACCCCTCCAGTAGCACATTGAAAGATATGTCCAGGGCAAAGCGAAAGTAGAATCAAGCTTAATGGATTCTTTAAACCAGAAAATTGCTTTTTCAGTTTCAGCATCTACATTTTTCTCGTAGAAGAACTGACCTTTAAGATAGGCATCGTAAGCTGCCAGATTTGCAGTGGGTATCTTCTCAATGAGTTCTTTTTCCTGAGGTCTTATAACTGCTTGTAATTCAGTTGCTATTGCCTTTGCAACTTGGCTTTGGATTTTAAAAATATCTTTTGGCTCCAATATTTCCTGTTCATAGGAATCTCCCCAGAGATGACCTTCTTTAGCTGCCATAATTAATTGAACTCTCAGCCGGAATATATTGCCATACTTTTGGCCACTTCCCTCTACGATATAATTAACATGAAGTTCTTTGGCGATTTCAGGGGTGGATTTGGTTTGATTTCTATATTGTTCAACTGATGTTCGGGAAATTACCCTGAGATCTTTAATTTTTTGAAGATTATTAAGAACTTCTTCCATGATACCATTGATAAAATAGGTATTTTCTTCATCAGGACTGTCATTTTTAAACGGTAAAATTGCAATAGATTTTTCAACTTGTTCGGAGGATTTAAATAATTTAGGAATAAAGAAATACCCTAATATTATTAGTGCCAGTACTATAACGGATGATATAATGATTTTAGTTTTCAGATTTTTTGGTCTTTCAGGTATTGCTTTAGCAACATCCTTTGAAACTTCTTTATCCTGTGGATTATACTTTTTTATTGCAATAATAATCTCTTTCACAGCGTTTGAAACCTTGTTTATCTGGTCGCGGTAAAAGGCTTTATTAAGGTTTTTATCAGGATTATCAGATGGGTTTAATGGCCTGTTTACTCCGGCTGATTTATAAATAAACTCTATGCATCGAAGCACTCCACCCAATTCATTTTCAAGAAGCGTTTTATCTTCCGGATCGAGGTCATGAATCTTAACCGGTAGTATTCTGCTGGCGACATTCCCTCCGACTAGTTTTATATCCCGTCCGAACTGATCTTCCTTTGCCATCTTATTAAAAGCGCAAAACTCATGTTGCCAGGCAAAACTTTTTGAGTCACAGTAGGTTTGTGAGATGATAGGGAGAAAGATGAGACATTTTAGTTTCTCTTTCAGTGATGCATCTACATTATAGTTCTCAAGAAGTCCGTCATGCGGATTGATGTCAAAATAGACACTGATTTCCTCCTTGAAAGTCGACTCGAGTTCATCCCTCAAAGCATCAACAAACTCACTCACCCACCTGTCGCCTTTGTTGTCTTTCTGTCGGTAACTAATGAAGATGTCGTATGTATAACCTTCAATAATACTTGCCATTGGGTAGAAATTACTTCAAAATTAGTCAATTATGAATGACTTGTCAAACATTTATTGTCTAAATGTAAATTGCTACTATTATCGATGAATCTGTAAAGGGTTATGAGAATTAGAAAAGATATAGTCAAATATTCTAGTGACCATATTTATGGTTGCATGCTGGCTTGCTTATAACGGCCCGGCAATAAAGGGAGGTTGTGTTACCCGACGTGGGCACCGGGCAGAATCCTGGTACTTTAGCCGGTTAGCTGTCAAGGTGCAAGGAGGGTATGGCGCACTTTTTGCCGTCCGGGTACAAATTTTATGAGCATTACGCGTGTCGCGGTACAAAGCTGTTGGCGAGCAGGTAACAAGTCAAGGTACACAAAGTTATATTGAAAGCGGGTGCGCGGTCCGGGTTTGTCTTGTTTTACAAAGCTGTCTAAGTAGCAGAATATCAATGCAAAAAATGTGACAAACCTATTAATTTTATTGTCCGTGTTAGGTTTTCGTTATTGTTTTTTGTTTAAAGTATTTTCTTTTGTTGTTATCAGAATGACACCATTTTCGCCTGCTTTACCATAAGGAGCAGTAGCTGTTTTATCCTTTCTGACAGTTAGAGATTCAACTTCTTGGATATTAATAGAGTCAAGGCTAGAAGTGAAAACTTCTCCATTAACTAGTATTAGAGGCTCAGTTGGTTGATCTTTTTGACTATCATTCTTTACATAGTCTTTTGTAGTGATAGATATAACACCATTTTCTGCGAGTATACCGTACGCGTCTTTAGATGCTTGAGATTTTGAAACAGTCATTGATTCTATAGCATCTGGATTAAGTGAGCTCAATTTGATATTACTGATTTTACCATTAACAACAATTAATGGATCCTTCTTATCAATCTGCGCAGAAAGAGATAGGAAGGAAAAGAACAATAGTATCACTAAAAGAGATAGCTTTTTCATCGGTAAGTGTTTTTGTACTTGATAATGATAATTTAACATCAAATATTATGCCTTAATTATAAGTAGTCCAGGTTATATTCATCCTTTTTGGTCCGGTGTTATCATCAGGTCAGTTTGTCCGGATAATGAAACCTAACGGCCCGGCAATAAAGGGCGTTTGTGTTGCTGAGTGAATGGAGGCTGGAGCAGAAAATCCGAATCGAGGTAGAGTCCTGGTGCCAGCCGGAATGAACGAAGCATGGCGCATTTTTTGCCGTCCGGGTACAAAACTTGTTGAGCTATACGAGTGTCGCGGTACAAGTTATCTCGGAGCCAGAAATTTGTCAAGGTGCAGGATTTAAATTGAGTGCATATGCGCGTGTCCGGGTACAACGGCCATTACAAATCTGTCTTAGGTGCGGAGCAAAAGCAAAAAGTGTGACAAACAAATGACCTTTATTGTCCGTGTTAGCAAATCGTGCTATTTTGTTATTCTAAAATTGTCAAGAAATTTAAACTGGCCGTCAAAAAGCTCGAACTGCTCGAACAAAGTATCTACCAGGTATCGGTCGATTTGAAGTCACTAAGCTACCGCCATCAAAATCAAGTAGCCAAACATCTCCGTAACCCTCGTCATAAGTCTTAGATGAAGACCAATAGGTCTTATCAAGAGGATCAATTTTGGGCTTTTTAAAGTTCTCTAGTGCTTTGTTAATTTTATCTTTGACTCTAAACAATATTTCTAATTCTTCGCGTGTTGGTAATCGCCAGTCAGAGAATACTCCGGTGTTATAATCTGAATTCGAATAGTTGTCACAAAGTTCTTTTGCCTGTTCTGAACTATTTACAGCAAAAACCTGATTTATTAATTGGGCAGAGTCAGGTCTGCCCTTTAATTTTGTTGGATCTTGTTTTTTAAATAATTGGGCTGAATTGGGATTACTAATATTTAAAGTACTACAGATTAATCCATGTTTCCCTGAGTTATCGACATAGAATACCACTCCACCACCAAATAGTTCTTCAACATGATGAATTGAATCATTGATCAAACTTGATTCGCATAATGTCATGGTAGAAGATTTTGAATAAGTCCCGGTAGCATTAATTAGATCCATTGGTTGCAATGAAACTATTGTCATAAAGGCGAGTGAATAACATTTAAGATAGGCCATAGTTTTAAGGTTTATTGCCATTTAGTTAAATCTCTGAGCGAATGTAAATATGAAATATGTCATTATCATGTTAACGCACAAACTTTAGGCCAAACTTATTTTGTATCAATCCTTTTATGTGTGCAGGTTCTGGAGCATGTTTGCTAACGTTTGGCGGTATGTGTTGTTGCCGCCAGCATCGGGGTGGCGTGTTTTTTGGAGGGCAGATAGAAGGCAAAAAATTCTCACATTAATACGAATTTGTCTTGAGTGCAAAAAACATGACACCACCTGGGCGGGGAATCG